>JAKFUL010000038.1 GCA_021732665.1 Acetobacteraceae bacterium
GCCCCGCTACCGCCAGATCGCCGATGAATGGCTGGCCCGTTTGCGCGCCGGCACCCACCCCATCGGCGCCATGCTGCCGACCGAGACCGAGCTCTGCGCCCTGCACGGCGCCTCCCGCCACACCATCCGCGAGGCGTTGCGGCTGGTCGAGGAAGCGGGCCTGGTGGCGCGCCGCCAGGGCAGCGGCACCTCCGTCATCGCCCACCACACGCCCAGCCGCTTCGTCCAGGATTTTTCGCGGCTGGGCGGATTGCTGCAATATCCGGAGGAAACCCGGCTCACCGTGCTGCGCGCCCGCGACGCGGCGCTGGATGCCGAGGCGGCCGCCCTGCTCGGCCTGGAACAGGGCGCCGCATGGCTGCGTGTCGATGGCATCCGCCGGGTGCGGGTGACCGAGGCGCCGATCTGCTTCACCACCCTGCACATCCCGCAAGCCTATGCGGCGGTGGTGGAGGAGATCGGCCTCGCCCCCGGCTCCGTCTATGCCCTGATGGAACGCCGCTTCGGGCTGCGGCTGGCCTCGGTCGAAGTGGACCTCTCGGCCTGCGGCGTGCCCGAGGCGCAGGCCGAATTGCTGGAGGTGCCGCCCGGTGCGCCGGCACTGCTGATCCGCAGGCGGTATCTCGATGAGCAGGGCCAGGTCTTCGAACATTCGGAAAGCTGCCACCCGGCGCCGCGCTTCACCTACAGGGCGACGTTGCGGCGGGAGGTTTAGGGGGCGCGCTGGCTGCCCTTGAGAGGGGCGCTGCCCCTCTCAAACTCACCCCGCCAGGAGCCACGGGCTCCTGGACCGCGTTCTGATCGGGGATTGGGGGAGGGGGCCGGCGGTCGCACCGTATCCGCGGTCGCGCCCGCCCCCTCCCCCAATCCCCGATAAAACTCCTGGGTTCCAAGGGCCTTTCGGCCTTTGGCGGGAGGGTTTGGGAGGGCAGAGCCCTCCCAAGGGCCACCTACGCGCCCTTACCCCCCGCCGCCGCGATCCGCGCCGCGACGGCCAGCACGCGCTGCGCGCGTTCGACGATCGGGTAGTCCACGAAGCGCCCATCCACCTGGATGGAGGCCAGCCCCGCCGCCTCGGCCTCGGCAAAGGCCGCGATGATCTTTTTCGCGCGGGCCACCTCGGCCTCCGGCGGCGAATAGGCGGCATTGGCCGGCCCAACCTGGTCGGGATGAATGCACAGCCTGCCCTGGAACCCCAGCGCCACGCCCCGCGCGCAGGAGGCGTGGAAGGCTTCCATCTCGCGCAGCTCGATCCAGACCGTGTCGATCGGCGCCTCCAGCCCGGCGGCGCGGCTGTGCAGCACCATTTTCTCGCGCGCGCCCTCCAGCACCGTCTCGGCCAAATCCCAGGTGATGCCGAGGTCGAGCGTGTAGTCGCCGGCGCCGAAGGAGAGGCGCTTCACCCGCCCGCCCAGCCCCGCGGCGCAGGCGGCCAGTTCACCCAGCCCCGCCATGCCGCGCGCCGTCTCGATGATTGGCATCACCTCGATGCCGCGCGCCGGCAGCCCGCGCGCCCGCTCATGGGCGGAGATCAGCCAATCCACCGCCACCAGCTGCGCCGCAGTTTCCAGCTTGGGCAGCACGATGCCGTCCAGCCGCGGCGCCACCACCGCCTCGATATCGCCCACGCAGAATTCCGTGTCGAAGGCATTGATCCGGATGAACGCCCGGCAAGCACGTGGCTTTTCGAGTGCCGCCAGCACCAGCGCCCGCGCCGCGACCTTGGCCGAGAGCGCCACCGCGTCCTCAAGGTCGAGAATCGCCGCATCGGCGCCCACGGAAAACACTTTTTCCGCCCGGCGCGGGTGGTCGCCGGGGGCGAAGAGGAAGGTTCGGTTGGGGCTCATCCCCCGCTCATAGGCGGGGCGCCGCCCCTCGACAAGCCAAATTGGTCCGGACTTTTGACAGCGGCAATTTCCCCCGCCATGCTGCCCCCACAAGCCGGCGCTGCAATCCGGCCACGGAGGATTTTCCATGGACAGCCTGCCCGCCGGCCTGGCCACCGCCACGCCCATCTCCCGCACGCTCGGCGATTTCGCAACCGGGCTGCGGGTGGAGGACATCCCCGCCGATGTCATGGAACAGGCGAAGCGCCACATGCTGGACAGCCTTGGCATCGCCATCGCGGCGAGCGGCTTCGACTATGCCAAGCGCACCGCCATGGCGATCTCGGGCCTGGCCGGCGCCGGCGCCCACCCCGTCATCGCCATGCCCATCCGCCTGCCGCTGCGCGACGCGGTGATGCTCAACGGCGCGCTGATCCACGGGCTCGACTATGACGACACGCATTCGGATGCCATCGTCCATGGCTCGGCCAGCACCGTGCCCACCGCGCTGCATATGGCGCGCGAGCATGGCCAGAGCGGCGCCGAAGCGCTGCTGGCCTATATCCTGGGCATCGAGGCGGCCTCGCGCATCGGCGCCGCGGCGCAGAACGGCTTTCACCTCTCGGGCTTCCACCCCACCGGCATGGTCGGCGCCTTCGGCTGCGCGCTGACAGCGGGGCGCCTGGCCGGCAGCACCGCGGCCCAGATCGCCGCGGCACAGGGCGTGCTGCTGTCCATGGCCGCGGGTTCCATGGAATTCCTCCAGGACGGCTCCTGGACCAAGCGCATCCATCCGGGCTGGGCCGGTTTCGCCGCCATCACCGCCACGGCGCTGGCGCGCGCCGGCTTCAAGGCCCCGCCGGCGGCCTATGAGGGCCGCTACGGGTTGTTCCGCAGCCACATGCACGGCCCCCAGCCGCAGGACCTCTCGCGCTGCACCGAGGGCCTGGGGGAGGTGTGGGAGATGCGCAACGTCGCGCTGAAGCCCTACCCCTGCTGCCACTTCAACCACGCCTTTGCCGATGCGGCCCTCGCTCTGCGCGCCGCCCATGACCTGCGGCCGGAAGAGATCAAGCACATCACCGTGCGCATCCATCCCGGCCAGGTGGCGGTGGTGTGTGAGCCGGAGGCCGGAAAGCGCGCCCCGGCCAATTCCTACGACGCCCAGTTCAGCGTGCACTACGCCGTCGCGAGTTGCCTGCTGCATGGCCGCTTCACCCTCGATGAGCTGGAGGAGGAGATGATCCGCGACCCGCGCGCGCTGGCCCTCTGCGCCCGCACCTCCTACCAGACCGACAGCACCAGCCGCTTCCCGCGCTACTATTCCGGCGAGCTGGTGATCGAGACCTTGGATGGCCGTAGCCTCCGCCACCGCGAGGAGTTCAACCGCGGCTCCGACGGCAACCCGCTTTCATCGGCGGATGTCGAGGGCAAATTCATGGCCAACGCGCAGCGCCAGATTTCCGCCAGCCGCGCCCAGCGCATCCTCGATCTGGTGATGGGTCTCGACGCCGCCGAGGGCGTGACGGCGCTGACCGAAAGCCTGTCCGCCTGATGGCCCATCGTGGCGAAATGGCGCTGGTCGCCTTCCTGCAGGCGCAGAATTGTTCGAACTATCCGGGGTCCTGGCGGCACCCGGAGACGATGCAGGATTTCCTGAAGCCGCAATATTACCAGCGCATCGGGCGCTGCCTGGAGGATGGCCGCTTTCATATGGCCTTCTTCGATGACCGGCTCGCCCTGCCCGACATACTCGGCCACGACCATGCCGAAGCCGTGCGAAACGGCATCCGCGTGGTGAAGCTGGATTTGATCTCCATCCTGACCGCCATGGGGCTGGCCACGGAAAAGCTGGGCCTCGGCGCCACCTACTCCACCACCTATTACGAGCCGTTTCACGTCGCCCGCGTCTTCGCGACCCTGGACCATATGCTGGGTGGGCGGGTGGCCTGGAATGTCGTGACCTCGCTGAACGACAGCGAGGCACACAATATGGGCCGCGCCGAACACCCCGAACATGATCTGCGCTACGACCGCGCCGATGAGTTCATGGAAATCGTGCTCAGCCTCTGGGACGCCTGGGGCGATGACGCGATCATCAATGACCGCGAGACGGGGGTGTTTGCCGACCCCACCAAGGTGCGGCGGTTGGAGCACAAGCGGCGCTGGTACAACATCAACGGCACCTTCACCGTGCCGCGCACCCCGCAGGGCCGCCCCGTGCTGATCCAGGCCGGGCAGAGCGGGCGGGGGCGGTCCTTCGCCGCGTCCTGGGGCGATCTGATCTTCGTGGTCTATCCCAATATGGCGGCGGGCCAGAAGGTCTATGCCGGGTTCAAGGAGCAGGTCGCGGCCTCGGGCCGGGACCCGGACCGCGTGCGGGTCTGCCCGGCGGTCTATGCCATCATCGGCACCTCTGCGGATGAGGCGGCGGAGAAGCGGGCGCTGGTGGAAAGCCTGGCGCGGCCGGTCGATGGGCTGGCGCTGCTGTCCGAGGTGCTGAACTACGACTTCGCCTCCAAGCGCATGGACGAGGCCTTTTCCGACGAGGAACTGGCGGGGATCAAGGGCTTGCAGGGCATTCGCGACCGGGTGGTGGCGGGCTCGGGCAAGCAGAATCCGACGCTGGGGGATTTCGTCACCGTCAGCGGGCGCGGGACCATTCGCGAATTCCCCTGCTTCACCGGCACGGCGAAATCGGTGGCGGACCAGATGACGCAATGGTTCGAGGAACGCGCCTGCGACGGCTTCGTCCTGGCCGCCACGCATATGCCCGGCGCCTATGAGGATTTCACCCGGCTGGTGGTGCCGGAGCTGCAAAGGCGCGGCGTGTTCCGCCGCGAATTCGCCGGTACCACCCTGCGCGAGAATCTGGGCCTGCCGCGGGCTGCGCCCTTCGACTGGAAACGCCACTGACCCCAAGCGGACAGAGAGCCGCGCCACGGAGACATCGCCCATGACCAGCCTCAGCCGCCGCGCCACCCTGGCCACACTGGCCCTTCCCGCGCTTGCCCGGGCGCAGGCCTACCCCTCGCGCCCGGTGCGGGTCATCGTGCCCTTCCCGCCCGGCAATATGAGCGACCTGATCGCCCGCGTGCTGACGGAGGAGATGCAGACCCGGCACAATGTCCAGATCATCGTGGACAACCGCGCCGGCGCGACCGGCGCCATCGGCGTGCAGGCCGTGGCCCGCGCCGAGCCCGATGGCCATACCCTGCTGCTCACCAGCAATTCGCCGGTGGTGGTCAACCCCGCCGTCACCCCCAACCTGCCCTTCGACGTGACGACCGACCTCGTGTCCATGTCGCTGATGGGCTGGACCGGCTTCCTCATCGTCGTGCCGCCCGACCTGCCTGCGAACAATCTTTCGGAACTTGTGGCGCTGATGCGGGCCAATCCCGGGCGCTACATTGCCGCCAACCCCGGCATGGGCACGGCGGGGCACCTGACCACGGAAATGTTCTCCCGCCTGACCCGCGTGCCGCTGGAGCAGGTGCCCTATCGGGGCTCCGCCCAGGCGCTGCTCGACCTCTCGGTGGGCCGTGTGCATTTCATGATCGACGCCATGACCTCGGCCACGCCGCAGGTCCTGGGCGGACGGATCAAGGCGCTGGCGGTCATCGCCCGCAACCGCTCCCCCATCCTGCCCAACGTGCCGGCCATGCCCGAGAGCGGCGTGCCGGAGGTGGCGAATTTCGAAAGCCTGGCCTGGGCCGGGCTGATGGGCCCCGCCGGCACGCCGCCCGCGGTCACGCTGTGGTGGAACGAGAAGATCAACCTTCTGCTGGCCGACCCGGCCTTCATCCGCCGCCTGGCGCAGCAGAATGTGGAGGCGGCACCGCCCGGCGGGCCGGAGCGCCTGGCGGACCTGCTGCGCGGCGACCTGGCGCGCTGGCAGAGGCTGGTGCGGGAGGCCCAACATCACCACGGGCTGACGCCCCTCAGAACCCCGGCATCACCTGCGAAAGCCGCCCACCCAGCCGCAGCGCGCCGACCTGCCGGGCCAGCCCCGTCGCGTCATCGGTTTCCAGGAAGACGCCGCACAGCGTCGCCTCGCCCTCGGCCGGCGCCAGCTTCTCGCCCGGCACCTTCTTCCAGAAGCGCAGCGCGGCGGCGCCCTTCTGCATGCCGATGATGCTGTCGTAATCGCCGCACATCCCGGCATCGGTCATATAGGCCGTGCCGCCGGGCAGGATCTGGTGGTCGGCCGTCGGCGCATGGGTATGCGTGCCCACCACCAGCGAGGCCAGGCCATCAAAACTGTGCCCCATGGCCTGCTTCTCGCTGCTCGCCTCGGCATGCACATCCACCACCGCCGCCTGCACCGAACGGCCCAGCGGGTGCTTCTGCAATTCGGCCTGCACCGCGCGGAACGGGTCGTCCAGCGCGTCCATGAACAGCCGCCCCATCACGTTGATGACCAGCGCCTTTCGGCCATCATCCAGCACCGCCACGAACGCCCCGCGCCCCGGCGTGCCGGGCGGGAAGTTGATCGGCCGGATCACCCGATGCTCGACCTCCAGATAGGGGATGATCTCCTTGCGGTCCCAGGCGTGGTTGCCCAGGGTGATCACATCGCAGCCGGCCAGGAAGAAGGCGCGCGCCATCTCCGGCGCCAGGCCGAAGCCGTGCGACGCGTTCTCCCCGTTCACCACGACGAGATCGGCCCGCAATTCGGCCCGCAGGGCAGGAAGTCGTTCGGTCAGGGCGTCGCGGCCGCTGCGGCCCACGACATCGCCGAGGAAAAGGATGCGCATGGGACGCCATACCCCCCCTGCGCGCGCTGGCAAAGCCGGGATTTGCTTGACCCTGCACCGCGCGCCCCGCAGCATCGGGCTGAGGCCGGGAAAAACGCGTCGCCATGGCGTAACCTTTTCCCGAACATCGGCGAAACCACCCCAACCGGGTCTGCAAGGGAGCATGAATATGCGGCATTCAGGCGGAGCAGCGGGCGGGCGGCATCGACCGTGGCGCGGCGGCATGGCCTTTATGGCGGCGCTGGCCGTCACGCTCGTCACCGGCGCGGCGCGCGCGCAGCCTGGGGCACCGACGCCCCCCATGATCACCGTCACCGGTGAGATCCTCGATACCTGGTGCTACCTGTCGGGTGTGATGGGGCAGCCGGACGCCGTGCGCGGCTCGGCGCACCACACCTGCGCCGTCTGGTGTGCCGCGGGGGGTATTCCGGTGGGCCTGCGGACCGATGACGGCACCTTGTACATGGTTCTGAAGCTCGAAGGCGGCTCCAGCGTTGATGGCAACCCACGCATCCTGTCGATCCAGGCCAATCGGGTCACCGCGCGGGGCCAGGCCTATGCGCGCGACGGCCTCAACTACCTCGTTGTCGACCGGGTGGTTGAGGATCTGGGCCTGGTGAATCGCAACCACACGGATTTCGGCGTGATTCCGCCCTTCGCCATCCCCGACGACGTCGTCGAACGGGCGCGCCGGCCATGAAGCGCGCTGTGATGAGCATGAGAGCGCTGGCCTGCGCCGCAGCCCTGGTTCTTGGCCTGTCCACCAGCGGGCAGGCTCAGCCCGCGGCCAGCGAGGCCACCAGCTGGGGTCTCGCGACCGAACAGCCGATGCGGCTGGCCGGGACGGTGGTCGACGTGCTCTGCACGTTGGCGGGGGATTGCCCGGCGGCTTGCGGCGGCGGGGCGCGCCAGCTTGGCATTCTGGGCGTCGATGGCAGGCTTGTGCTGGTTGCCAAGAATGGCCAGCCGCTGTTCAACGGCGCCGTGCCCGACCTGCTGCCCTATTGCGCGGCGGCGGTGGAAACCGACGGGCTGATGGTGGGCGAGGCCCCCACGCGCGTCTATATCCTGCAGCGCATCCGTCGCGCCGGGGAAACCGCATGGCGCGACACCGAGCGCTGGACCGAGGTCTGGATCGCGGCGAACCCGGCCCATCGCGAGCAGGTCGAGGAATGGTACCGGCATGACCCGCGCGTGGTGCGGCAGATCGAACGGCGTGGCTATTTCGGGCTCGGACCCGAGGCCGATGCGCCCTTCCTCCGGTCGCAGTGAGGTGGCGCCGATGATCGCCTGGAGCACGCTGCGCCGTGCGCTGTGCGGCGCGGCCCTGCTGCTGCTGCCCAGCATGGCGGCGCTGGCGCATGCCGGCCATCGGCATGACCGGCGCGCGGCTCCCGAGGCGGTCGCGCCGGCTCCAGCTCCGGCTCCACCGTTAGCGGCCTTCCCGGTGCCGGTCGGCGTTGATTTCGCGCTGGTGGATCAGACCGGCGCACCCCGGCGGCGGGCCGATTTCGCCGGCCGGCATGTGCTGCTGTTTTTCGGCTACGCGAATTGCGAGGCGATCTGCTCGGCGGCGATCCCCGCCATGATCGAGACGCTGGATTCGCTGGGCACGGCGGGCGCCGCCATCGACGCGGTGATGATCACGGTGGACCCCGCGCGCGATACACCCGAGGGGCTCCGCCAGGGCCTGGCGAAATACGGCCCCGGCATCATCGGCTTGACCGGCGATGTCGCGGCACTGGTGCCGGTCTGGCGGGGTTTCCATGTCAGCGTCACCCCGGTCGGGCATGACCCGCTCGGGCAGCCGATCCTGGCGCATGGCAGCTTCCTGTTCCTGCTCGGGCCGGATGGCAATGTCCTGACGCTGCTGCCGCCGGTCCTGCCGCCCGAACGCCTGGCCAGCATCATCCGCGGCTACCTGCGGTAGGGCTTTTCCGGATGGCCGGGCGGCACCGCGGCCAACCCGGCGGGCAGGACATGACGGCCAGCAGGCATGAGGAGTGGCCCAGCTTTCCTGTTCATCTTTCGTTCTGACTGAGCTACAACCCGAGGCGATGCAGAGCGACACGATCCGCAAGATCATCCATGTCGACATGGACGCCTTCTTTGCGTCGGTGGAGCAGCGCGACGATCCCAGCCTGCGCGGCCGGCCGGTGGCGGTGGGCCATGGCGCCGCGCGCGGCGTGGTCGCGGCCGCCAGCTATGAGGCGCGGGTCTTCGGTGTCCGCTCCGCCATGGCCTCGGTCACGGCGCTGCGCAAATGTCCGGAGCTGGTCTTCGTCCGGCCGCGCTTCGAGGTGTATCGCGCGGTGTCGCGGCACATCCATTCCATCTTCGCCGACTACACGCCCCTGATCCAGCCGCTCTCGCTGGACGAGGCCTATCTGGATGTGACGGAGAATTTGCGCGGCCTGCCCACCGCCTGGGCCACCGCGCGGGAGATCCGCGGCCGCATCCTGGCCGAAACCGGTCTGACCGCCTCGGCCGGGATTTCCTACAACAAGTTCCTGGCCAAGCTGGCCTCCAGCCAGCGCAAACCCAACGGGCAATTCGCGGTGACGCCGGAGATGGGCGAGGGCTGGGTGGAAACCCTGCCGGTCTCGCGCTTTCACGGGGTGGGGCCGGTCACGGCACGGCGCATGCAGGCGCTGGGCATCGAGACCGGCGCCGATCTGCGGGCCAGGCCGATGGCCTTCCTGCAGGCGCATTTCGGCAGCGCAGCCGCCTGGTACCACGGCATCGCCCGCGGCATCGATCACCGGCCGGTCGACCCGGACCGGACACGCAAATCCTCAGGCTCCGAAACCACTTTCGATCGCGATCTCCGGGCGCCCGAGGAGATCGAGGCCGGGGTGCTGCGCATGGCCGATGATGTCTGGGAATGGTGCGAAAAGGCGCAGGCCTTCGGCCGCACGGTGACGGTCAAGGTGAAGTTCGCGGATTTCCGGCAGATCACCCGCAGCCGCAGCCTGGCCGGCGCGATCAGCACACAGGCACAGCTGCGCCAGGCAAGCCTGGACCTCGTCCGCTCGATCTATCCGCCGCGCGACGGCATCCGCCTCGTCGGCGTCACCGTCTCGAATTTCGGCGGGGCCGAGGCCGAGGCGCTGCCGCTTTTCGGCGATGGCATGCCGGCGTAAGGGGGTTGAGCCCGCCCTATTCCGCCGCCTTGGGCATATGCCCCAGCGTGCCCTCATATTTCCTCGCCGTTTCCGCCGGCAGCCATTCCGCCTCCATCTCGCGGATCCGATCGAAGCCCGAGAAGGCATGCAGATTGCCGATCGGGTGCTGCTGGAAGCGGCGGTCGAACTCCGCCTCGGCCATCGGGCCGCGCTCCTTCAGCGCCGTGGCGAAATCATGCACCGCCATCAGCGTGGCCCGCATGGCGGCACCGGGCAGGATGCAGACGGCGATGCCAAGCTCGGCCATCTCCGCCTCCGACATGCGCGGCGAGATGCCTGTCATGTTGTAGAAGACCGGGCCGTTCACGCCCGCGCACACCTCGGCCACCTCGGCCCTGCTGGCCGGGCCTTCGACGAAGGCGAGATCGGCGCCGGCCGCCAGGAAGGCATTGGCGCGCCACAGCGCCTCCGCCATCGAGCCGCCATGCGCGCCGCGGGCATCGGTGCGGGCGATGAGCACGAAGGAGGGGTCGATGGCATCGCGCACAGATGCCGCCGCGCTGATTTTTCCGACAGCCTCGTTGCGGTCGATCACCTCGCGTCCCGCCACATGGCCGCAGCGCTTGGGCGCCACCTGGTCCTCCAGATGCATCCCCGCCACGCCACCGCGGATGTATTCCTCCACCGTGCGCGCCACGTTGATGGCGTTGCCGAAGCCGGTATCGGCGTCGGCGATCAGCGGCAGCCGCACCGCGCTGGCGATCAGCCGCGCGTTCAGCGCCATCTCCGTCTGCGTCACCAGCCCCGCATCCGGCAGGCCGAGCAACGAGAGCGAGGTGCCATAGCCGGACATGTAGAGCGCATCGAAGCCCACCTCCTCCAGCACCCGCGCCGACATGGCGTTGTAGCAGCCGGGGATGATCAGCGGCTTATGCGCCGCCATCGCCGCCCGCAGCCGCGCACCGGGACGCGCTGTCTCACCTTCGCCCAGTCGCATGATCATTCTCCCTTGTCCGGACAGGAACGTAGCGCATCTTGCATGGCACCGTCTGC
The DNA here is from genome assembly GCA_021732665.1 of Acetobacteraceae bacterium. Classification (GTDB taxonomy): domain Bacteria; phylum Pseudomonadota; class Alphaproteobacteria; order Acetobacterales; family Acetobacteraceae; genus Rhodovarius. Next base: position 10,762 of record JAKFUL010000038.1, read on the forward strand.
CGGCCATGCGCATGGTCGTCTGGCGCGGCGCCCGCCGCGCGCGGAGAGTGACCCGAAAGGAGCATCGCGCCATGAGCGAATTCGAGCGTTGGGAAGGCCGCTTCGCCGCCCCCGGCTATGTCTTCGGGGAGGCACCAAATGCCTTCCTCGCCGCGCAGGCGGCCCGCCTGCCGGCGAGCGGGCGGACGCTGGCGGTCGCCGACGGTGAAGGCCGCAACGGCGTCTGGCTGGCCGAGCGCGGGCTGGATGTGGTGTCGATGGATTTCTCGCCCACGGCGCAGGCGAAAGCCCGGCGCCTTGCCGCAAGCCGCGGCGTGACGATCACCACCGAGCTGGCCGATATCGCCGCCAACCCCGGCCGGAGGCGGAATACGACGTCATCGCCGCGATCTTCATCCAGTTCATGGGGCCATCGCTGCGCGACGAGGTCTTCGCCGGCATCCGCCGCGCGCTGAGGCCGGGCGGGCTGCTGCTGCTGGAAGGCTATGGCCAGGCGCAGCTGCGCCACGGCACCGGTGGGCCGAAGGTGCTGGAGAATCTCTATACGCCCGCGATGCTGGAAGCGGGCTTCGCCGGCATGGCTAGCCTGCAGATCCGCGAATATGAGGCGGTGGTGGAGGAAGGCGCCGGGCATAGCGGGCTGTCGGCGCTGGTCGACCTGGCGGCGATCAAATAGCCGCGCTGGTTGGGGTGCTAGGATTCGAACCTAGGATGGCGGTACCAAAAACCGCTGCCTTACCGCTTGGCTACACCCCACCATCGGCGTCGCGGGGAAGTGCCATCAGGCGGGCGCTTCGTAAAGGGGGCCGGCGCTGCTCCACCAGGCCGCGGGCATGGCGCATCGCGCGGCCTGCGCATCCTCCAGCCTGGCGAAAAGCCCGAAGCATGTGGCGCCCGAGCCGCTCATCCGCGCCAGAAGACAACCCCGCTGCGCCCCGATCGCCGCCAGCACGGCCGCAATCGGCGGGCAAAGGAGGATCGCCGCTGCCTCCAGGTCATTGCCGCAGCGGCGCAGATCCTCGGCCATGGCGGCGGCGCCGGGCCATGCCGCGGGCAGGTCGGCGGGCGCCGAGAACCCGCCCTCCCGCGCCCGGAAGACCGCAGGCGTCGCCAGCGCCTCGCCCGGATTGACCAGCAGCAGCGCCACCGCCGGCAGTTTTGGCGCGGGCGAAATCACCTCGCCGACCCCACCCATGCGCGCCGGCCGGCTTTCGACGCAGACCGGAATATCGGCCCCCAGCGGCAAAGCGATCTCGCGCAGCCGCGCCGGCGAAAATTTCAGTCCCCAGGCGCGGTTGAGCAGCCGCAGCGCCGCCGCCGCATCGGCCGAGCCGCCGCCGATGCCCGAGGCAATGGGCAAATGCTTCTCCAGCCGCAGCCCGCCCCAGGGGCGGATACCCGCCGCCTCGGCCAGGGCGCGGGCGGCGCGCAGCACAAGATTGTCGGGTTCCGCAGCCAACCCCCGGGCGAAAGGCCCCTCCAGCGCCAGAGAGGCAGGCCCCGCCCCGGCCATGGCAAGGCTGTCCGCGGCCGGGCCGAACACCGCCAGGCTGTCCAGAAGGTGATACCCATCGGCCCGTCGGCCGACGACATGCAGGTGAAGATTGACCTTGGCCGGCGCCTGCTCCCGCATGCTCAGCGCCGCAGGCTGGCGGGAATGGCCTCCGCCGGCAGGCCGGTGCGCAGCTTCTCCTCGATGCGCTGGCCCTCGCCCGGCTCCAGCTCCATGGTCAGCGCACGGCGCCATTGGAACTCGGCCTCGCGCTCGCGCCCCGCCACCCAATAGGCATCGCCCAGATGGTCGTTGATCGTGCTGTTGCGGCTTTCCAGCTCCACCGCCTTTTCCAGCCATTCGATGGCGCCCGGCAGGTCGCCCAGGCGGAACAGCGCCCAGCCCAGGCTGTCGGCGATATTGCCATCCTGCGGCCGCAACTCCACCGCGCGTTCCAGCATGCCGCGGGCGCGGTCGAGATGCACACCCTGATCGGCCCAGGCATAGCCGAGATAGTTCAGGACATAGGGCTGATCGGGTGCCAGCTCGAGCGCGCGGAGGAAATCCTCCTCGGCGCCGGGGAAATTGCCGCTGCGCTCCCGCGCGATGCCGCGGGCGTAGAGCACCGGCCAGTCGCGCTCGCCCAGCCGAGGAATGCGCCCGATGGCCTCGTCATAGGCGATCGCGGCCTCGGAGAAGCGGCTGCGCCGGCGCAGGATGTCGCCCAGGCGGATCAGCGGCTGCGGCTGGGCGGCCATGATGTCCGCCTGCTCGCGCAGCAGGGCGATGGCCTCCTCCTGCCGGTCCAGCTTGTCGAGCAGCCCGGCGCGGCGCAGGGCGCCCACGCCCCAAAGCGGGTCGTACGGCCGCATCGCGCCCAGCAGGCCCAGTGCCGCCTCGGCATGCTCCTCCTCGCCCAGCACGTCGCTGATCAGCAGCAGCGCGGAGCCGAAGCCGGGGCGCAGGCGCAGCGCCAGGCGGGCCAGCACCACCGCCTGCTCGCCCGCGCCCTGCGCCCGCAGCGCGCCGGCCATGGCGATATAGGCCTCGGCGATGCCCTCGATGGGCGAGGTGACGTCGCGCCCGGCCAGGATGGTGGCGCGCGCCGGCTCGGTCGCGGCCAGCGAGATCTCGTCGCCATTGGCCGCCACCTGGGCGAGCAGCCGCGCGGCGTCGGCCTGCCGGCCGGCGCGCTGCAGGATGGAGGCGCCGATCATCGCCAACCGCAAGGTCGGGTCCGGCTGGTCGGCCATCGCCACGCGCACGAGCCGCTCGGCCTCGCGCATCCGGCCGGCGAGGTCGGCGATCATGGCGCCGTGCAGCGCGTTCAGCGCCCGGAAGCGGCCCTGTTCGATATAGGGCCGCAGCGTCGCCAGGGCCTGGTCATTCTGGCCCCGCCCGGCCTGCGCCCAGGCCACCAGAACCGGCACCAGCGGCGCGGTGGCGCCGGTGCGGGGCAGCGCGCGGGCACGGCCCTCGGCACGCTCCCAGCGCCCGGCCAGGCCATCGCTGCCCAGCAGCAGCAACGAGGCGACGACATTGTCGGGCACCCGGCGGGCAAGCCGCAGCGCATCCGGCCGGCCATCGAGCACGGCGGCCAGAAACCCGCGGCTCAACAGCTCCGGATTGTCGGGGTCATTGCGCAGCGCGGCCAGGAGCTGGTCGGCCGCGGTGACGGTATCGGATTCACCGGCCGCGAAACGACCGGCGAGAAAGGCGCCATAGGTGCCGCTGGCGGGGGGCGTGACGCGCGGCGGCGTTGTCGCCACGCGGCGCCCCGGCGCACCGCCCGCCGCGCAGCCGAGCAGGAGCGCCGCGGCAAGCAGCGCGCCGCGAGCGGGGGGGGAGAAGAGAACCATTCTTCGCAGGATATAAACCGCTCCGGGCGCGCCACCAGCACCTGTGGCCTGGCGGGCACAGCAACTGGTGCACTGTTGCCGCAAAGGCACGGTCACGCCGATTGGCCATGGCCCCTGAGCCGCGCCGATCGCGGCAAAGCCGCAAGGCACGCGGGCTTGCGCGCAGCGCCGCCTTGTTGGCACATCGACGTGTCGATAATGCGCGACTCTGGAGCGAATCGCATGTCCATCCCTGCCGACACGACGTCAGCCGCCGGAGCCGTGGCCGTCGCGTCCGTCTCTAACCCGCCGCCAGCCGCGCCCCCTGCAACGCCGCGCCGCCGCAACTTCCACTCCGGCTTCCCGCAGGTGCTGCCGCCGCTGGTGGCGCAGGCGCTGCATGTCCTGGGGCAAATGCGCTGGCATTCCTGCCAGCCGCGCGATGCCCAGGCGCGCACCCTGGCGGCACAGACCACCCTGCTGCTGCGCCACGCCGCCGCCCACTCACCCTTCTGGAAGCAGCGGCTCGCCGGCGTGGGCAACCTCGCCGACCCTGCCGCCTTCGGCCGCATCCCCATCCTCACCCGCGCCGAGATCCGCGCCGCCGGCGAGACCATGCGCGCCCGCCTGCCTCAGATGCCGGACCATGAATTCGCCGTTACCCGCACCTCGGGCTCGACCGGCCAACCGGTCGTGGTCGAGCAGTCCATCCTGATCCACAAACCGATCTACGAGGCGGTGAAGATGCTGGATCACGAATGGCACAAGCGCGATCAGATGGCCGACCGCGGCGCGATTCGCGACGCCAGGGATGCCGAGGGGAATAACTGGGGCGACATCTTCGCCATGCTCGGCCCGACCGGCCGCAGCGGCGTGCGCAACATGATCGACCACCCCCCGGAGGCATTGCTGGCCTGGTTGCGCGAGGCGAAGCCGCGCTACCTCGTCACCACGCCGGTGATGGCCCAGCGCCTGGCGCGACTGGCGCTGGCCGATGGGGCCGGCGGGCCGAGGATCGAGCAGATCATGACCTTCGGCGAGGTCGTGACGCCACAGATGCGGGTGCTCTGCCAGAACGCCTTCGGCGCCCGCATCTGCGACCGCTACTCCTGCGAAGAGGTCGGCTGGATCGCGCTGCAATGCCCGAAGCATGACCACCTGCATGCCTTGAGCGCGACGATGCGGGTGGAGATCGTCGACGACAGGGGCGCGCCCTGCGGCATCGGCCAGCCCGGGCGGGTGCTGCTCACCGCGCTACAGGGCTTCGCCATGCCGCTGATCCGCTATGAGCTCGGCGATGTGGCCGAATGGGGGCCGGCCTGCGATTGCGGCATCACCCTGCCGGTGCTGCGCGGCATCCAGGGCCGGCGCCGAAATTTTTTGCGGCTGCCCGATGGCACCGAACGGATCGCCCGGCTGGTCGGCGACCATTGGCATACCCTGCCGATGGTCGAGGAATACCGCGTGGTGCAATACGCCGACACCAGCATCGAAGCCTTCCTGCGCTGCACCCGGCCGCTGACCGAAGCCGAGCGTGAGACGGCGCGGGCGCTGCTGCGCCGGGTGCTCGGCCATCCCTTCGAGGTGATCGTCACCGAGACGGCGCGGATCGACTGGGGCACGCGCTGGAAGCGCGAGGATTTCGTCCGGCTGGACACGCTGCGCCCCGCGGCGGCGACACCGACATGATCCGCATCCTTGTCTGCGTGGTGCTGCTCGCGTGGCCGGCGGCTGCGCAAACCGGCGAAGCGGCAGCGCCCCTGCGCGGCATCCGGCTGATCGTGCCCTTCGCGCCCGGCGGGGCGACCGACACCCTGGCGCGGCTGGTGGCCGAACCGCTGGGCCGCAGGCTGGGCCAGGCCGTGGCGGTGGAGAACCGCGCCGGCGCCGGCGGACTGATCGCGGGCGAGGCCTGCGCCCGCGCCGCACCCGATGGCCTGACGCTGTGCATCGGATCCTCGGCGACGCATTCGGTGCTGCCGCTGCAGATGCCGGAGCGGGTCGGCGCCAATCCCGCGGGCTTCACGCCCATCTCCCGGTTTGGCGAGGAGGCTGGCGTCCTGGTCGTCGGCCATGCGCATCCCGCGGCCGATCTGACGGACCTGCTGGACTGGGCGCGCGGGCAGGCTGTGGTGCCCGTGGGCGTCAGCGGCACCACCGGCGCCTCCTACTTGATGACGCGACAAATCGGCATCCGGACGGGGCTGCGGCTGGAACCCGTGCTGTACCGTGGCGGTGCGCAGACCCAGACCGCGGTGATCGCGGGCGAGGTGCCGCTGGGTTCCGGCCTGATCTCGAGCTTCGCAACCGGGCTGCGCAGCGGCGAGCTGCGGGCCATCCTGGTCCTGAGCCCGACCCGCAGCGCCCAGCTGCCCGGCGTGCCCGCGGTGGGCGAGGCGCTGCTGCCCGGTGCGGGCGTCACCACCTATACAGGCCTGTTCGGGCCGGCGGGGATGACCATGGCGCTGGCCACGCGCATCCACGCAGCGGTTGCCGACAGCCTCCAGGAGCCGGCGCTGCGTGTGCGGGCCGCGGCGATCGGCCTGGACATCAACCCGCTGGGGCCGATGGAATTCGCGGCCTGGCTGCGCGACACCGCCCCCGCCTGGGCTGAGCTCGTGGCACTCGGCACCAGTGACCCTCTCCGCTCCCGCGAACCACCATCAGCAGCTTCGCCAGGAAACACGACGCCATGACCCATTCCGCGCCATCCGACGACCTGATCGACCTGTTCCTGGCATGGGCCGAGCGCATTCCGCATGCGCCGGCGGTGATCGATGGCGGAGAGCTGCTATCCTACCGCGCACTGGAAGTCGCCTCGCGCCGGGCCGCGGCGGATTTCATCGCCGCCGGATGGCGGCCAGGCGATGTCGTCGGCGCCGCCTTCGGCGCCATGCGGTTCGCCGACGCGGTGGTGGCGATCCTGGCCCTGGCGCGCGCCGGGATCGGCCAGCTGTCGCTTTCCAACCACGAGGCCGCGAGCGACGAGGCGGCGGCGTTGCTGGCCCGCTTCGGGGCCGTGGGCCTGCTGGCGGCCAGCCCGCCCGCGGCCGCGCCGGGTGTCGCGGTGCGGCTGATCGATCCGGCCTGGCGGGCGGCCGACGGCCCGATGCCGCCGGCCTTCAACGGGCCGGCGCTGCGTGACCTCTGCTTTGCCATCGGCCGCTCCTCCGGCACCACCGGGGTGCCCAAGGCCTTCGCCATCACCCATGCCCAGGAGGCGTTCCGCATGTCGCAGCATGTGCCGCCGACGCAGATCCTTCCGGAGGACCGGGTCGCCATCCTGTCCGGCCTCGGTTTCCTCACCGGCATATCCTATTCGCTGCGGGCGCTGTGCGGCGGTGCCACTTTGGTGGTGCTGAAGGCCAACCCCGATCCGGCGACGATGCTGCGGCTCATCGACCACTACGGCGTGTCGTTCATCTACGCCTCCCCGGTGCATGTGCGCGGATTGCTGGGCAGTCCGACCTCGGGGGAAGGCGCCGAAGCGCCCCGGCTGCCGCGGCTGCGGGTGTTGCGCGTCAGCGGCTCCGCCCTGTCGCCCGCCCTGCTGGCGGAGGCCCGGGCGCGGCTGACCCCGGCGGTGAATGTCGCCTATGGCATCAACGAGGTGGGCGTTGTGACCGGCGCCTCGCCGGAGATTCTGGTACGCCACCCCAACGTCGCGGGCCTGCTTGGCCCGGGCATCCAGGGCGAACTGCGCAACGCCGCCGGCCAACCCGTGCCACCCGGCCAGCCCGGCAAGCTATGGCTGCGCTCGGCCGGCATGGTCGCGGGCTACCTGCAATCGACGGAGGCGGAGGCGGCACGTTTCCAGGATGGCTGGTTCGACACCGGCGATGTCGCCGAGATCAATGCCGAGGGCCTCGTGTTCCTGCGGGGCCGGGCCGACGAGCTGATGAATTTCGACGGCATCCTGGTCGCGCCGCGCGACATTGAGGCGGCTTTCGAGGACCATCCCCTGGTCGCCGAGGTCGTGGCATTCGCCATGCCATCGCAGGTGCGTCAGGATGTGCCCTGCATCGCGGTGGTGGCGCGCGGGCCGAAGGAGACCGACGTGTTGTTGGCGCATGGCCGGCAGAAGCTCGGCCTGAAGGCGCCACGGATGGTGCTGTGGTTGAACGAGATGCCGCGCAACAGCGCGGGCAAGGAGTTGCGCCGGGAACTGGCGGCACGCGCCGGCCAAGCCCGGCGGCACTGACGCCGCGCGGCGTCATCTTCCCGGCCAGCGATTGAGCTCCGGCGACGGCGGTGGAGGAGGTACAAGGGCTATACGTCGCCTGACGGGCGTGGCCCCCGCCGCGCCGTTGCGGCAAAGTCGACCGCATCGCGCCACCCTTGGAAGCACATCCGCATGCCCCCTCCCGACCCGCCCGGCAGCCTGATCGACCTGTTCCTGGAATGGGCCGAACGCATCCCCCACGCGCCGGCCGTGATCGATGGCGAATTGCTGCTCTCCTATCGCGCGCTCGAATTCGCCTCGCGCCGCGCGGCGCTGGATTTTTCCGCGGCCGGCTGGCGGCCGGGCGATGTCGTGGCCGCGGCCTTCGGCACCATGCCGCAGGCCCAGGCCATCGTGGCGATCCTCGCCCTGGGCCGGGCCGGAATCACCCTGCTGCCGCTTTCCGCGCATGAGGCAGCGAGCGGCGAGGTGGCGGCGCTGCTTCGCGGCTTTGGCGCCGTCGCGTTGCTGGCGGCCAGCCCGACGGCGGGCGAGCCGGGTGTGCCGGTGCGCCTGATCGATCCGGCCTGGCTGGCGGCCGACGCGCCGGCGCCCCAGGCCTTCGCCGGGCCCGCGCTGCGCGACCTCCGCTTGATGATCGGCCGTTCCTCCGGCACCACCGGCGCGCCCAAGGCCTTCGCCATCACCCATGCGCAGGAGGTCGCGCGCATGGCCTTGCACCCGGCGCCGCTGCAGATCAGCCCCGATGACCGGCTGGCGACGCTTTCCGGCCTGGGCTTCCCGACCGGCATCAGATGCGCGCTGCGTGGCCCCGCCACCGGCGCCACCCTGGTCGCCATGCCGCACAAGGCAGATCCGGAGGCCATCCTGGGGCACATCGATCGCTGCGCCGTCAGCTATCTTTTCGCATCGCCCGTGCATCTGCCGTCATTGCTCAGGACCGCCGGCACGCAAGCGCCCCGGCTGCCGCGGCTGCGGGTCCTGAGCCTCAACGGCTCCGTCCTGTCTCCCGCGCTGCTGGCCCAGACGCGGGCCGGGCTGACGCCGAACATCCATATCGTCTACGGCACCAACGAGGCGGGGAACGTGACCGGCGCCACGCCCGGGATGCTGGCGCGCCACCCGACAACGGTGGGCCAGGTCTTCCCCGGCATCGCCATGGAGCTGCGCGATGCCGCCGGCCATCCCCTGCCGCCGGGCCAGCCGGGGCGGGTCTGGGTGCGCTCCGCCGGCCAGGCCGGCGGCTACATGGCGGCCACGGACGTCGATGCGGCGCGCTTCCGCGACGGCTGGTTCGACACCGGCGACATCGCCGGGATCGACGCCGAGGGCCTGGTCTTTTTGAAGGGTCGCGCCGATGAAATCATGAATTTCGACGGCATGCTGGTAGCCCCGCGCGAGATCGAGGCCGCCTTCGAGGGCCACCCCCTGGTCGCCGAGGTGGTGGCCTTCGCCATGCCCTCGGCGGTGCGCCAGGACCTGCCCTGCATCGCCGTGGTGGCGCGCGGCGCGCGCGATTCGGAGGCGCTGATGGCGCATGGCCGGCAGCGGCTCGGCGCCAAATGCCCCCGCGCGGTGCTCTACGTGACGGAGATGCCGCGCAACGCCGCCGGCAAGGAGCTGCGCCGGGAACTGGCGGCGCTGGCCGCGCGCCAACGGCCGGGCTGAAATTCCGCGCCGTGCCCGGGGCCTGGCAGGCTGCGCCGGCCATGGCCTGGCGGGCACGGGAAATGGTAGTGGTCGGACAAACGACGAAGGCCGCGCCATGACCGCTCCGCCGCTGCCCGGCAGCCTGATCGACCTGTTCCTGGAATGGGCGGAGCGCATCCCGCACGCGCCCGCGCTGATCGATGGCGAGCATGTACTGTCCTACCGTGCGCTGGAGATCGCCTCACGCCGTGCCGCTTTGGATTTTCGCGCGACCGGATGGCAGGCGGGCGGTGTCGTCGGCGGTGGCCTCGGCACCATGCCGTTCGTGCTGGCCGTGGTGGCCATCCTGGGCCTGGGCCGCGCCGGCATCGCGCTGCTGCCGCTTTCCGCCCACGAGGCCGGCGGCGGCGAGGCGGCGCCGGTGTTGCGGCGCTTCGGCGCCGTCGGGCTGCTGGCGGCCGCGCCGCCGGCGGCCGAGCCGGGTGTGCCGGTGCGACTGGTCGATGCCCGCTGGCTCGCGGGCAATGCGCCGCCGCCGGCCAGCTTCGACGGACCCGTTCTTCGCGGTCTTTGCCTGGTCATCGGCCGTTCCTCCGGCACCACCGGCACCCCCAAGGCCTTCGCCATCACCCATGCGCAGGAGGCCGCGCGGATGGTGCTGCAAACGGTGCCGCAGCCGCCCGGCCCGGGTGACCGGGAGGTGACGCTGGCCGGCCTGGGTTTCCTCACCGGGGTGCGCTGCGCGCTGCGCTGCCTGGGCAGCGGCGCCACCCTCGTCGCCCGCCCACACACGGGCGATGCCGAGGCGATCCTGCAGGCGATCGACCGCCATGGCGTGACCCATATCCTGGGCTCCCCGGTGCATCTGCGGTTCATGATGGGCGAGCCGCACGGCGCGCCCGACGCCCCGCGGCTGCCGCGGCTGAAGGTCTGGCGCATCGGGGGCTCGATCCTGGCGCCGTCGCTGCTCGCCGAGGCGCGGGCGCGGCTGACGCCGGCCATCCATTGTTCCTACGGCACCAATGAGGCCGGGAGCCTGACCTGCGCTACGCCCGAGATGCTGGCGCGCCACCCGAAGACCGTCGGCAAACTCTACCCCGGCGTCGAGCTCGAGCTGCGCGATACAGCCGGCCGGCCGCAGCCACCTGGGCAGGCGGGGCGGGTCTGGGTGCGTTCGCCCGGCGTGGTCACCGCCTATCTCTCGGCGACGGAGAGGGACGCGGCGCGCTTCCGGGACGGCTGGTTCGACACCGGCGACGTGGCCGAGATCGACGCCGAGGGCTATGTGTTCCTGCGCGGCCGCGCCGACGAGCTGATGAATTTCGACGGCATCCTGGTGGCGCCGCGCGACATCGAGGCTGTCTTCGAAGGCCATCCGCTGGTGGCCGAAGTGGTCGCCTTCGCCATGCCATCGGCGGTGCACCAGGACGTGCCCTGCATCGCGGTGGTGGCGCGCGGCGAGCCCGACGGAGATGCGCTTCTGGCACATGGCCGCGAGCGCCTCGGCCCCAAGGCCCCGCGCGCGGTGCTGTGGGTGAGCGCCATGCCGCGCAGCGCCGCCGGCAAGGAGCTGCGCCGGGAGCTGGCGGCACTGGCCGCGCGCGCGGGGCCGCGCTGATATCGCTCAGGCCGGCCGGCCATAGCCCCGGAACTGCGCCGCCACCGCCGCCATCTCAGGTCCATCCAGCAGCACCGGCGCCACGCCGGCTGCGAGCAAAAGCAGGTATTGCCGGGCGAGATTCTCCACCTCCCGCGCCAGGGCATCGGCCCCGGCCAGCGTGGCGCCGATGGCCACCACGCCGTGATTGGCCAGCAGGCAGGCGCGCCGGCCGGTGAGCGCCGCCAGGCAGGCCTGCGCCAGCTCGGGCGTGCCGAAGGTGGCATAGCCCGAGCAGGGGATGTCATCGCCCCCGGCCATCGCCACCATGTAGTGCAGCGCGGGGATGGGCCGGCGGGCGCAGCTCAGAGCCGTGGCGTGCGGGCTGTGGGTGTGCACGATGGCCTGGGCATCGGGCCTGGCCGCGTAGATCTCGGTATGCAGGCGCCATTCGCTGGAGGGCCGGCGCTGGCCCACGAGGGTGGTGCCATCGGGCGCCAGTTCCACCAGATCCTCCACCCGTGCCTGGGCATAGGGCAGACCCGAGGGGGTGATGAGGAAGCCGCGCGGGGTACGCTGCGAGAGGTTGCCGGATTTGCTCGGCATGAAGCCCGCATCATCCAGCGCGCGGGCGGCGGCCAGCAGGGTGGCCGCGTCACTCATGGCGCGCCGCCAGCGCCTGGGCGTGCGCCAGCACCGCCTGCTGGAACAGCCGCAGCAGGCCGACCCAGAGCAGCACCGCCAGGAAGGCCCAGAGGAAGCCGTGGGTCTGCCAAAGCAGCGCCGCCAGCACCAGCCAGCCGGTGGAGGCGAGCACGCCCATGCGCATGATGCGGATCAGGGGCACCGATGTCCGCTACCAAAGCCCCTGGCGGTGCAACCAAACCACAGCACCAACGCCCGCGATCAGCAACGTCATCGCCAGCCCGAAAGCTTTGTAGAGCGTTCCGTTCATGCTGTTGGCGAGAGCGAGGAATTCCTTACCGGCGGGCTTCTCGCGCAGGCTGGCGTCCAGGCCCGCGAGCTGCGACCGGATTGCCGGGAGTTCGACTTCCTTCACCTCACGGCGAAAGTCGCGCAGTTCGCGCGCGAGTTCCGATTGTGATTGCTCGATGCGCCCCATGGACGCCCGGAGCTCGTCGAACCCACGCTCGAGAATGGCTACGCGCATTTCCATATCACCATCATATGGTGGTCAGCCGCCTGGGGGAAAGCCACTTCCCGACATACCTACCCGGAGACTAACAACGTTTGATTTCGGCTTATCTGCGGAACTCATGTCCCTTGATCCACGCGCTCGCGGTCGAAACATCTCACGAGGGCACAATTCGTGCATGTTTGAACGTACAAGGCGACACCTCCGCGCAAGATGGCGTTGCCTTGGAACGTGCTGTGATAGGGCAGCACTGGTTCTGAGTTCGGCAGCTCATCCACGATCCACGCATCGCTATTGCAAGACGGACAGGCCAGTCTGGCGCGTTGACGCTCCAGAAATCGTCTCAACCGCGCCTCACGAGCCTCTGTATTTTGTTCGCCTTCACTCATCGCCTCACATCCCCCCGATATAATTCGGCCCCCCCGCCCCCTCCGGCGTGCACCAGTCGATATTCTGCGTCGGGTCCTTGATGTCGCAGGTTTTGCAATGCACGCAGTTCTGCGCGTTGATCTGCAAACGGTGGCCGCCCGCGCCATCCTCGACAGCTTCATAGACGCCGGCCGGGCAATACCGGCTCTCCGGGCTGCCGTATTTCACGAAATTCTCGGCCAGCCATTTCCCCGGGTCGCGCAGCTTCAGATGCGCCGGCTGGTCTTCCTCGTGATTGGTGTTGGACAGGAACACCGAGGAATTGCGGTCGAAGGTCAGCACATTGTCGGGCTTGGGGTAGTCGATGCGCGGCGCCTCGGCCGCCGTCTTCAGGCTGGCATGGTCGGCGTGGTGGCCCATGGTCCAGGGGGCGCCGCCACGGAAGACATAGGTGTCCAGCGCCGCGTTCACCAACCCGCCCCACATGCCCCATTTGGCGAAGCCCGGGCGGATGTTGCGCACCGCCCGCAATTCCTCCCAGACCCAGCTCTGCTCCAGCATGGCCGGGTATTCGGCCAGCAGGGCCGCGCGCGCCTCACTGGCCAGGGCCGCCGCCACCGCCTCCGCCGCCACCATGCCGCTCTTCATCGCGGTGTGGGTGCCCTTGATCTTCGGCACGTTGAGGAAGCCAGCCGTGTCGCCGATCAGCGCGCCACCGGGGAAGACGAGCTTGGGGATGGACTGGAAGCCGCCCTCGTTCAGCGCCCGCGCGCCGTAGGAGATGCGCTTGCCGCCCTCCAGGAATTTCCGCACCTCCGGATGGGTCTTGAAGCGCTGGAATTCCTCGAACGGGCTGAGCCAGGGGTTGGGGTAATCCAGCCCCACGACAAAACCCACGCTCACCAGATCCTCCCCCAGCATGTAGAGCCAGGAGCCGCCATAGGTGTCGCTCTTCAGTGGCCAGCCGGTGGAGTGCCAGACCAGGCCGGGCGTGTGCTTCTCCTTCGGGATCTGCCACAGCTCCTTCAGGCCGATGGCGTAGGTCTGCGGCTGCACGCCGTCGCGCAGATTGTAGGTCTCGAACAGCTTCTTTGTCAGCGAGCCGCGGCAGCCCTCGGCGAAGAGCGTGTAGCTGGCGCGCAACTCCATCCCCGGCTGGTAGTTCGGCCCCTCGCTGCCATCGCGCACGATGCCCATGACACCGGCGACCACGCCCTTGACCACACCATCCTCGATGATGGTCTCCGAGGCCGCGAAGCCGGGGTAGATCTCCACCCCCAAAGCCTCGGCCTTCGCCCCCAGCCAGCGCGCCACATTGCCCAGCGACACGATGTAGTTGCCGTGATTGTTCATCTGCGGCGGCGTGGGCAGCTTGAAGGCGCGGGTCTCGGTCAGCAGCATGAAGCGGTCATCGCCGGCGGGGGTGGCCAGCGCCGGCGGATCCTCGCGCCAGTCCGGGATCAACTCATCGAGCGCGCGCGGCTCCAGCACCGCGCCGCTGAGGATATGCGCGCCAATCTCGCCGCCCTTCTCCACCACGCAGACCGCCGCATCGGGGGTAAGCTGCTTGAGCCGGATCGCCGCCGCCAGGCCCGCCGGTCCCGCGCCCACGATCAGCACGTCGAATTCCATCGCTTCCCGCTCGGCCATCGCCTGTCTCCCGCATTTCCGTCATAACTCATGTAGCGAAGGGAATTGGGCTTCGTAAGGGCGGGTTCGGGCATGGATGATCAGTCGGCCCTGTTGGCGGCGCTGAAGCTGCAACTGGACTGGGGCGCGGATGAGGCGCTGGAGGTGTTTCCGCGCGGGCTGCAGGTCCGGCCGGCGCCGGCAGCCGCGGCCCTGGCCGTGGTGCCGCCTGGTGTCCCGGCGCGGCCGGTGCCACAGGCGCAGACCGACGCCCAGGCCCTGGCCGCCGCCGCCGCCACGCTGGAGGAACTGCACGGGGCGCTGCTGGGCTTCGCCGGCTCCCCGCTGCGCGACACCGCAACCCAGCTGGTCTTCGCCGATGGCATCCCCGGCGCGCCGGTCATGCTGCTGGGCGAGGCGCCGGGCGGCGATGAGGACCGCCAGGGCAAGCCCTTCGTCGGCGTCTCCGGCCAATTGCTGGACAGGATGCTGGCCAGCATTGGCCTCTCGCGCGCCGAAAACGTCTATATCAGCAACATCCTGCCCTGGCGGCCGCCGGGCAACCGCACGCCCACCGATGCCGAGATGCAGCTCTTCCTGCCCTTCGTGCGCCGGCATATCGCGCTGGCAAGGCCCCGCCTGCTGGTGCTGCTGGGCGGCACCGCCGCCAAGGCCCTGATTGGTGGGCGGGATGGCATCACCCGCATGCGTGGCAAATGGCTGCAAGTCATGATGGAAGATGGGCAAGTCATTCCAACCCTCGCGACCCTGCATCCCGCCTATCTGCTGCGGACCCCGCTGGCCAAGAAGGATGCCTGGCATGATTGGCTGATGCTGCACCGCCGCATGAATGAAGGCTAGATTGTGGCAAATGGCTTTTTGCTGGCCATTCCCACGGGCAACGCCTTGATATTGTAGCGGCTCAAGCTTTTTTTTCAACGATGCCAACGGGTTTGATTGGCACTCGGTGAAATATTGGGTTGCATTGCGTGCGCGCGGCCCCTATCGAGTCGATCGCCATGGAAGACATCCTCCCAGCGGCCGGCACGCGCCCCCTCCCTCCCTCACGGGTTTCCCTGGGTGGCGTGGCCCTGGCGGCAGCCCTTTCCTGGGGTTGCTCGGCCGCGGCGCAGCAGGCCACCGAGACCATCGCCCACGCGGCCCGCGCCCCCCAGCGCATGGCGCCGCCCACAGCCGTGATGGGTGCGGCCGACGCCGCCCGCATGCGCCGCGCCTTCGAGGCCCAGGCGAGGGGCGACCTGGTGGCCGCCGCGCGCGAAACCGAACGCCTGGATGACCGCCGCCTGATGGGCCACCTGCTGGCCGACCGCTACATCCGCGCCACCGCCGATGTGCCGATCGTCGAGCTCCAGGCCTGGCTGGCCGATCATTCAGATCATCCCGACGCCATGGCGCTGCATGGCAAGCTCGGGCAGCGCCTGCCGCGCGGCGCATCGCTGCCGCCGCCGCCGGCGCAGCCCGAGCTCCCCGCCCAGGCGCTGGAAGTGCTGCCCGAGGAACGCCCCAACGGCCCAGCCCTGGTGCGCAACCCAAGCCTGGACCGCGCGGTGCGCGACCGCATCACCGAGGGCCAGCCGGCCCAGGCCCTGGTCGCCATCAGCCGCGCCAACATCACCCCGGCCTATGCCGCGCAGCTGCGCGCCGAGGTGGCGCAGGCGCTGTTCCGCATGGGCCAGGACCAGGACGCGCTGCGCGTGGCCGGCGAGGCGCTGCGGATTTCCGCCAACAACGCCCCCGCCGCCTTCCAGGCCGGCCTCGCCGCCTGGGCGCTGGACAATTACGAGCAGGCGCTGGGCTTCTTCGAACGCGCCGCGCGCTCCGAAATGGCGCCGCCCACGCTGCGCGCCGCCGCCGCCTTCTGGACAGCGCGCGCCGCCGTGCGCGCCCGCAGGCCGCAGGCCTATGTCGGCTGGATGCTGCAGGCGGCGCAGGAACCACGCACCTTCTACGGCATGCTGGCGCGCCGCACGCTCGGCCTGCCCAGCGGCTTCGCCTGGGAAAACCCCTCCGCCGATGCATCGGCCCTGGCCGAGACCGCCGGCGGCTGGCGCGCCATGGCGCTGGTGCAGATCGGCCAGCGCGAGCGCGCCGAGGCCGAGCTGCGCCTGCTCTACCGGCGTGGCCGCGGCAATGGACTGCTCACCCAGGCCATCCTCACCTTCGCCGGCCAGGCGGGCATGACCGCGCTGGCCACCCAGGTCGCCGCCTCCAGCCAGAGCGAGGATGGCCGCCCGCGCGACTTCGCCCGCTTCCCCCTGCCCACCCTGCTGCCCGATGGCGGCTACCGGGTGGACCCCTCGCTGCTCTACGCGCTGGCCTTGCAGGAAAGCCGCTTCGACCCCTCCGCCGTCTCCCGCGCCGGCGCACGGGGCATCCTGCAGATCATGCCCGCCACCGCCAGCTACATGGCCAATGACCCCAGCCTGCGCGGCGGAAACATGGCCCGGCTGCACGAGCCCGGCTTCGGGCTGGAGTTGGGGCAGCGCTACGTGCATTACCTGGCGCGGCATGAGGCGGTGAATGGCGACCTCATCCGGCTGCTGGCGGCCTACAATGCCGGCCCGGGCAATCTCTCGCGCTGGCTGCCCTCCGCCCAGCATCGGCAGGACCCGCTGCTGTTCATCGAGAGCATCCCGATCAACGAAACCCGCGCCTTCGTGCAGCGCGTGCTCAGCTTCAGCTGGGTCTATGCCTCGCGCCTCGGCCTGCCCTCGCCCAGCCTGGACGCGCTGGCCGGCGGCAGCTTCCCGAGGTTCGCCCAGCCCGAGGACGTCACCGCCATGCTGCGCGTGGGCAGGACAGCCCGCCTGAACTGAGGCATACTCATGCCATGCCGATCAACGAAGCCCTGACCTTCCTCCCCATCCAGATCGCCGTGCTGACGGTGAGCGACACGCGCGACATGACGACCGACACCTCCGGCGCCACGCTGGCCGCGCGCATCACGGCCGCGGGGCATGGCGTGATCGACCGCCGCATCGTGCGCGACGATGCCGACGCCATCGCGATCATCCTGCGGGAATGGATCGACAACCCGCAGGTGGATTGCGTCATCACAACGGGAGGCACCGGCATCACCGGCCGCGACGTGACGCCCGAGGCCTTCGCCCGCGTGCTGGAGAAGGAAATCCAGGGCTTTGGCGAGTTGTTCCGGATGCTGAGCTACCAGAAGATCGGCACCTCGACGATCCAGTCCCGCGCCATCGGTGGCGTGGCGGGCGGCACCTACATGTTCGCCCTGCCCGGCAGCAGCGGTGCGGTGAAGGATGCCTGGGACGATATTTTGGTGTTCCAGCTCGACAGCCGCTTCCGCCCCTGCAACCTGGTGGAGCTGATGCCCAGGCTGAAGGAACACCTGGCCTAGCACTGCGCCGGATGCTTCCCGAACTTCCCGTCAACGAGGCCCTGCCGGCGCTGCTCGACGCCCTGCGCGGCGGCACCTCCGCCGTCCTCGTCGCCCCCCCGGGCGCCGGCAAGACCACCATCGTGCCGCTGGTGCTGATGGACGAGCCCTGGGCCGCCGGCCAGAAAATCCTCGTCCTCGAGCCGCGCCGCGTCGCCGCCCGCGCCGCCGCGCGCCGCATGGCCGAGCTTCTCGGCGAAGCTCTCGGCGAGCGCATCGGCCTCGCCACCCGCCTCGAACGCGTGGCCGGCCCCAGGCTGCGGGTGGAGGTGGTGACCGAGGGCCTTCTCGTCCGCCGCCTGCAATCCGACCCGGGGCTGGAGGGCGTGGCGGCGGTGCTGTTCGACGAGGCACATGAGCGCAATCTCGACACCGACATCGCCATTGCGCTCTGCCTGGACATCCAGCGCAATTTCCGCCCCGAGCTGCGGCTTGTGGCGATGAGCGCCACGCTGGACGGTGCCGGTTTCGCCACCCTGCTAGGCGCGCCGGTGATCGAGAGCATGGGCCGCGCCTTTCCGGTCGAGGTGACCCACCGCCTGCGCGAACTGGCCGACGCCCGCGAGCTGCCCGAGGCCATGGCCAACACCATCCGCGACGCGCTGCGCGCCCATCCCGGCGATGTGCTGGCCTTTCTGCCGGGCTGGGGCGAGATCCGCCGCACCACCGAACGCCTGGGCGGGTTGGATGCCGAGATCCTGCCCCTGCATGGCGAATTGCCGCCGGCCGAACAGGACCGCGCGCTCTCGCCCTCCACCCACCGAAAAGTGGTGCTGGCCACCTCCATCGCCGAGACCTCGCTGACGGTCCCCGGCGTGCGCATCGTTATCGATGGCGGCTTCCGCCGCGCGCCCCGGCTGGACGCGGCCTCCGGCCTCTCGCGCCTCACCACCCAGCGCATCAGCCGCGCCGCCGCCGAGCAGCGCGCCGGCCGCGCCGGCCGCACCGAGTCAGGTGTCGCCATCCGGCTCTGGACCGAGGCGCTGCATCGCGGCCTGCCCTTGCAGGACAGGCCGGAAATCCTGGAGGCCGAGCTCGCCTCCTTCGCACTGGACTGCGCCGCCTGGGGTGCCGATCCGTCGGAGCTGTCACTGCTCGACGCGCCCCCCGCCGGCGCGCTGGCCGCCGCCCGCGCGTTGCTTCGGGCGCTGGACGCGCTGGACCCAGACCACCGCATCACCGAAACCGGCCGCCGCATGGCCCGCCTGGGCACCCATCCCCGTTTCGCCCGCATGATGCTGGCCGCGCGCGATGCCGGCGAACAGGCGCTGGCCGCCGACCTCGCAGCCCTGCTGGAGGAGCGCGACCCGATCCGCGACCGCGAGGCACCGGCCGATATCAACCTGCGCCTCGCCCTGCTGCATGGCGCCGATCACGCGGCGGCCGATCGCCCCACCCTGGCCCGCATCGCCCGTGCCGCCACCCAGCATCGCCGCCGCCTCGGCCTTTCCGCCCGCGCGCTGCCCGGCGGCGATGCCGGCCCGCTGCTGGCCGCGGGCTTCCCCGACCGCATCGCGGCCCGGCGCGGCGCCATCGAAGGCGCCTATCGCCTGGCCGGCCTGGATGGTGCCGGCCCCGGTGCCCGCACCGCCGCCAGCGACCCGTTGCGCCGCGCCCCGCTCCTGGCCGTGGCGCAGCTCGATCTCGTCGGCACCGAGGCGCGCATCCGCATGGCCGCGCCCCTGGACCTCGCGCTGCTGGAAGACCGCTTCCCCGAACGTCTGGCCTGGGTGGAGGGCGCCGTCTTCGACGCCCGCACCGGCTCCGTCTCGGCACGCCGTCGAAAGATGTTCGGCCCGCTGATCCTGGAGGAAACCCCGCCGCAAAACCCCGACCCCGAAGCCCTGGCCCTGGCCCTGGCCGAGGCCGCCGCGGCGCGGGAGCTGCGCGATCTCGACTGGACCGAGGCGGCGAAGCAGGCCCAGGCCCGGATCGGCTGGATGCGTCGGGGTGACGCCGCCTGGCCCGATGCCTCCACCGCGGCTCTCACCGCCGACATCGCCTGGCTGGCGCCGCATCTCTACGGCCGCACGAAGCTCGCCGAACTGCGCGCGCTCGATGTCCATGCCCTCCTCATGGCCCTGCTCAGCCACGAGCAGCGCCGCGCCCTGGAGAGCGCCCTGCCCGCCCGCCTGCCGCTGCCGCAGGGCCGCTCGGCCGCGGTGGATTATACCGGGGAAGTGCCGCGCCTGGAGGCACGCGCCCAGCATCTCTACGGCGTCACCACCACCCCGCGGCTGGGCCATGGCGGAGTGCCGCTGCATATCGCGCTGCTCTCACCCGCCGGCCGCCCCATCGCCATCACCGCCGACCTCGCCGGCTTCTGGGCCGGCGGCTGGCTGGACGCACGAAAGGACATGCGCGGCCGCTACCCCCGGCATGACTGGCCGGAGAACCCGGCCACCGCCCAGGCCCCGCCCGAAAAGCCGCGGCGTCATACCAAGTCCCTATAGGCCTGACTCAAAAATGGGATTCCCCCGGCGCGGCGTTGATCTGGTTCAAGCTGGTGAGCATTGGAGCATCACCATGGCCAGCCTGAACCGCCATGGCATCCGGGGCCAGCCGAAGACCGCCAGCAGCGGCAGCGCGCCCAGGAAGGCGCCACCATGTCCCAGGCGGTGAAATCCTGCTTCGTCCCCAGCCGCGAGAACAGCACAAAGCCGGCCCAGACGAAGACGACGTCCACGGCGCAGGCACGGCCTATGCGGCGCTCTCGCGCCTCAGGATTCTCGACGGCCGCGGCTTTCGGCGTGGCGGAGGAGGAATTCGCGGCCGATCTTCACCCTGGGGGTGCCGTCATATTCGACGATATCGGCAGTGGCGTAGGTCTCGCTCCAGCTGTCGGGGATGAAGCTGCCGGTGCCGACCACGTCGATCGGCGCGCGGGCCTCGGCCATCACCCGGCACTTGCCCACGCCGAAGCCGGAGGAGGCGACGATGCGCACAGCCGGGAAGCCGGCCTCGTCCAACGCCTCGCGCATGCGCCAGACAGCGGCGGCGGAGACACCTGTGCCCACGAGATGGCGCAACTCCGTCTCGCTGCGATAGCGGCGCACGGCGGCGGGGGCGTGGCGTTCCAGCACGGCGTAGCTCTCGGCCGGGTCGAGACCTTCGAGGAAGCGGCCGCCATGGGTGTCCAGGCGCAGCGCCATGGCGCCGCCAGCGGCGAGTCCGGGGAAGCGGTGGCAGACTTCCAGCCCGTCCGTCACCTCGCGGCCGAAGTAATCGACCAGCACGGTCAGGCCTTCCCCGGGGAAGGTTTCGTGGAACATTTCGGCGGCGCGCAGGGTGGAGCCGGCATAGCCGATAAGGGCATGCGGCATGGTGCCGCGCCCGGCATTCTGGCCGAACCAATGCGCGGTGGAATGGGTGGCGTTGCCGATGAAGCCGCGCGCCCCCTCCTTCTGCGCGGCGCGGCCGCCCACACTGGCGGCATAGGCCATCATGTCCTGCATCTCGGCCCCCGCGCAGTGCCGGGCGTCCATCGCCAGGAAGGCGGCGGCGGGCATTTCCAGGCACATCTGGTAGGCGTTGTGGGCGGCGACGCAGGGCGCGCCCAGCTTCTGCAGGTAGAGCGTCTCTAGATCCGCGAGCTTGGCGAAGGAGCCGGTGAGGTAGAGCAGCGGGTCGCCCGCGCCGACCCATTCGCCCTCCTCATGCATCAATTCGATGTCGAAGGCGGTGCCGCGCTGGGCGGCGACGGCGCGCAGCCAATCCACCGCGATTCGAGGGGCGGAGATCACCGGGCGGCGGAGGAAGACCGCGTAGGTGACCCGCGCATCGCCGAATTTCTCGACGATCTGGCGGGTCCGGTTGAAATAGACATCGGTGCGATCATGGATCGCAGAGTCCGTTTCGCCACTCATTCGGCGGCGCGCGCCGGCCGCTCCGTGGTCACGCGCCTCGCCTTCAGCTCCTCGGCGATCCGGAAGGAGAGTTCGAGTGACTGCTCGGCATTCAGCCGCGGGTCACAGAAGGTCGCGTAGTTCTCGCTGAGATTGGCGGCGGTGAGGCGATGGGCGCCGCCCACGCATTCCGTCACATCCGCCCCGGTCATCTCCACATGCACGCCACCCGCCACGGTGCCTTCCGCCGCGTGGACATCAAAAAAGCCGCGCACCTCGTCCAGGATCGCGTCGAAGCTGCGGGTCTTGTAGCCGGCCTGGGTGGTGGTGTTGCCGTGCATCGGGTCGCAGAGCCAGACCACGTTGCAGCCGGCATCGCGCACGGCGCGGACCAGCGGCGGGAGTTTTTCGGCCACCTTCCCCGCGCCCATCCGCGAGATGAGGGTGAAGCGGCCCATCTCGTTGCCCGGGTTGAGCAGCTTGCACAGGGCGACGAGTTCCCCCGCATCCATGGTTGGCCCCACCTTCATGCCGATGGGGTTGGCCACGCCGCGGAGGAATTCGACATGCGCGCCATCGGGCTGGCGCGTGCGGTCGCCGATCCACAGGAAATGCGCCGAGCAGGCGTAATGCTTGCCGATATGGGTGGAGCTGAGCCGGGTCAGCGCCTGCTCATAGGGCAGCAGCAGCGATTCATGGCTGGTGTAGAAGGCGGTCTCGCGGATCTGCGGCGCGTTCTCGCTGTTCATGCCGCAGGCGGCCATGAAGTTCAGCGTCTCGTCGATGCGCTGGGCCAGGCCTTCATACTGCGCGGTCAGCGGCGAACGGCCGACGAAATCCAGGTTCCAGCGATGCACCTGGTGCAGATCCGCATAGCCGCCGGTCGAGAAGGCGCGCAGCAGGTTCAGCGTGGAGGCCGATTGCAGATAGGCGAACTCCATCCGCTGCGGATCGGGCGTGCGGGCGGCCTCGGTGAACTCGGCGCCGTTGATGATGTCGCCACGGTAGCTGGGCAGCGTCACATCGCCCTGCTTTTCCACGTCCGACGAGCGCGGCTTGGCGAATTGCCCGGCCATGCGGCCCAGCTTCACGACAGGGACCGTCGCGCCAAAGGTCAGCACCACGGCCATTTGCAGCAGCACGCGAAACGTGTCGCGGATGTCGTCGGTGCGGAACTGCGAAAAGCTTTCGGCGCAGTCGCCGCCTTGCAGGACGAAAGCGCGGCCTTCGCCGGCGCGGCCGAGTTCCGCCTTCAGCCGCTCGCATTCGCCGGCGAAGACCAGCGGCGGGAAGCGGCCGAGCTTCTGCTCCATCGCGGCCAGGGCCGCCATGTCGGGGTAGTCGGGAACCTGCCGTATCGGCATGTCCCGCCAGCTGGACGGGGTCCAACTGCGTGCCATTGGTTTCGCTCCGGTTTTATCGGCCGGCACAATATGGCGGAATGGTGTCGCGCGCTACTGCGCGGCCCCTGCCTTTTCCGCCCGCGCGCCTTCCGGCGCGACTCCGACGACCCTGGTGCGGGTGCGCAGCGTGACGAACTCCTCGGCAGCCGTGGGGTGGATACCGATGGTGCGGTCGAAATCCTGCTTGGTGGCACCCATGGCCACGGCGATGCCGATGCCCTGCATGATCTCGGCGGCATCCTCGCCCAGCATATGCGCGCCCAGAATCTTCTGGCTGGCCTGGTCGACCACCAGCTTCATGGTGGTCTTGCGGCCGTCCCGCTTGCTCATGGTGTGGCGCATGGGGGTGAAGCGGGTGAGGTAGATGTCGGTCGGTCCCAGCTTCGCGGCCTCGGCCTCGGTCAGCCCCACCGTGCCGATGGGGGGCGAGGTGAAGACGGCGGTGGGCACGTTGAGATAGCTGGCCTTTCGCGGGTTCTTGCCGAACAGCGTGTCGGCCAGGGCGTGGCCCACCGCGGTGGCCATGGGCGTGAGGTTCAGCCGGTCGATCACATCGCCGATCGCAAAAATATGCGGCTGGCTGGTGGCGTGCTCGTCATCCACGATGACGGCGCCGGCGGCGTTCACGGCCACCCCCGCTTTCTCCAGCCCCAGCCCCGCGGTGTTGGCGCGCCGCCCCGTGCAGAAGAAGACGGCGTCCACCTCGCGGATGAAATTGCTGGTCAGGCTGATGATGTATTCCTCGCCGGCCTTGGCGATGCGGGTCGGCATCACGCCCGCATTCATCACGATGCCCTGGGCGCGCATGGCTTCGGGCAACGCCTCGCGGATGTCCTGGTCGAAGCCGGTCAGGGGCAGGGTGGCGCGATGGAAAACCTCGACCTGGGCGCCCAAGCCCTGGAGCAGGCAGGCGAATTCCAGCGCGATATAGCCGCCGCCGATGATCGCCACGCGCCTGGGCAGCCCCGGCAGGGTGAACAGGCCATCGGAGATCATGCCGTGCTCGGTGCCGGGGATGTCCAGTTTTGTGGCCTGGCCGCCGGTGGCGATGACGATGCGCTCGGCGGTGACGCGGCTTCCGCCGACATCGAGGGTATGGGCATCGATGAAGGTCGCGCGGGCGTCGAACACCTGGCAGCCGGCGCCGAGCAGCAGCTTGCCGTAGATGCCGGAAAGCCTGTTCACTTCCGTGTCGCGCGCGCCGGCAAGCGTGGCCCAGTTGTGCTGGCCCTTTACCATGCCGGTCCAGCCGAAGGCCGCGGCGTCCTCCGCCCACATGCCGTATTCGGCCGCCTGAACCATGATCTTCTTCGGCACGCAGCCGACATTGACGCAGGTGCCGCCCCAGAAGCGCTCCTCGGCCACGCCCACACGGGCGCCGTGGCCGGCGGAGATGCGGGCGAGGCGCACGCCGGCGGAGCCGCCGCCGATCACAAACAGGTCGAAATCATAGGCCATGCCAGAAACCTTCCTCTGTCCGCCCGAATGTGGTGTCGCCCGCGCGAATTCGCCATGCGGCGGGCGCATAAGCACCTTCCCCATTTGTCCGGAGATGGGCAAGCTGCGTGCAACATCGGAGGAAGCGGCACTTGCCGACAGACCACACCCATGCGCCCGGCCTGACAAGCTGGGTGGCCAGCGCCCAGGCGCCCGGCTGCGATTTCCCCATCCAGAACCTGCCGCTCGGCATCTTCTCCACCCCGGGCAAGGCGCCGCGTGGCGGGGTCGCGATAGGCGACCAGGTTTTCGACATTTCAGCCGCCATGGCACATGGCCTGCTGCGCGGGGCGGCGGCCGAGGCCGCTTCCGGCCCATCGTTGCGGCCGCTGATGGAGATGGGCCGCGCCGCCTCGGCGGAGCTGCGGCACAACCTCTCCGCCCTGCTGGCCGAGGGCGCGCATCCGCATCCCGAGCTGCTGCACCCGCAATCCGCCGTGCAGATGCATCTGCCCACCGAGCCGCGCAATTTCTCCGACTTCATGGCGAGCTACGACCATTGCCACCGGCTGGGCGCGGCGCGGGACCCAGCCAACCCGCTGCCACCCGCCTTCCACCATCTGCCGGTGGCCTATCATTCCCGTGCCAGCTCGGTGCGCCCATCGGGCATCGATGTACGCCGCCCCTGGGGGCAGTATTTGAAGGACGGCCAGATCGTCTTCGCCCCCACCGGGGCGATGGATTTCGAGCTGGAGCTGGGCTTCTGGATCGCCGGCGAAAACGCCCAAGGGGAGCCCACGCCGACCAGCCTCTCCGACCAGCGCCTCTTCGGCTTCTGCCTGCTGAACGACTGGTCGGTGCGCGATATCCAGCGCTACGAAATGCCGCCGCTCGGCCCCTTCCTGGGCAAGAGTTTTCACACCTCGGTCTCCCCCTGGGTCGTCACGGCGGAGGCGCTGGCACCCTTCGCCACCCCCCTGCCGCCGCGCGCGGCGGGCGCGCCGCCCTGTCCGCCACACCTCACCAGCCACCGCGCCGATGGTCTGGCCATCGCGATGCGCGCCGCGCTGCAGACGCCCGCCATGGCCGCGCCGCACACCATCACCACCGCGCCGTTCCAGAACATGTACTGGTCGCCGGCGCAGATGGTCGCGCACCACACCTCGAATGGCTGCAACCTGCTGGCGGGCGATCTGCTGGGCAGCGGCACCGTCTCCGGCCCGGCGGATGGGGCCGAGGCGTGCATCGCGGAAATTCTGCTGCGCGGCCCGATCGCCCTGCCGAATGGCGAGAGCCGCCGCTACCTCGAGGATGGCGACGCTGTGATCTTCACCGCCAACGCGCAGGCGCCGGGCGCCACCCCGATCGGCTTCGGCGAGTGCCGCGGCACCATCCTCCCAGCCCACAAGGCCTGAGCCCCATGCGACGCATCATCGATATTTCCGTCGCCCTCAAAGCCGGCATCAAATCCGACCCGCCGAACATGCTGCCGGAGATCGAATACATCGATCACCACCAATCCGCCCCGCGCATGGCGGAATACATGGGCGTGCAGGTCAGCGACCTGCCGAATGGCGAATACGCGGCGGTGGAGAAGGTGACCATCTCCACCCACAACGGCACCCATCTGGATGCGCCCTACCATTACTTCTCGCGCCAGGATGAGGCGCTGATCCCCGGCGGGCGGCCCTCCATGCGCATCGACGAGGTGCCGCTGGAATGGTGCTTCCAGCCCGGCGTGAAGCTCGATTTCCGGCATCTGCCCGACGGCCACATCGTGCAGCCGGCGGAGGTGGAGGCGGAGTTTCTCCGGATTGGCCACACCCTCAAGCCGCTGGAAATCGTGCTGATCAACACCCGCGCAGGCAGCCGCTATGGCGAAGATGATTTCATCGATAGCGGCTGCGGCATGGGCCTGGCCGCCACCATGTGGCTGCTGGAGCGCGGCGTGCGTGTGGTCGGCACCGATGGCTGGTCCTGGGACGCGCCGTTCAGCGCCACCAAACGCCGCATCGAACAGGGCGGCGGCCCGTCGCTGATCTGGGAAGGCCACCGCGCCGGCCGGCAGATCGGCTACAGCCACATGGAAAAGCTGAGCAACCTGGAAGCCCTGCCCGCGAATGGCTTCATGGTCAGCTGCTTCCCAGTGAAAATCCATCGTGCCTCGGCCGGCTGGGTCCGCGCCGTCGCCATCATCGAGGAGTGAGGACCATGCGTTTTCTGCTCGCGCTGCTGCTGTTCGCGCTGCCCGCCTCGGCCCAGGAATGGCGCCCCGACGGCGCCATCACCCTGGTCAGCCCTTACTCCCCCGGCGGGTCGGACGCCTTCATGCGCGCCATCGGCGAATACATGGGCCGCCAGCTTGGCGTGCCTGTGGCCGTGGTGAACCGCGATGGTGGCTCGGGGGTGGTGGGGATGCGCTTCATGGCCTCCTCACCCCCCGATGGCCGGACCATCGCGCTGACGCCGATGACCGCGGTGGTGGTGCAACCGCATATGGTGCGCAATCTGGGCCTGGACCCGAGCTATGTCGCGCCGGTCTGCGGCACCAATGAAAACCATCTGGGCCTGGTGGTGCGCAGCGACAGCCCGATCCGCAACCTGGCCGATCTGCTGGCCGCCGGGCGCGCGAGAAACCTCAGCTTCGGCAGCGCGGGACCGAATTCGCTGCCCATGCTCGGGGTCTGGCGCATCAGCCGCGCCACGGGGGTGGAGTTCACCCATATCGCCTTCCGCGGCGACCCGCCGCATCTGAACGAGACGCTGGCGGGGCGGCTGGATTTCTCCACGGCCGTGGTGGCCTCGGCCTCGGAATTCGTGCTGTCCGACCGGATGCGGCTGATCACCGTCTTCAGCGAGGGCCGGCACCCCGATTTCCCCAACGTGCCGACAGCGCGTGAACAGGGTGTGGATGCGCTGCAATTCAGCCAGGTCGGCATCTACGCGCCGCGCGGCACGCCCGAGCACATCCTCAACCGGCTGGAAACGCTGTGCCGGGAATCGCTGGAGCAGGAGCCGGTGCGGCGCATGGCCGCCACCGCGCGCAGCATCATCCGCTACATGAACCGCGCCGATTTCACCGCCATGATCAACAGCGAGTTCGAGGCCTATCGCGGCATTCTGGCGGCGCTGGGCGTTCAGCCGGAGTGAGGCGCCTCACTCCGCATCAGACCGTGTAGAGCTGGCTCCAGAATTGCGTGGTGGTGAAGTTCTCGATGAACACCCCGCCGCCGGTCAGGCCGAAACCCAGGCTGCTGACGGTGACCACCACGCCGGCCTGATAGTCCACCGCCCAGATGCTTGACCGAGCGACTCCGGTGGTGGTGAACCAGTCGGCCGTGCCGCCGATGTTCATGTCGTTGATGATGTCATAGACACCGCTCTGGAAATCCAGCGCGTCGAAGACGAAGAAATCCTGGTCCGCACCGCCATGGAGAACATCCGCGCCCTGGCCGCCGAACAGGCGATCCTCGCCCGCGCCGCCCAGCAATGTCTGGGCGCCGGCATTGCCAACCAGCGTGTCACCGAAGCCGGTGCCGATGAAGCCTGAGATTCCGGAATAGCTATCCCCCGCCGCATCGCCCGTGTTCAGGCTTGGAAAATCCAGCCGCGCGACGATGCCCTGCAAGGCGTCTGCGTAGCTGGCGAAGTCGATGCCGCCACCACCGATCAGGCTGTCCGCCGCCGCGCCGCCCAGCAGCGTGTCATTGCCCGCGCCGCCATCGAGGGTGTCGTTGCCATCCTCGCCGAGGATGGTGTCATTGCCCGCATTTCCGGCGACGTAGTCGAAGCTGCCGCCGGCGAAGACGATGTTGTCGCCGGCATCGCCGACAAGGAAGTCGTAGAAATTGCTGCCGACCAGGCCCTCGATACCGGCATAATTGTCTGCCGCCGCGTCGCCGGTGTTCAGGCTGGGGTAGTCCAGCCGCGCCACCACGCCCAGCAGGGCATCGGCATAGCTGGCGAAGTCGATGCCTTCGCCGCCGATCAGGCTGTCCGCCCCCGCGCCTCCCACCAGCGTGTCATCGCCCGCGAAGCCATCGAGGGTGTCGTTGCCGCCCTGGCCGAAAATGATGTCGTTGCCCGCATTGCCGGCGACATAGTCAAAGCTCCCGCCGGCGAAGACGATGTTGTCGCCGGCATCGCCGACGAGGAAGTCGTAGAAATTGCTGCCGATCAAGCCCTCGATACCGGAATAACTGTCTGCCGCCGCGTCGCCGGTGTTCAGGCTGGGGTAGTCGAGGCGGGCGGTGACGCCGATGGCGGCGTTGGCGTAGCTGGCGAAATCGAAGCCTTCGCCGCCGACCAGGCGGTCGGCACCCGCGGCCCCCTCCAGCGTGTCGTCGCCGGCATCGCCGATAAGTTCGTTGCCACCTGCATTGCTGCGCAGCTGGTCGGCGAAGCTGGAGCCCCAGAGCCCCTCGATGCTGTTGAAGCGATCGCCCGCAGCCTCCCCGCCGGTGGCGGTATTGGCGGTCAGGTCGATCACCACCCCGGCGTTGGAATTGCCGTAGAAGGCTGTGTCAAACTGGGAGCCGCCGTTGAGCGTATCAGCCCCCTCGCCGCCCTCCAGCGTGTCGTTGCTTCCGCCACCACCGATGCTGTCGTTGCCGGCGCCGCCGATGATCCAGTTCTCGGCATCGTTGCCGCCCAGCGTATCCCCAAACCTGGAGCCGGTGAGCCGATAATAGTAGCTATTCTGGTTGTCGCCGTCGGCGAAACGGTCGCCCTGGGCGTCGCCGCCGGCACCGACGTCACGGAAGTAGAGGCCCATATTCACCGCTGCCGGCGAGGCGGAGTAATCGATGACGTCGAACTCCGTCCAGCCCGCCTGCCAGGCGTCACGGCTATCTGCGAAGAGATCGATCCCGGCCCCGCCAGCCAGTGTGTCGGCGCCGGCGCCGCCGAGGATGGTGTCGTTCCCGGCACCACCCATGAGGCTGTCATTCCCGCCGCCGCCGTCGATGCTGTCGTTGCCGCCGCCGCCGTCGAGGTAATTGTCAGTGGCGCCGCCGGTCAACGTGTCGGCGAAGTTACCTGCGATGATGCCCTCGATACCGCCAGAGCCAAAGAAGCTCTCGCTGAAGGTGTCCCCGTTGGCCTCTCCGCCGGTGGCGGCCTGCCCGGGATAGGTCAAGTCGATCTGCACCGCCGATGCCGAGTTGGCATAGCTCACCAGATCCAAGCCATCGCCACCCAGAAACAGGTCGGCACCCGCGCCGCCGATCAAGATGTCGTCGCCGTCGCCACCCTCCAGACGGTCATTGTCGGCCCCGCCGGTCAGCAGGTCATTGCCCGCGCCGCCCACCAGAGTGTCGGCACCCGCACCGCCATCGATGCTGTCATTGCCATCATCGCCGTAGCCACTGTCGTCGCCGCCGCCCAGCGCGATGTTGTCATTGCCGTTGCCGCCGCTGATGAAGTTAGCGCCCGGATCGCCGCTCAGGGTGTCGTCGAACCCCGAGCCGTAGAGGTACTCGAAACCGGCCAGCACGTCGGTGCCCGCGCCCACCGTGTTCTGGGCAGTGCCCAGGGCCAGGCTTACCGTGACGCCCGCGGGTGCATTGATGTAGTTGGCGGCGTCGTTGCCGGTGCCGCCATCGAGCGTGTCGTCGCCGACGCCGCCCTGAATGACGTCATCGCCCACGCCGCCGAAGAGCGCATCATTGCCCGCCCCGCCCAGCAGATCGCCATCCAGGCCGTTGTGGGTGATTGTGCCGCCGCTCGGCGCCACCACCAACGTCACCGGCACCGCCTGCGCGCTGCTGACGCCGCTGGCACTCGCCACCGTCGCGGAAAGGCTGCGGCTGCCATTGACCAGCGGCGTGGTGTTGCTGAAGCTCCACAACCCGGTGTCATCGGTGGTGGCGGTGCCGATCGCCCGGCCATCGGCCAGCACCGTCACCACCAGCCCGGCCGATGCGGTGCCGCGCAGGGTGAAGCTGGCGCCGCTCTGCTCCTGCAGGGCCACGCCGGTGATGTTGGGCCGCGACGGCGCCGTGCTGGCCGAGAACGACACCCAATAGATATCGGGGTTGGTGTAGAGGTCGACCGGGTCAAGGTTGTTGGCCTGGCTCCAGAAGGCGACCGCCTGACCATTGCCGGAAATGCCTGCGCCGTAGCTGTCGGAATTGCCCTGCTGGCCGGCGGCGTTGCGCGACAGGATCTCGGTCGTGCCGGTCGTGCGGTCATAGCGGAAGACGTCGTTCACGAAGCCATTGGTGTCATTGGCGACGAGGTTGGTGGCGTTGCTGGTGTACACGATGTAGCGGCCGTCATCGGAGATGCTGGGCGTGCCGCTGAATCTGTCGCCCTGGCTGCCATCGGGGGCGCGGGAGATGCGGGTGAGGGCGGTGGTTGCGACCTCGTAGAGATAGATTTCGGTGCTGAAGCCGGTGGTGGCGTCAGCGGTGAGTTGCTTGGAATCGCTCTGGAAAACCACCCATTTCCCGTCGGCCGAGATGCTGGCGTTGCGGCCGCCGCCGGCGGCCTGCTGCCCGGCGGCATTGTGCGAGACCGAGACCGTTTTGTTTGTGCTGACGTCGTACAGGAAGATGCCGCGCGCGCCGTAGTTGCGCTCGCCATCGATGATGTTGCTGGCGAAGCTGTCATAGACGACGTAGCGGCCATCGGCCGAGACGGAGGAGTTGGCGCTTTCGCCATCGGGCGTTGCCGAAGGCGTGGGGTCGGTGTCGGCGACCCGGTCATTGTTGCGGCGCGAGACGAGCGTGGTCAGGCCGGTGAAGGTGTCGCGCAGGAAGATGTCATGGTAGCCGTTGGTGTCGTTCAACAGCCGGGTGGTGCCGCCATTGGTGATGTTGGACACCAGATTGTCGGCGCCGCTGGAGAAGGTGATGTAGCGGCCGGTTGCGGATGACGCGGCCTGCCAGGAGTAGCCATTGGCCTGCGACCCGTCGCCGGTCACCGAAACCCGGATCGTCGTGCCGGTCTGGGTGTCGGTGCGGAAGATGTCGGTAAGGCCGTTGGTGTCATTGGCGATGAGATTGTCGGCCGGGCTCCAGTAGACGACGTAGCGGCCATCGGCGGAGATCGAAGGGTCGTAGGTGTAGTTGTTGGCCTGGGTGCCGTCGCTCGCGCGGCCGACCAGGGTGGTGATTCCGGCCTGGGTGTCGCGGCGGAAGACATCCCAGGTGCCATTGGTGTCGCCGGCCACCAGGTCGGAGGCGTAGCTGTTGAAGACAACGTAGCGGCCATCCGCCGAAATGCCGGGATGGCCATAGTAATTGCTGTCGGAATTGCCTTGGTCGCCCGCTGGCGTGACAGAAATCAGTCGGATGGAAAAACTCATGTGCTGCTGCCCCGGTTATCATTGAAGCCCGTTGCCGAACGGGCCGGTGGCTGTTGCGTAGCTTGAAGATCGGAGCAATGAAATTACCCGAACACTACAAAATCCGGACAAAATTCTGTTATCGGCGGTTGAAATTATCCATCAAGATCTGAACCTTGCTAAATAAACAAACCAATATCCGCAGTTATTTGGTAAAACCGAAAGAAATGAGGCGGAATCCAACACAAAATGCAACCCATAAATGAAAAATCAATTTATCGTGAAGGCCAGATCCAGTGACGGGTACGTGCCGTTTACTCGATGTATTCGGCACCGAAGCCGCGTTGCGGATAGCCCTCCTCGCGCCGAACGACCGCAAGATCCAGCTACAGGAACACCGCGCCCACTGCCATCCCGGCCCATAGCGTGCCCCAGGCCAGCGCCACCCCAGCCAGGAAGCCGACAAAGCCGAGATGGATGGGGTTGCGGCCGAAACGGTATGGCCCTCCGCGCACCACCAGCGTCTCAGGCGTGTGCGGCCGCGGGTCGTTGCCGGCGCGCAGCATCACCAGCAGCGCGCCCAGCGCTGGGCGCGCCGTTGACCTCCACCATCACCACCGTGGTGCCGGCCATCGCCTCCCTGGCCGCTGCTGGGCGAGCCTTTGGGTCTGGCTGGCCTGGCAGGTGTTCTGCCGGTGACGGTGGGGATGGCGCTGGGCGTGAGGCCGGCCGAGTGGTTCAGAACCGGCCGTTCAACCTGAGCAGCAGGCGGGTTTCTTCCCAATTCGCCGATTTGTCGTAGCGGAAGCTGCCGCCGAGGTTGATCTGCGGCGTCACCGCGTAATCCAGATCCGCGCGCAGATTGGCGATGAAGTTCTGCCGCGACTGCGCGGGATAGCGCGAGAGCACCGTGTTGTCCTGGGACGCCCGGAAATCGGCCCGTCCCTGCAACCCGGGATCGAGCGGGAAAAAGGGCGAGCTGCTTTCCCGCCACACCGCGTAGCCCGCCGTGGCGCCGAGGCGATAGGTAAAGTCGCCATTCCGCCCGCGATAATCCACCGGCACGTTGAAGGCGAAGAAGCTTTGCGGCGAGTAATAGCCGCCCTGGCCCAGCGAGAAGAACCGCAGGTTCCTGTCAAAGCTGAAATAGATCAGATCCGTGCCGATGCTGACCGTGCCGTCCGGCCTGGTCAGCAACGGGTAGCTGAAGCCGGCGCCGGCCTCGGTGCGGGTGTTGCTGGCCACGTTCTGGCCGTCATAAGCGGCATAACCGCCGCCGGCATAGAGGAAGCCGGCGCCCACCGGCACCTCCAATTGGCCGCGGCCACCGGTGCGCACCACCTGGCCCCAGCGCTGGCCGGTGACGCGATCGGTCATGCCGCTCCAACTCAGCAGGCTTTCGGTCACGCTGCGGCGCTCGCCGGTGAAGCGCAGGCGCAGATTTTCGGTAATTTGAGGAGCCACTTCGATACCGCCCTGCACCTGGGTGCCATTGGGGAAGCCGAAGGGGCTGGAGCCGATATCGGCGCGAAGCAAGTCGCCGCGCTGATAGGCCAGGTTGACCATGGCGCCGGCCGCCGTGGTGCGCGGCGCCTGCGTGGAACCGAAGGCGCCATTGCTGCCAAAGCGGTTCTGCACCTGCGCGTTCGAGCCGAGATTGCCGGCATTGAGCGACACGCCGGTGACCGTGGCCGTCAACCGCCCGCCGATCTCGCCGGGCGAGAAATCCACGCTTTGCGGCGCATAGACCTCGGTCAGGCGATCGAGCCCCGAAGTACCGGTGCGGCTGCGGAAGCCGACCGAGGCGGTGGCCGTGGGGCCGCTTGTTCGCTCCAGCGCCGCAAGTTCCTGGGCGATGTCGCGCGCGATGCGGTCGGCCGGTACCACGGCCGCACCCGCATTGGCCAGCGGCACGGCGGCGCCGGGGCGCAGGAAGGGGTTCTGCAAGCCGCCGGGCGATGTGGCGGCCAGCGGCAGGCCGGTGGGCTGGCCGAGTTCGGCGCGGCGCTGCTGCTGCGCCAGGTCGAGCGCCCGCAGCGCCCGGCTTTCCTGGTTGAAGGCACGCGCCATGCGGGCCTCCATCAAGGACATCCGGCTGTCGCGCGGGTGAAGTTCCTGGCCCTCGGCCACCAGCGCCTCGGCGCGCGTGCGTTCGCGAAGCGCGATGGCGGCATCCACCGCGCCGCCGCGCGCCTCGATGTTGCGGGGGTTGCGGGCGAGGACGGCCTCGGCGATGCGCAGCGCCTCGCTGGGCTGGCGGGCGCCCTGGTGCAGGCGGGCCAGGGCGAGCCTGGCATCGGCATTGTCCGGGTCGCGCTCCAGCACCGGGCGCAGCGCCTCGAAGCCGCGCGCCTGTTCGCCGGTTTCGTTCAGCCTGTCCGCCGTGCGCACCGCCACGCCGCTGCGCAGGCTGGCGATGTCGCGCCGCTGCTCGGCCGTGGGGTTGGCGTTTTCCACCGCGCTGGCCATGGTCAGGGCCTCGGCCTCCAGCCCCGCGCCCAGCAGCGCGCCGGCGATGGCGATGCGCACGCCGGCACCGGCGCTACGGTTCGCGGCCTCGCCGATGCGCGCGGCCTCGGCCGCACCGAAACGGTCGCCCGCATTGCCGAGTGCGCGGATGACGGCGGCGGCGGTGGCCCCTGTCGGGTCGGGCCGCGCGGCCAGGGTGAGCAGCGCGGTGCGGCCCTCGCCCTGCGTGCGGCCGGCAAGCTGGGCCACGGCGCGCTGCACCTCGGCCTGGTTGCGCAGGCGTTGGCCCAGCCGCGCCATATCGGGCGTGCGGGCGCCGGGCGGAATGCGGTTGAGGAAGCCCTCGGCCTCCATCACCCTGCCATCCTCATCGGCCAGCAGCGCGGCCGCGTAGAGGTCGTCGCGCCGGGCCGAACGCAAGGCCAGTTCCTCGACCAGCGCACGGCCTTCCTGGGCATTGCCCTGGCGGCGCAGTGCGCGGGCGAGGTCGAGCCTGATCCAGGGGTCGTCCGGCGCCTGTTGGCTGGCCTGGCGCAGCAGGGCGGCGGCAACGCCCGGGTCCTGGTTCCGCGCGGCCTCGGCCCGCAGGCGCCCGGCCTCGCCGGGGGAGGTGCCGGCGGTGTCCGACGCCTCGGCCACCGCGCGCGGGCCGCGCACTGGAATCTCCGCCAGCCGGCCCTGGGCGCGCAGCGCCTGGTTCAGCCCCTGTTGCGCTGGCGGGAAGCCCGGCCTGCGGGCCAGCGCGGTGCGGAAGCGCTGTTCGGCCGCCGCCGCATCGCCCCGGCGCAGCGCCAGGTCGCCCAATAGCGTCTCGGAATCGGTGCGGTCTTCCACCGCGCGGCGCTGGGCGCTGCGCAGCAGGGTGTCGGCCTCATCCAGCGCGCCGCGGCGGATGGCGGCGCGGGCATCGGCCAGTTCCTGGCCATAGGCGGCGCCGTCCAATGCCTGCTGCCATTGCTGGGCGCGGGCGGGGGCGGCGGCGATGGCGCGTTCCAGCAGGCCGCGCGCCTCGGCATTGCGGCCCTCCCGCAGGCGCACGATGCCAAGCCCACCCAGCGCGTCGGAATCATTGGGATTGGTGGCCAGTGCGGCTTCGAACTGGCGTGTGGCGTCGCGCAGGCCGCCGGCCTCAAGCCGGGCAAAGCCTTCCTGACGGGCGCCGAAGCCCGGGTCGGGCGCGGCCACGGGGGTGGCGGCCTGGGCGCGGCGGAGGTCGGTGTCGTCGGGGAAGCGGCGCAGATAAGCCTCGATCTGCGGCGCCGCGGAGGGGTCGGAGGCGCTCCAGATCAACGCCTGGCGCCAGGCGGCGCGGGCCTCGGCGCCGAGCTCTGGATTTTCCACCAGCTGGCTCAGGCGGCGGATGCCCTCGGCCCGCGTGGCGGGCTGGAAGGTGAGGTTCTGCGCCGCGGCCAGGCGGGCGCGGGGCGTGGCATTGGGCTGTTCGGCCAGGCGTTGCAGGCCACGCGCACCTTCGTCCCGCCCCCCCTCGCTGGCGGCCAGGGCCTGGAAATATTCCTGGGCGTAGGTTTCGGTCGGCCCCTGGGCGCCGAAAATGGCGCGCCAGCGGGCGGCGGCCTCGGCCGCGCGGCCATCGCGCGAGAGGCGGCGGGCGTCCTCGATGGCGTTGCGGTCGATGGCGGCGGCGCGCAGCGCGCCCTCGGCCTGGGTGCGCTGTTCGGCGGTGCCGCCGGCCTCGCGCAGGCGGGCCTCGAAACCCGCGGCCGCGGCCCGGTTGTTGCGTGCGCCCTCGATCCGCACCGCCAGGGCCAGGGCCGCCGCGTTGCGCGGTTCCGCCGCCAGCGCGCGCTCGATCGAGCTGGCAGCAAGGTCCGCCCTGTCCTGGCCGAGCCAGCGCTCGGCCTGGCGGATCAGTACCTCCACCGCGCTGTTCTGCGCCAGCGCGGGCGAGACGGCGAGCAGGCCGAACAGCAATGGAAGGGTCTTGCGCATCGCTGCCTTCATCCCATTACGGCCCGCGTGCACGCAAGCGCGACAATGCGCGTCGGCGCAGCACCCAAAAGCTGGGGAAGCCGATCAATGCGCCGGCGGCCAGCAGCACCAACAGCGCCTGGAATGGCTTCTCGCCGGCCCAGCGCTGCGGCCAGAGCCACCAGGGCAGCTCGCCCACCCAATAGGGCGTGATGGTGCGGAAAGCGGCGATCCGCCCGCCGCTGAGCAGCGCCACATCGCCCTGGATGCCCGGCGAGGTCTCCGGGTCACGCAGCGCCGCCACCAGCGCGGTGATGGCGGCAGGGGTGGCGCCGGTGATGGCGATGACGCTGCGCCCCGACTGCAAAGGGCTCTCGGCGCCGATGATGGCGGCCAGCCCCTCGCCCGAAGCGTCGTTCAGCATGGCGCTGGCGCGGTCACGCTCGGCGCGTGACGGGGCTTCCAGCAGCGCCGCGCGCACATCCTGCAGCATGTCGGGCAGGGCGATTGTCAGTCGTTCACCCTCCTGCCGCACCGGGGATTCGCGCAGCAGCTGGTTCAGCGCCGGCTGGCGGCCGAGCGTGCCGATCACCAGCAGGTCGCGCGCCGCCATGCTGGCCACCGCGCCGGGCCCGATGACGGCGATGCCGGTGGCGGGCAGGCCCACGATGATGGCCAGCCGCCCTACCACATCCAGATATGCCTGGATTTCCAGGGCATTCGGCCGTTCCGGCAACACCACCGCGGTGCCCGACAGGTCGGCCATGCGGGTGAAGGGGAAGCCGGAGGAGGCGAAGAAACCCAGATTGGGCATGCGGGCATGACGATAGGCGCGGCTGAGATCGACCGTGCTGTCGGCCATCACGGCGGCGCGCACATCGGCCGGCACGGCGGCGCAATCGCCGCGGTTGAGTGGTCGCATGTCGAAGCGCAGCTGCAGCTCCTCCTGCCCCAGCAGCAGGTAGGGCGGCAGGGTGAAGCGGCCGCGCCGCATCTCGCGCGGGGAGCCGAACTGGTCGGAGATCAGATCGCTCATCCAGGAGACGAAGCCCGGCGGATCGGCCAGCGGAAAGGAGCGGAGGTAATTGCCCGAGAGCGAGGCGTCGAGCCGCGATGTCGCGACATCGAGCACCGGCCCCGGCGGCGCGCGGAAGCGCAGATCGACCGGAAAGCCACGGCCGCGCCAGGTGTAGAGATCGGGCGCGGTGCGCAGCGGCACGCGGATGGGGCCGGGGGAGAAGCCCTGCGACTGCAAGGCATCGCGCTCCACCAGGCTGCCCAGGGCCACGGGGGCGTCGGTGCGGATCCAGCGCGGCGCGTCATAGGGCCGGCGGGGGGCAAAGACGGGGGCACCCACGCGCGCCACCTCGCCGCTCAACGCGGCGCGGGCCGCAACCAGGGCGGAGGCCGCCACCGCCGCCTCCGCCTCGGTACGGCCGCCGATGACCAGCAGCGTGCCGAAGCTGTCATTGGGATGGGCGACCAGGGCCAGTGTCGGCCCGTCGAAGCGCGGCAGGGCGAGGCCCGGCACGGCATCAGGGCCGGCGGCCACCACCACCGCATCGCCGCGCAACGGCAGCGCGCGCTCGACCGGGAAGGTCGCGCCACGATAATCCGCCTGCACCGCGAACCAGCTGGCCACGATGCCGGCCGCGCGCAGCCCGGCCACGCCCATGCCCTCGGGCAGCAGGAAGGGCAGGGTGAGCTGGCCGTTGAGCACGCGCCTGTCGAATAACGGCTCCGGAAGGCGGGAAAGGTCGCGTTGCGGCGGCAGACGCTCGATGCGCATCTGCACCGAGGACAGGTCGGACACGGTGGCAAACAGCAACCCGGACAGCGGGTCATTGCATTCCACCGCGTAGCGCCCGGCGAAGCGGAAATTCAGCCGGTTCAACTCGGCGAAGAACAGCGGATCGAGCGGGAACTCCAGCGGGCCGAAGGAGGCGCGCGCGCTGTCCATCGCGATGTTGCCGACGAACTGCTCGTTCAGCGAAACCGCGATCTGGCTCAGCGAAGGGATCAGCGCGGCGGAGGCGCCGCCCGCCACCGTCAGCCGCGCCTCGGTCACCACCTCATCGGCGCGCAGGCCGAACAGCACGCCTTGCAGGTCGGAGACGCCACGCAGCTGCATCGGGCCCTGCAGGCCCAGGTCACGCAGCGTGCGGGTGACGATGCGCGCACCCTCCGGCAGGATGCCGGTGAAGGGCGCGGCCGCGGGCAAGGCGGGGGCGGCGATGGGCGGCGGAATCGGCGGCGGGGTCTGCGCCACTGCCGGCGCGGCCAGCAGCAGCGCGATGGAGACCATCTCCGCCACTCGCCGGCGCGGCTTGACCACGGCCGAGACCCGGGCCGGCTGGCCGGCGGGCTTGGGCGCCTCCACCGGGCGTGAAGGCTTGGCGATGCCGAAGCGGTATTGCCGGAACACGGCATCGGCGGTCGCCATCACCACATTCGCCAAGGATCGCAGGGGTCTATCCACGGGCCAGTCATCCCAATGCAGCCAGGCGTCGGGACGGCCGAAGAAGGCGCGGACGACCGCCGCCTCATCGGCCACGCCGCGCAATTCGAAACGCACGAAAACCTCGTTGTCGGCCCAGCGCAGAATCTCGCAGTTGAGATGCACCGCCTCGCTGCCGGTCTCGAACACCGCGACCGCATGGTCGCCATCGGCGACACCCAGCGGGCGTTCCAGGATCATTCGCGCGCCGGAGAGGGAGAGATTGCCGGCGC
The DNA here is from genome assembly GCA_021732665.1 of Acetobacteraceae bacterium. Taxonomy (GTDB): domain Bacteria; phylum Pseudomonadota; class Alphaproteobacteria; order Acetobacterales; family Acetobacteraceae; genus Rhodovarius. The sequence goes on from JAKFUL010000038.1 coordinate 49,201, forward strand.
GCGCCGCCAGCACCGTGCCATCGGCCAGGATGAGCGAGCCGGCCAGGTCGGTCTCGACGCGCGCGCGCACCCGCATCTGCTCACGCTCGCGCCCCACCGCCACGCTGGCGGAGAGCGGGATGAGGCACATGCCGGCCCAGACGCTGTTCAGCAGATAGGCGCGGAATTCCAGCGTCGCCGGATCGGTGGTGAAGCAGCCCCACAGCCCGATGCCGAAGCCGATGCCCAGCAGCACGAGCAGGATGAGGTTGGGTAGCACCGCCTGAAGGTCGAGATACCCTGCTTCCAGCGTGCCGCCCTTGTCGGTGACGTTGAATTTCCCCTTGCGCGGGTCCCACAGCGTCAGCAGCGTGACCGGCAGCAGCGGCACCGCCAGCGAGGCCTCGTAGATCTCCGACCAGAAGGAGTGCCGGTGGCGGCCGTTCAGCCGCGCCGTCGTCGCCACGGCGTGGAAAAGATGGCTGCCGGAATAGGCGAGGATGGCAAGCGGCGAGGCCGCGATCACGCTTTCCCCCAGAAACAGGAAGGCCAGCGGCGAGGTGAGGAAGACGATGCGCGGCAGGGCGAACAGGAAGCCAAAACCGGCGATGAAATAACAAAATCGCTGCGACCATTTCAGCCCCGGCGCGAAGAGCGTGTTCTCCTGCCGCATGATCTGCAGCATGCCGCGCGCCCAGCGCATGCGCTGGCCGATATGCAGCGAGAGACGCTCGGTCGCCAATCCGGCGGCGAGCGGGATGCGGATATAGGCGGTGTGCCAGCCCTTCTGCTGCATGCGGAAGGAGGTGTGGCAATCCTCCGTCACCGTCTCATGCGCCACGCCCCCGACTTCCAGCAGCGCCGTGCGCCGGATGACGGCGCAGGAGCCGCAGAAGAAGGCGGCGTTCCACAGATCATTGCCGGGCTGGATGGCGCCGTAGAACAGCAGCCCCTCATTGGGGACCTTGCGCTGCCGGGCCAGGTTCCGCTCGAAAGGATCAGGCGAATAGAAATGATGCGGTGTCTGCACCATCGCGATCCGCCCGTCGCGCACCAGCCAGCCCAGCGTCATCTGCAGGAAGGCGCGGGTGGGGGCGTGGTCGCAATCGAAGATGGCGATGAACTCGCCCGTGGTGTGCTTCAGCGCGTGGTTGAGATTGCCGGCCTTGGCATGGTTGTTGTCGGGCCGGATGATGTAGCCGCAGCCCGCCTCCTCGGCGAAGTCGCGGAACTCCGGACGCCGGCCGTCGTCAAGAATCCAGACATTCATCTTGTCGCGCGGGTAGTCCATGTTCATCGCCGCCAGCACGGTGGGGCGGACGATCTCCATGCTCTCGTTGTAGGTTGGAATATAGACATCGACCTGGGGCCAGAGCTCGGGGTCCGGCGGCAAGGGCACCGGCTTGCGTTCCAGCGGATAGCTGGTCTGGATATAGGACAGCGCCATGAGCAGCCCGGCGAAGACCTCGGCGATGAACAACCCGCTGCCCAGCAGGGTTTGCCAAAGCGAGTCGAATTCCAGCGTCTCGGTAGCGCGCCAGAACAGGTAGCGGCTGGTGACCAGGATGGAGATGAAGACCAGCATCAGGCCGATCTTGCGCGACTTCACCCGGTTCAGCGCGAGGAAGGCGACGATGCCGCCCAGGGTCAGCCAGGCCTGCTGCTCGGCATCCATCGGCAGGGTGACGAAGGTGAGCGCGAGCAGCCCGCCCAGCATCACCGCCAGGGTGCGCTGGGTGCGGGCGAGGAGCGACGGCTGGGCGGGGAAGGCTTGTGCCATCAGCCGCCCCATTCATTCAGGGCCGAGAAGCCGCCGCGGCGCTGCCCGGGCGGGCGAAGATGGGCGCGTCGCACCATCTCATCGGTGATCACCCGCATGTCCTCGGCAGCACCGGGGGCGCCATCGGTCAGCAGGCGCTTATCGGCCAGGGCCTCGGCCACGGCCTCATCGCGCGCCACCACGCCGACCAGCCTGTGGCCGAGCGCGCGTTGGGCCATTTCCAGCACCGCGGAGGAGAGCGACGATGCGGGGTTGAACTGGTTGAGCACGACCACGGCGCGCTCCGCCGCCCGCCGCGTCAGGCTGCCGCGGCCGAGAAAACTGTTGGCGGCGATCTGCGGCACCAGCGAGGCGCTGCCGGCATCGGCCAGCAGCACGACCACCAGCAGGTCCACCAAAGGATAGAGCGCGGCCAGGGCGGTGCCGGGGCCCGGCGGCGTATCGACCAGCAGGACCAACTCCGGGTCGCGCAGCATCTGTTGCACCGGGTTGGCCAGCAGTTCCGGCTCCGTGCCCAGGGCGGCCGCGATGTCCAGCACGTCTTTCGGCTCGGCGGTGCCGAAGGGCAGGAGTTGCGCACCGCATTCGGTGGCGTGCAGGTTGGATTTCCAGTCCGGCCGCTCACGTATATGGGCCATGAAGCCGCCCTGTTCGCGGATCGAGACGCCCATGTGCAGCCGGAGCGAGTTCTGCGGATCGAGGTCGAGCACGGTCACGCGGTAACCACGGCCGGTGAGAATGGCGGCGACATGGGCGGTGAGCGTGGTCTTGCCCACGCCACCCTTGGGCGAGGCGATCGCGATCAGCGGCATCAGCGAATGGTTCCCGGGATATTCATGGGCCGGCCTGACGACGGATCTCGGCCGAGACATCGGCCAGCAGGGCGAAGCGGCGTGGCAATGGTGCGGCGGCGGGCCCGGGCGCTGGGCTTGGCGGCGGCGCGATGCGCTCGGCCAAGGCGGCGAGCTGCGGCCTGGCCGGCGGCGCAAATCTTTCGGTCGGCGCGGCCTGAGGGGGTGGAGTTTCGGAGGGCGGGTTGGCAGCCGCCGGCACGGCCATCAGCACGAGGCGCGCCGCCTCCACGGGCTCAACCACCGCCGGTTCAGGAGCCATCGTGGCCAGCAACGCGTCCATCACCGCATCGGCGCTCTCCCGCTCCATCTCCGTGGTCGGCGTGGGCAAGGGCTCCAGCGGAGCGTCGAAGACGATCGGCGGAAAAGCCAAGTATCGGAACCCGCGCATGGCGCAGGCGGCCGCGACATTGGCTATCTCACGCTCCATTCAAACCCTCGCCCTTTTGGCTACTTCGCGGAATCGACCGCTATTTTCGCGGTGACCGGGCCACCCTACGCAAATTGTACCGGCAGAATCTAGCCAGCATCGCCTTAAGGTTTACCGAATGCGGACCTCATGGCCGCGCCGTCACACGAAGATAGAGATGGCGCCACAGGTTCATGCCCAGATACTCGAAAGACCAGCCAGGATTGGCCGCCAGCCACTCACCAAAATCACCGGGCTCCCCGACATCCTTGTCGAACGGCCAAACGTCGAAGACCAGGATGGCGCCAGGAAAGCCAGGCTCTCCACACAACTCGCATACAGATCGCTGTCGATTCGGGCATAGGCGACAGGGCCGATCGAGGCCGCCGGATCGGCGATCAGGCTCTCCTGGAACCAACCCTTGACGAGCCGCAGCCAGGGCCTGCTGTTCAGCTGAAGTCGAAGCTGCACCTCCTCGAAAGGTGTCGCGTATTGGCCCTCGGACCAGATGGTGGGATCCACCCCGGCTTGCCGTGCCGGCAGCCCTGCAAAACTGTCGAAGCCCCATATTTCCCGGCGCCAGCCACGGCGCTCCTGGATCTCGGCCAGGACCTGCACCCAATGCCCGCCTTAGGTGCCGAATTCAACGATGGCGCCATGGACGCCACCGGCCTCAAGCGTGTCCAGAAGGTGTTCAGCGAAAGGGATCTCGGCATCCTGCAAACCAAAAGCGGCCTTGTCGCCCCAGGGGGTGCCGCTGGTCCAGGTCGTGAACGGCAAGGTGTTGGGGGTGGGGACCCCCATCCCGAACAGCCGCTCGAACCAGTCTTCATACTCAGCATTCCGGCGCAGCACGCGGAACTCACGCCGCGGGGCGTCGTTCTCGCCGACGATCCGCTCGATATCAGCCAGCGAGATTTCCGACCCCGCCGGCACCCGCAGGGAGTCCAGCGTGCCTCGGGTCAGGCGATTTTCAGATTCGAGTGCCCGAAGCTGCAGACAGATATTGTCGGAAACCGGTGTCGAGCTCTCCATGCATGTCATTCTGCCCGGAGCTTGGGCGACCCGCCAGCCTGTTGGGCAGTCAGGGTCGTTGCGTCGTCGTTCCAGGATATTGCGGCGCACAAATACCATTCCGTTAAGTCGGGGAATGCCATATTTCCGTCATGGCCGAAAAGTCGCCGCTATCCGATTCGCGGAAGCAGGTGGCCCAGGCCAAAGGGGATACGCCGCACGGGGGGTTCTTGAAGGAGCTTTCATGCGTCGTCGTCATATCGTTTCCGGATTCGGGCTTTTCGGTGCCGCCATCCTGGCCGCGCCTGCCATCCTGGCGCCCCGTGCCGCGCGCGCCACGACCTATGGACCCGAGCCGGTGGATGTCGAACTGGTGCTGGCGGTCGATGTCTCGCGCTCGGTCGATCCCGAGGAGCAGGAGATGCAGTTCAGGGGCTATGCCGCCGCCTTCCGCGACCAAAGAATGATCGAGGCCTTCACCGGCGGCCCGGTCGGCGCCATCGCCTGCACGCTGTTCACCTGGAGCGACTGGAACATCCAGGAACATCTGGTGCCCTGGTTGAAGCTGGACAGCCCCGGCGCCTCCGAGCGCTTCGCGGCGGCGATCGACGCCGCACCGCGGCGCACGCATCTCTACACCTCGATCTCCGGCGCGATGGATTTTGCCGCCCAGCTGTTCAACCAGGACTATGAAGGTACCCGTCAGGTCGTCGATATCTCGGGCGACGGGGTGAACAATTCCGGCCGCGATGTCGGCCAGGCAAGGGCCGACGCGCTCTCCAAGGGCATCGTGCTGAACGGCCTGGCGGTGCTGGACCGCGCGCCGCCGCCGCCCGGGCTGATGCAGATGCAGCCGCTGGATGAATACTACCAGGACCGGGTGATCGGCGGCCCGGGCAGCTTCGTGATGGTGGCGGAGGGCTTCGAGGCCTTCGAATCCGCCGTCCGTCGAAAAATCATCCGCGAGGTTGCAGGCCATGTCGGCCCGGCGATGGAACGCGCCTTCGCCTGATCCGGCCCTTGCCACCGGCGCGGGCTTGGCCCAACTCGGTGCGCATGACCATCGCAATCATCGGCGCCGGCCTGGCCGGCCTCTCCTGCGCCCGGGCGTTGCTGGCGGCAGGCCGGGCGGTCCGCCTCTACGATAAGGGCCGCGCCGCCGGCGGCCGGATGGCGACCAAGCGGCTCGATGTGGCGGGCGAGACCATCCGCATCGATCACGGCGCGCAGTATCTTACCGCGCGCAACCCCGATTTCGCCGCCCTGCTGGCGACGACGGGCGCCCAGTCCTGGCCGGACGCCCAGCGTTTCGTGCCGGTGCCGGCCATGACAGCCCTGCCCCGCGCCCTGGCCGAAGGGCTTGAGCTGAGTGCCGGGCGGCATGTCGCCGGGCTGGAGGCGACACAGGGCGGCTGGCTGCTGCATCATTTGCCGGCCGACATGGTCCGACCGGGCAAGCCCTTGCCGGCGATGGAGCCGGATGTGGACGGGCCTTTCGAGGCGGTGGTCGTGACCGCCCCAGCGCCTCAGGCGGCCGAGCTCCTCGCCCCTGTCGCGCCCGGCCTGGCCGAGCTTCTGGCCGATGTGGTCTATGCCCCGTGCTGGACCTGGCTGGCCGCCTTCGCCGCACCGCTGGACCTTCCGGATGTGCTTCGGCCGGAAAGCGGCCCCATCGGCTGGGCCGCGCGCAACAACGCCAAGCCGGGGCGTGACGCCATGGAGGCCTGGGTGGTGCAGGCCAGCCCGGAATGGTCGCGCGCGCATCTGGAGGATGACGCCCACTCGATCGGCGCCGCCTTGCGCGCGGCCCTGCCCGCCCCTGCGGGCGTCCCCGAACCGCTGGCCCAGGCCACCCATCGCTGGCGCTATTCCTTGGTGGAGCAGGCGCTGGATCGGCCCTGCGTCTGGGACCGTGGCCGCGGCCTGGGGCTGGCCGGCGATTTCTGCCTGGCCGGGCGGGCCGAGGCCGCCTGGATCTCCGGCCGCGCTTTGGCCGAGGCCATCCTCTCATGAGCACCATGCAGCCCCGCCCCGCCCATGCCGACGAGCTGGACGCCGCGCTTGCCCAAGCCTTCGCGCAATGGGCGCGCGGCGTGGCCGACCGGCACAGCCCCTTCCACACCCCCACCCTGGCCAGCATCGGCCGCGACGGCTCGCCCCGGCTGCGCACGCTGGTGCTGCGTGGCTTTGACGCCGCATCGCGCACCCTTCGCCTGCACACCGACCGCCGCGCGGAGAAATTCGCCGAGATTGCCGCCGAGCCACGCGTTTCCCTGCATGGCTATGACCCAGGCCAGCGGGTGCAGATCCGCCTCGACGGCGTGGCCAGCCTGCACACCGATGACGCGGTCGGAGAGGCTGGCTGGGCCGCCAGTCGCGATTTCTCCCGCATGTGCTACGCGATCGACCCCGGTCCCGGCATGCCGGTGGGCGCGCCCCCGCCCGCACCTTTGGACCCTGAGGCGGGTCGCCCGCATTTCGCCGTGATCCAGCTGGAGTTTTTTCGCATGGAATGGCTCTGGCTGGCGGCCATGGGCCATCGCCGCGCCCGCTTCACCTGGGGCGAAACCCCCTCCGCCGCCTGGCTGGTGCCATGAAGGCGGCCGAAATCAGCGCGGAAATCCTGCGCCAGACAGGCGAAAGCGGGCCGGCCAGGAGCATCTGCCCCAGCGACGTCGCCCGCGCCCTCGCCCCTGAAAACTGGCGCCCGCTGATGACGCCCATCCGCCAGGCCGCCGCCGCTTTGGCGGGCGAGGGCCGATTGCGCATCCTTCGCAAGGGCAAGCCCGTACCGCCCGAGGAGATGCGCGGCGTGATACGCTTGTCCGCGCCCGAAAAGGACCAAGCATGACCTCTCCGCTCATCATCTTCGCCAGCGGCGCTTCGGGCCTGCCGGCTGCGGCGCCGCTGGAGTTCGCCTCGCTGGTCCTGCCGCGCTCGCCCAACACCTGCCTGGCGACCCCGGGCTGGCACCCCGGCTTCCGCCATGTCGAGACGCCGCTCTACCCCGTATCCCCCGAGCGGCTCTTCGCGACGCTGGAACGCGTGGCCGGCTCCTTCCCCCGCACCTATCCCTATGGCGCCTGGGCGGACCGCCGCCAGGCGCAATGGGTGGAGCGCACCCGGCTGATGAACTACCCCGACATCATCGTGGCCGAGGCGGTGGCCGCACCCCAGGGCGGTGCCGGGCTGTTCCTCTACTCCCGCAGCCTGCTGGGCTGGTCCGACCTCGGCGCCAACCGCGCGCGCGTCGGTCGCTGGCTGGCCGCCCTGGCCACCGCCGCGTGATGGCGGCGCTGCGCGAGGCCTGGCGCCTCGCCGCCCCCTATTGGCGGGGCGAGGACCGGGTGCGGGCCTGGCTGCTGCTGGCCGCGGTGGTGGCGCTGAACCTGTCGCTGGTGGCGATGAGCGTGCTGCTCTCCTACTGGAACCGGGAGTTCTTCAACGCCCTGCAGGCGCGGGACGAGGCGGCGTTCTGGGCGCTGCTGCTGACCTGGCGGGAGGGCGAGGCGGGGGTGATGCCCGGCTTCGTCGGCATCGCCATCCTCTACATCCTGATCGCGGTGTACCAGCTTTACCTGCGCCAGGCCTTGCAGATCCGCTGGCGCTCCTGGGTCACCGAACGCCAGCTTTCCGCCTGGCTGGCGGGGCGGGCCTATTATCGTATCGCCCTCGCGCAAGCCGGCACCGACAACCCGGACCAGCGCATTGCCGAGGATATCCGCCTCTTTGTGGATGACACGCTGACTTTGGGGCTGGGTCTGATGCGCTCGGTCGTGTCGCTGTTCAGCTTCATCTTCGTGCTCTGGGCGCTGTCGGGGCCGCTGGAGGTGCTGGGTATCTCCATCCCCGGCTACATGGTGTGGGTGGCGCTGCTCTATGCCTTGGTCGGCACCTGGGTGGCGCATCTGATCGGCCGCAGGCTGACCGGGCTGAATTTCGCGCAACAGAAGGCGGAGGCGGATTTCCGTTTCTCGCTCATGCGGCTGCGCGAAAATGCCGAGGGCGTGGCGCTGCATGGTGGCGAGGCGGAGGAAAAGGCCAGCCTTTCCGCCCGCTTCCAGGCGCTGATGAAGAACTGGTGGGCCATCATGATCGCCACCAAGCAGCTGACCTTCTTCACCTCCGGCTATACCCAGGCGGCGCTGGTCTTTCCCATCATCGTGGCCTCCCCTGGCTATTTCGCCGGCCGCACCCAGCTCGGCGAATTGACCCAGACCGCCGGCGCTTTTGGCGAGGTGCAGGGCGCGCTGTCCTGGTTCGTGGACAATTACGCCAGGCTGACGGAATGGCGCGCGACGGTCGAACGCCTGACCGGCTTCACCACCGCGCTGGATGTTGCCGCCCGCGCCGCGGATTCCGGCGTGCAGGTCGGCCGCCACCCGGGCGAGGGGCTGGATCTCCAGGCCGTGACCCTGGCCCTGCCCGATGGCCGCGTGCTGCTGAACCCCACGACCGAGCACCTGGCGCCGGGCACCAGGCTGCTGATCTCCGGCGCCTCGGGCAGCGGCAAATCGACGCTGTTCCGCGCCATGGCCGGCATCTGGCCATATGGCGCCGGCCGGGTGAGCCTGCCGCAGGGGGCGCGTGTGCTGTTTCTGCCGCAGCGGCCCTACCTGCCGCTGGGCACGCTGCGGCACGCGCTGTGCTATCCCGCCAGTTCAGCGGATTTCACCGAGGAGACCATTCTGGCCGCGCTGCGCTCGGTCGGGTTGGAGGCGCTGGCACCGCGCCTGGATGAGGAACAGGCCTGGGCGCAGCGCCTCTCCGGCGGCGAACAGCAACGCGTCGCCGTCGCGCGGGCATTGTTGATCAGGCCGGACTGGCTGTTCCTCGACGAGGCCACCGCCAGCCTGGATCCGGACAGCGAAACCCGCCTCTACACCGCGCTGGAACGGGAATTGCCGGGGACCTCCTGGGTCAGCATCGCGCATCGCGAAAGCGTGGCGCGGTTCCACAATGCGCGCCTTGTGCTGAGCGGGCATGCGCTGCGGGCGGGGTGATGGCCTATCCCCCGCCGCAGCCCTCGCGCCGCAGCCCCCGGGGTGCGGCAGGAGAGGGAGAAGCCGCCTCATCGCGCCGGCCCGCAGCCATCGCGCTGGGTGCCGGTGGGCGGCATCGGATCATGGGCGAAGCGCAGCAGGCAAAGCCCCCAGGCCTGGGTGAAGCCGGCCTGGGCGCCGGCGCCGTGATCGGCCGGACCGCTGGCTGGGGACAGCATCAGGCTAGGCGCCTGGCGCTGCTGCATGCGCGCCTCCCAGCGTTCGATGCGCGCGCTTGGCAGCGGGTCGAAGGCGTCCTCCCGGAACAGCACAGCGGCCAGGCGCGGGCCGCCCATCGGCAGCGCCGCGACCAGTCGCCGCCAGTCATCCAAGGCGGCGTTCTGGAACCTGCTATCGCTGCCATGCATCGCCGGTGCCACGGCGATGACGGCGTGGATCATCTCGGCGGACCGGCCCGCGGCCGCCAGCGAATGCCAGGCGCCCCGGCTCTGCCCCGCCAGCAGGATGCGCTGATAGCCAGCGTGGCGCAGCAACGGGAGCGCCGCCACGAGCTGCGCCGTGGCGGACTCCAGCTCGTCATCATGCGGCTCGCGGTCGAAACGGAAGATGTCCCACCCCGCATCGTTGAGCAGCGAGACCCAGCCATGCGCCGGGGCGCCGCGCGAATCCCGCCGCGTGCCGCCGAGAGCCGAGGCCCGGCCATGACTCCAGACCACCACGCCGCGCGCCCGGCCCGGCCCGTGCTGGAAATGCAGCGGGCTGGCCCGCAATGGTCCGATGCGGGTATCGGCCAGCGCGATCGCGGCCCGACCCTCGGCGGCGCCATCGACGGCGAAGAGGCGGCAAGGCGCACCAAGCGGCTGGGCGGCACGGCCGCAGGCCGCCATCGCCGCCTCGCGCGCCGCCTCGGGGCTGGCCTGGGCGCCGGAGAAGTTCCACACAGCCCGGCCATCCGGCGCCTGGGCGAAGGCGAAGGCGGAATGCGGCATGGCGCCGCGATAATGCAGCGCCCAGCCGATCCGCAGGGTTTCCGACGTGCTGCCGGGCGGACGGTCGGTGAAGGCACGATAGATGGTTTCGGGTGTCTGCGCGGCGGCAACCGGGGCGAGCAGGCAGAGCAGGAGGGGCAGGATGCGCATGCCCATACCCGTAGCGCGTGGCGCGCATGGCAAGAAAGCGATTTCTGCTGTATTTGAAAGGGCCATGGACCAAGTCTCCGCCGAACCCGCCCGTTACGATTTCGCCGCCGCCGAGCCTCGCTGGCAGGCGGAATGGAACGACCTCGCCGTGTTTTCGGTGCCCGATGTGCCGCCGCCGGGCGTGCCGAAATACTACGTGCTCGAGATGTTTCCCTACCCCTCGGGCAAGATCCACATGGGGCATGTGCGCAACTACACGCTGGGCGATGTGGTGGCGCGCTACAAGCGGGCGCGCGGCCATCTGGTGATGCACCCGATGGGCTGGGACGCCTTTGGTCTTCCGGCCGAGAACGCGGCGCGCGAACGCGGCATCCATCCCGGCAAATGGACCTATGACAACATCGCCAACATGCGCGCCGAGCTGAAGCGCATGGGGCTGAGCCTGGACTGGTCGCGCGAATTCGCCACCTGCGACCCGGAATATTACGGGCAACAACAGTCGCTTTTCCTGGACTTTTTGTCCGCCGGCCTGGTCGAGCAGCGCGAGAGCTGGGTGAACTGGGACCCGGTGGACGGCACCGTGCTGGCCAATGAGCAGGTGATCGATGGCCGCGGCTGGCGCTCGGGCGCGCCTGTCGAGAAGAAGAAGCTTGTCCAGTGGTTCTTCGCCATCACCAAATACGCCCCCGACCTGCTGGAAAGCCTGAACACGCTGGACCGCTGGCCGGAGCGGGTGAAGCTGATGCAGGCGAACTGGATCGGCCGCAGCGAGGGCGCGCGGGTGCGCTTCGCCCTCGATGCGCCGGTTGCGGAGATGACCGAGGTGGAGGTCTTCACCACCCGGCCGGACACGCTGTTTGGCATGTCCTTCCTGGCTGTCGCGGCCGAACACCCGCTGGCCGCCGCCTCCACGCGCCCGGGGGCGGGCGAATTCATCGCCGAATGCCGCAGCCAGGGCACCTCCGAAGCCGTCATCGAGCAGGCCGAAAAACGTGGTTTCGATACCGGCTTTCGGGTGAAGCACCCGTTCAACGGGCAGACCTACCCGGTCTGGATCGCCAATTTCGTGCTGATGGAATACGGCACCGGCGCGATTTTCGGCTGCCCTTCGGGCGATCAGCGCGACCTGGATTTCGCCCGCAAATACGACCTGCCGGTGCTGCCGGTGGTGTTGCCGCCGGGGACCGATCCGGCCACATTCGCCATCGGTGACGTGGCCTATACCGATGACGGCACGATCTTCAATTCCGGCTTTCTCGACGGCCTCTCGGTGCCAGACGCCAAGCGCCGCGTGATCGATGCGCTGGAGGCGAAATCCACCGGCCAGGGCGTGGTGAACTGGCGCCTGCGCGACTGGGGCGTCTCCCGCCAGCGCTACTGGGGCTGCCCCATCCCCGTCATCCATTGCGAGGATTGCGGCGTGGTCCCCGTGCCGAAATCCGACCTGCCGGTGCGGCTGCCCGATGACGTGGATTTCTCCCGCCCCGGGAACCCGCTGGATCATCATCCGACCTGGAAGCATGTGGCCTGCCCCGGCTGCGGCAAACCGGCGCGGCGCGAGACCGACACCTGCGACACTTTTGTCGACAGCAGTTGGTACTTCGCCCGCTTCGCCAGCCCGCATGCGGCCGAACCCGTCAACCGCCTCGCCGTCGATGCCTGGCTGCCGGTGGACCAGTATATCGGCGGGATCGAGCACGCGATCCTGCATCTGCTCTATAGCCGCTTCTTCACCCGCGGCATGCGCGACACCGGGCATCTGGCGGTGGCCGAGCCCTTCGCCGGGCTCTTCACCCAGGGCATGGTCACGCATGAGAGCTACAAGGGTATCGATGGCCGCTGGCTCTACCCCGAGGAGGTGGAGAAGCGGCCCGACGGCACCGCCGTGGTCCGTGGCGGGAACGAGCCGGTGACGGTCGGCCGCGTCGAGTCGATGAGCAAGTCCAAGCGCAACACGGTGGACCCCGGCGCCATCATCAACCGCTACGGCGCCGATACCGCGCGCTGGTTCATCCTCAGCGACAACCCGCCCGAGCGGGACATGGAATGGAGTGAATCCGGCGCGGCCGGCGCCTCGCGCTTCGTCCAGCGCGTCTGGCGCCTGGTGATGACCTCGCTGCCACTTGAGGATGCCGCCGAAACCCCGGCTTCGAAGAAGCTGCGCCAGGCCACGCACCGCGCCATCGCAGCCGTCACCCTCGCGCTCGAGACCTTCGCCTTCAACGTCGCCGTCGCCCGCATCCATGAATTCGCCAATACCATCGCCGACGCGCCCGCCGAGGCTGCCGCCGCGAAGCGCGAGGCGCTGGAGGCCCTGGCCCGCCTCGCCTCGCCCATGATGCCGCATCTGGCCGAAGAACTCTGGGCCATGCTGCGCCCGGGCGAGGGGCTGGTGGCGCAGCTGCCATGGCTGGAGGCCGACGCCCTGCTGGTCGCGGCCGATACCGTCACGCTCGCCGTGCAGGTGCTGGGCAAGCTGCGCGCCACCATCGAGGTGCCGGTCGATGCCGATGAGGAGACCATCTTCACCCTCGCCTTGGCCGAGGAGAACGTGCAGCGCGCCATCGAGGGCAGGGAGATCCGCAAGCGCATCCATGTGCGCGGCCGGATCGTGAACTTCGTTGTTTAGGCGCGCACTCCCCGCCCTGGCGCTGGGCCTGGCCGGCTGCGGCTTCCAGCCGCTTTACGCGCCCGGCCCCATGGCCAATGGCCAGGACATCGCCGATGAACTGGCCGCGGTGCATGTCGCGCGCATCGGCGAGCGCAATGGCCAGCTCATGCGCCGCGCTTTGCAGCAGCGCATGGAGGACAGCCGCCCGGGCACCCGCGCGCTTTATGAACTGCGCACGGGCATCACCATCTCGGTCGATTTGCAGGGTTACCGGGAGGATGGCTTGATCTCGCGCATCCGCTACCTCGCGCTGTCGGAATTCACCCTGGTCCGCATGGCGCCGCCGAATGAGGAATTGCTGCGCGGCACCGCCCGGCGCTTCGATGCCTTCAACATCCCCGAATCGCAATTCTTCGCCGCCGATGTCTCGCGCGAGGCGATGGAGCGCCGGCTGATGGAAGGGCTCGCCGAGGACATCACCCGCCGCGTGGCCCTTGAGCTGCGCCGCCGTGGCGAAGCTTGACGCCAAACGCCTGGCCGGTTTTCTGGCCAACCCCGGCGAGACCCGCGTGGTGCTGCTGCATGGCGAGGATGCCGGCCTGGCGCGCGAGATCGCCGATACGCTGACCCGCAACATCACCGGCGGCGACGACATGTGCGTGATCGACGTGCCGAAAGACGCCTGGCGCGATGCCGGGCTGCTGGCGGCCGAGGCCGCGACCATGGCGCTGCTGGGCGGCCGGCGCGTGCTTCGGGTACGCGATGCCGGGGATGGTTTCGGCCCTGCCGCCAAGGCTGCGCTGGAAGGCCCGGGGCCGGGCCTGGTCATCATGGAGGGCGGCGAGATGCAGGCACGCTCCAAGCTGCGGGCCCTGCTCGAAGCCGCGCCAAAGGCCGCGGTGATCGCCTGCTATCGCGAACGCGGCGCCGAACTGGCGGCGAGCGCGCGAAAAATCCTGGAGGAATTCCAGGTCGGCATCGACCAGCCCGCGCTGGATTGGCTGGTGCAGCACCAAGGCGATGACCGGATGCGCCTCCGGCGCGAGCTGGAAAAACTCGCCCTCTATGTCGGCCCCGGCAACCGCGCCTCGGAGGCCGATGTGCTGGCCTGCGTGGCCGAGGGGCATGAGCTGACCCTGGATGAAGCCCTGCAATCGGCCATGTTGGGCGACATCGCCGCGGCCGACCGGGCGCTCGCCGCCAGCTTCGCCGATGGGCTGAACCCGGTGCAGGCGGTGCGCGGCGCGCTCCGGCATGTGCAACGCATGCAGCAGGCGGCGATCGCGATGGCCGAGGGCATGTCGGCCGGCGATGCGCTGGGCAGCCTGCGGCCTCCGGTGTTTTTCCGGGCGCGGCCGGCGATGGAGCGGGCCTTGCGCAAATGGCGGCCCGCGCAGCTGGAGGTGCTGGGCGCCGCGCTGCTGGAGACGGAAAAGCGCACCAAGACCACGGGGATGAATGACGTGGCGGTGGTCCGGCAGATGGTGCTGGGCATCGCGCATCAGGCGGCGCGGCGGTGATCGGAGCATGATCCGCTGAGGTAGAATCACCGAAGCGGTCACTCATCCTCTCAATAAGGTCTATTTCCCGAAGGTATCGCGGATGTCCCGTCGCCACCGCTTCAGCGCCGGCGCCACGAAACCAAGGCTCAGCACATGCGCCGCCGGCGACACCCGGTTGAAGCCCGAGAGCACCGCCGCCGCCGTCGCCCGGTCCGGCCGCAACGCGCTCTCGCCCCGGCGATACATCGCGGTGGTGCCGGCATGGGGGTAGCGCTCATCCGGCACGAGCCCGGCGCGGGCGGCCAGCAAATCCAGCGTGGCGGGCACAAAGCCATGGACATGGGCGAAATGCAGCCGCTCGAAACCCGGTTTTTGCGACGGCCCCATGTCGGGGACCGAGAGATAGATCACCCCCTCCGGCGCCAGCGTGCCGACCAGGCGTCGCAGCACCGCCAGCGGGTCGCGCAGATGCTCGAAGACATGGTGGCTGGTGATGGCGTCGAAGGGGCCGGCGTTGTCCGGCAGAGCGTCCAGCACATTCACCCCATGGGTGGCGCGGGCGTAGGACGCATAGGCTTGGCCGGGCTCGATGCCCAACATCTCCCAACCGGCGGCGCGGCCCGCCGCCAAAAATTCGCCGCTGCCGCTGCCGTAATCCAGCACCCGGGAGCCCTCGGGCAGGGCCAGCAGGGCCACGCGGCGGGCAGCCTCGGCCGTGGTGCGGGTGATGTGGCGGCGCGGCGGCTTGTCGCCGACCAGCTGGTAATCCAGGCGGTAGAGGCTGCGGTAGTACACGCCGAGCTCTTCCTCGCTGGGCATCGGGTCGGTGCGGATCAGGCCGCAATCCTCGCAGACCACGCTGGTCATGCGCTTCAATCGACGATCATAGCTTGCCAGCGGCAGTGCGGCCGTGCCGCCGCACAGCGCGCAGGCGGTGTGGCTGCCGGTATAGGGATAGGGCAGCAGGGGCAGCAGCCCCTGAACCAGGGCAAGGCCGGTGTTCATGGGGGCGGTATCCGGCGGCGCCGCGCGCGCGTCAATCGTCCAGCAGCGCCAGCAGCGCGGCCAGGGTCTCCGGCGGCAGATCGGCCACGCGTTCGGCCAGGCGGTTGGCCAGCTCCGTCGCCTCCGGCGGCAGGCCGGCTGTGTCGATGGTGACGCGGGGGTGGGAGAGCTGGGCCAGGCGCCGCAGCTCATCCGCCTCGTCCCAGATCAGGCCGAAGAATTCGTTGACCTGGTGCACCAGGCCGGCCGAGGGGCGGCCGCGATGGCCATGTTCCAGCGCCGAGAGATAGGCGGGCGAGACCTGCATCGCCTCGGCCATCACGCCCAGCGAGACGCTGCGCGCCCGGCGCATGGCGCGCAGCCTGGCGCCGAAGGGGGTCACACCCGCGGCCTGCGCAGCAGCAGATGCACCGAGCCGGTATTGGCCTTGTGCGGATGCGCCACCGCCAGGATATGCGGCCGCAGCCCCGGCCCGTTCAGCCAATGCGGCAATTCGCGGCGCAGCACCCCGCCCTCGCCCCCACCCTTGCCTGTGATGATGCAGACGCAGCGCAGGCCATCCGCGACCGCGCCGGCGATGAAATCGCGGACCATGGCATGGGCTTCCTGGGCGAAGCGGCCATGCAGGTCCAGCGTGCGTTCGGGGCGCAGGCGGCCGCGGCGCAGCTCCTTCCAGCGGCGGCTGTCCAGCCCCGGCGGCTGGGCGCCGACTTGCACCGGCAGTGGCGGGGCGGGGCGTTTGGGTGGCGCAGGGGGT
>JAKFUL010000006.1 GCA_021732665.1 Acetobacteraceae bacterium
GGGCCGGGGTGGGCGGCGCCGCGCCTCGCCCACCGGCGGCGCGCCGCGGGCGGCGGGGCGCAGCGGCTCGGCCACGCTGACCTCCGAACCCTGGCTCAGCCGCAACCCGCCGGAGGTGACGACCGCATCGCCCGGCTCCAGGCCGCGCGTGACCACGGCCACGCTGGCCGTGATCATGCCCAGCGTCAGGTTGCGCTGCTCCACCGTGCTGTCGGCGCGCAGCAGGAAGGCATAGGGGCCGTCCGGGCCGCGTTGCACGGCGGCCAGCGGGATGGTCAGCGCCTCGCGCAGGGTGCCGACCTGGATCCGGACATTGATGAAGGCGCCGGGCCAGAGCAGCCGGTCCTCATTGGGGAAGCCGGCCTTGAGGCGGATGGTGCCGGTGGTCTGGTCCACCGTGTTGTCCGGCGTCAGCAACGTGCCGGTGGCGCGCACGCTGCCATCGGCGGCCAGGGCCTGCACGGTGACGGTGCCGGCCCGCATCGCCGAGATCACCCGCGGCAATTCCTGCTGCGGCAGGGTGAAGAGCACCGAGATGGGCGCGAGCTGGTTGACCGTGACGATGCCGGTGGAATCACCCGCGCGGATCAGATTGCCCTGGTCGACCGAGCGGATGCCCACGCGCCCGGCGATGGGCGAGCGGATGGTGGTGAAATCCACCTGCGTGCGGGCGGAGGCGATGGCTGCGTCATCGGCCATCACCTGGGCCTCGAACTGCGCGACCTGGGCGCGCTGGGTGTCCAGTTGCTGGCGCGAGGCGCCGTTGCTGCGCGCGAGGTCGGCATAGCGTTGCAGGTCGAGCCGCGCATTGGCCAGCAGCGCCTGGTTCTGGGCGCGCTTGGCCTCGGCCTGGGCCAGGGCGGCGGCATAGGTGCGGGGGTCGATGCGGGCGAGGATGTCGCCGGCCTGCACTTCCTGGCCCTCGGTGAAGCTGATTTCCGTCAGCACGCCTTCGACCTGGCTGCGGATGGTGATGGAGTTCAGCGCCTGCACGGTACCCAGCGCGTCGAGCAGCACGGGGATATCGGTGCGCGCCGCGGCGGCCACGGTGACGGGCACGGGGCCGCCGAAGCGCCGGCCGCCGGGGCGCGCGGTGTTCGGCGCGGGCTGCGACGCGCCCTGCCCCCCCGCTTGGCCGGTGATCTGCGGCCAATACCACCAGGCGGCGCCGCCCCCGGCCAGCAGCAGCACGAGCAGCAGCCAGGGCCAACGGCGACGGCGGCGCGGGGCCACCACCGTGTCGCGCGGCGGTTCCAGCATCGGGCGGGGCGGCATGGGGGTGTCGGGCATGGGCCTCTCTCTCCTCAGGCCCAGCCGCCGCCGAGCGCGCGGAACAGCCCGACCGCGGCCTGAAGCCGGGCGAGCCGCACCTGCACCAGGGCATTGCGGGCGTTGAACAGCGTCTGCTGCGTATTCAGCAAGGTGATCAGGTCGATGGTGCCGGCGCGCAGCTGCTGCTCGCTGATGGCAAAGGCGCGTTCGGCGCTGCTTGTGGCCGCTTCCTGCAACCTCTCCTGCTCACTCGTCTCGCGCAGCGCCACGATGGCATTCTCCACATCGACCAGGGCGTCGACGATGACGCCGCGGTAGTTTTCCAGCAATTCCAGCGCCTGGGCCTCGTTCAGCCGGACCTGGGCGCGCAGCTGGCCGAGCTGGAAGATCGGCTGGGTCAGTCCGGCCGCGAGGGAATATAGCACGGAACCGGGCCTGAGCAGGTTTTCCAGCACCAGATTCTGGAAGCCGCCGGAGGTGGTGAGCGTCAGCATGGGCAATAGCGCCGCCCGCGCAGACTCCACATTGGCCTGGGCCGAGGCGAGGTTGGCCTCCGCCTGCCAGATGTCGGGACGGCGGACCAGCACCTCCACCGGCAAACCGGGACGGGGGCTGGGCACGCGAATATCTGCCAGCGGGATGCGCGGAGGAGAAATCTCCTCCGGCACCTGGCCGGTCAGGCTTCCCAGCGAATAGGTGTTCTGCTCCGCCGATTGGCGAAAGGGCGGCACGGCGGCGCGGGCCTGCTCCACCAGCGTCTGCTGCTGCGCCACATCAAGGCCATTGGCGGTGCCGACTTCCACGCGCTGGCGCAGGATGGCCAGGATGCGCTCGGCGCTGACGAGGTTGGCCTGCTGGATGGCGAGTTGCTCGCGCGCCGCCAGCACGTTGAAATAGGTATTGGCCAGCGAGGCCTGGGTGGTGAGCAGCACCGTGCCGACCTCGAAACGCGCGGCCGAGGCGGTCTGTTCCGCGGCCTCCACGGCGCGGCGGTTGCGGCCCCAGAAATCCACCTCGTAGCTGGCCTGGAGCTGGGTCTGGAAGGTCTCGCGCTGGGTGAAGCGGGCGCGGCCGCCGATGTTCAGCGCCGTGGCGGTGGCGGTCGGCGTCTGGGTGCGGCTGGTGTTGGCGGTGAGGTTGCCGGTGGGCAGCAGCCGCTGGCCGGTGATGCGCAGATTGGCGTCGGCCTGGCGCACCCGGGCCTCGGCGGCGCGGACGTCGAAATTGCCGCCCAGCGCCTTTTCCATCAGAGCATCGAGTTCCGGCGAACCGAAGCCGCGCCACCATGTGGCGTCAGGCCAGTTCGCCGGCGCGGGTGGGGCGGCGGAGAACTGCCTGGGCAGGGCCAGGCCGGAACCGGAGCCGGGGATCATCCCGCAGCCTGCCAGGGCCACGGCCGCAAGGGCGAAAAGAGGGCTGCGCATCGTCACGCCCCCTCATAGGCCAAGTCAGCCTCCGCTGGGCAGCCGCTGTTACCTTTTGACAAGCCCATGCTCAGCGGGTGGCGGTTTGCAGGAAGCGCAGCAGGGCGGCGAGGTCGGAGGGCTCGCTCAGGCGCTGCACCGGCATGCGGGTGCCCGGCGTCACCACATCGGGGCCGCGGGTGAAGAGGTCCGCCACCGTCTCCTCCGTCCAGATGATGTCGCCCTGGGCCAGGCGGGGGGAATAGGCATAGCCGGCCAGGCTGCCCATGCGGCGGCCGAAAATCCCATGCAGGCTGGGGCCGGCCATGGGCGGGGCCTCGGCGGTCAGCGCATGGCAGGCCTGGCAGGCGCGGAAGACGCGGGCACCGTCAGGGTCCGCATCCTCGGGGATGGCGGCGGTTGTGGCGGCACTTTCGCTCAGAGGTCGGCCGGTGGTGGAGTTCCAGCGGCGGATGCGGCCATCGGCGCCGCCGGTCCACAGGTTGCCATCGGGGGCGAAGCCCAGGGCCCAGACCGGCAGGCCGGGGCCGTCCAGCCCGCGCAGCAGGCGATGGGCGGCGGTGTCCCACAACCCCACAGCGCCGCCGGGGCCGGCGGCGGCCAGCAGCGTGCCGCGCGCCGCCAGCGCCACCACGGGGCGCGGGCCGGTGGCCAGGGTGGCGGGGCGGCTGCCCAGGATATGGATGCGGCCATCGGCGCCGGCGGCGGCGAGAGCGCCCTGGAAGACGGCGAGCGCCAGGATGGGGCCGCCATGCTCGGCCAGCACGCGGCCCTCCGGCCAGCGCCGCAGCGTGCCATCCTGCCCGGCGCTGACCAGGCCACGGTCGGAAAAAGCCAGCGCGGTGACAGGGCCGCGATGGCCCTCATGCACGGTGACGCCGCCATTGCCGTCCCACACCCGCACCGTGGCGTCGAAGCCGCCCGAGGCGATGGAGCGGCCATCGCTGGCCAGCGCGGTGACGGGACCTTCATGGCCGGTCAGCACCATGTCGGGCTCGGGGCCGCCCATGGGCGGCCAGATGGCGATACGGCCATCCTCCGCCCCGCTGGCGAAGCCGGCGCCGGGGATGGCGATCAGCGCCTCCACCGCGCCCTGGTGCCAGCGCGCGACATGGCGCGCGCGGCCATCGAGGCCCCAGAAGATGATGGATTGGTCCAGCCCGCCCGAGGCCGCGGCCGCCTCGCCCACCGCCAGCGCGCGGACGGGGCCGCCATGCCCCACCGGCTCCGCCTGGGGCTGCGCGAAGGCGGGCCAGGCCAGCAGCAGACCCAGGAGGGCCGCGCGGATCACAGCCGGCACATCAGCTCCGCCAGCGTGGCGCCGCGCGGGGCCAGGTCGCGCCAGCGGATATGCTCGTCGGGGGCGTGCGCGCCGTGGCCGGTGCAGCCCAGCCCGTCCAGCGTCGGGATGCCCATGGCGGCGGTGAAGTTGCCGTCGGAGCCGCCGCCGCGGTGCTGCTTGGGCAGGTCATAGCCGTAACCGGCGGCGATGCTTTTTGCTTGCGCGTAGAGGCCGAGGCCGCCTTCGCTTTCGACCATCGGCGGGCGGTTCAAACCGCCTTCGACGGTGATGGTCACACCATCATGCTCGCCGGCCAAAGCGCGGATGGCGGCGATGATTTCCGGCGCCTGCTCGGCCTCGGCAACCCGAAAATCCACGCGGCAGCCGGCATCGGGCGGGATGACGTTGGGCCGGGTGCCGCCCCAGATCGGCGCGACATTGGTGGTGATGCCGCGCTCCAGATCGGTCATGGCATGGATAGCCAGGATGATCTTTGCCAGGGCCACGACGGCGCTTTTGCCCTCGGTCCAGTTGCCGCCGGCATGGGCGGATTTGCCGCGGGCGGTGATGGTGAAGCCGCCGGTGCCTTTTCGCGCCGTGACGACGCAGCCGCTGGGGCCGCCGGCCGGTTCGGGGATCAGCACAGCGGCGGCGCGCGCCGCCTCGGCCTCGATGATGGCGCGCGAGGTCGGGCTGCCGACCTCCTCATCGGGGGTCAGCAGCAGGGTGATCGGGCGGTTGGTGGTGATGCCCTGGCGCAGGATTTCCCGCAGCGCATGGAAGGCGAGGAAGGACCCCGCCTTCATGTCGTAGATCCCCGGGCCATAGGCGCGCTCGCCATCCACGCGAAAGGGCATGTCCTTCTGCAACTGGCCATGGTCCCACACCGTGTCCAGGTGCCCCGAGACCAGCACCGGCGCATTGCCGGTGCCAGTGTTGGTCCGCGCGATCAGCGTATCACCGCGGCCGCTATGGCCCGGCACGCGCTCGATGGTCGCCCCCGCCGCGCGCAGATCCGATTCGGCCAGATCCACCAGCCGGTTCACCGCCGCCGGGTCGGCGCTGGGGGTTTCGATCTCCACCCATGTCCGCAGTTCCTCAAGCAGGGCTTCGCTGCTGGGCATGACGATGGGCATGGGCACAAAAATCCTTCAGAAGCGGGCAGCCAGGTTGATGCTGCCGAATTGCGTGACGCCGCCACGCTGCCCGTAGAATTCCTCCGAGCGCAAGACATGGGTGTAGGACAGGCGGTAGCTGCCCCAGAACGCCGCCACGCCGGCCTGGGCATCGGCCACGAAGGGCCGGCTGTCCACCCGCCTGCTATCGCGCCAGGTGTTGCCGTCGAGGGCGATGTCGCGCCCCACCGCGCGGCCCTCCAGGCCCGCGAAGACATACCAGCCCCAATCGCGGCCATTGCGGTTGGCTTCGGGCTGGAAGTAGTTGCTGCCGGCCAGCGCCGGGCGGATGCGGCCAGGGCCGAAATCGGCCAGCAGCCCCTGCCCCATCCGCAGCGTGCCACCCAGCGCGCCGTAGATGTTGCCATTGCCCAGCGAGACCGAGACCGAGGGCAGCGCCTCGAACTGCAAGGTGCCGATGGGCAGGCGCCATTTGCGTTCGGCCACGAGGTTGATCACCACCTCGTCGCGCAGCTGGGTGGACCAGCCATAGGCGCGGTCGACACCGATCAGGCGATGGAAGCCGTTCTGCACCTGGCGGCCCAGCGCCGAGGGGCCGACCACGCCGCCCTGCAACTCGATCACCGTCAGCCGCTGCTCGCTGGCGCGGCTGAGCGAGACGGAGCCGAAGAGATTGGCGGAATAGGGCCGGTCATTCGGGTCGGGGTTGCGCCTGCTGGTGTCGAGCGGCGTGAACAGCGTCTGGCCGATGGCCAGGCCCCAGCGCAGATCGCCCGGACCCATGAGGTAGCCGAGCTGGCGGTCCAGCCAGGCCAGCGGCCGCGGCAGCTCGGCCGAGGGGCTGCGCCAGCTCGCCTGCAAGCCATTCGTGTAGTTCCTGTCGCTGCCATTGCGGGCGAAGACGTCGTTCTCGATGGCGAGCGAAAGGGTGCCGCGCCAATCCGGCGGCGGCGCGCGGTCGGTGCCGGCATCGAGGCGCACGGGCTGCGCGAGTGCCAGCCCCGGCAGCAGGGCCAGGGTGGCGAGAAGGGTGTTGCGACGCATGGGATGGCTCTCTTCCGGACAGCCCCTCAACGCCCGGCAGAAGCTTTCGTTGCCGACCGTTTCAACCCTTGCCTTTCTGGACTACACCGGGCGGACCAGACAGGGGACCAGCCGATGTTCTTCGATGAGCTTTCCGTGGGCCAGAGCGCCAGCTTCGGCAAGACGATCGGCGAGGCCGATATCCTGATGTTCGCCGCCGTCAGCGGTGACACCAACCCCGTGCATATCAATGCCGAGGTGGCGGCGGCCTCGATGTTCAAGGAGCGCATCGCGCATGGGATGCTCTCGGCCGGGCTGATCTCGGCCGTGCTGGGCACGCGGCTGCCGGGGGAGGGCTCCATCTACCTCTCGCAGACGCTGAAATTCCGCGCGCCGGTGAAGATCGGCGACACGGTGACGGCGCGGGTCGAGATCACCGCGCTCGATCCGGCGAAGAACCGCGTCACGCTCTCCACCATCTGCACCGTGGCCGGCAAGACGGTGATCGAGGGCGAGGCCGTGGTCATGGTGCCCGGGCGGGGCTGAGCGGCGATGTTGTCGATCTGCGTCTTCTGCGGTGCCTCCTCGGGCGTGGACCCCGCGCATGCGGCATTGGCCAGGGCGCTGGGTGCGGAGATGGGCCGGCGTGGCATTCGCCTGGTCTATGGCGGCGGCCGGGCCGGGCTGATGGGGGTGGTGGCCGACGCGGCGCTGGCGGCGGGCGCCGAGGTCTGGGGCGTGATCCCGCGCGCGTTGCAGGAGCGCGAGTTGCAGCATCTCGGCATCACCCGGCTTTCGGTGGTGGAGGACATGCACACCCGCAAGGCGCAGATGAACGAATGGTCGGATGGTTTCGTGGTGCTCCCGGGCGGCATCGGCACCCTGGAGGAGGCGGTGGAGATCCAGTCCTGGTCGCAGCTGGGCTTTCACCGCAAGGGGATCGTCTATCTGGATGAGGACGGGTTCTGGGACCCGCTTTTCGGCATGACGCAGCGCATGGTGGAGGGCGGCTTTCTGCGCCCCGCGCATCGTGACATCGCCATTCGCGCCCATTCGCCCGCCGCGGCGCTGGATGCGCTGGCGGCCTGGAAGCCGGATTTCGAGCTGCGCCTGGCGCCGCTGCCGTGAGGGTCTTTGCCGAATTGACCGCCCTGCCGGCCGATGCCCGCGGCGCCACCGTGGCGCTGGGCAATTTCGACGGGGTGCATCTGGGACATCTGGCGGTGCTGCGCGCCGCGCATCAGGCCAGGCCCGACCTGCCGCTGGCGGCCCTGACCTTCGAGCCGCATCCGCGCGAATATTTCCGGCCCGAGGACCCGCCCTTCCGCCTGACCCTGCTGCCGGCCAAGGCGGAAGCGCTGGCGGCGGCGGGGGCCTCCACCTGCTACGCCCTGCCCTTCGGCGAGGCCTGGGCGCAAATGCCGCACGAGGCTTTCTTCGAGGCGCTGCTGCGCGACGGCATCGGCGCCAAACACCTGGCCTGCGGCCCGGATTTTGCCTTCGGCCACCGCCGCGGCGGCACGCTGGACTGGCTGCGCACGGCCTGCGAGGCGGCGGGAATCGGCCTCTCGGTGGTGCCGCAGCGCAGCGACGCGCAAGGGGTGATCAGCAGCACGCGCATCCGGCGCGAATTGCAGGGTGGCTACCCCGAGCGCGCCGCCGCGATGCTGGGCCGGCCCTTCGCCGTGGTCGGTCAGGTGATCCATGGCGATGCCCGCGGCCGCACCCTGGGCTTCCCCACCGCCAATGTCGCGCTGGGGCGGCATGTCGAGCCGGCGCGCGGCGTTTATGCCGTGCGGGCGCGGCTGGAAAACGGACAGGGGGTGGCAGGGGTGGCCAATCTGGGCCGCCGGCCGACGCTGGGCGGCGACCCGGTCTCGCGGTTGGAAACCCACCTGTTTGACTACTCGGGCGATCTCTACGGGCAGGTCATCAGCGTGGCGCTGCTGCACTTCATCCGGGAGGAGAAACGCTTTTCCGGGTTGGATGAGCTGCGCGCGCAAATCGCGGCGGATAGCGACACGGCGCGGCGGCTGCTGGGGTAGCGCTTCCGGCGCTGGGAAGGGGGGGTCGCATCAGGGCGACGTGCGCGGCCCCGCCATGCGCTCCAGCTCCGCCATGATTTCGGTCATCGCCAGCACAAAGACCTCGCGCTGGCGGCCGTTCACCACGCCGTCGAGGTCGAAGCCGGTCATCGCCGCCATCACCGGCGCCATGCCGGGATTGGCCAGCGCCGTGGTCAGGCCCACCAGCCGGCCCTGGGCATCCACCACCGGGCCGCCGGAAAAACCCATCAGCGCGCCCATCTCCGCCGTGAAGCCGGGGCCGAAGCTTCGCATGCGCACGGCCTCGCGCCGCACCCGGCCCTCGGCGATGGCGCGGCCCAGGCCTTGCGGCCCGACGGCCCAGAGGCGTTCGCCGCGGCCGGGCTCGTCTCCGGCGATCAGGGCGGGGTGGAGCAGGCCGTGCGGAGCGCGCAGCATGGCGAGGTCCATGCGCGGCGAGGTGGCGAGGATCTGGGCCGGCATCGCCTCACCGCCATCGGCGCGGCGCATGTCCAGCCGCTGCCCGGCCTGCCGCAGGACATGGGCGTTGGTGATCAGCACCGTGCCGCCACAGGCCGCGCAGGGTACCGCCACCGCGGCGCCGATGGTGACGCCGTGTGCCTGCAGGCTGACCAGGCTGTCACGCGCGATCGAACGCGCCGGAGTTCCCGCCGCCTGATCCACCGGCAATCCAGCACAACCACCGATAGCAACCAAAAGCACAATAGCGCCAAAAAAGAAAGGCTTCCCGTAACTGGTAAAGGCGCGAGACGACATGCGGTGTTTCCTCGGCGGCGGCGATCCCTGCCGGCATCATCCGCTTCGAAACACAACAAATCCTTGATCGTTTCCCGGAATTGTCGGTGGATGGATTCACCGCCGCCGAGAGAAGAAGTCCCGCAGCAGCCCCGCGCATTCGCCCTCGCGCAAACCGCCCACCACTTCGGGCGCGTGGTTGCACTGGGGGTGGCTGAAGACGCGGGCGCCATGCTCCACGCCCCCGCCCTTGGGGTCATAGGCCCCGAAGATCACGCGCCCGATGCGAAACAGCGAAGCCGCCTGGGCGCACATCGCGCAGGGTTCCAGCGTCACCGTCAGGGTGCATCCCGTCAGGTGCTTGTCGCCCAGCACCGCCGCCGCCGCGCGCATGGCCAGGATTTCGGCATGGGCCGAGGGGTCGGCACGCGCCTCCACCTCGTTGCCGGCCTGGGCCAGCACCGCCCCTTGCGCGTCGGTCACCACCGCGCCCACCGGCACCTCGCCACGCGCCGCCGCCCGCGCGGCCTGCGAAAGGGCCAGGTCCATCGCTGTCGCCATGGCGCAACTTGCGGCCTGGGGCCGCAACAGTCTAGCAAGGGTCATGCGCAAAACCCCCGTCATCGGCCTGACCCTGGATGCCGAGGAACCCGGCGGCTATTCCAAATTCCCCTGGTACGCCCTGCGGCGCAACTATTTCGCGAGTGTGCGCGAGGCGGGCGGCCTGCCCATCGCCCTGCCGCATGATGCCGCCGCGGCGGGGGAATATCTCGCGCTATGCGACGGCATCCTGGTGACGGGCGGCGCCTTCGACGTGGACCCGGCGCTGTATGGCGACGCGGCGATGCACGAGACGGTGGTGCTCAAACCCTCCCGCACCGATTTCGAGCTGGCCATCACCCGCGCGGCGCTGGCCGCCGAAAAACCCGTGCTGGGCATTTGCGGCGGCGAGCAATTGCTGGCCGTGGCCTTTGGCGGCAGCCTGATCCAGCATATCCCCGACAGCGTGCCCGATGCCCTGGCGCATGAGCAGCCCAACCCGCGCGACCAGCCCGGGCATGACGTGGCGATCACGCCCGGCACCCTGCTGGCGCGCATTGTGGGAGCGGCCTCGATGGCGGTGAATTCGGCGCATCATCAGGCGGTGGCCAGCCCCGGCCCCGGGGCGGTGGTGAACGCGCTCGCCCCGGACGGGGTGATCGAGGGCATCGAACACCCCGCCCACCGTTTCGCGCTCGGCGTGCAATGGCACCCCGAATTCAAGGTCGATGCCCAGGACATCGCCATCCTGCGCGCCTTCGTGGATGCGGCCCGTGGATGAGATCGACCCCGCCGGCGAAAAGGGCGAGCGTATCGCGCCGGAGGCGCGTGGGGAACGAATCGCCAAATGGCTCGCCCGCGCCGGCGTCGCCAGCAGGCGGGACGCCGAGAAGCTGATCGCCGAGGGCCGGGTGAAGCTGAACGGCAAGCTCGTCGCCAGCCCCGCCACCTTCATCTCGGCCGAGGACGCGATCGAGGTGGACAACCGCCTCGTCGCCCAGCCGCAGCGCACCCGGCTGTTCCGCTACCACAAGCCCGATGGCCTGGTGACCACCCACAAGGACCCCGAGGGCCGGCCCACCGTCTTCGACAAGATGCCGCCCGGCCTGCCGCGTGTGGTCTCGGTCGGAAGGCTCGACCTCACCTCCGAGGGGCTGCTGCTGCTGACCAATGACGGCGCGCTGGCGCGCAGGCTGGAGCTGCCCTCCAATGGCTGGATCCGCCGCTACCGCGTGCGCGTCTTCGGCCATCCCGAGCCCGCCGATCTGGCCGCACTCGCCCAGGGCATCACCATCGATGGCGTGCATTACGCCTCGATCGTCGCCGAGGTGGATGCCAGGCAGGGCGACAATGCCTGGCTGACCATCAGCCTGCAGGAGGGCAAGAACCGCGAGATCAGGCGGGTGCTGGCGCATCTGGGCTTTCGCGTCTCGCGCCTCATTCGCCTGGCCTATGGGCCGTTCCAGCTCGGCTCCCTGCCGCGCGGCGCGGTGGAGGAGGTCAACGCCAAGGTGCTGCGCGAGCAGCTCGGCATCGCGGCACCGCTGCGGGAAAAGCGGTGAGGGTGATCGCGGGGCTGCACAAGGGCCGCCGGCTGGTGGCGCCCCCGGGCGAGGCGACGAGGCCGACCTCGGACCGGGCGCGGCAGGCGCTGTTCGACATGCTGGCGCATGCCCCCTGGGCCGGGCCCATGGAGGGGGCGCGGGTGCTCGATGCCTTCGCGGGCTCCGGCGCGCTGGGGATTGAGGCGCTGTCGCGCGGCGCCGCCCACGCCAGCTTCATGGAGACCGCCAAGCCGGCACAGGGCGCGATCCGCGCCAATATCGAGACCTGCCGCGAAGGCCCGCGCACCGCACTTCTTCCGGCCGACGCCACCCGCCCGCCGCGCGCGCCCGCCCCCTGCGACCTGGTGTTTCTCGACCCGCCCTATCGCTCCGGGCTTTTGCCGCGCGCGCTGGCGGCGCTGGCGGCGCAGGGCTGGTTCGCGCCGGGCGCCGTCCTCTGCCTGGAAATGGCCAGCGACGAGCCGGGCGAATTCGCCGGCGAAATGCTGGCCGAACGCGCGCATGGCGCCGCGCGGCTGGTGGTGCTGCGCGCGGCATGAGGCCCGACGACGTGCAGATCGCCTGCGTCATCCCAGCCTTCGGCCAGCCCGGGCTGCTGGCCGAGGCACTCGCGAGCGTGATGGCCCAGACCCTGCCCGGCGTTGCCGCCGTCGTCGTCGATGATGGCTGCCGCATGCCCGAGACCCGGGAGGTGGCGCTGGAAGCCGCCAGCCTGCATCCGGGCCGGGTGCATGTGCTGCGCACCGCCAATGGCGGGCTTTCGGCGGCGCGCAACCGGGGCATCGGCCATGCGCTGGCGGCGTTTCCGCGGGCGCGGGGCATCTACATGCTCGATGCCGACAACCGGATTTTGCCGCGCTTCCTGGAGCGCGGGCTGGCGCTGCTCGACGCCGCCAGCCCTGAGGTGGGCTGGCTCTACCCCGATATCGACAGCCTGGGCGTCCAGGATTGCGCCGATGTTTCGGGCGAATTCTCCCGCCTCTCCCTGCTGCTGGACAATTACTGCGAGGCCGGCAGCCTGTTGCAGCGCGGGATGCTGGAGGCCGGGCTGCGCTATGACGAAAGCCTGCGCCAGGGCTGGGAGGATGTGGAATTCTGGCTGCGCGGCCTCGATGCCGGCTTCGTCGGCCAATACTGGCCAGATGCAGGCTTTCGCTATCGCCGCCGGGCCGAGAGCATGCTGACCGAGAGCGACCGCCTCACGCCGGAATTGCGCGGCGCGATGTGGGCGCGGCACAAGGCGCTGTATCATCCTCGCAGCCTGATGGCGCTGGAGGCGGCGGAGGCGCCGCGCCACGCCATCCTCACGCCGGGCCGGGACGAGGCGCGGGTGGTGCATGACCCGGCGACGGCAGCGCCGGCCAGGACGCGCGCGGCCTGGCGGGCGGCGATATGGGCCGCGCATCGCAACCCGCCGGCGCGGCACCACCCCGCCATCACGGTCTTCGCCGCGCCCGCGGCGCTGGCGGCGCTGCGCGGCCAGGGGCTGCTGCATTGGGCCTTCTGGCTGGCCGCGCTGATGCTGCGCGGCCATCCCGCGGTGGGGGTGGTGCTGCGCCCAGCACCCGAGGCCCGGCTGCGGCGCGGCTTCTGGCCGGACCAGCTGGAGGGGGCGCAGCTGCTCTTCGTCAGCACCGAGGCGATGCTGCGCGGCATCGCGGCGGCGCCGGGGCAGGCCGGCGCCTGGGCCATGGGCATCCTGGCCGCGCCGCATGCGGTGCGGGTGGAGCTGGAATTGCCGGGCGAGCCGCCCGCGGCCGATGCGGTGGCGGAGTTCCTGGGCGAGGTGGAGGCCCTGGCCCTGGCCCTGCCCGCCGCCCCCGCCCCCACCTGGCGCCGGCAATGGCGGGTGGCCCGGCACGAGATGGCGCGCCATGCCTTCCAGCGGCAGGAGATCGGCCTGCCCATGGCGGTGACGCCGAAGGGGCGCAACATCGGCATCATCCAGCCGCTGCACACCAGGGGCGGCGTGGAGCGGGTGCTGCTGCGCCAGGCGGCGGTGCTGCGGGCGCGCGGCTGGACGCCGCATCTCTTCGTCACCCAGTCGAACGAGGTGGCGCTGCTGCCCGGCATCAACGAGGCCTATGCCAGCGTCAACTTCCTGCAGGTCAGCGGGCGGGAGGGCTGGAGCGACCCGGAGCGGGCCTATTTCGGCGCCGAGATTTCCGCCTATGGGCAGCATTATTCCTCGGACGACGCCTTCGCGGCGCTGCTGGGGATGGATGCGGTGGTGAACACCCATGCCCTGGCCGGCCATGCCCTGGCCAACCGGCTGCGCCGCGCCGGCATCGCCACCGTGCTCGGCCTGCACCTGACCGAGCGCGGGCCCTTCGGCGAGCCGATGGGCCAGGCGCATTCGGCGCTGGCCTATGAATATGCCTATGACATGGCCACGGTCATCTCGGACAAGCTGCGCGGCTGGTGCCTCGCTCAGGGCTGGCCCGAGAGCAAGCTCATGCTGCTGCGCAACGCGCCGGGCTATCCCAGCCAGGCCAGCGCCGTCCGCCCGCCGCCGCAGGGGCGGGCGCTGCGCGCTGTCTTCCTCGGCCGTCTGGACGCGCAGAAGGGGCTGGAGCGGCTGGGCCTGATCATCGCCGCCACCCAGGGCTGGGTGGAGTGGCGGGTGGCCGGCAAAGCCGTGCTGGGCGGGCCGCCGCCGGAGCTCGGTGTGGAAGTCGAACCGCCGGCGGAGAGTGCCGCCGAGCTGGACGCGCTTTATGGCTGGGCCGATCTGCTGCTGCTGCCCAGCCGCTTCGAGGGCGTGCCGCTGACCATCCTCGAAGCCCAGCGCCTGGGCTGCGTGCCGATCGCGACCGATGTGGGAGCGGTGGCCGAGATCATCGCCCATGGCGAGGATGGCTGGCTGCTGGAGAATGGCGGGGATGGCGATGTGGCGGCCGCGGCGGTGGCGGCGCTGCGGGCGCTGGATGCGGATCGCGAGCGGCTGGCGCGGATGTCCCGCCAGGCCGCCACCCGGCTGGAGGCCGCGCGCTGGGAGGACACGATGGGCGATTTCCTGCGATGGCTGGACGCGAAGGTGCCGGCATGAGGCTGCTGGTGAGCGATCTGGGCGGGCTGATGGCCAGCCCCGCCGCGCTGCTGCTCGATGCCGGCATGCCGGCGCCGGGGGTGGGGCTGGCGCTGTGGCGGGCCTCGCCGCTCGGGCCGGATTGGCTGCTGCACCCCGAGGGCGCGCCAGCCCAGGGCGGCGTGAAGCTTGCGGCGGCGCCGGCCGGGGTGCTGGGCGTGCTGGCGGCCGCGACGCCGGTCTGGCTGGCCGCCTGGCCCGATGATCCGCCGCCGGTGCTCGGCGACGTGGCGGCGCTGGCGACCCTGCTGGCGGGCCGGGTGCAGGCGCTGCGGGCGCGCAACGGGGCGCTGCGCGAATCCCTGGTGACGCTGCGCGCCGAGCATGAGGAGGGCCGCGTCGCCATGACCCGGCTGATGCAGGCGACAGGCCAGGGCTGGCCCGGCGCGCCCCGGCTGGTGCATGCCGACACGCCCGGCCCCGCCCCCGCACTGCCCGCCGGCCGCACCCGGCTGCGCCGGCTGCTGCCGGCCGAAATCGGCGGGGTTTGCGGCATCG
Organism: Acetobacteraceae bacterium; assembly: GCA_021732665.1. Taxonomy (GTDB): domain Bacteria; phylum Pseudomonadota; class Alphaproteobacteria; order Acetobacterales; family Acetobacteraceae; genus Rhodovarius. The sequence continues at coordinate 14,630 of JAKFUL010000006.1, forward strand.
GCCTGCACCTCTCGCGGGCCGAATGCGGCCCGGGCAGCGCGCTGCGGCTGCGGCTGCTGGCGCATGAGAGCGAGCGGGTGCTGGGCGCCTGGGTGGTGCCGGGCGAGGCGCTGGTGGCGGGTTGGCTGGCGCTGGACCTGCCGGTGCCCGCGCCGCCCTGGCGCGAGGGGGCGGCTGTGGAGATCGACATCGACCTGATGACGGGCGACCTGCTGGCGCTGCCGGAAGGGCCGGCGCTGCGGCTGTTCCGCGCCGAGGGGCCGCCGCGTTTCACCCGGCCCGCGCATTGGGAAGGTGCCAGCCACGGGTTGGCGCTGCCGCCCGCCGGCGTGCGGCTGGGGCTGCCCCCCCATGTCTGGGCCGGCGTGCCGCGCCGGCTGACGCTGCGGCCCGGCGAGCACCGCGAGGTGGTGATGCCCGCCCTGCCGGTGCTGGGGCTGGACCGGCTGCTGGCACGGCTGCGGCTGCATGGCGGCAGCGCGATGCAGGCGGCGCTGCATTGCCCGGGCAGCGCCTCGGGCTGGCGCGATTTCGACTGGCAGGGCGAGGTGGAGATCGCCCTGCCCTTGCCCGCGGCGCTGCCCGCGACCACAGCCTTGTCGCTGTCGCTGCGGCAATTGGGTTCGCAGCCCTGCATGGTGGAATGGCAGGGGCTGGTGGGGGTCAGGGCCGGCGAAACAGCCGGCCATCGATGATGGCGAGGCCGGCGGCGATGCCGGCCATGCCGATCAGGTGCCGCGCCTCCAGGGTTTCGCCCAGGAACAGCATGCCGAGCGCGAAGCTGGTGATGGGGATGAGCAGCGTGACCAGCAGCAGGTTCACCGGCCCCGCCATCTCCATCAGGCGGAAATACAGGATGTAGCCGAGCACGGTGGAGAGGGTGGCGAGCCCGGCCAGCGCACCCAGCGTGGCCGGTCCGGGCGGCCCTGGGCTTTCCAGCAGCAGCACCGGCGGCAGCAGCAGCAGGCTGGCCACGCTGGTCTGCCCCGCGGCCGCCTGGATGGTGGGGATGCCGAGGTTGCGGAACCGCCGGCCCCAGACCCCGGCCAGGGCGTAGCTCATGGTGGCCGCCAGCATGGCGAGCGCGGCCAGCGGCGGCGTGGCGGAAGGGTCGGCCCCGGCCATCACGGCGACGCCGGCCATGCCGAGCGCCACGCCGAGCAAGCGCGGCAGGCTGGCCCGCTCGGCCCCGGCCAGATGCGCCACCAGCACGCCGAAAAGCGGCGTGGTGGCGTTGAAGATGGAGGCGACGCCCGAGGCCAGGCTGCCCTGCGCCCAGACGATGAGGCTGAAGGGGATGGCATTGTTCAGCAGCCCCATGCCGAGATGGGCGCGCAGCGCGGCACCATCGCGCCGCACCGGCGCGCCCTGCACAGCGACGATCGCCCAGAGAATGGCCGCCGCCAGCGCCACCCGGCCGAGCACGATGGAAAGCGGCGGCCATTCCCGCACCGCCACACCGACGAAGAAGAAACTGCCGCCCCACAGCACCGAAAGGGCGATCAGCAGCACCCAGGCGCGGGCGGAGAGGGTGGGGTTCATGGCCCTCTTCTGGCCGGGCCGGGCGGCCGGGGCCATCCGCGGGTTGCTGTCAGGTCGTGAGCTCGATCCAGCGCGCCACGATGAGGCCGCGATAGAGCGCCGCGACATGCATGGCCGATTCCATCTCGCCGCCGCGCAGCAGCGCCATGATCTCGGCGCGCGTCATCACCACCACCTCGATGGTCTCGCCCGGCTCGGGGGTGGGGTCGGCCACCCTTTGGCAATGCTCGATCAGGATGATGCGGCAGCGGTTGTTGTTGCGGTTGCCGTCGGGCAGCAGGGTGCCGATCTCGCGCGGGCTCTGGCCGCGATAGCCGGTCTCCTCCAGCAATTCGCGCGCGGCGGCGGCCAGCGCGTTCTCGCCCTGGTCGATGACGCCGCCGGGGGTCTCCAACACGAATTCGCGGATGCCCTGGCGCCATTGGCGCAGCAGGACGATCTCCTGGTGCTCGGTGATCGCCACGACCATCACCCAGTCGGGGAAGTCCAGCACCCACCAGGGGTCCATCTCATGGCCATGGGGGGTGCGGACATGCTCGGCATCGAGCCGGAGATGGGGATCATCCACCACGCGGCGGCGCGACAGCGTCTCCCAGCCGCCGGGCGGGGGAGGCGCGTCGCGCTCCCGTCCGCCGTTCACTCGGCGGCGACTTGCATCTGCTGGTTGGCGTATTCCTCCAGCGGCGCGCAGGTGCAGATCAGGTTGCGGTCGCCATGCACATTGTCCACGCGCTTGACCGGCGGCCAGTATTTGGCGGCGCGGACGAAGGGCAGCGGGAAGGCGGCCTGTTCGCGGGAATAGGGGTGGGTCCAGTCCTCGCTGATGATCTCGCTGGCGGTATGGGGGGCGTTTTTCAGCACATTGTCGGCGCGGTCGGCGCGGCCCTGTTCGACCGAGCGGATTTCGGCGCGGATGGAGATCATGGCGTCGATGAAACGGTCGAGTTCCGCGCGGGGCTCGCTTTCCGTGGGTTCCACCATCAGCGTGCCGCTGACCGGCCAGGACATGGTCGGCGCGTGGAAGCCGTAATCCTGCAGGCGCTTGGCGATGTCCTCCACCAGCACGCCGCCGCCCTGCTGGAAGCCCCGGCAGTCGAGAATGCATTCATGCGCCACCATCCCCTGGCTGCCGCGGTAGAGGATGGGGAAATGGTCGCGCAGACGCGTGGCGATGTAGTTGGCGTTGAGGATGGCGACCTGCGTCGCGCGCGTCAGGCCGGCCGCGCCCATCATGCGGATATAGGCATAGCTGATGGGCAGGATGGCAGCACTGCCGAAAGGTGCCGCGCTGACCGGGCCGAAGCCGGTGGCCGGGCCGGCCTCGGCCAGCATCGGGTGGTTGGGCAGATGCGGTGCCAGATGCGCGGCCACGCCGATCGGCCCCACGCCCGGGCCGCCGCCGCCATGCGGGATGCAAAAGGTCTTGTGCAGGTTCAGGTGGCAGACATCGGCGCCGATCTTGCCCGGGCTGGTGATGCCGACCTGGGCGTTCATGTTCGCGCCATCCATATAGACCTGCCCGCCGGCGGCGTGGATCGTCGCGCACATCTCCTGGATGGCTTCCTCGAAGACGCCATGGGTGGAGGGGTAGGTGACCATCAGCGCGGCGAGATTGGCCGCGTGCTGACCCGTTTTCGCCTTGAGGTCGGCGACGTCGATGTTGCCATCCCGGTCGCAGCCCACGACCACGACCTTCATCCCCGCCATCACCGCCGAGGCCGGGTTGGTGCCATGGGCGGAGCTGGGGATGAGGCAGATGTCGCGATGGGTCTCGCCGCGCGCATGATGATAGGCGCGGATGGCCAGCAGCCCGGCATATTCGCCCTGGCTGCCGGCATTGGGCTGCAACGAGACCGCGGCGAAGCCGGTCACATCGGCCAGCCATGATTCCAGGCGGCGGATCATGGCGATATAGCCGCGCGCCTGGTCGGCCGGCGCGAAGGGATGGATGTTGGCGAAGCCGGGGAAGGTCACCGGGATCATCTCGGCGGTGGCGTTCAGCTTCATGGTGCAGGAACCCAGCGCGATCATGCTGCGGTTCAGCGCCACATCCTTGTCCTCCAGCCGTTTGATGTAGCGCAGCATGGCGTGTTCGGAGTGGTGGCTGTTGAACACCTCGGCGGTGAGGATGGGCGTGGTTCGCGCCAAGGCCTCGGGGATGCCGCCGGCCGTGCCGCCCAGCTTGATGCCGCCGAGAATGCCGGCAAGCTCGGCCAGTTCCTCGCGCGTCACGGTCTCATCGAGTGCCACGGCGACGGCGCCATCGAGGCGGCGCAGGTTGAAGCCGGCGTGGAGGGCCGCGGTGATCACCGCGTCGGTCTGCTCACCGGTCTCGAAGACCACCGTGTCGAAAAACGCGGCGTGGCGATGCGGGAAGCCCGCGGCACCCGCCAGCAGGCGGGCCTGAAGGGCGACGCGGGAGGCAATTCGGAAAAGCCCCTCCGGGCCGTGCCAGACGGCATACATGCTGGCCATCACCGCCAGCAGCACCTGGGCCGTGCAGATGTTGGAGGTCGCCTTCTCGCGCCGGATATGCTGTTCGCGGGTTTGCAGGGCGAGACGCATGGCGGGGGCGCCGGCGGCGTCGATGGAGACGCCGACGAGGCGGCCAGGCAGCAACCGCTTGAGGGAATCCTTCACCGCGATGAAGGCGGCGTGCGGGCCGCCATAGCCCAGCGGCACGCCGAAGCGCTGCGAGGAACCGACGACGATGTCGGCGCCCATCTCGCCCGGCGGGGTCAGCAGCACCAGCGACAGCGGGTCGGCGGCGACGATGGACAGCGCGCCGAGTGCGGCGGCCACCGCGATCTCGGGCGAGAGGTCCCGCACCTCACCGGTGGAGCCGGGGTATTGCAGCAGCACGGCGAAGGGTTTTTCGGCGTGGATGGTGTCGAGCAGCCCGGCCACCGGGGCCACCACCACCTTGAAGCCCACAGGCTCGGCCCGCACCCGCACCACGGCCAGCGTCTGCGGATGGACATCGGCCGCCACCACCAGCGTGGTGGATTTGCCGCGGTGCGCGGCATGCGCCATGGCCATCGCCTCGGCCGCCGCGGTGCCTTCGTCGAGCAAGGACGCATTGGCCACGGGCAGGCCGGTCAGGCTGGTCACCATGGTCTGGAAATTGACCAGCGCCTCAAGACGGCCCTGGGCGATTTCGGCCTGGTAGGGGGTATAGGCCGTGTACCAGCCCGGGTTTTCCAGGATATTTCGGAGAATGACCGGCGGCGTGTGGGTGCCGTGGTAGCCCAGGCCGATCAGACTCTTGACCTGCTGGTTGGCCTCGCTCAGCGCGCGCAGCTCGGCAATCGCCGCCGCCTCGTTCACCGCGGCCGGCAGGGCCTTGAGCTCGCTCTCGCGGATGGCGGCGGGGACGGTGCGGGCGGTCAGCTCCTCCAGATCGGCCGCGCCCACCACCTTGAGCATGGCGGCGATCTCAGCCTCGGTGGGGGCGATGTGGCGGCGGGCGAATTCGCCATGGTCTTCCAGCGCGGTCAGGGCGTCGAGCGACGACATCACAGGGTCTCCACGAAGGCGGCGTAGGCGTTCTCGTCCATCAGGTCGTCCGGCAGCGCGCCGCTGGGCTCGATCCTGAAGAACCAGCCCTTGGCGGTGGGGTCGCTGTTGATCAAGGCGGGGTTGTCGACAAGGGCGGAATTCACCTCCACCACGCGGCCGGCGAGGGGGGCATAGACGTCGCTGGCCGCCTTCACGCTTTCGACGACGGCGATGGCCTCGCCCTGCGCGACCTCGCGGCCGATCTCCGGCAGGTCGACGAAGACGACATCGCCCAGCGCGTTCTGGGCGTGGTCGGTGATGCCCACGGTGGCGATGTCGCCTTCCAGGCGCAGCCACTCATGGTCCTTGGAGAATTTCATGTCAGACATGGCGGGGCCTCTCAGCGTGCGTAGCGATGGGGATGGAAGGGAAGCGGCGCGACACGGGCGGGAAGCCCTTTGCCGCGCACCAGAAGGTCGAGGGGTGTGCCGTCGGCTGCGTGTTCGCGCGCCACGTAACCCATGGCGACGGGGGCATTGACCGAGGGGCCGAAGCCGCCGGAGGTGATCTCGCCGATCGTGGCGCCGCCGGCCTGGATGGGGGTGTGGCCGCGGGCGGGCTGGCGACCCTCGGGTTGGATGCCGACGCGCAGGCGGGTCACGCCGTGGTCGAGTTGGTTCCGGATGGTCTCGGCGCCGGGGAAATTCCACTCCATGCGGCGGCGCTTGCCGATGGACCAGACGAGGTTGGCCTCCACCGGGCTGGTGCTCTCATCGATGTCGTTGCCGTAGAGGCAGAGGCCGGCTTCCAGGCGCAACGAATCGCGGGCGCCGAGGCCCGCGGGCAGCACGCCGGGCAGGGCCAGCAATTTGCGCGCGAAGGCGGCGGCGGCCTCGGCGGGCACGGAAATCTCCACCCCATCCTCGCCGGTATAGCCGGAGCGGGAGATGATCATCCCATCGCCAGCCCAGACACCCATGAATTTCAGCGCGGCCACATCGGGCAGCAGCGTGGCCAGCGCGGCCACGGCGCCCGGGCCTTGCAGGGCCAGCAGCGCGCGGTCGGGCAGCGCGCGCAGCGTGACGCCGGCGGGCAGCACGGATTCGATCAGCGGCAGATCCACATGCTTGCGGCTGGCGTTCACCACCAGGAAAAGCCTGTCCCCCATGTTCGAGAACATGAAATCATCGACGATGCCGCCCTGCGGGTTCAGCAGAACGCCATAGCGCTGCCGCCCGGGCTTGAGGCCCTGGACATCGGCGGGCGTCAGCTTTTCCAGCGCGGCGGCCGCGCCTTCGCCCACCAACTCGGCCTGGCCCATATGGGAGACATCGAACAGCCCGGCCGCGGCGCGGGTGTGCAGATGCTCGGCCATGATGCCGGGGGCGTATTGCACGGGCATGGAATAGCCGGCGAAGGGCACCATGCGGCCGCCCAATTCGCGGTGCAAAGCGGCCAAAGGTGTTTCAAGCAAGTCCTGGGTATCGGCCACAAATCCCCCAGCCACATCCGTGGCGGTTGAGTTTCGTGACCCCCCTCTGTCCATGGGACCTGAGAGATTCATGGCTGGAGCGAGCCACTTTCTCCTTCGGTGCCGGCCACCTTTCGGCGCCGGGCTTTCCAGAGTTCCCTATTCCACGCGGCCCTTGGTGCCTGAGCGTTTCCGGGGGCCGGTTGCGCCTTCGGCGGAGGCCCCTTCAGGCCCCTCTCTCCCGCGCGGAATCAACGGGTGGGAGTGGGATACAGGCTGGGCCGCGCCGGCGCAACGGCGGGGTTGGGGGTTTTCCGGCTCGTCGGCGCGGCCAGAGCGGGGTATTGCCCGATGATGCGAAGGCTTGTGGCGCTTTTCCTGGCAATCCTGTTGGCGGGCTGCGCTTCGGCGCCCAGGCCGCTGCCCTGCGACCCGGGCGCCGGCACCGGGCTGGGGGTCTGGCTGCTCGATCGCGGCTGGCACACCGAGCTGGCGCTGCCGCCGGGCAGCCTGGAGCCGGCGCTGCTGGGGCTGGCCGGGCGACCGGGGGCGGGCTTCGTGGCCTTCGGCTTCGGCAAGCGCGATTTCGTGCTGGCCGAGGGCCCCGATCTTGCCGCCTGGCTCACCGGCCCAATTCCCGGGCCGGCGGTGGTGGAGGTGACGACGCGGCCCTGGCTGCCGGATGGCGCGATCTGGCTGCCGCTCAGCCAGCAGGGGCTGGCGGCATTGCAGGGCTTTCTGGCGGCGAGCGTGACGCCCGACCTGGCGCCGGTGCGGGTGCATGGCCGGCAAAGCTTCTTCGCCGCCACGCGCGGCTACAGCCTGAACTTCACCTGCAACACCTGGGTGGCCGAGGCGCTGGCCGTGGCGGGGCTGCCGGTACGCGCCGACGGCGTTCGGCTGACCCGCGGCGTGCTGGGCCAGGTGGCCAGGCTGCCGCGCGCCTGCGCTGTCTAGCGCTGCCCCCGCCGCCGATTCGCAGCCAACTCAGCCTCCGTCAGCAGGAAGCCCACCAGGATGGAATAATCATTGCCTCGGCGCGTTTCCGACACCGGCAGGATCAGCTCGATCGGCTCCGACGTCACCCGCGTGCGGGTGCTGTTGGCGGGGAAGGTGATTTCCTGGGCGAAGCTCTGCCGGCTGAGCACATTGCCCGAACGGTCGGTCACGCCCACCACGATGGGAATGGTCTGGCTGCGCGCGCCGCTGGCGGCGGGGCCGCGATCGACCTGCATCGAGACACCGAACTGCACGACCACCGCGCGGTCGTTGCGGGCGCGGCTGCAGCGGCCATTCTCGATCCCCACCAGGCGGGCATCGATGATGAGGTTGGTGAGGTCGGGCTGGGAGTTTTCCCGGTAGCGCGTCAGGTCCACCGCATCGGAGAGCAGGCCGGGGGTGGGGCAGGCCACCAGCAGATCCTCGGTGCGTGGGCCGCTGCTGCAGGCAGCCATTGCCAGGAGAGCGCCCAAAGCCAGTCGATGCATGCACCATACCCCTGTTGCGGCTGGCCACCCCGTGACCCTGCCTGTAAGAACGCCTCATATGCCCCGAACCCCAGCACTTCGGAAGTGACGCCCATGCCCGACAATGTCTCCGCCCTGGGCTCCAAGCCCGAACTGCACGTGCTGCTGGCCGGCCCGCGCGGCTTCTGCGCCGGCGTCGACCGGGCGATCAAGATCGTCGAGGAGGCGATCCGGCAATATGGCGCGCCGGTCTATGTCCGGCACGAGATCGTCCACAACCGCTTCGTGGTGGAAAGCCTGGAGAAGCAGGGGGCGGTCTTCGTCGAGGAACTCGATGAAATCCCCGATGACGGCAAGCCCGTGGTGTTCTCCGCCCATGGCGTGCCCAAGGCCATTCCTTCCGAGGCCGAACGCCGAAAAATGTTCTATCTCGACGCCACCTGCCCGCTGGTCAGCAAGGTGCATCGCGAGGCGGAGCATCACCATGCCCGCGGCCGGCACATCCTGATGATCGGCCATGACCATCACCCCGAGGTGATCGGCACCATGGGGCAATTGCCCGAGGGCAGCGTGACCCTGGTGGAGGATGAGGCGCAGGCCCGCGCGGTGCTGCCGCCCGAGGGCGTGGCGCTGGCCTATATCACCCAGACCACGCTTTCGGTCGACGACACGGCGGAGATGGTGCGGGTGCTGACCGAGCGCTTTCCCTCCATCGCGGCGCCGGCGAAGGAGGATATCTGCTACGCCACCACCAACCGCCAGGCTGCGGTGAAGGCGATCGCCCATCGGGCCGATTTGATGATCGTGGTCGGCGCGCCGAATTCCTCGAACTCGCTCAGGCTGGTGGAGGTGGCGCAGCGCGCGGGTGCCACCCGCTCCATCATGGTGCAGCGCGGCCGCGACCTGGATCTGGCGGTGCTGGAGGGGGTGGGCACGGTGGGGGTGACCGCCGGCGCCTCCGCGCCGGAAGTGCTGGTGGAGGAGGTGCTGGACCGGCTGCGCGAGCGTTTCTCGCTGCGCACCGAGGAGGTGGTGGTGGCGGAGGAGAAGATCATCTTCAAGCTGCCCGCGGCACTGACCCAAGGCCCAGTCTGACGCGGAAGTGGCCGTCTATACCGAAGTCTCCGACGAGGCGCTGCGCGCCTTCCTGACCGATTACGGGCTCGGCGAGCTGGTCGCCTTCCGCGGCATCGCCGAGGGGGTGGAGAACAGCAATTTTGCCCTGAAGACCACCACCGGGGACTATATCCTCACGCTGTATGAGCGCCGGGTGGACCCGGCGGAGCTGCCCTGGTTCCTGGGGCTGATGGAGCATCTGGTCGGCCATGGGCTGGATTGCCCGGCGCCGGTGCGCGGGCGCGATGGCGAGGCGCTGCGCGCGCTGGCTGGCCGGCCCGCCGCGATCTGCACCTTCCTGCCCGGCGTCTGGCCACGCCGGGTGCGGCCGGAGCATCTGGCGCCGCTGGGCGAGGCGCTGGCGCGGCTGCATGTGGCGGGCGGCGATTTCGCGCCGACACGCCCCAATGCCCTGGGGCCGCCGGGCTGGGCGCCGCTGCTGGAGCGCTGCCGCGCCGATGGCGATGCGGTGCAGCCCGGGCTGGTGGCGGCGCTGGATCAGGCGCTGGCCGGGATTTTGGCGCAATGGCCGGTGGGGCTTCCGGTGGGGCACATCCACGCCGATCTGTTCCCCGACAATGTCTTCTTCCTGGAGCGGGAGGGCGTGCCGCAGGTCTCCGGCCTGATCGATTTCTATTTCGCCTGCACCGACCTGCTGGCCTATGACATCGCGGTCTGCCTGAACGCCTGGTGCTTCGAGCTGGATTTCTCCTTCAATGTGACCAAGGCGCGGGCGCTGCTGCGGGGCTATTCGGCGGTGCGGTCGCTTTCGGGGGCGGAGCGGGCTGCGCTGCCAGTGCTGGCGCGCGGGGCGGCGCTGCGCTTCCTGCTGACCCGGCTGTTCGATTGGGTGAATACGCCGGCGGGGGCGATGGTCACCCGCAAGGATCCTTTGGAATATTTTCGAAAACTGCGGTTCTTCCTGAGTGCCGAAAACGCGGAGGCCGTGGGTGGATAAGATCGAGATCTGGACCGATGGCGGCTCCAAGCCCAATCCGGGGCCGGGGGGGTGGGCCGCCATTCTGCGGTTTGGCGCGGCGGAGAAGGAAATCTGGGGCGGCGAGCCGGCCACCACCAACAACCGCATGGAGCTGACGGCGGCGATCATGGCGCTGGAGGCGCTGAAGCGGCCCTGCCAGGTGATCCTGCACACCGACAGTGAATATGTCCGCAACGGCATGGACAAATGGATCAAGGGCTGGGTGCGCAACAATTGGCGCAACGCGGCGCGCGAACCGGTGAAGAATTTCGAGCTGTGGCAGCGGCTTTTGGCCGCCGCCAAGCCGCATCAGGTGGAGTGGCGCTGGGTGCGCGGGCATGCGGGGGATGTGATGAATGAGCGGGCGGATGTGCTGGCGACGAGGGGGCGGGAGGAGCTTTCCGGCACGCGCTGAGCGCGTGCGGCGAAAACTGGAAGCGGCCGGGCGGTAATGCTATTTCTCCCCGATGGGTATTCTGACGCGTGACACCGAGAGGCTGATCGAGGCGAAGGCCAGCCAGTCCGGCGAGGCACAGGATGCGCTTGTCCGGCGCCTGCTGCTCGCCTGCAACGCCCCCCGCGGGCGGTTTGACGCGGCGACGGTGCGGCGCATCCAGCAGCGGGTCGCGGCCTTGCCAGCCCTGGATGAACGACCGCTCGGCGCGCTGCGCGACGCCCTCTGGGAGTGACCATCGTCGTCGACACCTCGGCCCTGGTCGCGGTGCTGCTGGCGGAGCCTGAGGCCGAAGCCTTCCTGGCGGTGATCGCGGACGCTGAAACGCTTCTGATGTCGGAGGTCAACCGCTACGAACTTGGCGTGGTGATGTTGCTCAGGCGGGGGCCGGCCGGGGCCGGGGAAGCGGATCGGCTGGTCACCGCGCCGGGGCTTGAGATCAGGCCCTTCGACGCGGCGCAATCGGCCGCAGCACTTGCCGCCTATACCCGCTACGGCAAGGGCCTTCACCCCCGGGCCAAGCTGAACCTGGGCGATTGCGCCGCCTATGCCCTGGCGACGACGCTGGGTGTGCCGCTGCTGTTCAAGGGCCAGGATTTCGCCGCCACCGATCTTTGCGCCGCCGTCTGAAGGACACCCCTACCCCGCCAACAACCCCAACCTTCGCAGCAACGCATCCGGGTCCGGCGCCCGCCCACGAAACTCGCGGTACAGCGCCATCGGGTCCCGCCCGTCGCCCGCCGCCAGCAACGCGCCCAGCCGCCCGGCCAAGGCCGGGTCGAAAGGATCCCCCGCTTCCTCAAACGCCGCATACCCATCCGAATCCAGCACCGCCGCCCATTGATAGGCGTAGTACCCCGCCGCGTATTGCCCGCCATTGGTAAAAACATGGCCGAAATGCCGGGCGCGGTGGCGAAAACCCACCGCCTCGGGCATGCCCAGCGCCTCGCCCAAAGCCTGCTCGAAACCGTCCAGCTCCACATCCCCGGCCGGCGCCAGGTGCAGCGCCAGGTCGAGCACCGCCGAGCCTGACAGCTCGGTCTGGGCAAAACCCTTGCCGAAGGTCGCCGAGGCGCGCAGCCGGGCCAGCAATTCCGCCGGAATGGGCGCGCCGGTCTCGACATGCCGGGCATGCGCCTCCAGCACCCCCGGCGCGGTCAGCCAATGCTCCATAATCTGGCTCGGCAGCTCGACGAAATCATGCCGCACATTGGTGCCGGATTGCGAAGGGTAGCGCGCGGTGGAGAGCAGCCCGTGCAGCGCATGGCCGAATTCATGGAACAGCGTGCGCGCGTCATCCAGGCCAAGCAGCGTTGGGTTGCCGCGGGGGATGTTGTTGCAATTCAGCACCACCGGGATGCGGGCATCGCGGAACGCCTCGTGGTCCTGCAACGCGTTCATCCAGGCGCCGGATTTTTTGCCCGGCCGGACGAAATTGTCGACATAGAACAACCCGATCACCGCTTCGCCCCGCAGCACCTCATAGGCCCGAACATCGGGGTGCCAAACCGGCAGATCGGCCGGCACCAGCCGCACGCCGAACAGGCGATGGGCGACGTCGAAGGCGGCGGCGGTCAGGTTTTCCAGCGAGAGATAGGGTTTCAGCTCCGCCTCATCGAAACCCTGCTGCGTCTGCCGCAGGCGTTCCTCGTAGAAGCGCCAATCCCAGGGCTCGATGCTGTTGATGCCGTCCCGCGCCGCCAGCGCCGCCAGCCGCTCCTGGTCCGCCAGCACGGCAGTCCGGGCACCCTGCCAGATTCGGCCCAGGAAATCGCGCACCGCCTCGGGGCTGCCGGCCATGGTTTCCTCCAGGCGATAGGCGGCGAAATCGGGGTAGCCGAGCAGCCGGGCCTTTTCCTCGCGCAGCGCCAGTATTTTCTGGCCGGTCGGGCGGTTGTCGCGCGCCTCCTCGGCGCCGCGCGCGCTCCAGGCCTGGAACAGGGTACGGCGCAGCTCGCGGTCTTCGGAGAGTGCCAGGACGCTTTCAAAGGTAGAGCGGGAAAGGGTGAGGAGGTGGCCCTGCGTGCCGCGCTGGCGCGCCGCCTCGGCCAGGCTGGCGCGGGCATCCCCGGGCAGGCCGGTCAGGCGGTGTTCGGGCACGGGCAGGGTCCAGGCGGCCTCGGCCTCCTGGATGGTGCGACTGAAGCGGGCTTCCAGCTCGGCCATGCCCGCCTCGATCGCGGCCATGCGCTCGCGCCCCGCATCGTCCAGCCGCGCGCCGGCACGCACCAGGCCGCGCCAGGTGCTGTCCAGCAGGCGGGCCTGGTCTTCGTCGAGCGCCGGGTTTTGCGCACGCAGGGCGTCGATGCGGGCGAAGAGGCCGGGTTCGAGGAAGAGCCGCGCGCTGTCCTCGGCCAGGCGGGGCGAGTATTCGGCCTCCAGATCCTGCCAGGCCGGGTCCTCCAGGGTGGAGGCGAAATGGCCGAGCAGGTTGCGGGCACGGGCGAGCAGGCGGCCGCTGTCTTCCAGCGCCTCGATGGTGTTGGCGAAGCTCGGGGCTTCGGGGTTTTCGCGCAAGCGCCGATGCTCGGCGGCCCGCTCGGCCATGCCCTGTTCGAAGGCGGGGGGGAAATGCTCGGGGCGCAGGTGCTGGAAGGGGGGGGCGACGTGCTCGGCCAGGAGGGGGTTTTGGGGCATGCCGATCAACCTTGCTGAATAACGTCGCCACAGCCTATCCGAGCATTGTCGGAAGATCGACCATCGCCGGCCCATGCGGCGAGGCGGCGCGGGGGTAACATGAAGGGCGGAGAGGTATGGCGGAGGCGCTGATCCGGGAGGCGGTTGCGGCCGATCTCCATCCCCTGCTCGATCTGATGCGCCATCTCCACCCCGAGGATCCCGTGCTCGATCCCGACCGGGCGAGGAAGCTTTGGGCCAGCATCATCCAGCACCGTTCGCCATTGGTCTTCCTGGCCGAGGAAGCCGGCTCAGTGGCAGCGAGTTGCACCCTGGCGATCATCCCGAACCTCACGCGGGGAGGCCGGCCCTTCGGGATCATCGAGAATGTGGTCACCCACCCCGCCCATCGCCGGCGGGGGTTGGGGCGGCGTGTGCTTGCCTTCGCCATGGACCGGGCCTGGGACGAGAATTGCTACAAGATCATGCTCGCCACCGGATCGACGCGCGAGGGCACGCTGCGTTTCTACGAAACATGCGGGTTCACCCGCGGCGGCAAAACCTGCTTCGAGGCGCGTCGGCCCTGATGCGCCGCGATCCGATCAATCCGCCCGAAAAGCCCGAGGATGTCCTGGCGACAAGGCGATGAGGTGGATCGGCGAAACAACCCTGTTGAATTTGGTGGTCCACTGAACCATAATCTCTGGAACAGGGACGACATCGCCTTCGACATCCTCGAGGACGCCACCGACGACCCTGTCGTGACCCTCGCGGTGACCACACCCACGGCCAGGCTTGTGTTCATGGCGGAGCTGGTCATGGCCGGCCGGCTGCTCGCGGCCCGGCGCCTGCATGCCCAGGGCGGCGGGCCGCAATCCGTGGGCTGGGCGAATCTTCGGCTTCTGGCCGATGTCTTGATGGAAAGGATGGCACTCGATGGACTCGTTGTTGAACGAGCGTTTCGCACGACTGGGGCCCATTCAGGCCGTGCGCCAAAACCCCTCCGGTTCACGCGCCGTCGTGGTTCTGCGCCCTGACCGCCCTGCCGAAGAAATCCTCACCATTGACGCCACCCTGGCCCTGGCCCGGCGGGGTGCCAGCATGCTGCGGGCCAAGCGGGCGCTGGAGGCGGTGCTGGAGCGCGGTTTCGCGGTGCTCGACCTGCCCCTTGTCGAGGATACCAAGGCGTTGCGCGATGAGTTGGAACAGGCCGGTATCGCCTCCAAACTGGTGGCCGCGCCCCGGCCCGTGGACCTCGCGGCCCTGCGCCAGCGCCTGCACATGACGCGCGAGCAATTCGCCCTGGCCTATGGCCTGGACCCCGAAACCCTGCGCAACTGGGAGGCCGGGCGGCGCGACCCCGGGCCTGCCCGCGCCTATCTCCAGGCCATCGAGAATGATCCGGAGGGCGTGCTGAACGCCTACACAGGAGCCAAGCCATGACCCGCGAAGACCTCACCGCCTGGGCGCTTTCCACCGGCTGGCGCGTCATCGGCGGCCATCCCAGCCTGTCCAAGCCGCAAAAGCCGGGGGACGCCATCGTCCGCCTCAACTGCAAGGCGACCGTGGTGAACGTCGAAATCCGCAAGCCATCCGGCAAGTGGGAAAAGGTGTCGGGCGCCAATTACCCCGCCATCACCGCCGGCGAGGATGGCGGCCCGCCGCAGGGGCTGGGGCTGGACCGCATCCCCAGCCTGGGGCGCCTCATGCAGGATAATCGCGACGCGATGGTGTTTCGCTGAGCCGCGTTGACCTCGCCCCCCCCATGCGCCATGCCCCCCTCCATGACCGCCGACCCCGAACTCCGCACGCAAAAAGCCTGGCCCATCGAGGAAGCCGCCAAACTGGCCGACCGCCTGGCCGCCGCCGGCAAGACACATGCGCTGTTCGAAACCGGCTATGGCCCCTCCGGCCTGCCGCATATCGGCACCTTCGGCGAGGTCGCGCGGACGTCCTGGGTCCGCCACGCTTTTTCGGCCCTCACCGGCCTGCCCTCCCGCCTGCTCGCCTTCAGCGATGACATGGACGGGCTGCGCAAGGCACCGGACAATGTCCCGAACCGCGATCTTCTGCTGGCCAATCTGGGCAAGCCGCTGACCAAAATCCCCGACCCCTTCGGCACCCATTCCAGCTTCGGCGCGCACAACAATGCGCGGCTGCGGGCGTTTCTCGACGCTTTCGGCTTCGAGTACGAATTCGCCTCCAGCACCGATTACTACACCCAGGGGCGCTTCGATCAGGCGCTGCTGCGCATGGCGCAATGCCATGAAGAAATCCGCGCCATCATCCTCCCCACCCTGGGGCCGGACCGCCGCGCCACCTATTCCCCCTTCCTGCCCATCCATCCCGCCACCGGCGTGGTCATGCAGGTGCCGATGGAGGAGGTGCGGGCCGATGGGACACTGGTCTGGAAGGATGAGGAGGGCCGGCGTTTTGAAACCCCCGTCACCGCCGGGCATTGCAAGGCGCAGTGGAAGGCCGATTGGGCTCTTCGCTGGTACGCGCTGGGAGTGGATTACGAGATGTCCGGCAAGGACCTGATCGACAGCGTCCGGCTCTCCTCCGCCATCTGCCGCGCGCTGGGGGCCGAGCCGCCGCTGAACCTGACCTATGAGCTGTTCCTGGACGAAACCGGCCAGAAGATCAGCAAGTCCAAGGGCAATGGGCTGACCATCGATGAATGGCTGCGCTATGCCCCGCCGGAATCCCTCGGCCAGTTCATGTACAACCAGCCGACGCGGGCCAAGCGGCTGTATTTCGATGTGATCCCGCGCGCGGTGGATGAGTATCTGCAGAATGTCGAGCGCGGCCACGCCACGCCCATGCCGGAAAAAGCCGCCAACCCCGCCTGGCACATCCATGCCGGCCATATCCCGCAATCCGCCCACAGCCCGCTGTCGTTCCAGACGCTGCTCAACCTCGCCGCCGTGAGTGCGGCCGAAACGCCGGCCGATCTCTGGGCCTTCGTGCGCAACTACGCGCCCGATACCTCGCCCGAGAGCCACCCCTTCCTCGACACGCTGGTCGCCCGCGCGGTCGCCTATTGCGAGGATTTCGTCCGCCCGCACCTCAGGCCGCGCGCCGCCACGGCCGACGAGCGCGCGGGGCTGGAGGATCTCACCCTCCGGCTGGAGGCGAATGCGCCGGCCATCGATGCCATGGCCCCGGGGGCCGAGCGCGCGAAGGCCATCCAGGACATCATCTACGATGCCGGAAGGCGCGAACCCTTCGCCGTGCCGAACAAGGATGGCTCCATGGGCGTGGGCCGCGCCTGGTTCAACGCGCTCTATCAGGTGCTGCTCGGCGCCGATGAGGGGCCGCGCTTCGGCTCGGTCGTCGCGGCCTACGGCATCGTGCGCAGCATCGCGGTCATCCGGGCGGCGCTGACGCGGTGATCGGCTTCCTGAAGCGGTTTGGCCCCACCATCTTCGGCCTCGCCCTGCTGGCGGGCGCCATCTATGTGGTGCAGCGGGAATTCCGCAGCCTCTCGGTGGCCCAGGTGCGCGAGGCGATGGGCGCCATCTCGCACCAGGCGCTGTGGGTGGCGGCTGGGTTCACCCTGCTCGCCTATGCCGTGCTCGCGGTCTACGACAAGCTGGGCTCGATCTATGCCGGCAAGCCGGCGAGCTGGGCGCGTTCGCTGATGGCCAGCTTTTGCGGCTATTCCCTGGCGCATAACCTGGGCTTTGCCGCGGTCTCCGGCGCCGCTGTGCGGTTCCGCTTCTATTCCGCCTGGAACTACACGCCGGTCGAGATCGCCAAGGTCATCGGCTTCACCTCGCTCACCTTCGGGTTGGGCGGCATGGCGCTGGCCGGCCTCGTGCTGCTGGTGGAGCCCGAGGTCATCCCCTGGTTCGGCGCGCACACGCCGCGCTGGGTGTTGCAGGCCTTCGCCATCCCGCTCTGGGGCATGGTGATCGCTTATGTGGTGCTGAGCAGGTTCTTCCGCACCCTGAAACTGTTCGGCCATGAGGTGGAGTTGCCGGGGCTGAAGATGGCGCTGGCGCAGACGGCGCTGGCGACCGTGGATGTCGCCGTCACCGCCGCCATCTTCTACGCCCTGCTGCCGGCGGCCGAGGGGCTGACCTTCGTGCGCTTCGTCGGCATTTATCTGGCGGCTTACGCACTGGGAATTTTCGCCTCCGTGCCTGGGGGGCTCGGCGTCTTCGACAGCGCCATCCTGATCGGGCTATCGCCCTATATGGGCGCGGCCGAGGTGATAGGCGCGCTGCTGGTCTTCCGGCTCTACTACTACATCATCCCATTGTTCATCGCCGGCGCGCTCTTCGCATGGTTCGAGCTGAGCCAGCGCGGGCTGGTTCTGCCGCGCTTCACCGCCGTCTCGCGCGGCGCCGAGGCGCTGGAGGCACCGGCCATGGCCGGGCTCGTCGCGCTGTGCGGCGCGCTGCTGATCTTTATCGGGGCGCTGCCGGCCTCGGGCGGGCTGATGGTGATCTGGGGCAGCTATTCACTGGCCGCGGCCTCGCAATTCGCGGCCTCCGTCTGTGGCTCGCTGCTGCTGGTGCTGGCCTATGGGCTGGCGCGCCGGCTGACCATTGCCTGGGTGATGGCCGTCGTCTTCCTGTTGCTGGGCGGGTTGACGGTGTGGCTGCGCGGGGAGGATTGGTATGCCTGGATCCCCTTCCCCGCCGTGGCCACGCTGCTGGCGACGATGCGCCCGGCCTTCTACCGCCGCTCCCGCCTCTGGGCCGAGCCCCTGAGCCAGGACGCGCTGGTGCCGCTGGCCGCCGTGGCTGTGTGCGGGTTGACGCTGGCGCTGGTGGGCCACCGCACCGAGGTGCAGGACAGCTCCTGGTGGGAATTCGTCTTCGAGGACGCGGCACCGGACGCGCTGCGCTTCACCGTGGGGCTGACCGCGGTGTTGCTGCTGGTGGGCCTGGCCCGGCTGCTGCGCCCCGCGCGCATCCGCAGGCTGCCCTATGACGAGGCCGGCCGCGCCATGCTCGGCGCCTGGGGCGGCGTGGTGCCGGAGGCGGCCGATGGGCTGGTGCTGGGCGAGGCCGGGCGGGCCGGCATGGCCTTCACCCGCCGCCCGCCGATCTGGCTGGCGCATGGCGACCCTTCGGGCGATCTGGCGGACAGGGTGAGCGCGATCTGGCGATTTCGCGATGCCTGCGAGCGGGCGGGGGTGCGGCCGGCGTTTTGGGATGTCGGGCCGGAATGGTTGCGGATCTACGCCGATATCGGGCTGACGGCGGTGCCGATGCCGGGCAAGCCGGGCCGGTTCATCGCCTGCCGGGCGGAGGCGGATTTGGACCGGCTGCTCGCCCTGGCGTAGAGTGGGGGGATGCAACGTCGCGCCCTTCTGGCCAGCCTTCTGGCCACCCCCGCTCTCGCTCAGACCTTCCCCGCGCGCACCATCCGCGTGGTGGTGCCCTTCGCCGCCGGCGGCGCCGCCGACAGCGCGGCGCGCGCCATTTTCCCCCGCGTTTCCGAGCGCCTGGGCCAGCCTGTGGTGGTGGAAAACCGCACCGGCGCCTCCGGCTCGCTCGGCGGCTATGAGGTGGCCCGCGCCGCACCCGATGGGCACACGCTGCTGCTCGATGCCAGCTCGCACCTCGTCAACCCGCATGTCATGCGCGCCCTGCCCTTCGACTACACCACCGCCTTCGCTCCGATCAGCCAACTCGTGACCTTCCCGCAGGTGCTGGCGGTGAAGAGCGATCTGCCGGCGCAGTCGGTGGGGGAGTTCATTGCCCTGGCACGCTCGCGCCCCGGCACGCTCTCGGTCGGCACCCAGGGCAATGCCACGGCGGGGCATCTGGGCCTGGTGCAATTCGCCCGGGCGGCGGGCATCGAGGTGACGCATGCGCCCTATCGCGGCGGCGCGGATGCGGCGCGCGATCTCGCGGCCGGGGCGCTGGACGCCGTCTTCATCACCATGCTTTCGGCAAGGCCGATCGTGGATAGCGGCCGCGCCCGCTTCCTGGCCGTGGCGAACGCCAACCGCACCACACTCCGGCCGCTGGTGCCCACCTTCGCCGAGGCTGGGCTGCCTGGTGTGGCGATTTCGGAATGAGCGAGCCTCTTCGCCCCCGCCGGCACGCCGGATGCGGTGCTGCTCTCGATCTTCGGCGCGGTGCGCGAATCGCTGGGCCTGACCGAGCTGCGCGAGCGGCTGGCCGGCCTGGGCGCCGAGCCGGTGGGCAGCACCCCGGAGGTTTTTTCGCGGTTTGTCACCGAGGGGCGGGCGGAAATGGCCCGGGTGGTGCGGGAAGCGAATATTCGTCTTGAATAGGCGCGAATTTCTCGCGGTGGCGGCAAGCGGCGCGGCGCCGGAGGAGTTTTCCGCACTCCCCGGTCAGCCCGTGCTGGCGCTGGCGGTGCACCCGGCGGTGTTCCCGCGGCTGCGGGTGATGTCGGCCGGGCGGCAGCGGGTGGTCAGCGACACTTTGCGCGGGCGCGGCCCGCCGCTGGGCTGGCACGAGGGCTGGCTGCATGGCTGGGCCGGCACCGAGGAGGCGCGGGTCTTCCTGGGTTATGACCCCGCGGCCGAGCAATTGGCGCTCATGTTGTGGCAGGACGGCCGGCCCAGCCTCTTCGTGCCGCCGCGCTTCGCGCCATGGCCGGAGGCGCTGCGGGTGCCGCTGCGCGGCTTCAATCCGGAGCTGGAGGCGCAGATGCGCTGGGGGTGACGGCCCCTCAGATATGCAGCGCCCGGCCATCCACGGCCAACGCCGCCTCCTTCACCGCCTCGTTCAGCGAGGGGTGAGCGTGGCAGGTGCGGGCGACGTCCTCGGCACTCGCGCCGAATTCCATGGCCAGCGCGATCTCGGCGATCAGCGTGCCGGCATCGGGGCCGATGATATGGGCGCCCAGCACGCGGTCGGTCGCCTTGTCGGCCAGGATCTTCACGAAGCCGTCGGTATCGCCCATCGCCCGCGCCCGGCCATTGGCGGTGAAGGGGAATTTGCCGGACTTATAGGCCACGCCGCGCGCCTTCAGCTGCTCCTCGGTCTCGCCCACGCTCGCCACCTCGGGCCAGGTGTAGACCACGCCGGGGATGGCGCCGTAATTCACGTGGCCGCGTTGGCCGGCGAGGTTCTCGGCCAGGGCCACGCCCTCCTCCTCGGCCTTGTGGGCCAGCATGGGGCCGGCGATGACATCGCCGATCGCCCAGATGCCGGGGATATTGGTCGCGTAATGGGCATCGACCTGCACCCGGCCGCGTTCGTCGAGTGCGACGCCGGCGCTGTCCAGCCCCAGCCCCGCCACATAGGGGCGGCGGCCGATGGCCAGCAGCACGACATCGGCGCGCAGGCTCTCCTCCGCGCCACCGGCGGCGGGGGCAAGGGTGAGCGTCACCCCCGTGTCATCGGCCACCGCCGAGACCACCTTGGTCTTCAGCCTGAACTTGAAACCCTGCTTGCCCAGGATGCGCTCGAAGTTCTTGCCCACCTCATTGTCCATCGCCGGCACCAGGCGGTCGAGGAATTCGATCACCGTCACCTCGGCACCCAGGCGCGCCCAGACCGAGCCCATTTCCAGCCCGATATAGCCGCCGCCGATCACCACGAGGTGACCCGGCACCGCATCCAATTCGAGGCCGCCGGTGGAGGTGACGATGCGCTTCTCATCCACCACCACGCCGGGCAGCGGGATGCTCTCGGAGCCCGAGGCGATGACGATGTGCTTGGCGCCGTATTCCGTGCCGTCCACCACCACCACGCCGGGCCTGGCGATGCGCCCCTCGCCCTTCAGCCAGGTTACCTTGTTCTTCTTGAACAGGAACTCCACGCCCTTGACGTTGGCGCCGACGACCTCGGCCTTGCGGTCCTGCATGCGCTTGAGGTCGAGCGTCACCTGGCCGACATTCACCCCATGTTCGGCCAGCTTGTGGATGGCCTCCTCGTAATGCTCAGAGCTTTGCAGCAGCGCCTTTGAGGGGATGCAGCCGACATTGAGGCAGGTGCCGCCCAGGGTGGCGCGCTTCTCCACGCAGGCTACCTTCATGCCGAGCTGGGCGGCGCGGATGGCGCAGACATAGCCGCCGGGGCCGGCGCCGATGACGATGACGTCGAAATTGTCGGACATGGGTAATGGGGCCTCAACCGTTTCGCGGCAAACTGGCGCGCGAGGCGCCAGCGCGCAAGGGCGAGGCGCCTACCAGCGCGTCGGGCGCTGCCGCAAGCGGAAAGTGTTGAAGAAACCGCGTCGGCCGCCCACGCGGACGCGGCGGCCGCCACGCGCCTCCGCCGGCCCAGGCAGGAGTCCCAGCAGCAGGGCGGGAAGGGCGAGGATCAGACGACGCGGGCTGGGCATGACAGGAAATTCCTACACATGAATCGCGCAAAAGCTGTAAATCACTCCCATCAAACAACGCAATCGCGAAATGCTACAACCCGAACCGGACCATCCGCGAATTGCTGGCCTGCAGATTGCGCAGCCGCGCCAGCGCCCAGAGCGGAAAAAGCCGCCGATAGCCGTGGTAGCGGAGGTAAAACACTCGCGGAAAACCGGTGCCGGTATAATCATCCTCGGCCCATTCGCCGTCCTCGTTCTGGCGGCTCATCAGCCAGGCCGCGCCGCGCGCCACCGCCGGGCTGTCCACCTCGCCGGCCGCCATCAGCGCCAGCAGCGCCCAGGCCGTCTGGCTGGCGGTGGAGGTGCCGGGCAGCTGGCTGGCGGCGTCCGGGGCCGTGCCGCCGCGTTCGGGGTAGGTGTCGCCATCCTCGCCCCAGCCGCCATCGCGGTTCTGGCGGGATTCGAGCCAGGCGACGGCGCGGCGCATCGCCTCATGCTCATGCGGCAGGCCGGCGGCGTTCAGCGCGGTGAGCGCCGACCATGTGCCATAGACATAGTTCACGCCCCAGCGACCATACCAGGCGCCGTCATCCTCCTGCTCGGCCAACAGGTATTCCACCGCCTCCCGCGCAGGTTTCTTCGCCCCCTCACCCAGTTGCCCCAGCATGGCCAGGCAACGCCCGGTCACATCGGCGGTCGGCGGGTCGAGCAGCGCGCCGTGATCGGCGAAAGGGATGTGGTTGAGGTAGTGGTGGGTGTTGTCGGCGTCGAAAGCGCCCCAACCGCCGCCGCGGCTTTGCATCCCCACCGTCCAATCCACGGCGCGGATCATGGCGCCGGACATGCCCGGCGGCTCGGCGCCCGTGGCGCGGCGGTAGCGGTCCATCGCCAGCACCACCACCGCCGTGTCGTCCACATCCGGGTAATGCGCGTTCTCGTACTGGAAGGCCCAGCCGCCGGGCGACAGGCGCGGCCGCTGCCAGGCCCAGTCGCCGCGCACCTCGCGGATTTCGCGGTCGATCAGCCATTGCACGCCACGCCCCACCGCCGCCTCGGCCTCCGGCCCGCCCGCCTCCAGCAGCGCATGCGCCACAAGGGCCGTGTCCCAGATCGGCGAGAGGCAGGGCTGCACATAGGTCTCGCCATTGTCGCGGTGGCAGACCAGCTTCTCGATGGCGGCCCAGGCGGTGGTCATGCGCGGGTCATCCGCGGCCACGCCCAGCACGTGGTACATGAAAATGGCATTGGCCATGGCGGGGTAGATGGCGCCCAGCCCATCCTCGCCGTTGAGGCGTTCGGTGACGAATTTCTCGCAGGCCGCCTCGGCGCGGATGCGGTGGGTGCGGGGGAAGATCTTCTGTGCCCGCTGCAAAGCCTTGTCCACGGCCTTGAACAGGCTCGCGAAGGGCTCCTGCTGATGCGCGCCGCCGGGCCATTCGCGCACCTCATGCGGCGGCGTGGTGAAAAGCTCCGCGATATCCACGCCAATGGGCGCCACCGGCTGCGGCCTTCGCGCCATCACCACCGTCAGCGGCACCAGCACGGTGCGCGCCCAGTAGCTGATCTTGCCGATATGGAAGGGGAACCATTTCGGCAAAAGCATCAGTTCCGGCGGCATCACCGGCACGGCATGCCAGGGCACCTGGCCGAAGAGGGCCAGGGTGGAGCGGGTGAAGACGTTGCTCTTCTCCGCTCCGCCGGCGGCCAGGATGGCTTCGCGGGCGCGGATCATGTGCGGCGCGTCCGGCGCGTCGCCGATCAGGCGCAGGGCGAAATACGCCTTCACCGAACAGGAGACATCGAGCTTGCCGGCATGGAAAAGCGGCCATCCGCCGCCGGCGGTCCCGGCCTCCTGCTCCTGCAGCCGGCGCAGGTAGCGGCCGATCGCGGCCTCGCGCTCGCGGTCGACATGGCCGAAGAAGCGGCGGAGCATGATGTACTCGGCGGGGATGGTGGCATCCGCCTCCAGCTCGAAGACCCAGTGGCCGTCCGGCTGCTGGCGCCGCAGCAGGGACTGCCGCGCCCGGGCCACCGCACGGTCCAGCACCGGCCCGCGCGGCATTTCCGCACGGGAGGCATCAGGCGACAGGATGTCGGGCAGGCTGTCCAAAGCGGGTGTTGTCCTAGAATCGAAGTGCTACGCGATCAATGCCATAGAGCGAAATTGTGGCACTTGCGAAGCCTCCCGCGGCATGCGGCGGCGTTTTCCATCCGCGATGGCGGCAGGCTTGCCGAAATCGTATCATTCCGGCGGCGAATAAGAGTGTTGTCATGCCGTCTGGCGCGATGATCTTCCCCGTGATGCCGCCGGATATCACCGGCACCCCGCGAATGAATCTCGCGTGATCCAGGTCGGTGTGGAACAAATACACCCGTGAGGCAATGAAGGAGCATTCTTGTTTCTTTGTCTCCAGAAGATTGCTGGCCGGCGCCGGGTTGATTTACACACATCAGGCGGGGGATCCAGCCAGGAATACAGCGCTCTACATGATCATGGCGGGTTCGACGCGGTTACCGGCCAAGGGGCGGTGCGAAGGGGGGTGGAGCAGCTTCTTGGCCTGGCTGGTCCTTTCGGCGCCTTCACGCCGCGCAGGAGTGGCGGCGATGCCCTGTTCCGCCGCCCGCGGCCCAACCACAACACCGCCACCTCCAGCTCCGAAGCAGGCATCGCGCGGGGTGAACGACATCGGCACCGCGAACGGCATCCTCCACACCATCGGGAAGATGCCGCCGCTTCGGCACCTCAGGCCGGGATCAGGCGCGCGGCCAACCGCACGGCGCTGGCTTCGCGCATCCGGGCCTCGATCCAGCCGATGAAGCGGTTGGCCAGGGCGACGTCGACGCCTGGGCCGTGATGCCGGGTCGCCACGTAGCGGCCAAGCACGATGCCATCGGACAGGATGGGTTGGCAGTGGCCGGCCTCAAGCTCGGGTTCGGCCAGCAGGGTGCAGGCCAGGGCCACGCCCAGTCCGCGGGCGGAGGCAGTCAGCGCCATGGCCTTGTCCGGGACAACGAGGCTGCCGCCCGGCAGTTCTCCGACATGCCCGGCCATGGCCAACCAGTCACGCCAAAGATCGCGGGTGCCGGCATGGATCAGGGGATGGGCGCGCAGCAGCGCCGAAATGCTGGCCACCGGCGGCGCATCGCGGGCGGCCATGGCATGCAGCGGCGGCTCGGCCAGCACCACATCCTCAGGCCCGATCGCGGCTTCGAGGCGGCGCCAGGACAGGGTGATGTCGGGGTGGAAGCCCGCCTCCCAGGCCTCCCTCGGTTCGACCAGGGTCAGCGACAGCCCCGCCACCTCGGCGCTGAAACCGGCGAGGCGGGGCAGCAGCCAGCGCTGCGCGAAGCTGCGGTCGCAGATGATGCCCATCCGGGGGCCGCGCGGCGCGCTGTCGCTGGCGATGCGCGTGGTGGCGCTGTTGATGCTGTGGAAGGCCGCGGTGATCTCGGCGAAATAGGCCCGGCCGGCCGGCGTCAGCATCACGCCGCGGCCCTCGCGCCGCAGCAGCTCCACGCCCATGCGGGCCTGCAGGGCCGAGACATGGCGGCTGATGCTGGCCAGGCCGACGCGAAGCTCGGCCGAGGCGGCCGACATGCTGGACAGTCGCGCGGTTGCCTCGAACGCCCGCAGCGCGGTTAAGGAAATACGCATCTCATTAACTCTCCTGGCGCGGATTGTTGCATTTTCCGCGCTGAACATTATTCGACGGAGAGCCTGGAACGGTTACCGCGACATCGGACCCGCCTCGCCTTTCCACATGCCGCCGCGGCCGCGGTGATGGGCGAGAGCGCTGTCGAGCGTAAAAATCATATAGGCCAGCGCAATGGCCGGTAGGTTGAGCGCCCGCCAGGGCGAAAGCCAAAAAAAGCGCTGGATCGGCACAAAGGAGAGGGTCATCGCCGCCCAGGCCGCCGCCCCCAGCCACCAGGCCGGGCCGGAGGCGAAGAGCAGCAGCAGCGGTGGCGCCAGGAACACGAGTGCGAGAGCGGCCAGCATGCCAAGCAGCACCACCGGGCTGTAGCCGAGCTGCGCATAGGCGGTGCGCGCGACCATGGCACGGATGGGCGCGACGGTTTCGCAGGCCCGCAGCGAGACCACGCTTTCGGTCAGCCCCAGCCAAAGCCGGCCGCCATGGCGCTTGATCAGCGCCGCCAGCGAACAATCATCGATCATGGCGCCGCGGATGGCGGCCAGACCGCCCGCCGCCTCGAAGGCGTCGCGCCGCAGCAGCACGCAGCCGCCCGCTGCACCGGCGGTGCGCGCCCGGGGGGAATTCACCCAGGCGAAGGGGTAGAGCATCTGAAAGAAATGGATGAAGGCGGGGATAAAGAAGCGCTCGGCGGCGCTGACGCAGCGCAGCTTCGCCATCAGGCTGGTGAGCGCGTGGCCGCCCGCCTCGGCACGCGCCACCAGCCGGCGCAGGCTGTGGGGGGCATGCAGGATGTCGGCATCGGTGAAGAGCAGGTAGGGCGTGCCGGGCCGCGCCGCCTCCAGCCCCTGCTGCAGCGCCCAGAGCTTGCCGGTCCAGCCCGCCGGCCGCGCGCCGCCGGTGACGACGGTCAGCCGGCCATCGCCCAGCGCCCGGGCCAGGTCGCCGGTGCCGTCGCTGCTGCGGTCATCCACCACCCAGAGGGTGAATTCGCCGGGATAATCCTGCGCCAGCAGCGCTGTCGCGACGGCGGCGATGGTCGGCGCCTCGTCGCGCGCCGGGACCAGGATGGTGACCGCGGGCCAGGATTCGGGCTCGGGGGCCAGTTCCGCATCGGTGATGTTGGCCCGCCAGAACATGCCCCGGCCCAGGATCAGCACCGCCCAGGCCAGAGCGGTGGCCGCGGCCAGCCAGATCACAGCATGCCCTGTTCGGTGAACCAGGCCAGCGCGTCATCCACCGCCTCGCGCCAGGGGCGGGCGTGGTAGCCCAGCGTCTTTTCGGCCAAAGCGGAGGAAAAATACATCGAATGGCCGGCCATGCGCAGCCCGTCCAGGGTCAGCATCGGCTCCCGCCGCGTGACCCGCGCGATGCTCTCGGCGGCGAAGGCGAGGGGGAAGAGCGGCAAACGGGGCAGGCGCCAGGGCGCGCCGCGGCCGTATTTCGAGGCGATATACCCCAGCAACTCGGCCAGCGGCACGTCCTGGCCACCCAGGATATGGCGCTGGCCCAGCCTGCCATGCTCCAGCGCCGCCACCACCCCCGCGGCGCAGTCATCGGCATGGACGAGGTTGAGGCCGGTCTCGACATAGGCCGGCATCTTTCCGCGCGCGGCCTCGAGGATGATGCGGCCGGTTGGGGTGGGCCTGCGGTCGCGCGGGCCGATGGGGGTCGTGGGGTTGACGATGGTGGCCGGCAGCGCGGCCTCCAGCACCATGCGCTCGACCACGCGCTCGGCCTCGGTCTTGCTTTTTTTGTAGGGGCCGATCGCCTCCTCAGGCATGGCGGGATCGGCCTCGGTGGCGGGGCTGCCATCGGCGCGGGGCTTGAGCGTGGCCACGCTGCTGACATGGACGATGCGCTTCACCCCGGCGGCGAGTGCCGCGCGCATCAGCGCCTCGGTGCCGGTGACGTTGGCCGCCCACATCCCGGCGGGGTCGGGCACGAAAATGCGGTAATCGGCCGCGCAATGCACCAGCCCGTCGCATTCCCGCAGGCCAGCGGCGAGGCTGGCGGGGTCGGTCAGGTCGCCCGGCACATAGGCGACATCGAGGCCTTCGAGGACCCCGCGCGGCGTCTCCCGCCGGACCA
This sequence comes from Acetobacteraceae bacterium, assembly GCA_021732665.1. Taxonomy (GTDB): domain Bacteria; phylum Pseudomonadota; class Alphaproteobacteria; order Acetobacterales; family Acetobacteraceae; genus Rhodovarius. The sequence continues at coordinate 41,781 of JAKFUL010000006.1, forward strand.
GCGCCACCACCCGGTGGCCGCGGGCCAGCAGCGCGCGCGCCACGGCACTGCCGAGGAAACCCGTGCCGCCGGTCAAAAGACATGTCCGAGTCTCGCCCATCCCGGGGTTTTGGCCTGTGTCGTGCCATCGGTCTACCCTCGTTTTGCCCGGTTCGAGGTGCTATGGGGCGGGCCATGAGCACGACCCGACGCGCGCTGCTGGCGCTTCCCCTTCTCACCGCCGCCCCGGCCCTGGCGCAAGGCCCGGCCGAGGTGGTCGAGGGTTTTCACAACGCGCTGCTGGATGCGATGCGCAACTCGCCGCGCCTGGGCGTGCGCGGGCGGTATGACAGGCTGATGCCGGCGATGGGCCAGGCCTTCGACCTGGCGGCGATGACGCGCATCGCGGTCGGCCCGCCCTGGACCGGCTTCACCGCGGCCGACCAGGCGGCGCTGACCGAGGCGTTCACCCGCTGGTCCGTCGCCACCTACGCCGCGCGCTTCGATGGTTTTTCGGGCGAGACCTTCGCCACCCAGGGGGTGCAGGCCAATCCCAATGGCGACATGCTGGTGCGCACCATGCTCATCCGCACGGGTGGGCAGGAGCCGGTGGTGCTGAGCTACCTGCTGCGCAACAACCGGGTGGTGGATGTGTACCTGACCGGCACGATCAGCGAGCTGGCCTCGCGCCGCAGCGAATTCACCGGGCTGATCCGCGAGGGCGGCGCGGCCCGGCTGCTGGCGGAGTTGCAGCGGCGGACCACGGCGCTGCTGGGGTGATCAATACCCGGCGGAGAAATCCACCAGGTTGATCAGCGGCCGTCCCTGCCGCATCCGGCGGATATTCTCCACCACCTGCGGTGCCGCGCTGGAGGGAATGGTGATGGAGGACGCATGCGGCCAGACCAGCACTTTCTCATGGCCCCAGAAGCGATGTTCGGGCGGCAGCGGCTCGGGCTCGAAGACGTCGAGTGCCGCGCCGGCGATGTGGCCGCAATCCAGCGCCGCCAGCAGGTCATCGGCCACCACATGGCCGCCGCGGCCGGAATTCATCACGAAAGCGCCGGGGGGCAGCAGGGCCAGGGTGTCGCGGTTGATGATCCCGCGGGTTTCCGGGGTGAGGGGGAGCAGGCAGACCAGGATGTCGGTCTGGGTCAGCATAGCGCGCAACCCATCGGCGCCGGCGAAGCAGGTGACGCCGGGGATGTCGCGCGGGGCGCGCGTCCAGCCCAGCACCGGGAAGCCGACCATGCGCAGCAACCCCGCGGCATGGGTGCCGAGCTGGCCGAGGCCGAGGATGCCGACACGGCGTTGCGCCGTGTCGGGTGCCGGCAGCTCGCGCCAGATCCGGGCGGCCTGCTGGGCGCGATATTCGGCGTCCTGGCGATGGAATCGCAGCACGTTGAGCAGCACCCATTCGCCCATGCCGGTGGTCAGGCGCTCATCCTTCAGCCGCGCCACGGGCACGCCGGGCGGCGGGCCGGGGGCACGCAGCAGATGGTCCACGCCCGCCCCCATGGAGACCAGGAGCTTGAGGTTGGGGTAGCGGCGCAGTTCGGCCATGTCGTGGCTGTTCCAGCAGACCGCGGCCTCGATCTCTTCGGGGTTGCCGGCCTCGGGGAACATCCGGATGTCCAGATCGGGCGCGATGGCCAGCAGCGCATCGCGCCAGGCCTGCATGGCTGACGCCTTGGTCGAGAGAAGAATGGCCATCAGGCGGGGACCTCGGTGCGAAGGCTGCGGACGAATTCGCGCCAGTCATCCCGGCGGGTGGCGACCCGCTCGGCGCCATCGGGCAGCTTGGCGTAGAGGGTGAGGACGCCGCGCGACCAGAGCAGCTGGAACTGCATCTCGTTGTTCAGCACCAGCTCGGCCGTGCGGTGGAAGACGCCGTCCTTGATCTTCGGCTGGATTTTGGTGAGCCACCACCAGCAGCCCACCGCCAGCACCGCGGCCCCGACATAGAAATGGATGAGGGCGGTGGCGCCAAAGCTGGTGAACAGGATGGTCGCCGCCGGCCAGACATTCTCCCAGTAGTCGTAGACCGGGCTGCCCGGGCTGTTCATCTTGCGGATATGCACGCCCAGCCGCACGCGCTCGGCGTTCAGCAGATCGCGCAGCTCGCCCAGCTCGGGGCTTTCGATATCAGGATTCATGGAGGAAGGCCGCTTGCATCAAGGCCTTCGTATAGGGCTGCTTTGGCAGTTCTGTCAGCGCCTCCGCGTCACCTTCCTCGACGATCACGCCGTCCTTCATCACGGCGATGCGGTGCGCCATGGCGCGGACCACGCGCAGATCATGGCTGACGAAGAGATAGGCCAGGCCGTGGCGGGCCTGGAGGCCGCGCAGAAGATCGACCACCTGGGCCTGGACGGAGACGTCGAGCGCCGAGGTGGGTTCGTCCAGCACGAGCAGCCGGGGTTGCAGGACGAGGGCGCGGGCGATGGCGATGCGCTGGCGCTGCCCGCCGGAGAATTCATGCGGGTAGCGCGGCATCATCTCGGGCGAGAGGCCGACTTCGGTCAGAGCGATGGCCACGCGGGCATCGCGGGCCGTGGCGGAGAGGGAGGGTTCATGCACCGCCAGCCCCTCGCCCACAATATCGCCCGCGGTCATGCGCGGGGAGAGGCTGCCATAGGGGTCCTGGAAGACGATCTGCATGGCCGCGCGCAGGGGGCGCAATTCGCCGCGCGACATCGCCTCGATATTGCGTCCGGCGAGGAGGATGGCGCCCTGGCTTGGCACCAGCCGCAACAGGGCAAGCCCCAGCGTGGTCTTGCCCGAGCCGCTTTCGCCGACGATGCCCAGCGTTTCGCCGGCGCGCAGGCTCAGGCTCACGCCATCCACGGCGCGCACGCGCGACACCTCGCGCCGCAGCAGGCCGCGGCGGATGGGGAAATGCACCTTGATGTCGCGCGCTTCCAGCACAGTCGCGGCGTCCGGCGCCACGGGTGCGGGCCGGCCGGAGGGCTCGGTGGCGATGAGCATGCGGGTATAGGCGTAGGCGGGGGTGGAGAAGACGTCGCTCACCCTGCCCTGTTCCACCACGCGGCCATCCTTCATCACCACCACGCGGTCGGCATGGCGCTTCACGATCGCCAGGTCATGGGTGATCAGCAGCATGGCCATGTTCAGGCGGGTCTTGAGTTCCGCCAGCAGGGCCAGGATCTGCGCCTGTATCGTGACGTCGAGCGCCGTGGTGGGTTCGTCGGCGATCAGCAGTCTGGGGTTGTTGGCCAGCGCTGCCGCGATCATCACCCGCTGGCGCTGGCCGCCCGAGAGTTCGTGCGGGAAGGCGCCCAGGCGGTCCTTCATCTGCGGCAGGCCGGCGCGGGTCAGGGCTGCGGCCACCTCCTCGCGCAGCGCAGCGCCGGAGAGGTCGCGGTGGAGCGTGATCGCCTCGGAAACCTGGCGACCGATGCTGTGCAAGGGGTTGAGCGAGGTCATCGGCTCCTGAAAGACCATGCCGGCCACACCGCCGCGCAGCCGGCGCAGTTCGGAATCCGAGGCGGCCATGACGTCCTGGCCGTCCAGGATGACCCGGCCTTCCGGGTTGGTGCCGCCGGTGGCGAGCAGGCGCAGGCAGGACAGCGCGGTGACGGATTTGCCGCTGCCGGATTCGCCGACCAGGGCCACGACCTCGCCGGGTTCGACGGTGAAGGAGACGCCCTCAACCACGCGCTTGCCGCGAAAGGCGACGGCGAGGTTTTCGACCGAGAGCAGGGTCATGTGGCGCCCCCGGGCAGCTTGCGCGGGTCGAAGGCGTCGCGCACCGCCTCGCCGACGAAGATCAGAAGGGTCAGCACACCGCCCAATACCACGAAGCCGGTGAAGGCGAGCCAGGGGGCCTGCAGGTTGTTCTTGCCCTGGCTGAGCAATTCACCGAGCGAGGGCGAGCCGGGCGGCAGGCCGAAGCCCAGGAAGTCGAGCGACGCCAGCACCGTAACCGATCCGGAGAGGGTAAACGGCAAAAAAGTCAGCGTGGCCACCATGGCGTTGGGCAGGATGTGGCGGAACATCAGCGCCGCGTCGGAGACGCCCAGCGCCCGGGCGGCGCGGACGTAGTCGAGGTTGCGGCCGCGGAGAAACTCGGCGCGGACGACGCCGGTCAGGCCCATCCAGGAAAACAGCAGCAGGAAGAACAGCAGGGTCCAGAAGCTCGGCTGGATGATGCTGGCCAGGATGATCAGCAGGAAAAGCTGCGGCATGCCCGACCAGATCTCGATGAAGCGCTGAAACAGCAAATCCGTCAGGCCGCCATAGAAACCCTGCACGGCGCCGGCGGCGATGCCGATGACGGAGGCGATGATGGTCAGCGTGAAGCCGAAGAGCACGGAGATGCGAAAGCCGTAGATGACGCGGGCGGCCACGTCGCGCGCCTGGTCATCCGTGCCCAGCCAGTTGCGGGCGCTGGGCGGCGCCGGCGCCGGCCGGCCCAGGTTTCGCACCACGGTGGAATGGGCGTAGCGGATGGGCGGCCAGATGGCCCAGCCGCGCTCGGCGATGGCTTTTTCCATCTCGGGGTCGTGCCAGTCGGCGTCGGTGGGCAGGCCGTCCTCGACCACGTCGGTTTCGGCGTAATCGATCAGGACGGGGACGAGCCAGCGGTCATCGACGCGGACCAGCAGGGGGCGGTCATTGGCGATGAATTCGGCGAAGAGGGTGACGAGGAAGAGTGCCAGGAAAATCCAGAAGGACCACCAGCCGCGCTTGTTCGCCCGGAAATTGCCGAGACGGCGGCGCGTGATCGGGCTGAGATTCATGCCGCCTGGAGGGTGAAGCGCAGGGTTTTGCGTGGCAGGTCGGGCCAGGCCCGGCGCATCGCCGCCTCGCTGGCGAAGGGGGCGGGGATGTGCAGCGCCTCGGTGGAGAGTTCGAGTTCAGGGGCGTCGAAGGGCCAGGGGGTGACGCGGGCGGTGAAGGGGGCGGTGCGGATGAGGGTGCTGGCGCCGGCGGGGAAATCGGTCTGGCCCCAGCAGAGCGAGAGGGCGATGCTGTCGACCATCGCCAGTTGTTTCGACAACAGCGCGACCTGCGTTTCCGTCATCCCCAGTCGGGCCATGATGGCGGCGCCGCGCTCGCGTTCGCGCTCCATGTAGCTTTCCATGGCGGCCAGGCTGGCGGCGCCGGGCGCCATGCGGTTACCCAATATGCCCAGGCGGTAGATGTGGCTGCCATGGCGCATCACCAGCAGGCCCACGAGCAACCCGAAATTGGCCAGCGCCATCTCCACGCCGCGCTCCCACAGGGCCACGTGCTCGTCGCCGGAAAGGGCGTTGAACAGGCGTGGCAGGCCTGTGGCCGGATCGAATTCCGGCGCCATTTCCCAGGGCAGCCAGGGGCAGTCATGCTCGATGGCGGCGGTGACGGCGGGCTCGAACGGCTCGGGTTTTTCGGCGAGGCGGCGCATCAGCTGGCCGGCGATGATGGCATGCGCGGGCTGCGGGGTGGCCAGGACGGAGCCATCGGGTTGCGGCCAGAGAATCATCGCCTTGCCTCGAAATCAATGCGGGGATCGACCAGGGTGTAACAGAAATCCGAGACGATCTGCATCACCAGCCCCAGCAGGGTGAAAAAGTAGAGCGTGCCGAACATCACGGGGTAGTCGCGGCGGATCGCCGCCTCGAAGCCCAGCAGGCCAAGGCCGTCGAGCGAGAAAATGATCTCCACCAGCAGCGCTCCGGTGAAGAGGATGCCGATGAAGGCGGAGGGGAAGCCGGCGATGATCAGCAGCATGGCATTCCGAAAAACGTGGCCATAGAGCACGCGGCTCTCCCCTGCCCCCTTGGCCCGCGCCGTCAGCACGTATTGCTTGCCGATCTCATCGAGGAAGGCGTTCTTGGTCAGCATGGTCAGCCCGGCAAAGCCGCCGATCACCAGCGTGATGGTGGGCAGCACCATGTGCCAGGCGTAGTCGGCAACACGGTCCCAGAAGGGCCAGCTTTCGCTGCCGGAGCTGACCAGGCCGCGCAGCGGGAACCACTGCAAAAAAGTGCCGCCGGCAAAGAGCACGACCAGCATCACCGCGAAGAGAAACCCCGGGATCGCATAGCCCACCAGCACGGCGGCCGAGGTCCAGACATCGAAGCGGCTGCCGTCGCGCACCGCCTTGCGGATGCCGAGCGGGATGGAGATGAGATAGATGATCAGCGTGGACCAGAGGCCGAGCGAGATGGAGATGGGCATTTTCTGCACCACCAGATCCCAGACCGGCTGGTCGCGGAACAGGGATCGGCCGAGGTCGAAGCGCAGATAGCCGCTGAGCATGTCCCAGAAACGTTCCAGCGGCGGCTTGTCGAAGCCGAAGGCGCGTTCGATTTCGCGCACCACCGCGGGGTCCAGGCCGCGCGCGCCGCGATAGGTGGAGCCGCCCTCGGCGCCGCCCTGGCTGACGGGGGCGCGGGTTTCGCCGCCGCCCTCGCCGGTGATGCGACCGAGCGTGGCGCCCTCCCCGCGCAGCTCGGCCAGGGCCTGCTCCACCGGGCCGCCCGGGGCGAACTGCACCACGGCGAAGTTGATGGCGATGATGCCGAACAGCGTGGGGATCACCAGCAAGAGCCGGCGGAACAGGTAACCAGTCACAGGCTTCTTCGCGCTTCCGCCAGGGCACGTTCGCGCGTGGCGTCCACCCACCAGCTGGTCGGGAAGCCCAGGCCGTAGCGCGGGTTGCGCTCGGGCCGGCCGAACTTGTCCCAGAAGGCGAGGAGGAAGCTGCGGGTGTGCCAGTTCGGAATGACGAAATGCTGCCAGAGCAGCACCCGGTCCATCGCGCGGGTGCGGGCGACCAGCTCCTCGCGGCTCGGCGCCGTGATGATCTGCTCGACCAGGGCATCGATCACGGGGTGGCAGATGCCGGGGATGTTCTGGCTGCCGTTTTCCTGGACCTTGGCGCAGGTGAAATAGTCGCGCTGTTCATTGCCGGGGGAGAGGCTCTGGCCCATCACGTCCACGGTCATGTCGAAATCGAAATTGTCCATCCGCACCTGGTACTGCGCGGGGTCGACGGTGCGGACGCTGGCCTCTATCCCCAGGCGTTGCAGCCATTGCACGAAGGGCAGCGCCACGCGTTCGAAGCTGGGGGAGCTGAGCAGGATTTCGAAGCGGAAGGGGGCGCCTTGGGCGTTCACCAGGCGGCGTTCGCGGTTCACTGTCCAGCCGGCGGTGCGCAGCAGTTCGAGCGCGCGGCGCAACCCGTCGCGGTTGTTGCCGCTGCCATCGGTGACGGGCAGGCGGAATTCCTGGGTGAAGACGGCCTCGGGCAGTTGGGCGCGGAAGGGTTGCAGGATTTCGAGTTCCCGGCCGGTGGGCAGGCCGGTGCTGGCGAGTTCGGAATTGGAGAAGAAGCTGGTGGTGCGGGCGTAGGTGCCGAAGAAGAGGTTGGCGTTCATCCATTCGAAGTCGAAGACCTGGATCAACGCCTCGCGCACCCGGCTGTCCTGGAAGAGGGGGCGGCGGGCGTTCATGGCGAAGGCCTGCATGCCGGTCGGGATTTCGTGGCGGATGGTGTCGCGGACAACCAGGCCGCGGCGCACGGCCGGGAAGTCGTAGCCGGTGGCCCAGTCGCGGGCGATGTTCTCGGTGCGGAAATCGATCTGTCCTGCCTTGAAGGCTTCGAAGGCCACGGTTGAATCGCGGAAATACTCATAACGCAATCGGTCGAAATTGTACTGGCCACGCCGGGTGTTCAGGTCGCGCGCCCAGTAATTGTCCACGCGGGCATAGGTCAGGCCGCGGCCGCTCTCGAAGCGCTCCAGGCGGTAGGGGCCGGAGCCGAGGGGGATGTCCTGCATCGGGCGGGAGAAGTCGCGGCCCTCCCAGAAATGCTTCGGCAGCACCTGCATCTGGCCGAGAATCAACGCCAATTCGCGGTTCTCATTGGTGGAGAAGCGGAAGATGATGCGGCGCTCGCCCTCGGCGGTGACGCTGGCCACGTCGCCCCAATAGGCGCGGTAGAAGGGGCGGCCCTGGGCGCGCAGCGTCTCGAAGGTCCAGACCACGTCGGCGGCGGTGATGGCGCGGCCGTCATGCCAGCGGGCGGCCGGGTTCAGTTCGAAAGTGACGCCCATGCCGTCGGCCGGCAATTCAATCCATTCGGCGAGATGGGCGTATTCGGTGCTGGCCTCGTCAGCGCTTTCCTGCAGCAGGCTGTCATAGATATTGGCCATGCCGATGGCCGGGGTGCCGCGCAGGATGAAGGGGTTGAAGCTGTCGAAGCTGCCGAGCGCGGTCAGCACCACCTCGCCGCCCTTGGGGGCTGCGGGGTTCACCCAGGGGAAATGCGGAAAACCGGCGGGCAGCGCCGGGTCGCCCAGCAGGGACAGGGCGTGCAGGCGGCGTGGCGCGGGTTGCGCCAGGGCGGGGGCGGCGAGGGCGAATGGCGTGGCGAGGAGGGGACGGCGCTGCATGAAGCGCAAGGTGGCGCGCCGCTCCCGCCATGACAACCGCAATCAGGCCACCAGCGCGCCGTAGAGCAGGTTCTTGAACAGCATCCGGCTGTGCACCCGGGTGGAAGGCCCGTTCGACATCAGCAGGCCGACCACTCCCGTCTCCGGGTCGATGGTGAAGCTGGTGCCCCAGGCGCCGGCCCACATCGCATCGCCTACCGAACCGGCGGTGAAGCCCATCCCTTCCTGACGCCGAACCGCGAAGCCCAGCCCCATGCCATAGCCCGGGCCGGTGCTGGCGAAGGTGGTGCCGGCCATGCCCAGCGTGTGGTCGCTGAGCATGAAGCGCACCGTGGCGGGCGAGAGGATGCGGTTGCCATTGCCCACGCCGCCATGGCCGATCATCTCGGCGAATTTCAGCCAGTCCCGCGTGGTGCCGGCCAGGCCGCCGCCGCCGCGGAAATAGGACACATCGCCCGGGTCCTGCTCGATGCGGTAGCTGGCCCACATGCCGGCCACCAGCGGATCGGTCGGCAGGCCCATGGCCAGGCGGGGCAGGCGGTCGGGCGTCACGAACCAGGCGGTCTCCGCCATGCCCAGCGGGTCGAAGATGCGCTCTTTCAGCAGCGCATCCAGCCTTTTGCCGGCCACGCGCTGGCACAGCACGCCCAGCACATCGATGCAGATGGAGTAGTGGAAGGTGGTGCCGGGCTGGTGGCCGAGCGGGATGGTGGCGAGGCGGCGAAGGAATTCATCGGTGGTGATCGGCCCGCGGCGCTGCTCGATATCGGCTTCCTCATACATCCGCGACAGGCGCGGGCTGGGGGCGGCGGGGCCGGAATAGAAGAAGCCGGCGGTGTGGCGCAGCAGGTCCTGCACGGTGGGCGGGCTGGTGGGCGCCACATCCTCGGCCGGCTGGCCGGGGGTGCGGCGTTCCACCTTGAGGTCGCGCAGCTCCGGCAGATGCCGGCCAATGGGATCGCGCAGCGAGATCAGGCCCTCTTCGACCAGCGCCATGGCCAGGGCGGCGATGATGGGCTTGGTCATGCTGGCCAGCATGAAGATGGAGTTTTCGGCCATCGGTCGCCGCCGCTCGGGGTCGAGATGGCCATGCGCCGCCAGGTGCACGAGCTGACCATGGCGGGAAATGCAGGTGACGCAGCCGGCAAAGGTCTGGCGCTCGATCTCCCTGCCCATGGCAGGCGCGATGCGGGCGAGGCGGGCCGGGGAGAAGCCCTGGACGAGGGTCTCGCGCTCGGGTGTTGCGGCCATGGCGGGGAAGGCCAGCAGCGCGGGCGCGGCCAGCAGGGTTTGGCGACGAAGCATTTGGCGGGTTCCTCCGGTATTTCCGCCAGCATGCGACGTTCCCGCCGGGCTGGCCAGACTTGCCTTTTCCGACGCGCGGCTTGTGCCGGGTGGACAGCGCATGACAAGCTCCTGGCACGCTGGAGGGTCCTGCCCATGCTCCGCCTTGCCCTGCTGGGTTTCGTCGCCGGCTTCCTGGCCACCATCACCTTCCACCAGGCGGCGATCTGGCTGGTGCTGCGGGTGCTGCCCTTCCCCTTCTCGCCCTGGAACATGGCGCTGAATGATTACGGGCTGCCGCGGGTGGTGGCGCTTTCGGTCTGGGCCGGGGTCTGGGGCATTGGGCTATGCCTGCTGCTCCGGCGCGGGGCCTTGTGGCAGGCGGCGGTGCTGGGCTCGGTCGTGCCCTCGGTCTGGGGCTGGACGGTGATCGCGGGGATGCGCGGCGCGCCCATGTTCGCCAATGGAAATCTGCGGCTGATCCTGCTGGTGCTGTTCGTCAACGCGGTGTGGGGGGCGGCGACCTTGTGGCTGTTCCGGCGGATGCAGGGGCAAACGGCTCAGCCGGCGATGTGACGGCGCGCCCAGGCGTGCAGAATGGCCTCGGCCTCGGGCGAGGGATGCGCCTCGGCGCGGATGACACCCTGGCCGATGGGGCGGCCGGCCTCGGCGCGCAGGGCCGCCACATCGCCGCGGGCACGGAGCGGCTCGGGCACCACGGCCAGGATGGCGTTGGAGCCTTCCAGGGAGCCGGCGAAATACACCGTCTCGATCCCGACGATGGCCATGGTGGCGACGCAGAGCGCGCAGGGCTCGCAGGAGGAATAGAGTGTGGCCCCCGGCAGCGCCGTGCATTGCAGGCGGCGGCAGGCGTCGCGGATGGCCTCGGTTTCGCCATGCGAGGTCGGGTCGAAATGTTTCCGCGAATGGTTGGCGCCCTGCCCTATCACCTGGCCTTCGCGCACCACCACGGCGCCGAAGGGCTCCAGCCCGGGCTCCTCCAGCGCCCGGGCTGATTGGGCGATGGCCTGGGCCATGAAGCGCGGGTCGTAGGTCACGCCAGCGCGGCCTCGATCCGCAAAGCGGTGGCGAGGGCGGCGCGGGCGATGGTGGCGTTGGCCTCGACGGGCGCCGCGTGCTGGATGGAGGCGATGAAGGCGCGGAGCTCGGCCTCCAGGCTGTCATGCTCGGTCCAGCTCGCCTCGTCGCGGCCCCAGCCCGGCATGTTCTCGTCAGGGGCGGCGCCGGAGGCCGCGTTCGCTCCGCGAGCGCGCGACGATGGCTCCGCCATCGCGCTGGCGTCCGGGGCCGCGTTCGCTCCGCGAGCCGCGTCCGGGCGAAACGCGCGCAATTCTCGGGCCAGGAAATCCACCCGGATTTCGCCCTGGTCGCCGAGCAGGCGGAGTTTGCGCTCCATGGCCACGGCCACGCGGCTGGCGGTGATCTGCGCCTGGGCGCCGTTTTCGAAGCGCAGCTGCGCCACCACGTAATCGGGCAGGCCGCTGGCCACGCGGGCGCCGACGGCGCGCACCTCGGCCAATGGGGCATCGACCAGGGAAAGGACGAGGTCGATGTCGTGGATCATCAAATCCAGCACCACCGAGATGTCCAGGCTGCGCGGGCGGAAGGGGGCGACGCGCGTGGCCTCCAGCGCGCGGGGGACGAAGGCCCCGATCTCCCGCCGGAGCGTCAGGATGGCGGCCGAATACCGCTCGATATGGCCGACCTGGAGGACGAGACCCTGGGGCTGCGCGAGCGCGATCAGCGCGTCCGCCTCGGCCAGCGTGGCGGCGATGGGTTTTTCGATGAAGACATGCCGCCCGGCGCGCAATACCTGCACGGCCACCGCGAAATGATGCGCGGTGGGCGTGGCCACCACCACCGCGTCGCAAAGCTCGATCAGCCGGGCGTGGTCCAGCACCGCCACGCCGCATTCATCGGCGACCAGCGCCGCCCGTTGCGGCTGCGCGTCCGAAACCCCCGCCAGAAGCCCGAATTTGGCCAGTTTCAGCGCGTGGAACCGGCCAAAATGGCCCGCGCCCACCACACCTATTCGCAAGGCTTGCATCCCCCGCCCCCTCGACGCATCTTCCGCCCGCTTCGGGCACCCTGTGGTTCCCGTCAACCCACCATGGCGCGGTCGTGAGACCTGGGCCATCTCCTCTCACTCGCGGATCGGTCATCGCCCTGCCATGATGTTCTTCTCCCGCTGGAAAACCGCCGGCATCCTGCTTGTGTGCCTGTTCGGCGTGCTGACCAGCCTGCCCAATCTGCTGCCGCGCAGCGCCTTTCCGGAATGGTTCCCGGTGCGCCAGGTCAATCTGGGGCTGGATCTGCGCGGCGGCTCCTATCTGCTGCTGGAGGTCGACACCACGGCGCTGCTGCGTGAGCGGGTGGAGACGCTGGTCGAGGGCACGCGCCGCGGGCTTTCCACCGCAAGCCCGCGCATCCTCTACACTGGGTTGCAGGCGCAGGCGGACCAGCGCCGCATGGTCGTGCGCATCACCGATGCCGCCCAGCGCGAGGCGGCGCTGCGCATCGTTCGCGAGCAGGGGCTGGAAGTGGGCCTGGGCGGCGGCGCGCGGGCCAGCGACATCGAGGTGGCGATCAGCCCCGACGGGCTGCTGACCGCCACCGTCACCGAGGCCGGGCTGCGCGCCAAGGCATCGAGCGCCGTGGAGCAATCCATCGAGATCGTCCGCCGCCGCATCGACGAGACCGGCGTGGTGGAGGCGCTGATCGCCCGCCAGGGGCAGAACCGCATCCTGGTGCAATTGCCGGGCATCGACGACCCCGATCGGATCAAGACCCTGCTCGGCCGTACAGCGCGCATGACCTTTCACCTGTTGGACGAGAGCGCAAACCTGACCGCCGCCAGCCCGCCGCCGGGTGTGATGTTCCTGCCCGGCGAGACGGCGGGCCAGCGCTACGCCGTGCGCCGGCGCATCGAGGTGGATGGCGCCAACCTGACCGATGCCCGCACCAGCCAGGACAACCGCACCGGCGAATGGGTGGTGAATTTCACCTTCGACAGCGTGGGCACAAGGCGTTTTTCGGAAATCACCCGGGCCAATGTGGGGCGGCCATTCGCCATCGTCCTCGATGAGAAGGTGATCACGGCGCCGAACATCCGTGAGCCGATCACCGGCGGACGCGGCCAGATTTCCGGCAGCTTCACCGTGCGCTCGGCCAATGAGCTGTCCATCCTGCTCAGAGCCGGCGCCCTGCCGGCGCCGCTGACGGTGATCGAGGAACGCTCGGTCGGGCCCGAGCTGGGGGCGGATGCGATCCGCGCCGGCGTCATCTCGCTGGCGGTGGGTGTGGCCTTCGTCTTTCTCTATATGGGTCTGGCCTATGGGCTGTTCGGCTGGTTCGCCAATGTCGCGCTGCTGTTCAACATCATCATCCTGGTCGCCTGCCTCTCATTGCTGGAGGCGACGCTCACCCTGCCCGGCATCGCCGGCATCGTGCTCACCCTCGGCACCGCGCTGGACGCCAATATCCTGATCAATGAGCGGATCAGGGAGGAGGTGAAGAACGGCCGCGGCCCGCTGGGCGCGCTGGAGACGGGCTACACCAAGGCGTCGGGCACCATCCTGGACAGCAATCTCACCAACCTCATCGCCATGGCCTGCCTCTATGGCTTCGGCTCGGGGCCGGTGAAGGGCTTTGCCGTGACGGTCGCCATCGGCACCATCGTGCAGATGTGGACGGCCACCGTGCTGACCCGGCTGATGGTGGTGTGGTGGTATCGCTGGCGCCGGCCGAAGGAATTGCCGGTCATCCAGCGCCCGGGCTTGAGCGTCTTCCAGCGCCTGGCCCGGCCGCTGTTCCGGCTTTGCCCGGATGTGACGAAAATCCCCTTCATGCGCGGCGCGCGGGCGGGGCTGATGGTCTCGGCCGTGCTCTCCACCCTGTCGCTGGTCGGCGCTTTCTGGCCGGGGCTGGAGAAGGGCATCGACTTCAAGGGCGGCATCGTGATGGAGGTGCGCACCCCCGCCCCCACCGACCTGGCCGCACTGCGCGGCACCGTCTCGGGGCTCAACCTGGGCGATGTCGGCATCCAGCAATTCGGCGATGCCAATACGGCCTTGCTGCGCATGCCCGCGCCGGAGCAGGAGGCGCAGGTGCAGGTCGTGGTCAACCGGGTGCGCGCGGCCCTGGAGGCCGCCTCGCCCGGGATACGCATCCTGCGGGTGGAGGCGGTGGGCAACCGGATTTCGGACGAATTGTTCCGCGGCGGGCTGCTGGCATTGGGCCTCTCGCTGCTGGCCATGCTGCTCTACATCTGGTTCCGCTTCGAATGGCAATTCGGCATCGCCGCGATCGTGACGCTGATCCTGGATACGACAAAAACCATCGGATTCATGGTTCTTTTCCAGATCGAGTTCAATCTGACCTCAATCGCCGCGATCCTCACGGTGATCGGCTTCTCGGCCAATGACAAGGTGGTGGTGTTCGATCGCATGCGGGAGAATTTGCGCAAGTTCAAGGCGATGCCTCTCGAACAGTTGACTGATCTCTCGATCAACGAGACGTTGAACCGTTCGCTTGGAACTTCGATGACCTTGCTGCTGTCAGCCCTGCCGTTGGCGTTCTTCGGTGGTGATGCCCTGTCGGGCTTCGCCTGGGTGATGCTGTTCGGCATCTTCATCTCGGCCAGCTCCTCGGTGTTCATTGCCGCGCCCATCGTGCTCTACAGCGGCCGCACCCGCCTCAGGCGCGATGTCGCGCCGGTCGGCACGCCGGCGGCGCGCCCGACATGATGCTCGCGCGCCGCGCCGCACTCGCGCTGCCCGCCATCATGGCGGCCGGCCTGGCGCGCGCGGCGCAACCGGCCACCCTGCTGGTGGGCGCGCCCGCCGGCAGCGGGCCGGATCTTTGGGCGCGGGCCGCGGCGCCTTTCCTGGAGCGGCATTGGGCCCGCGCCCAGATCACCGTGGTCAACCGGCCGGGCCATGGCGGCATCTCCGCCGTCCGCGCCTTGGCCAGCGCGGCGCCGGATGGGCTGACCATCGCCGCCGTCGGCACCCCCACCCTGCTGGCCCGCGCGGTGGAACAGGGGCAGACGGCGCTGCTGGAGCGGTTGCAATTCGTCGCCTCGGTGTCCGAGGAGCCGCTGCTCCTGGTGGTCCCCGCCGGCGGGCCGAGCCAGAGCATCGAGGCGCTGCGCGCCCTGCCGCCCAGCGCATTGCTGGGCACGCCGCAGGCCGGCAATGCGGCGCAGCTGGCCGGCGCCACGCTGGCCGCGCGGCTCGGCCTCACCCCCTTCGCCTTCGCCAATGCCGTGTCGGTGCGCCAGGCGGTGCAGGCCGGCCATGTCCAGGCCGCGATGCTGGCCGCGCCCGAGGCCATGGTGCTGCTGCGCGAGGGACGGATCACCGCCCTGGCCGTGGCCAGCGCCGAACGCACCCCGCTGCTGCCCGAAGTGGCGACCCTGCGCGAGCAGGGCGTCGCGTTCAGCGCCCTGTCCTGCCGCGGCTTCGCCCTGCCCGGCGCCACGCCGGCCAACAAGATCGGGCCATTGGCGGCGGCACTGCGCGCCATGGTCGCTAACCCGGAATTCATCGCCCAGGCCAATGATTTCGGTTTCAGGCCAGTTTTCCAGGGGCCCGAACCATGGATGGCACATGTTCGCGCCACAACCGCCGAACTGGCCGCGCGCTGGACCGCCGATCCCTGGACGCAGCGGCCGGGTTGAAGTCCCCTGCCAATCCGTGTCAGTCTCACCGTCGAATAAATTCGATGCGCATCTCAACAATTTTAGACTGTCGTCCGGCCCGGTCCGCGCAGCCCAGGGCTTCGACGGGCTGATGCCGCACGCCCGGGACAAATCCGAAATCCTGGTGCTGGCCAGGGACCCCCGCGTGATCGCCGCGGCGACCGATGCGGCCATCCGCATCTCCGGCCGCTCGCCCCGGCTGGTGGGCAATGTGCGCGAGGCGCTGGCGGCGCTGACCCGCCCCGGGCTGCCGCCGCGCCGGGTGATGCTCGAACCCGCGGCCGCGGGAAACAGCTGGGCCGAGCTGCTTTCCACCCTCGACGACCCGGCCCTGACCGACGCCATGGTCTTCGTCGCCGCCGACCAGGACAGCGTGCCCGACGGGGTGGCGGTGCTGCCGGCCGAGGCCGCGATGCTGGAGGCCGCCCTGCTGGCGGCACCCCGCCATGCGCGGCGGGTGCCGCCCTCCAGCGCCGAGGCGCTGGCCGCCGGGCTCGACCGCGGCGCGCTGCTGGTGCGCTACCAGCCGGTGGTGCGGGTGAGCGACCGCCGCTTCGTGCTGGTGGAGGCGCTGGCGCGCTGGCGCGGCAGCCCGATGCTGCATGGGCCGGACAGCTTCGTCCCGGCGGTGGAGCGCGCCGGCCTCTCGCGCGCCCTGGCGGTGGCGGTGGTCTCGCGCGCGGCGCAGGATATTGGCGGGCTGCCGAGGCCCTCGCCGATGGGGGTTTCGGTCAATGTCTCGCTTGAGCAGTTGCAGCGGCCAGACCTCACGAGCTGGATCGCCCGCGCGCTGCGCACCGGCAGCCTGGCGCCCCGCGCGCTCTCGCTGGAACTGACGGAAACCACGCCGGTGCGCGACTTCGCGCTGCTGGGCCGCGCCATCCGCCGGGTGGGCGAGGCTGGGCACGGGGTGTTCATCGATGATCTGGGCCTGGACGACATTCGGCTGGAGCTGATGGACCTGCCCTTCGCCGGGGTGAAGCTGGACAAGGCCCTGGTCTCCCGCCTGCCGCATGACGCCCGCGCGAGGCGCAACGTGCAGGCGGTGGTGCGGCGGGCCAACCGCAACGGCCAGGTCGTGACCGCCGAGGGCGTCTCCGACGCCCGGCTGTGGCAGACCGTGGCCGGGCTTGGCGTGCACCGGGCGCAGGGATTCTGGGTGGGGCGGCCCCTGCCCTGTTCCGTGCTGCCGGGCTGGGCGCGCAGCTGGGCGGCGTCGGCGCGCGAATAGCCGGCGCTACACCGCCGCGCAGACAGCTTTACCCTGCTGCGCAGACAGCTTTACCCTGCTGCGCAGACCCGGCACCGCCCCTCGATCTCCACGGTCATGCGCGAGGGGGTGAAGCCCGCCACCCCCGCGGCCTGGCCCAGGGCGGCTTCCACGGCGTGGTCATGCAATTCCTGCGCGTGGCCGCAGTCGCGGCAGATCAGGAACTGGTGGGTATGGGCATGGCCCGCCGAGACGCAGGGGGTAAAGGCGTTGAGCCTCTCGATGCGGTGGATCAGCCCCTGTTCCAGCAGGAAATCCAGCGCGCGGTAGATCGTCGGCGGTGCGGCGCCGACCCGCGTCGCCTTGAGCTGGTCGAGCAGGGCATAGGCGCCCAGCGGCTGGTCGCTGCGCAGCACGAGAGCGAGAACCTGGCGCCGCAGATCGGTCAGCTGCGCGCCGCGGCCGGCGCACAGCGCCGCGGCCTCGTCCAGCACGCGATCCACATCCGCGGGGTGATGGTGATGGAGATGTTCGGCCATGGCCGGTATATAGCATGGCTGATGGAAAACGCCCTGCTCTCCCAGATCCGTTTCAACGCCGATGGGCTGGTGGCCTGCATCGCCCAGCAGCACGACACGGGCGAGGTGCTGATGCTGGCCTGGATGAACCGCGAGGCGGTGGCCGAGACGCTGGCGACGGGGCGGGTGTGCTACTGGAGCCGTTCGCGCGGCACCTTGTGGCGCAAGGGCGAGAGCTCGGGCCAGGTGCAGACCCTGCATGACCTGCGGGTGGATTGCGACGGGGATACGTTGCTGGCGCTGGTGCACCAGGAGGGCGTGGCCTGCCACACCGGGCGGCGGAACTGCTTTTTCGTGGCGCTGCGCGACGGCGTGGTGACGGAGATCGCGACGCCGCTCATCGCGCCGGAGCAGCTCTATGGCGGGCTCGCCACTTGACCGCGAGGATATAGCTGGCCAGCGCCAGGGTCACGGCATTGGCGGCGACGATCGAAAAGGCGCCGAGGACGAGGCCATAAACCCCCCAAAGCGCCACGCCGGCCACGAACATCAGCAGCATGGGCAGCGAGAAATCATCGGCCGAGCCGGTCGCCCAGGTCTTCGCCACCTGGGGCACGAAGGCGGCGGTGGTGAAAAATCCGGCAACGAGGCCGAGGGCTTCCGTGGCGTCCATCCGGGCCTTATGCAACGGGGCATGTCGGAACTCCAGATCATCACCGTGACGGGCGAGGCCTTGCGGCCGCATGTCGCGGCCCTGTCGCGGCTGCGGCTCAGCGTCTTCGCCGAATGGCCCTATCTCTATGACGGGCGGGAGAGCGATGAGGAGCGCCATCTCGGCGATTATTCCACCAGCCCCGGTGCCGCCATCGTGCTGGCCCTGGCGGGCGCCGAGGTGGTGGGCGCCGCGACCTGCCAGCCCATGGCCGAGGCGGCACCCTGCGTGCGGGCCTGCGGGCTGGACGCCGCCACCCATGCCTATTTCGGCGAAAGCGTGCTGTTGCCGGCCTGGCGCGGGCGGGGCATCGGCGTCGCCTTCTTCACGGCGCGGGAGGCACATGCACGGGCGCTGGGGAAGACCCACGCCGCCTTCTGCGCGGTGGTGCGCAACCCCAATGACCCGCGCCGCCCCGCCGACCACCTGCCGCTCGATGATTTCTGGCGCAGGCGCGGCTATACGCCCCGGCCCGAGATCTCCTGCGTCATGCATTGGGCGGAAGCCGGCGATGACGGCCTGGAGCGCCCGCATTCCCTGGCTTTCTGGACCCGCGCGCTGTGAGGCTGGGGGTGCTGGCCTGGGGCGTGGGCCGGCCCGGGTCGGTGGCCGAGTTCTCGGCCCGGCTGGAGGCGCGGGTGGCCGAGGCCGCCGGCCTGGCCGACCTGCTGCTGATGCCGGAATATGCCTGCATGGAGCTGGCGCCGGCGCTGGCGCAGGCGCCGAGTGCCGCGGGGGAGCTGGCGGGCATGCTGGATGCGGCCGAGGCGGTGCTGGCGGCGATGCGCGCGGCGGCGCGCGCGCACGCGGTCTGGCTGGTGCCCGGCAGCCTGCCCATGCGGGTGGGCGGCCGGGTGGTGAACCGCGCGGCCGTGATCCGCCCCGATGGCAGCCTGGCCTTCCAGGACAAGTGGCACATGACGCGCTTCGAGACCGAGGCCTGGGGGGTGTCGCGCGGGGCGCCGCCTTCGGTCTTCGCCACGCCCTGGGGGCTGGTGGGGATTTCCATCTGCTACGATGCCGAATTCCCCAAGCATGTCCGGGCGCAGGTCGAGGCCGGCGCCTGGCTGGTGCTGGTGCCGACCTGCACCGACACCGCGCATGGGTTTTCCCGCGTCGCCATCTCCGCCCGGGCGCGGGCGGTGGAGAACCAGTGCTTCCTGGCCGTGGCGCCGACGGTGGGGGCGGCGCCCTGGAGCGAGACGCTGGATGCCAATACCGGGCGCGCCGCGATCTATGGCCCGGCCGACCGGGGCTTTGCCGAAGACGGCGTGGTGGTGGAGGGCGAGATGGATCGCCCGGGCTGGATCTTCGCCGAGGTGGATGTGGCCCGGATCGTCGCGGTGCGCGAGGCGGGCCAGGTGCGCAACCATCTGGACTGGCCACGTGGCCCGATGCCGCGGGTGCAGCCGGCGGGTTTCGTGGCTTGACCCTGGTCTATGTGATTGCCGGCGAGGCCTCGGGCGATGTGCTCGGCGCCAGGCTGATGGCGGCGCTGCGGGCGCGCGAGCCGGGGCTGGAGTTTTGCGGCGTGGGCGGGGAGCGGATGGCCGAGGCCGGCTTTTCCTCGCTGTTTCCGATGCGCGAACTGGCCTTGATGGGGCTGCTGGAGGTGCTGCCGAACATCCGGCGGCTGGCGCGACGGCTGGAGGAGACCCGCGCCGATATCGCGGCGAAGAAGCCCGATGTGATCGTGACCATCGACAGCCCGGGCTTTACCCTTCGGGTGGCGGGCCGGGTGCGGGAGTTGGGCATCCCGCTCGTGCATTACGTGGCGCCGCAGCATTGGGGCTGGCGCCCGGGGCGGGTGAAGAAGCTGGCGAGGAAGGTGGATCGGGTTCTGGCGCTGCTGCCTTTCGAGGCGGCGTGGTTCGAGGCGCATGGCATCGGCGTGGATTTTGTCGGCCATCCGGTGCTGGAATCGGGGCTGGACCGGGGCGATGGCGCGGCGTTCCGGGCGCGGCATGGCGTGGCGGCGGGCGAGCGGCTGGTGATGGTGATGCCGGGCTCGCGCCGCACCGAGGTTTCGCGGCTGCTGCCGGTGTTCGGGCAGGCGTTGCGCATGCTGCCGCCGGGGCTGCGGGCGGTGGTGCCTCTGGCCGGCCCGGTGGAGGAGGTGGTGCGCGCCGGCGTCGCGAATTGGCCGCTGGCGCCCATCCTGCTGCGCGGCGTGGCGGAGAAGGCGGATGCCTTCGCCGCCTGCGAGGCGGGGCTGATCAAGAGCGGCACCTCGACCCTGGAGGCCGCGGTGGCCGGGCTGCCGCATCTCGTGGCCTACAAGGTCAATCCGGTGACGGCGGCGATCGTGCGGCGGCTGATGCAGGTGCGGTTCATCTCCATCGCCAACCTGCTGGCGGAGCGCGAGGTGGTGCCGGAATTCGTCCAGGACGCGTGTACGCCACAGATACTGGCCGCGGGGCTGCGGGCGCTGCTGGATGGCGGGGCGATGCCCACGCAACGCGCCTGGAACCAGGTGCGCGAGGGGCATGGCGTCTATGCCGGCGACGCGGCCAGCCAGCGGGCCGGGTTTGCCGAGGTGCTGGGGCGGCTCTCGCCCCCTGGAATGCTGCCTAGCGAGGCGGCGGCGGAGGCGGTGTTGCGGGTGCTGCGCGAAGGCTCTCGGCCAGTTCCTCGATGATGATGGTGAGGCGGGCGATTTCCTGCTCGCGCAGCGCGTCCAGCTTGGTGTGCAGCAGTTCGATCTCCAGCTCCGCCTTCACATTCACCTCGTAATCATGCTCGGCATTGCCGCGGTCGATCGCGGCCTGGCGGTTCTGGCTCATCATCACGATGGGCGCGGCATAGGCGGCCTGGAAGCTGAGCACGAGGTTGAGCAGGATGAAGGGATAGGGGTCCCAGGCCGCGATCCAGGCCGTGAGGTTCAGGGCGATCCAGACAGCCAGCAGCGCCGACTGGATGATGATGAAGCGCCAGGACCCCACCGTCAGCGCCACCGAATCGGCGATGCGCTCGCCGGCGCTGCGACTTTCCGGGCGTTCCGCGCGGGCGGGTTTCTGCAGGCGCAGGGCGCGCAGGCGCTCGTGTTCCTCGCGCGTCAGGCGGATGCTGTCCTGGGTCATGGCGGCCTTTCCCCACGCTGGAAATCCGCGCGGCGTTCGGCCCAGGATGCGCCAAAACAGGGGGGGATGCGATGGTCGCGGGCAGGGTCGCGCCGGGACGCCGGAGCCCGTGCCGGGCGCGGTGGCGTCAGGCATGGTGCGGTTCTCGATCGGTTGCGGCGGGCAGCATGCGGGCGGGCCTGCGCCCGCCGCAACGGATCAGCGCGACAAGGCTTCCAGAATCCGCGCCCAGGAGCGGATGGCGTGATGGAAGCTCTTCAGGTCGTATTTCTCGTTCGGTGAGTGGATGCGGTCATCCTCCAGCCCGAAACCGGTCAGCATCACATCCATTCCCAGCGACGTCTTGAGCATGGCGGTGACGGGGATGGAGCCGCCGCCGCCGATGAACACCGCCTCGCGGCCCCATTCCTCGGTCAGTGCCTTTTGCGATTTCACGAAGGGCGCGCTTGCGATCGGGAAGCGAATGGCCGAGCCGGAGCCGTGTTCCAGGAACTCCACCCGGCAATCGGCGGGGATTCGGGCGCGGACGTGTTCGCGGAAGGCGGCGCGGACCTGGTGCGGGTCCTGGTCGAAGACCAGGCGGAAGGAGATTTTGGCGGATGCCGTCGAGGGGATGACGGTCTTGAAGCCGGCGCCCTGATAGCCGCCGCCCATGCCGTTGATCTCGCAGGTCGGCCGCGACCAGGTCTGTTCCAGGGCGGAGTAGCCCTTTTCGCCGGCCGGGATGGAAAGCCCGATGGCGCCGAGGAACGCATCGGCCGAAAAGCCAAGAGAATCCCATTGCGCCCGCAGCCCGGCATCCAGCTCCGGCACGCCGTCATAGAAGCCCTTCAGGGTGACGCGGCCGTCATCGTCATGCAGGTCGGAGATGATCCGCGCCAGGATGCGGTTGGGATTGGCCGCGGCCGAGCCATAGAAACCCGAATGCAGGTCGCGGTCGGCGGCGTGGATGATCACCTCCTCGCCGCAGAGCCCGCGCAGCATGGTCTGGATCGCAGGCGTCTGCGGGTCCCACATGTTGGTGTCGCAGATCAGGCCGATATCGGCGCGCAGCTCGTCCTTGTGCGATTCCAGGAAGGGGGGAAGGTTCACGCCGCCCGATTCCTCCTCGCCCTCAAGCAGGATGGTGACGGCGATGGGGAGTTTCCCGGTGACGGCCTTCCAGGCCCGGCAGGCCTCGATGAAGGACATCAGCTGGCCCTTGTCATCGGCCGAGCCGCGGCCGGTGATTTCCTTCGAGCCATCGGCGCGGGTCTGGATCGTGGGCTCGAAGGGGTCGCGGTCCCACAGCTTGATCGGGTCGATCGGCTGCACGTCGTAATGGCCGTAGAACAGGGCGGAGGGGCCGGGGGTGGCGCGGTCATGTGCGACCACGAT
>JAKFUL010000009.1 GCA_021732665.1 Acetobacteraceae bacterium
CCCGCACACCCCCCAGCGCCACCGCAGGCCGCCCGGCATGCCGCGCCAGCCAGGCCCAGCCATGCGGCCCCAGGGCGGCGGCACCGGGGTGGCTCGGGGTGGGAAAGATCGGCGAGATCAGCACCGCATCCGGCGCCAAGCGCCGCCCACGCGCCAGGCCGCGCCTGCCATGCACCGCCAGGCTCAGCAGCGCCCCGGGCCGGCGCGCGCGCAGAAACGCGAGCAGCCCGCGCGTCGCGCGCTCCGGCAGATGCAGCCCGGCACCCAGCCGCAGCGCCAGCCGCCCATCGCCGGCCACCAGCAGAAACAGCCCGCGCGCCCGGCAGAGCCGGGCCAGATCGGGCAGGATCGCCGCCGCCACGCCGCGCGCCACCACGGCGCTGCCGCGTGGCAGGCATGCGGCCGCCGCCCGCGGGTCGGGCAGCCGCACCGGGTCGCTCAACAGCCATAGCCGCGGCACGCCGGCTGGCTTATTTCTGCCCCCCATGAGCTCCATCCCCGACGCGCTGGCAACAATCCTCGACAGGATCGCCCAGGCCACCGCCCGCGCCAACCGCCCGGCCGGCAGCGTATCCCTCGTCGCCGTCTCCAAGACCAATCCGGCCGAGGCGGTGGTGGAGGCCCTGGCCGCCGGGCAGCTGCTGTTCGGCGAGAACCGGGTGCAGGAGGCAGCGGGCAAATTCCCCGCCCTGCGCGGGGCCTACCCAGGGATGCGCCTGCACATCATCGGCGGGTTGCAGACCAACAAGGCCGAGGATGCCGTGCTGATCGCCGATGTCATTGAAAGCCTGGACCGCCCGAAACTGGCCCAGGCCATTGCCGCCGCCATGACCAGGACCGGCCGCCGCCCCAACCTCCTCATCCAGGTCAATGTCGGCGACGAGCCGCAAAAGGCCGGCGTGCCGCGCGCCGAAGCCGACGCCTTCCTGCGCCTGGCGCGCGAGGAGCTTGGCCTGCCCGTCACCGGCCTGATGTGTATTCCCCCCGTCGAGGGCGACCCGCGGCCGCATTTCGCCTGGCTGGCCGCACTCGCCGCCCGCCACGCCCTGCCCGTGCTGTCGATGGGCATGAGCGGCGATTTCGAGGCGGCGATCGCCGAGGGCGCCACCCATGTGCGCGTCGGCAGCGCGATTTTCGGCGCGCGCGACTACGGCTGAACCTCCACCGCCCGGACCCCCGCCGCCAGCGCCGCCAGCAATTCCGGTAAAGGCAGCGCCACGCACCCCTCGGTCGGCACCAGCCCTGGCCGGGCGAGATGCAGGAAGATGGCGCTGCCCTGGCCGCGCGCCACCGGCGCCAGGTTCCAGTCCAGCACGCCGATCACGTCATACACCGCGTCATCGCGCCAAAGCCGCTCATGGCGCGCCTCGTGCGGCAAGGTGACCGGGCGGTTGTAATCGGAGTGATCGGGGTCATCGCACCAGCCATCCCCGGGCGCCAGGGGCTGCACCGGCACCACCGCCCTCGGCCGCGCGACGCGGTCGGCCCGATACAGCACCCGCTCCAGCCGCAGCAACCCCGCGGGTGTGGCGCCATCGCCCTCGCGCTTGCTCGCCGTGATGCCGCCGTGGCCCAGGGCGCAGCGCAGCACCTGGCCGCGAAAGCGCCACAGGCCATCGGCGCCCACACGCGCCACGTCATCGGGGTGGATCATGCCACCGCGGTATTCCCCGGCGGCGGCGCTGTCCAGCGCCGATAGGCCGCCAGCGCCTCGGCCGGCGTGGTGGCCATGGCGTAGCGCGGCACCGGCTCCATGGCCGGGTCCGGCCGCCCGGCCCAGACCTCACGCATGCGGTGCACCGGCTGGGTCATCTCCACCATCGCCATCAGCGCCGTGGTGATGGCGCTGACCGGCCCGCCGGTGATCAGCGAGCCGAGGACGCGAAAGGCCGGCTGGATCTCCTCGCCCGTCACCGCCCGGTAAATCGTGCCGACCACGGGAATATGGTGCAGCGGGTTCAGCGCCCGCAACGCCTCGTCGAAGGTGACATGGCCCGCGATGGGCATGGCCGCGTCATCCATCAGGATGGACCCGCCATCGGGCGGCGGCGTGTTCTGCCACACCGAGGCGGGGGCCAGCGACAGGCGGACGGGATCGGAGATCATGCGAGAGGCTGTGCAAGCCCCGTGCCGGGGACCGGCAAGCCCTACGCCGGGGACCGGCAAGCCCTACGCCGGGGACCGGCAAGCCCCGTGCCGGGCCAGGTATCCCTACGCCGGCCCCTTCCAGCCATTCGCCTGCGCCACCGCCGCCGCCGTCACATTGACGATGCCGCGCGCGGTGACACTGCTCACCAACACCTCGATGGGTTTCTTCATGCCCAGCAGCAGCGGGCCGACCTGCAACCCGTCCGCCGCCGCCTTGAGCAGGTTGAAGGCGATATTCGCCGAATCGAGATTGGGCATCACCAGCAGGTTGGCGGTGTCGGTCAGCGTGCTGGAGGGCACGGCGCGGCGCAGGATCGCCGGCACCAGCGCCGCATCGGCATGCATCTCGCCATCCACCTCCAGCCCCGGCTCCTTCGCCCGGATCAGCTTCAGCGCGTCACGCATTTTTCGCGCACTCGGCGCCTGGGAATTGCCGAAGCTGGAATGGCTGAGCAGGGCGGCGCGCGGCGTGATGCCGAATTCGCGGATCTGCGCCGCCGCCAGAATCGTCATCTCGGCGATCTGCGCCGCGCTGGGGTCCACCAGCAGATGCGTGTCGACGAAGAACAGCGTGGCATTGGGCACGATCACCGCGCTCAACGCATAGACCCGCGACACCTCCGGCGATTTGCCGACCACATCCAGCGCGTGGTGCCAATGCCGCATCCAGTCGCCATTGCCGCCCACGATGGCGGCGTCCGCCTCGCCCGCCTCCAGCAGCATGGCGGCGGCCACCGTGGGGCGCACGCGCATGCGCCGCCCCGCGCTGTCCGGCGGAATGCCCCGCCGCCCGACCTTCTGGATGTACAGCGCCTCCAGCGGGCCGAAGACCTTGTCATCGACCAGCGGGTCCAGGATGGTCACGGCCCGATCCATGTCGAGCCGCAGCCCCATGGCCTTGGCGCGTTCCAGGATCACCTCGCGCCGGCCGAGCAGGATGGGGGTGGCGATGCCGTCATCGAGCACCGTCTGCACCGCGCGCAGCGTGCGCTCATCCTCGCCCTCGGAATAGACGACGCGGCGGGGCTGGCTGCGCGCCGCCTCGAACATCGGCCGCATGAGGTTGCCGGAGCGGAAGACGAAGCGCTCGAGATCGCGCCGATAGGCCTCGAAATCGGCGATGGGCCGGCGCGCCACGCCGGATTCCATGGCCGCGCGGGCCACGGCGGGGGCGATTTCCAGGATCAGCCTGGGGTCGAAGGGCTTGGGGATGATGTAGTCCGGCCCGAAGATCGGCGCCACGCCGCCATAGGCCGCGGCCACTACCTCGGAGGCCTCGACGCGGGCGAGTGCGGCGATGGCCTCCACGGCGGCGACCTTCATCGCCTCGTTGATCGTCGTCGCCCCGGCGTCCAGCGCGCCACGGAAAATGAAAGGGAAGCACAGGACATTGTTGACCTGGTTGGGAAAATCCGTCCGCCCGGTGGCCACGATGGCGTCCGGCCGCGCGGCGCGGACCAAATCGGGCATGATCTCCGGGTCGGGGTTGGCGAGTGCCAGGACCAGGGGTTTGGGCGCCAGCTTGTCCAGCCATTCCGGCTTCAGGACGCGCGGGGCGGAAAGGCCCAGAAACACGTCGGCGCCGTCCAGCACCTCGGGCAGGGTCCGCGCGTTGGTGGCCTGGGCATAGCGCGCCTTGTAGGGGTCGGTGCCGGGACGGCCGGCATAGACCACGCCATCGACATCGCAGACCGTGACGTTCTCGCGCTTCAGGCCCAGCTCCAGCAGCAGGTCCAGGCAGGCCAGCGCCGCGGCGCCGCCACCGGTATTGACCAGCTTCACCTCAGAGAGCTGTTTGCCCTGCAACAACAAGCCGTTGCGCACCGCGGCGGCGACGATGATGGCGGTGCCGTGCTGGTCGTCATGAAAGACCGGGATGTTCATCCGGGCGCGCAATTCGCGCTCGATTTCGAAACATTCAGGTGCCTTGATGTCTTCCAGGTTGATGGCGCCGAAGCTGGGCTCCAGCCGCGCCACCGTGTCGATGAAGGCTTGCGGGTCGCGTTCGTCGATCTCGATATCGATGGAATCGATCCCAGCGAATTTCTTGAAGAGCACCGCCTTGCCCTCCATCACCGGCTTGGAGGCCAGCGCGCCGATGGCGCCCAGCCCCAGCACCGCCGTGCCATTGGTGATCACCGCCACCAGGTTGCCGCGGGCGGTGTACTCCCAGGCCATGTCTGGGTTTTTGGCGATTTCCTCGCAGGCCGCCGCGACCCCCGGGGAATAGGCCAGGCCCAGGTCGCGCTGGGTGGCCATGCGCTTGGTCGGCTCGATGCTGAGCTTCCCCGGCCGCGGCAGGCGGTGGTAATCGAGCGCCGCGCGGCGGAAATCTTCGTCCATCAAAAAGGCCCCCAGGATTGCCCCCAATGTGCGTGCTGGCCGGCCGCCGCGCAACCGCGACAGAAAAGGCAACAGACACCACTCGGAAACCCTCCGTAACGTTGAGGTAAGAAAAATGGGGGTTGGCTGCACAGTGAAAGTAAGAAGCATGAAGGCAAGACAGGTCGCCGTATTGGGTATTCTGGCGAGCGCGATGGCCACCCCCGCCATGGCCCAGGCCGATGCCGAAACCATCAACGCGCTGCGCCGCCAGCTCGATGTCATGCAGCGCCGGCTGGATGCGCTGGAGGGTCGCACACCCCGCCCGGCCAGCCCCTCCGCCGCCGCCATCGCCACTTCCGCCCGCCGGGCACAGGAGGCCGAGCGCGCCGCCGAGGCCGCGCGCGTCAGCGCCGAGACCAGCCGGCGCGAGCTGGAGCAGGCCCGCGCCGCCCTGCCGCAGGCGACCACCACGGTCGCCGCCGTGGGCGAGCGCCCGGTGACCGAGGGCACGCTGCCCAACTCCTTCCGCATTCCCGGCACCGGCACCTCGGTGCGGCTCTACGGCATCGTGGCGGCAACGGTGACGCGCGATTTCGGCGCCCGCAATCGCGCCGATGTCATCACCTCGCAATCCATTCCGCTCGGCCCCTCGGTGGCCAGCCGGCAGCAGGGCGATACGCGCTTCGACGCTCGCCGCACGCGCTTCGGCTTCGAAACCTCGACACCCACGGAATGGGGCCCGCTGAAGACGTTGGTGGAGATGGATTTCGCCGGCGTGCAATCCACCGGCTCGCTCACCAGCCAGTCCAACGTCTCCAGCTTCATTCCCCGCCTGCGCCAGGCCTATGCCGAAATCGCCGGCTTCACCGTGGGCCAGACCTGGAGCCTGATGTTCGATCCGACCTATGGCGAGCGGCTGGATTACGGCACGCCCAATGCCATCAACATCGGCCGCCAGGCGCTGGTGCGCTACAATCACCGCTGGCAGAACGGGGTGAGCGCCGCGCTGGGGCTGGAGGCGCCCTATACCGACGGGACCTTCTCCTCCGGCACGCGCTTCGATGATTCGGACGCCATCGTGGCACCCTTCCCGAACGGCGCGGGCACCGTCAGCGCCACCAGCAAGACGCCCGACGTGCTGGCCCGGCTGCGCTACGAGAATACGCGGCATGGCTCCATCCAGCTCGTCGGCCTGCTGCGGCCCACCTTGTCGATCAACAACCGCGGCGACGCCGTTCTGGCCAACCGCTACGAGCGCAGCGTGACCGGCTGGGGCTTCCAACTCAGCGGCCAGTACCGGGTGACGGAGCGCGACAACATCTTCGCCCGGGTGGTCTATGGCGAGGGCATCGGCCGCTACCTCGGCGCCACATCGAACGGCCAGGGCTTTGTCTCCAACGCGCTGACCACGGGCGTCACACCGGCCAATGTGCGGCTGAACGCGGTGCATGTGCTGGCACTCGCCGGCGGCTTCACACATTACTGGACGCCGACAATCCGCTCCACCGTGCTCTACACCTGGGCGCAGCTTTACTACCCTTCCTATGTCTCGGCCTTCGCCAATGCCGGGCGATCGGTGCTGAACCGCACGATCAACGCCGGCAACGTCAACCTGATATGGAGCCCGGTGCCACAGGTGGATGTGGGCGTGGAATACAACTACGCCGAACGCAGCCTGGAGGTGGCGCAGACCGATGGCGTGCGCAGCGGCGTGGCGCACCGGGTGCAATTCAGCGGGCGGTTCCGCTTCTGAGCTGACCTGCCCGGGGCATCGCGCCCGCGCATCGCCGGGGGCGGCCCCGGCGGCATGCCCCCATCGGGTCCGCGGGGTTCCAGACGCTGGGGAGGGCTGTCATCCCGCTGCATTAGGTGGCCGGGCAGCACCGGGACAAGGCTTGCCGCGATGACAACGCGTCACCCCAGCAGGGATCGCTCCACCGCGGGCATGAAATGCGCAACCGGCGGCGTCTGCAGCCCTTTCACCTTCGCCTGCTCGTCATAGCGGCGCAGCTGCACCGCGGCGGCGCTGTGCCCGCCGGCCTCGAAATCCGCCACTTCGTCGGCCGACATCGGCCCGCCTTGCAGCGCCAGGCTCTTCACGCTGTCGGGCGAGAGCTTGGCGAAGTAGTCGGGCTCCACCGCGCAGAGGTAGCGCTTGGCGGCGACATGCAGCCGCACCGGCTCGGTCACATCGGGGCCGAAATGCTGGATCAGCCAGGCATGTCCCAGCGCCTCGTGCATGTCGTCCACGCCCTCATCGGCCGGGTTCTCGCCCAGATCATGCACGAGGTGGCCGATATCGTGCAGCAGCGCCGCCGTCACCATGGCATCGCCGCGGGCCTCGCGCTCGGCCAACCAGGCGGCCTGCAAGGCGTGCTGCTGCTGGTTGATCAGGCTCAGGCCATAGCGGCCCTCGGCGCGGCCTTCGAGCAGCTCCTGGATCTCGGTCAGGATGGGGTTCATGGCGTTCTCCTTCATGGTCAGACGTGTTCGGCGCAGGCCTCGCTGGCCCGCGCCGCGCGTGTGGCCGCGCCCGGCAGGGCCGCAGTATAGGGGTTGGCGGGGTAGCGGAACACCGCCTCGGTCTCGCCCGTCTCCAGGATACGCCCGCCCTGCATCATCGCAACACGGCCGGCCATGCGCCAGACCACCGACAGGTCGTGGGTGATCAGCAGCATCGCCGTGCCGGTTCAAGGCGCGCCGATCGAGGGCGGCGTCTATGCCGTGGCGCTGCCGAAATCGCTGGAGCTGCCGGCGGCGCATGCCTTCCTGGCGCTCAGCCTGTAGCGCGGCCGGCCAGGTTGCTCCGGCCAGGATGCCCAGGGCGGGCGCTACCCGCCGGCGCGGATGCCCGCCGCCCGGATCACCGCGCCCCACACCGCGCGGTCCTGCATGATCTCGCGCCGGTAATCCTCCACGCTGCCATTCACCGGCACCCAGAGCAGCCCCTCCATGCGCTGGCGGATGGCCGGCGTGTTCATCACCCGGTTGATCTCGGCGTTCCAGAATTCCACCCAGGGGCCGGGCGTGCCTGCCGCCATCACCAGCCCATAGCCGACATCGCCGGTGAAGCCGGGCAGTGTCTCGCGCACCAGGGCCACCTTGGGCAGGGTCGGGTTGCGCTCGGGCGAGACGAAGGCGATGGCGCGCAGCCGGCCGTCGCGGATGAAGGGCAGCGATTCCGGCAGCAGGGAGAAATACAGATCGGCATTGCCGGAGAGGATATCCAGCAGCGCCGGCGTGCCGCCGCGATAGGTGATCTGCTCCATGGCGATGCCGGCTTCATGCGCCAGGCGCGAGGCCAGCAGATGGGTCTGCCCGCCCAGGCCCGCATTGCCGATGTTCAGCCGGCCGGGGTTGGCTCGTGCATGCGCGATCAGCTCGGGCAGGGTTCGATATGGCGCGTCGCCACGACCGACCAGCACCATCGGCACGCGGAGCACGCTGATCACCGGCAGCAGCGCCTGGTCGGTGTCCAGCGGCGCCACCATGCCCGGCAGCACCGGGGTGGTGGCCAGCACCGCGGTGGAGGCGAGGGAGATCGTATGGCCATCGGGCGGCGCATTGGCCACCGCCTGCATGGCGATGAAGGTGCCGCCGCCGCTGCGGTTCTCCACCACCACCGAGCGGCCGCCCAGCCGCGGCGCCAGGGCCTCGGCCAGCATGCGGCCCGCCAGGTCCACCGTGCCGCCGGGGGCGAAGGGCACGATGAGGCGGACATCGCGGGTGATGGTCTGCGCGCCCGCGCCCTGGGGCCATGTCAGCGCGAGCGCGAGGAGAAGGAGGCAATGGCGGAACATGCGACGCATCCTGACCTGTGAGGGTCACATTCTAGGCGCCGGCGGCCAGGCGGCAAACAGCGCGTCGGCATTGTTTGGGCCTGCCCATCCTGCCGTTGCGCGCAATTCGTGCAGATTCGCGGCGGTTCGATTGACGGCCCGATTCCGGCTTGCGAGGCTGATCCCCTCCCGGCTGGTCTCCCATATGTCCGACGCATTCCCGCAGCCCGCGCCCATCGACATTGCCCGGCTGGAGAAACTCGACCGCTTCCGCGCCATGGGCGACCCGCTGGCCGATGCGGTGGCCGTCGATTTCGCCACGATGCCGGACCGGGGTGCGGCCATGCTGAACGCGGCGCTGGAACAGGGCATCGCCAGCGTGCCGAACGCGCCGGCCAGCCTGCGCGCGCTTTTCGCCGAGATCGACCACGTGCCGTATTGGGTGGATTTCGCGACGATGAGCCGCGCCAGCTCGTTGCTGCTGCGCGCCAATGTCTTCGGCGTGGCGGTGCTGGCCTGCTATTCCACGCCGCTGTTCTATCGCCTGGGCCAGGGCAGCCGGCCGCTGAGCATCACCGACGCGCTGGTCAGCGGCGCGGCCCAGCGCGGCCGCGCCACCGCGCGCTTCGTCGTCGAGACCGCCATGCCGCAGGGCCTCAGGCGCGATGCCGAGGGTTTCCACATGACCATCCGCATCCGCATGATCCATGCCCAGGTCCGCCGCGGCCTGCTGCGCGCGCCGGGCTGGGATGTGGCGGTGGACGGCATGCCGGTCAGCCAGACCTATATGGCGGCGATGAGCAGCTACCTCTCGGCCGGCTGGCTGCATGGGCTTCGCATGCTGGGCCTGCGCGTGGCCCCGGAGGAGAGCGAGGCGCTGATGCAGCTCTGGCGCTACTCCTCGCATCTGATGGGCGTGCATCCCGAGCTGCTGATGGCCACCGAGCAGGAGGCGATGCGCTTCATCGCCGAGCTGGACGCGAGCGAGAAGCCGCCGGGGGAGGCCGCGCATCGGCTGATGGATGCGCTGCTGGAGGCGGTGCCCTCGGTGCTGGGCATGCGGGGCTGGCGGGCGCGCTATGCCCGGCGGTTCTTCGAGGGCATGGCGCGGGCCTTGCTGGGTGTGCGCAGTGAGGCCGAGTTCGGGCTGCGCGCGACCTGCTGGCGGCATGTGCCCATGCTCGCCTCGCCGATGATGGCGGGGTTGCGGTTGCTGACGGTGATCTCGCCCTCGGCGGCGCGGCGGGCGCAGCTCTGGGGCACGCGGCTTTGGCTGTCGATCGCCGATTATTCCGATGTGGACGCGCCGGTGGCCCTCAGCCCTCGGCGATGAAGGGCTCGTCGGTGCGGAGAGCAGCAGCGGCGCGCCCTCGCGAACGAGCACCATGTGCTGGGCACGCCATGCGCCTTGTGCGGTTCCACGGCCAGGTCCAGCCGCGCCGCTGGCCCAGGATTCTACCAGGGCTCATCCTGCGGGATAGGCCGCGGCTTCCGGTCCTCGCCGATCGCCACGAAGGTGAAGATCGCGTCCGTCACCTTGGCCATGCGGTGGCTTTCCCGCCCGCGCCGCCAGGCCTCCACCGAGATCTTCATCGAGCTGCGGCCGACATGGATGATCTGGGTGTAAAGGCTCACCTCGTCGCCGACCATGACGGGGGAGAGGAAATGCATCGCCTCCACCGCCACCGTCGCGGCACGGCCGCGGGCGCGCAGGGTGGCGGCATTGCCGGCGGCCAGGTCCATCTGCGCCATCAGCCAGCCGCCGAAGATGTCGCCGGCCGGGTTGGTGTCCGCCGGCATGGCGATGGTGCGGATGGCGGGGATGGTGCTGGGTGGCTGGGTCATGGCCACAGGATGCCACGGGCACCGGGGCTTCGTCACTGGCGCGGCGCGGCCGGCATGGCTATTCCCAGCCGCAGGATCAGGATCGAGACATGCCCAAACCCGTGATGCTCGTGGTGCTGGATGGCTGGGGTTTCCGCCCCGATTGCGCCGACAATGCCGTGGCGCTGGCGCGCACCCCGCATTTCGACGCGCTGTGGGCGGCCGGCCCGCGCGCCTTTCTGGCCACTTGCGGGGCCGATGTGGGGCTGCCCGACGGCCAGATGGGCAATAGTGAGGTGGGGCATTTGAATCTGGGCGCCGGGCGGGTGGTGATGCAGGACCTGCCGCGGATCGATGCGGCGGTGGCCGATGGCTCGCTGGCCGGGCACCCCGCCTTGGCCGAGGCGGTGGCCAAGCTGAAGGCCAGCGGCGGCACGCTGCACCTGGTGGGGCTGCTCTCGCCCGGCGGCGTGCATGCGCATCAGAACCACGCCGTGGCGCTGGCGCGGATTTTTGCCGCGGCCGGCGTGCCGGTCGCGATCCATGGCTGGACGGATGGGCGCGACACGCCGCCGCAATCCGCGCCGGGCTTTGTCGCCGATTTCGAGGCGGCGCTGCCCCCGGGCGCGCGGCTGGCCACGCTCTGCGGCCGCTACTTCGCCATGGATCGGGACAATCGCTGGGAGCGGGTTTCCCAGGCCTTCAACGCCATGGTGCTGGGGCAGGGCGTGGCGGCGGAGAGCGCGCAGGGCGCCATCGCCGCCGCACACGCCGCCGGGAAGAATGACGAATTCCTACCCGCCGCCATCATCGGTGGCTATCCCGGGATGAAGGACGGCGATGGCCTGCTCTGCTTCAATTTCCGCGCCGACCGGGTGCGGGAAATCCTGGCCGCGCTGCTTGACCCGGCATTCGACGGCTTCCCCCGCGCCCGGATGCCGGCCTTCGCCGTGGCGCTGGGGATGACGCAGTATTCGATGGCGCTGGACCCCTTCCTGACCACGCTGTTTCCGCCGCAATCCATGGATGACCTGCTGGGCCAGGTCGTCTCCCGCGCCGGCATGACCCAGCTGCGCATGGCCGAGACGGAAAAATACCCCCACGTCACCTATTTCCTGAACGGCGGCGAGGAGGCGGTGCTGCCGGGCGAGGCGCGAATCATGGTGCCCTCCCCCAAGGTCGCCACCTATGACCTTCAGCCGGAGATGAGCGCGCCGGAGCTTGCGGACAAAGCCGTGCGGGCGATCGATTCCCATCAACATGATCTCATCGTGCTGAACTTCGCCAATGCCGACATGGTGGGCCATACCGGCAGCCTTGGCGCCGCGATCGCGGCCTGCGAGGCGGTGGATGCCGGGCTGGGGCGCATCCTGAACGCCATCACCCATGCCGGCGGCGCCGTTCTCGTCACCGCCGACCACGGCAATGCCGAGATGATGCGCGACCCGAACACCGGCGGACCGCACACCGCGCATACCCTCAACCGCGTGCCGGCGGTGCTGCTGGGCGGGCCGCCCGGCCGGCTACTGGCCGATGGCCGGCTGGGCGATGTGGCGCCCACCCTGCTGGCCCTGCTGGGGCTGCCACAGCCCGCGGCGATGACCGGGCAGTCGCTGCTGCGATGAAAGCCGCGCCGGCCCTGCTGGCGATGCTTCTGGCCATGCCGGCATGGGCCCAGGGCCCTGCCGAGCTGCGCGACCTGCGCCGCGAAACCCAGCGCCGCGGCGATGCGGCGGCCGAGGCGCTGCGTCTCTCAGAGGCCGCGACGACCGAGGAGCGCCGCATGGCCGAGGCCCGGGTGGCCGCTGCCCGTTCGCTGAGCCATGCCGAGGCGCGCCTCGCCCAGGCGAATGCCGCCGCCAACGCCGCCGTCGAGGCCGCCCAACGCGCCCTGGCCGACCGCGCCGACCGCGCCGCCGCGCTCGCCCCCTTCCTGCCCCTGCTGCACCGCCTCGAACGCTGGCCGGCGGAAAGCCTGCTCGCCATGCCCTCGGCGCCCGAGGACACGCTGCGCGGGCTGCTGGCGATGCAGGCGGTGATCCGCCACGCCGGCGCGGTGGCCGAGGCCTTCCGAGCCGCCGCCGAGCGCGCCGAGCAGGCCCGCCGGGCGGTCGAGCCCGAACTGGCCGGCCTCAACACCGCCCGCGCCGAGGCCCGCGCCGCCGATGCCAGGCTGGAGGCCGCGCTTGGCCAGGCCCGAAGCCGCCGCGCCGATGCCCAGGCCAATGAGGATGCCGCGTCCCGCCGCGCGCGCGAGGCGGCGGCCCGGGTGACCGATCTGGAACAGGCGATGGAGCGGCTGGAACGCAACCGGGCCGAGCGTGAAAGGCGCGAGGCGGAGGCGGCACGACGCACCCAGGCTCCCCGCCCTCCGCCTGTGGCGGAAGCCCCGGCTGGCGCCCACCCCATGCCCGTGGCGGGCCAGGTCGCGCGGGAATTCGGCGCCGCCGGCGAGGGCGGGCCGGCCCGCGGCATGACCCTGCTGGCCGGCCCGCGCGCCCGGGTGACGGCGCCCTGCGCCGGCCGGGTGGCCTATGCCGGCGCCTTTCGCAGCTATGGCCAGCTGGTGATCATCGATTGCGGCGCCGGCACCCATCTGGTGCTGGCTCGGATGGAGCGGCTGGAAACCGCGACCGGCGAGCGTGTGCTGGCCGGCGAGCCGGTGGGCAGCCTGCCGGGGGGCGAGCCGCGGCTCTATGTCGAGCTGCGGCGAAACGGCCAGCCGGCCGACCCGCGCGGGTTTTTCGCCGGCCGGGGTTAAAGCGTGCGGATTTCCACCTTGCGGAAGCGCACCACGCCGCGGTCATTCACCACGCCGGCGGCGTCGCGAATGCCATCGCCATGCTGCAGGGCGATGCGGCCGGAGGCGAAGCGGGAATCGCGGGCGCCATCCACCGTCTTCTGGCCGTTGAGGGTGACGCTCAGGCTGTCGCCGCGCGCGGTGATCTCCAGCAGGTTCCAGCGGCCGCCGGCGCGCGGCATCGGATCGACCGCGCCGACATCGACGATGGCGCCGGTGCCGTAGCGCTGCACCGGCCGCTCATCCCACAGGTTCACCTCGTAGGAATTGGACGAGGTGATGTTGGCGGGGTCGGAGGCGCGGATGAAGATGCCGCTGTTGGTGTGGGTATCGACCCAGACCTCGGTGCGCATTTCGAAATTGCCGAAGCTGGCACGGGTGACGAGGAAGCCATTGCCGCGGTCGGCCACCAGCGCGCCGTCCTCGATGCGCCAATTGGCGTTGCCGACGGGCTCGAAGCCTTCGGTGTTGCGGCCGTTGAAGAGGGGGGTCCAGCCGGAGGGCTGGGCCAGGGCGAGACGCCCGGTGGCAAGAAGCGGCAAGGCAAGCGTGAAGGACCTGCGCAACATCGTTGTTTCTCTCCCTTGAGGCTCCGGTTGGTCCCGGATGAGCGGAGGCTATGTCCGAACAGACAGCCGCGCAAATGAAACCGGGGATGGAGCGGGCGATGGGAATCGAACCCACGACATTCAGCTTGGGAAGCTGACGTTCTACCGCTGAACTACGCCCGCGACGGCATCACCTTATGACTTGGCGCTGGCAGCGGCAAGCCCTGGGTGAACTCCGCGCCGCGCCGATCAGGCCTTCGGCAGGTCGGTCGTTACGAAGGTAACGCCGCCGCCATAGGCCGTCTTCATCCCGGTGACGAAGGCAGGGACCGTGTCCTTGCGGACCTGATCCTTCGAATTGCCGTAGTGATAGACAAAACCGTTCTTGATCACCCCGACATGCTTGTTCGGGATGTTCCCCATGGCGTTCACGCCATCCTGGAGGTTGCCGCTCTTGGTCACGAAGATCAGGCTCGAGATCGGCGCCTTGGTGAAATCCGTGACATCGAGCCTGGTTTTGCCGGTCAGGTTGTTGTTGAACAGCGCATGAACCCGGATCAATACGCCCATCGATTTGTATTCCTTGCCGCGGGCAAAGCCCTCGCACTTGGAAAGCTGGCGGCATTTCAGGCCGATGCCATTGGTGAAGCGCGAGGCGTGGCAGACGAAATGGGCGCAGTGGTCGTCGTCATCGCCGACGGAACCGAAGCCCGCCGAGGTGTAAATCGCCTCGATCGATTTTCCGACGAAATCCTCCAGGCCGGTGCCACCTGCACTCCCTCAGTGCCGACAACGATGAGACATTGACCCCCGGGAAGTTTACCCTTGAGGGCGACAGGTGGAACATCGACATGGTCATGTCCCGCACGACTGCCACAGATCCCCGATCCGACGCCGGTTTCAGCGCCACCGGCGGCCTCGCCCGAACTTGTGGACCGGCCTCGCCGGCGACGGACATTCACCGCAGCCGACAGGGTCCGGATCCTGGCCGAGATCGACCGCGCCCCATCCGGCGGCTGCGGTGCCATCCTGCGAAGCGAGGGGCTCTATCCTCGGCCCTGGCCGGCGGCCAGCATCTGGGCGCCCACGCCATCGGTAAGGCCCGAGCAATCGCCGGTGCGGGCGGCGGCATCCAGCACCGCCATCTCCCGCCGCGACGCGCCGAGCCTGACGGATTTGTCGACGATGGTGCTCCAGACCACGATATCGGCCTGCAGAAACAGACCGACCAGGGAAAAACCTCGCATGTCCAATGTCCTAGATCGCGCGTGACAGGCCGAGGAACACCGCCCGTCGCATGCCGTATTGCGAAGCGCTGACACCCAGGCCCGTGCCGTCGCGCAGCTGATGGACACGGTCGCCGATGTTCAGAAGATCCACCCGCGCGGTCCAACGCCCGGCCCGCGGCAGCTCGAATTCCTGGGATAGCGAGAGGTTCGCCGTCAGATAGGGCGTGACATGGCTGGAATTGGCGAGGCTCTTCCGCAGGCCGCTCGCATAGACCAGGGTGCCGCCGAGGTTGCCGCCCTCCCAGACCTGGTAGCTTCCACCGGCTGAGGCGGTGACGGTCTGCAGATGGTCGAGCCGCACATAACGGTCGCGGGCATAGGTGAAATCCGCCGCATCGAGCAGGTATTGGTTGGAATTGGGGTTGCGGCCCTCGGCCCGGCCATAGGCGACATTGCCGTACAGCAGCCAGCGCGCCACCCGGTAATTCGCCGTCAGCTCAACGCCATAGATCCGTCCCCGCTCGTAATTGTAGGGCGAGAAGATATAGGCCTGCCCGAACTGCCCGAGATCCTGAAGATTGCGCGACTGGCGGAAATAGGCTTCGGCGCCGAGGGTCAGATTGTCACCCACCCGCTGGCGGACGCCGACATTGAAGTAGTGCGAGCGCTCGGGCAGCACCGGGCCGATGCGCGGCACCGCGGGCGCCGCCGTGGTGCCGCCATACAGGTTGAGGTCGGGCCGGGCCAGCAATTCGGCCGGCGGCGGCGTGAAGTAGCGGGCATAGCCGATGGCAAAGGTGGTCGTGTCGGTCGGCCGCCACACCAGATTGACCCGCGGGCTGAACTGCGAACCATTGGCCGGCCCCTGCACGATATCGAAGCGCGCGCCGTAATTCAGCGTCAGCCGCTCGGCGATGCGCCATTCGTCCTGCGCGTAGATGCTATAGAGCTGCTGGTTGATGCGCGAGCGGTCGCGGATCAGCCGCGTATCATCGATCGCGTTGCCCAAGCCGTCGAGCGGCAGCGCCGCGGTCGTGATGCCGGTGCGGGTGCTGTCGGTGGAGGCGAAGAGGCCGAAGCGGAAGGTGTGGCGCTCCGCCGCGCGCCAGGCCGCGTCGGCCTGGACGCCGACCGAGAGGTTGTCCTTTCGGGTCTCGGCGGCAGCGCCATTGACCAGCAACTCGCCCAGCAGATCGGGCAGGTAGTTCACCGAGGTCTGCCGCGCGAAGACGGAAACCTGCATATCGACCGCATCCCGCGCATGTTGCAGCGCCAGAACACCGAATGTGCCACGCTGCCATTGCCGGGAGCGCAGCCCGGCGCTGTCCACGTCGCTCCGGCCAAAGGCGGTCACGCTGGCTGGAACCCCGGGCACCGCCGGGATCTGGAAGCGCGACTGGCTGGTGCCGCCGATGAAGGCGAGGCGCGTCCGGTCATCCAGCACATAGCCGAGCGAGGCCAGGCCGCGCAGCTGCTCGGTGGAATTGTTCCGTGCGGTGTAGGAGGCGGTTGGGTTCTCGAAGCCGCGATCGTTCCGGGTGAAGGAGCCGGTGAGATAGTACTCGAACGGCCCGATGGTGGAGCCGTAGGAGGCGCTGGGCTGGATGGTGCCGAAGGAACCGCCATAGACGCCCGCCGTGCCCCCGGGCTCCTGCGCGCCGGAGCGAAGCTGGAGATCGATAATGCCCGCCGTGCGGTAGCCAAACTGTGCCGGCAGCGCGCCGGTTATCAGGCTGACCGAGCGGAGGCCGCGGGCGTCGAACAGCTGGGCGAAGCCGCTGATCGCCTCGGGGATGATGACGCCGTTGACCCGGTATTGCAGGTTGCGGTGGTCGCCACGGACATGAATGTCACCCTGCGCGTCGCCAGCCACGCCCGGCGCCTGCAGGAGCACCAGGTTGAGTGAGGCGGCAGCGCCCTGTGGCAGGCGCTCGATGGCTGCGCGGTCTATAGTGGTGGTGCTGGCGCCGAGCGATGGTGCGATACGGTTGCGCTGCTCCTCGAAGCGGCGGGACTGGACCACCATCTCCGGCAATTCGGTGACCAGCTGGGTATCCTGCGCCTGACCACCGAAGGAGAGCAACGCCAGTGGGGCCAGACCGGCTTGTCGCCAATACCTCAACACCTGTTCATCTCTCCATCTCCATTCCTGTAGAAGTCTACATATATCATAATAATTTCAATGACTTATTGGATCATCGGGGTGGATTACCGTCAATGTGTGGTTGCTTCCCTAAGCGTGCCGACGGCCCGCTCGAAGCCGCTTTGGTGCTTCCAAGGGTTGCCGCTTCCGGCTTTGCGATACCCTGCGGCACCGCGCTCGACGCCTGCCGAGATGGCGATGCCCAGCCCCAATTCTGGTCCAAGCCCGGCGAACTCAGCCGGTGGAACGACCAGCGTGAAATCATCCAGCGCAGCGAGGCCCGGGCCGGCACCCGCGCGATCTTCGGTGATGATGGGCTGGCCAAGGGAATTGCCCACGATCTCGGCCAGGGCACGGGGGAAGATGTCGGTCCCGCCGCCGGGGTTGATGGGCACCACGATGCGGATGGGACGGTCAGGAAACACGCCCTGTGCCAGGCTTGGGGACATCAGGACCAGAAGCCCGAAAATCACGCGCAACATGCGGCAGCATTCAGGAACAGGGTGGCCAAACTTGGCCCCCGGCGCCCGGCGGCCGCGCTTGCCAAGCCCCGGGTGCCCCTCATACTGCCGGCGAAAACCGAGTTGCCCCAGGAGCCTGCATTGAAACTCATCGATCTGACGCGCGAGATCACCCACAAGATGCAGCGCCTGCCCAACCACCCCAGCATCGAGCTCTATCCCTTCAGCACGCATGAGGAGAAGCGGGTGGCCGATGGCTATACCTTCTCGGCGGCGACGATGGTGCTGCACACCGGCGACCATGGCGGCACGCATGTCGATGCGCCGGTGCATTTCGACGAGAAGCCCGGCGCCAAGACCATCGACGAATTGCCGCTGGAGACATTCTTCACGGAAGCCTTGTGCCTGGACCTGACGCATGTGCCGGACAGGACGGACATCACCATCGACCATCTGGAAGCGGCCGAGAAAGCCTCCGGCGTCTCGATCCAGAAGGGCGACACCGTCCTGCTCTACACCGGCTTCTACCAGCGCGCGGCGGGGACGGAGGGCTACATCACCGACTTCCCGGGCCTGACCAAGGAAAGCGCGACCTGGCTGGGGGCGAAGGGCATCAACGCCTTCACCGTGGAATCGGTGAGCCCGGGGCGGCCGGGGCGGAACAATTTCGAGGTGCACCATGTCTGCCGCGACATGGGCTTCACCCATTACGAGGGCGTGGTGAATTTGGACAAGGTGGTGGGCAAAGGCCGCTTCCGCTTCATCGGCTTCCCGCTGCGGATCAAGGGCGGCACCGGCAGCCCGGTGCGCGCCGTGGCCTGGCTCGACGCGTGAGCGCGCTCTGGGCCGCCACGGCGACCGAGCTCGGCGCGCTCTACGCCGCGGGCGAGACCACGCCCAGCGCCGTGCTGGACGCCGTGCTCGGCCGCATCGCCGCGGTGAACGCGGTGCTGAACGCCATCGTCACGCTGGATGAGCCGGGCGCCCGTGCAGCCGCCGCCGCCGCCACCGCCCGCTGGGCGGCAGGTGCCGCGCTGGGGCCGCTGGATGGCGTGCCGATCACGGTGAAGGACAACCTCCATGTCGGGGCCATGCGGGCGACCTGGGGCAGCGCGCTCTACGCCGAGTACGTAGCGCCCGAGGATGACCTGCCGGTCGCCCGCCTGCGCGCGCGCGGCGCGGTGATCCTGGGCAAGACCAACACGCCGGAACTCGCGCTCTCCGGCTACACCGACAACCGGGTGTTCGGCGCCACCGGCAACCCCTGGGCGCCCGAACTCACCTCCGGCGGCTCCAGCGGCGGCGCGGTCTCGGCCATCGCGGCGGGGCTGGGGGCGCTGGCCATCGCCACCGATTCCGGCGGATCGATCCGCCGGCCTTCGGGGTTGGCGGGGGTGGCGGGGCTGAAACCCTCGGCCGGACGGGTGCCGCGGCGCCACGGCTTCCCCACCCTGACCAACGACCTGCAGGTGATCGGCCCCATCGCCCGCTCGGTGGCCGATCTGAAGCTGGCCTTCGCGGCCATCGCGGCACCCGTGGTGGAGATGGCGGTGCCGGCGCGGCTGCGCATCGGCGTGGTCGCGACCTATCCCGGCGCGCCGATGGACCCGGCGGTCGCCGCCGCCTTCGCCCAATCCTGCGCCGTGCTGCGCGGGTTGGGCCATGCGCTGGAAGACATCGCCTGCCCCTGGGATGCCGACGAGGCAGCCGAGATTTTTGCCGCCCTCGCCGCTGGCGGCGCCGCCCGGGCGCTCACCCCCTTCCCGAACTGGGAAGACGCCTGCATGCCCAATGTCGCCGCCACGGTGAAGGCCGGCCTCGCCCGCAGCGCCATCCAGCACGTGCAGGCCATCGACGCGCTGACCGCCTTCCGCTGGCGGGTGGCCGATGCGCTGGCCGGCTTCGACATCATCGCCACCCCCGCCTCGCCTTCCCTGGCCTGGCCGAAGCGCGAGCCCTTTCCGGCGATGGTCGACGGCCAAGCCACGACGGGCAAGACCGCCTCGGTCTTCTCCACCGCCATCAACTGCGCGGGGCTGGCGGCGCTGGTCTTGCCGATGCCGGTTCTGCCCGGCGCGCTGCCGGCCGGGATGCAATTGGTGGCCGCGCGCATGCCGGAGGAGGCGCTGCTTGATCTTGGGGGGGCCTTCGAAGCGGCATCGCCCTGGCCAAGGCTGGCGCCGATTTAACTGCCGAGGCGGCGGCCCGACAGCCGTCGAAGGCCTGCAACGCCGCCAGATCCCCCTCCGAAAACGTCCCCCGCGCGGCATTGGCGCAGATCAGCTGTGGAGCAGCACCCAAACGGCCCCCCACTCAAAACCGACCGGAACTGGTTGATTTGGAAGGAGAAATCTCGTTCGAGGTGAGGTACCGATCGGCGCCGATCAGGCTTCCTGTCATCGACAGAATTCACACATTACATCAATGAATTGGCCCACGCTGAGCATGGGGTCCCACTTCGATGTCGATACACAGCCAGCGCTCACGGAGCCGTTTCCGGTGGAGTGGGGGAGGCAATAGCGCCAAAGCGCGCGCAGATTGCGATTGTCCAAGCCAAGGGGTCGTTCCAGAATCGGACCGCCCCCATGCCGCCACTATGCCAGATGACACGCGACGCCGTGGCGCAGAACCGGTGCAGGCCCCTCTCGACAAGCCTCCCGGGCAACGGCGCAGCGTGGGTGGAAGGGGCAACCCGATGGCGGCGCAGCCGGGTTCGGTGCATCCCCCTCCAGGACCACCCCGCCACCGCCAAGCCGCGGAACGGATGCCAGCAACGCTCGCGTATAGGGATGCCGCGGGCTGCTCAGGACCGCATCGATCGCGCCCTGCTCCACCACGCGGCCGAGATACATGACCGCCACCTGCTCGCAGACCTGCCGCACGACAGCCAGGTTGTGGCTGATGAACAGGTAGGCCAGGCCGCGCTGGCGCCGTAGCCCCTCCAGCAATTCCAGCACCTGCGCCTGCACCGAGACATCGAGTGCCGAGGTCGGCTCGTCGAGGATCAGCAGCCGGGGTTCCAGCGCCAGCGCCCGGGCGATGCAGACGCGCTGCTTTTGGCCGCCGGACAGCTCATGCGGGTAGCGGTGCAGGAAATCCCCGGGCAGGCCGACCTCGGCGAGCAGTGCCGGTACCCGTGCGCGGGGGTCATGGCCATGAATGCGCAGCGGCTCGGCCACGGCATCCGCCACGCTCAGCCGCGGGTCAAGTGCCGCCGATGGGTTCTGGTGGATGAGCTGCATGCGGGCGCGCAGCGGGCGCAGCGCGGCCTCGGGCAGCGCCGTGATGTCTCGCCCCTCGAAGAGGATGCGCCCGGCCGAGAGCGGGATGAGGCGCAGCAACAGCCGCGCCAGGGTGGATTTGCCGCAGCCGCTTTCACCGACGACGCCGAGCGCGCCACCCTTATCGAGGCTGAGATCCACGCCTGCCACCGCCGCCACCCGGCTGGCGCGGCGAAAGGCGGTGGCCCGGGTGGCATAGGTCTTCGCGAGGCCGGAGGCATGCAGCAGCATCCTCACACCTCCGCGTGATGGCAGGCCACGGCCCGGCCGGGGAGCAATTCCCGCAAGCCCGGCTTTTCGGTGGCGCAAAGCGCGCTGGCACGGTCACAGCGCGGGTGGAAGCGGCAGCCGGGCGGCGGCGAGCGCAGGCTGGGGATGCCGCCCGGGATACCGCGCGGCCGCGGCCCGTGGCTGTCCAGCTCGGGCACCGCGGCCAGCAGGCCCCGTGTGTAGGGGTGCAGCGGACGCGCCAGTAGATATGCCGTTGGCGCATCCTCGACGATGTTGCCGGCATACATCACCACCGTCCGGGCGCAGGCGGCGGCGATCACGCCCAGATCATGGCTGATCAGCATGAGCGTCAGGCCGCGCTCGCGCACCAGGCCCGCAATCAGCGCCAGCACCTGCGCCTGGACCGTGACGTCGAGTGCCGTCGTGGGTTCATCCGCCACCAGCAGCGCCGGATCGCCCGAAAGCGCCATGGCGATCAGCACGCGCTGGCGCATGCCGCCCGAAAGCTGGTGCGGGTGGCTGGCCAGCAGGCGCGGCGCATCCGCGAGGCCGACGGCGGCCAGCAGCGTCGCCGCCCTGTCACGCGCAGCATCACGTGGCCGGGCGCGGCCGGTGGCGCCGTCCTGTCCGCGGATGGCATCCTCCATCTGGGTGCCGATGGAGAGCAGCGGGTTCAGGTAGCTCGCCGGGTCCTGGAAGATCATGGCGATGCGGCGGCCGCGCAGGGCGCGCAGGCGGGCAGGGGGCATCGCCAGCACATCCTCGCCCTCGAAGCGGATATGGCCCGAGACCACCCGTGCCGGCGGGCTGGGGTTCAGCCGCAGCAGGCTGCGGGCCAGCACCGATTTGCCGCAGCCACTCTCTCCCACCACACCCAGCGTCTCGCCGGCGTGCAATTCCAACGCGATGCCGTCCAGCACATGGGCGGTGCCGTCAAAACCGTCAAAGGCCAGGCGGTAATCCTGGATGGCCAGAAGCGGCGTCATCCCCGGTTGCTCTTCGGGTCGAGGATGTCGCGCAGCCCATCGCCCAGCAGGTTGAAGCCGAGCACGGCGGCGTAGATGAAGGCGCCCGGAAAAATCGCATACCACCACCAATCCGGCAGGTAGCCGCGGGCGATGGAGATCATCGCACCCCATTCGGGTGTGGGCGGCCGCGCGCCCAGCCCCAGGAAGCCGAGCGAGGCGACGGCCAGGATGGCCTGGCCGATATCCATGCTCATCTTCACGATCAGCGGCGAAATGCTGTTGGGCAGCACATGCCGCCAGAGGATGCGCGTGGTGGTCGCACCCGCAACGCGCGCGGCCTCGATATAGGGCTCGGAGCGGATGGACAGTGCCTTGGACTCCGCCAATCGCACATAGCCCGGCCACCAGACCAGAATCAGCGCGATCATCGCATTGACAATGCCAGCCCCAAGCGCCGCCACCAGCGCGATGGCCAGGACGAGGCCAGGCACGGAGAGAAACAGGTCGGTCAGGCGCATGATCGCCTCGCGCAGCGGCCCGCCCACCAGCCCCGCCAGGATGCCCAGCGGCACACCGATG
Source organism: Acetobacteraceae bacterium (assembly GCA_021732665.1). Classification (GTDB taxonomy): domain Bacteria; phylum Pseudomonadota; class Alphaproteobacteria; order Acetobacterales; family Acetobacteraceae; genus Rhodovarius. The sequence continues at coordinate 22,317 of JAKFUL010000009.1, forward strand.
AGGGCGGCGCTCAGCGTGATGCCAATACCCACCAGCAACGACACCCGCGCGCCGATGATGACGCGGGTGAGGATGTCGAGCCCCACCTCATCCGTGCCGAACCAATGCGCCGCCGAGGGTGGCTGCAACTTGTTGGCGAGGTTGATGCCGCCCGCGACATGGTCGGGATAGGGCACGATCCAGGGGCCGATCAGCGCCAGCGTCACGATCGATACCACCAGCGCGATGCCGAGCATGGAGGCGAAGGAGCGCGTCAGCAGCCATACGGCAAGGCGAAGCTTGCGGGTCATCAGCCCTCCCGCAGCCGCGGGTCGAGCACGCCATAGAGCAGGTCCACAATCAAATTCGCCACCATGAAGTTCAGGCCGACGATGAGGGTGACGCCCATCACAGGCTTGAAATCGCCCGCGATGGCCGAGGAGACGGCGTAGAGGCCGATGCCCGGCCAGTCGAATACCGTCTCGACCAGGACGGTGCTGCTCATCATCCAGCCCCAGCGCAGGCCGATGATGGCCAGCGTTGGCAGCATGGCGTTGCGCAGCGCATGGACACAGACAATACGCCACGGGTTCACGCCATGCGCCTGGGCCGACATCACGTAGTCGGCGCGCAGCGCCTCCACCATCTCCGCCCGGTTCACCCGCAGGATGGACGCCATGCAGGGGAAGGAGAGCACGATTGCGGGCAAGACGATGTAGGACAGCCCCTCGCGGAACACGCCCCATTGGCCACGCAGCAACGCATCGGTGAGCAACAGGCCGGTGATCGGGTCGGGCGGTTCCGTCATCACCGAAAGCCGGCCGCTGGTGGGCAGCCAGCCCAGCCCGGTGGCGAAGCCAAGCTGCAACAGCAACCCGAACCAGAAAGGCGGCAGGGCGATGCCGGAGACGGCAAAGATGCGTGTCAGATGATCGACCCAGCGATCCTTCATCAGGGCCGAAAGCACGCCGAGCGGCACGCCAATGGCCAGGCCGATCAGCATCGCCAGCAGGCAGAGCTCCAGCGTGGCCGGAAAATAGCGCGCCAGATCCTGCCCCACGCTGCGGCCGGTGGCGATGGAGCGGCCGAATTCACCCTGTGCGAGGTCGCTGACATAGCGCCAGAACTGCTCGTGCAGCGGCCGGTCGAGGCCATAGTCGCGCCGCGCCTGTTCGATCTGCGAACGGCCGGCATCCGGCCCTGCCGCCAGCGCCGCCGGATCATTGGGCGCCACATTGGCGATGACAAAGGTCAGACACACCAGCCCGAACAGCATGATGCCCGCGAGCGCCACGCGGCGAAGGAGATAGGCGGTCAGGCGTCGATCCACATCGGATAGAGATCCACCTCGCCCGAAAGCCGCACAGGGCTGAAGGAGAAGCCCTTCACATAGTCCCGCATGGCCCAGAGCCGGTTGGCGAGCATGCCGAAGATCTCCGGCTGGTCGGCGACGATACGGCGCTGGATCTCGGCGTAGATGTCCATACGCCTGGCGGTGTCGCCCTCCGCCCGCGCGGCTTCGATCATCCGCCAGACCTCGGGGTTCTCGTAGTGGCTCATGCCATAGAACAGGCCCCAGGAATCGCGGTGATACTGGTAGGCCACCGTATCGGGGTCCGTCCCCACCGGCGTGACGTAGACCGAGGTCATGTTCGGCGCCGTCTCGGGCCTGGAGCCACGGCTGACCATGGTGGTCCAGGGCTGGCCCACGATGTTCACGGCGATATTGAGCGCGCGCAGGCTGTCAAGCAGCGAGAGGCCGATGCGTCGCGCATCCTCCAGCCCCTGCACATACACGTATTCGAGCGTGATGCCGCCATTGGGGAAGCGGCTGCGCGCCAGGTATTCCCGCGCCTTCACGAGGTCACGGCGGGGAATGCCCGGCACGTCGATATGCCCGGCCATCGCCGGCGGGAACGGGCTGGTCTGCAACACGGCCGAGCCATTGTGGATGGTGATCAGGCTGTCATAGTCGAAGGCATAGGCGATGGCCTTGCGCAGGTTGATATCCGCCGTCGGCCCCTGCTGCGTGTTGAATTTGATGCCAAAGGTTGTGGCGCCGGGATGGTCCTCGATGCGGATGCCGGGCAGGCGCTGCAACTGGCCGATATCATCGGGCGAGAGGTTGGTGATGGCGTCCGCCTCGCGCCGTTGCAGCGCGGCCCGGCGGGGTGCTGCCTCGCGAATGATGCGGTAGATGATGCCGGAGAGGCGCGCGGGCTCGCCCATCGGCCAGCCCTTCCAGTAATCCGGCACCGTATCGAGATGGATCAGCGCATTGCCGTCGAACCGGCGCAGCCTGAAGGGGCCGGAGCCGGCGCCATTCTCGGTCATCCAGCGGCGGCCCATGTCGCCATCCACCGCATTTGCCATGACCAGGCGCGGGTTCACGATGTACCACCAGGGCACGTAGGAGAGGAACGGCGCGAAAGGCCGGTCGAGCGTGAAGCGCACGGTGCGCGCATCCACCGCCGTGATGTTCTCGGGCCGCAGGAAGTCCTTCAACATCCAGGCGACGCCGGCATTCAGCCGCAGCGCGCGCTCGAAGGAAAAACGCACGGCTTCCGCATCCACCGGGCTGCCATCATGGAATTTGGCGTTGGCGACCAAGTGGAAGGTGTAGGTAAGGCCATCGGGCGAGGCCTCATGCCGTTCGGCCAGCCAGGGCACGATGCGCGGCGGCGAGCCCTCATATTTCAGCAGCGCGTCATAGACCGCCTGCTGCACCATGCGGGTGGACCAGTCATAGCGGATATGCGGATCCAGCACCGGCACCGCCTGGTTGCCGGAAAAGACCAGCACCTTGCGCGCCCCATCGCGCTCGAAGGCGAAGCTGGTGCCGGGGGTGAGTGCGAGAGCAGTGAGAATGTGGCGGCGGCTGTGCATGTCAGTCATTCCCCGACTGGGTTGCGGGCATACGGGTGGGCAGCCTGCCATAGTCGCGCAAGGCACCCGCCTCGGTGATGTAGCCATCCTCCAGGTCGGCGGCGATGGCTTCAAGGCTGCGCTGCCCCGGGTCGCCGAAGCCGGCGCCGCCGGCGATCTGCGCCTCGATCGTCGTTTTGTTGTCGAAGAGGCTGACCATCTCGCCAGTGCCGACATCGTGGAAGCCGCCATCGGGACCATGCACCCCGGCATGCGGCGGGCCGCCCGGCTGGCCGCCGAAGAGGCCCATGGGCCTGATGCCCCAGCCCTCCGGGAAAAGGCCGACCGAGATGGGCTCCGTGCCGCCCTCCAGCCGCCGTGCGCGCATGCGCTGGCCCAGGCCGCCGCGGGTGCGCCCCGGCCCGCCGGTGTCCGGCACCAGCGTTTTCTCCAGCACCAGCACGGGCATGCGGGATTCCAGCATCTCGACCGGCGTGTTCGCGGCCGAGGTCGGGAAAAGCAGCCCCGACTTGCCATCCGCGTGCATGGACGCGCCCTGCCCGCCGCCCATGAAGAAATGGTCCGAGGCCAGCCGCCCCTGCGCGTTGCGGCCGTAGAATCCGAAGGATTTCGGCATGCCGGTAAAAGCCTGCACCTTGTCCGGAATCGCCGCCGACATCGCCCGATACAGGTTCGGCCCGATATACCAGGAAACCCGGGTGCGATGCGCCACCGCCGCCGGCTTTTGCGCATTCAGCGCGGTGCCGAGGGGCGCGGTGACGGTGATCGGCGCGTAGCAGCCGGCATTGCCGCGCACATTGGGAGTGAGCATGCATTTCAGCGGGTAGGAGGAATGCCCCATGGTCACGTTCATGGTGCAGTTCAGCCCGCCGCGCGGCAATTGTTTTGGCGCTTCGACATGCTCGACATGCAGGGCGTCGCCCTTTTTGTGCACCCGCAGCTTGTAGCGCAGCGTCTCGCCCAGCGGCCGGTTCTCGATCTCGCTCTCATAGATGCCATCGGGCACAGCTGTGATGGCGGCGCGCGTCGCGGCCTCACTGCGCGACTGCACCACGGCGGCGAGTGCGGCCAGATCATCCAGGCCATATTCGCGCATGAACTCGACCAGCCTTTGCGCGCCCAGCGCGTTGGCGGTGATCATGGACTGGACGTCGCCCATCACCTGGTCGGCGTTGCGGATGTTTTCCCGCATGAGGGTGATGATGCTGCGGTCGGGCACCCCCGCGCTGTAGAGCTTCATGGGCGGGATCTGGATGCCCTCGTCATAGATTTCCCGCGCGCTCAACGGGTCCTTCACGCCGCCGATATCGCTGACATGACCGACCGTGCCCATCACCGCCACCACCCGGCCGTCGAAGAAGACCGGCGTGACGAGGGCGATGTCGAAGAGGTGGCCGGCACAGAGCCAGGGGTCATTGGTGATCAGAACATCGCCGGGCCTGAGCGTCTCGGCCGGGAATTCCTCCAGCAGCGCCTTCACGCAGCGGGTGAGGGTGAGGTTGAACAGCGGCATGGCGCGCGGGCTGTGCGCCAGCGGGTTGCCCTGCGGGTCCAGGATTTCATTGGCGAAGTCCTGGCTTTCGGCAATGATCAGCGAATAGGCGGTGCGGCAGACGGTCTGCCACATCTCCTCCACCACCGAGATCAGGCGGGACCACATGATCTCAAGGCCGATCGGATCGGCCTCGATCCGCGCCATCGCCTCGGCCAGCGGCATGTCATGGGTGATGAGGGCGGCGGCGGCCCGGGCCTGGCCGATGGCCACGCGCAGGTTGCGGGCATCGTCTATGGTGAGCGTATCACCCGGCAGGATGATGGTGGTGGCCTCACGCTCCTCGATGATGGCCGGGCCCGGCAGGGTAGCGCCCGGCTGCAACGCGTAGCGATCATAGACGGGGGTGTCGTGCCAGGCGCCTTCGAACCAGGCGGGGCGGCGCGATTTCAGCGCCGGCCGGTCCTGCGCGCCGCCGGCCACCGCACCGGAGAGCCTGATTTCTGGCTCCGGCCCGGTGACGCGCACGCGCAGCGACAGGGCCTCGATCCCCTCCCCCTCCACGGCGCGGGTGTAGAGGGTGCGGTAGGTCGTGGCGAAAGCCTGCGTGATCTCGGGCAGACGTGCGGCGCCCAGGCTGCCCGCGGGCAGCGGCACCAGGATCTGGTGCAACTGGCCCAGCATGCGCATCTCGGCGCCGCGCTCCACCTTCATCGCGGCATCAGCGACGCCGGCCTCGCGCAGCCGGGCTCGGGCATCGGCTTCCAGCGCAGCGAGCGTAGCGTCCAACCCGGCCCAATCCGTGGCATCCCCCAGCGGCGTCACCACCGAGCGCGAGACCTCGAAGGCCAGGGGTGCCGCCAGGAAACCCAGCGCCGAGGCGGCACCGGAGGCGGGCGGCACCAGCATCTCCGAAAGGCCCAGGATGCGCGCGACACGGGCGGCATGAGCGGGGCCGGCGCCACCAAACGCCACCATGGAGTGGCGCCGCGGGTCACGGCCCCTTTCCACGAGGTGCACGCGCGCCGCCCCTGCCATGGTTTCGCAGACAATGGCGTGAATGCCCGCCGCCGCCTCGATGGCGGAAAGGCCCAGCTTCCCGCCGAGCCGCGCCAGCGCCGCTTCGGCCGCGGCGCGGTCCAGCGCCATGGTGCCGCCCAGGAAGAAGCCGGGGTCGTAATAGCCCAGCAGCAGATTGGCGTCGGTGACAGTGGCCTCGGTGCCGCCCAACCCGTAGCAGGCCGGCCCGGGCTCGGCGCCCGCCGAATGGGGGCCGACCTTGAGCAGCCCGGTCTCATCCAGCCCGGCGATGGAGCCGCCGCCGGCGCCGATCTCGATCATGTCCACCACCGGCGCGCGGATCGGCAGGCCGGAGCCGCGTTTGAAGCGATGCACGCGCGCCGCTTCCATCATCGGCGCGATTTCGGCCCGGCCGTTTTCGATCAGGCAGGCCTTGGCGGTGGTGCCGCCCATGTCGAAGGCCAGGGCATCGGGCAGCCCGGCCTCACGCGTGAACAGCACGGTGGCGAGCGCGCCGCCGGCGGGGCCGGATTCCAGCAGCCGGATGGGATAGGCCCGCGCCACTTCCGGCGCGCAGAGCCCGCCATCGGATTGCATCAGGCGCAGCGCGCCGGTGAACCCCAGCCGCGCAAGTTCCGTGGTGAGGCGGCCGATATAGCGGTCCATCAGCGGCTGCACGAAGGCATTGGCACAGGTGGTGACGGTGCGATCGTATTCGCGGATTTCCGGCGCCACCTCGCTGGATAGGCTGATGGCGATGCCTGGAAACGCCTCGCGCAGGATGCGCCCCGCGACCCGTTCATGCACGGGGTTGGCATAGGCGTGCAGGAAGCAGACAGCGATCGCCGTGCAGCCCTCGGCCACCAGCCTGGCACCCTCGGCCCGCACCGCGGCTTCGTCGAGGGCTGCGATGATTCGGCCATCATGGGCGACGCGCTCGGCCACCTCGATGCGGCGGCGGCGCGGCACCAGCGGCTCGGGAAACTTCAGGAAGAGGTCGTAGATGTCGTAGCGCTGCTCGATGCCGAATTCGAGGATGTCCCGAAAACCCTGCGTGGTGATGAGGCCGAGCATGGCGCCGCGGCGCTCGATCAGCGCGTTCGTCACCAGGGTGGTGCCGTGCAGCAACTCGCCGATCTCGGCCACCGCGATGCCGGCAGCCTCTGTGATGGCGCTGATGCCGGACAGCGCGCCCACCGCGGGATCCTGCGGCGTGGTGAGGCATTTGTGCAGGCGGATGGCGCCGGTCGCACCGTCGAACAGCACGAAATCGGTGAAAGTGCCGCCGATGTCAAAGCCGAGACGATAGCGGGCCGAGGGGGCTGGGTGCACCGATGGGGCTCTTGAATGGTTTAGTTTACCATCCTCGCTCGCGTCGCGTCACAGGTAAAGTGGCGCCGCCTGTCGGCGCGGGCGCGTGGCAGCCATGGCAGCCCCTGGGGCCGCGTTGTGTCGCAGGTCACAGCCCCGCCGCCGCCTTCGCCATGAAACTCTCCGTCGAACACCACAACTGAACCCACAGTGGTTAGTGGGTTGTTGTGGGTCAAGGCGGGGCACCAACGGGGCGAAAAGGCGCAAAAAGCCACGAAAATCGAGGCTTTTCAGGGATTTGTGGGTCGATATGGATCAGTCTGAGAGGGAGGCGTGGAGGAGGGGATGGGATTCGAACCCACGAACCGGTTTAACCCGATTAACAGTTTAGCAAACTGCCGCCTTCGGCCACTCGGCCACCCCTCCTCAGGTAGTAGCGTGTAGTGTGAAGTTGCACGGCATATGCGAAAGCGGGTTTAACCCCGCGCCCCCGTCACGTCAAACGTTCAGGACAGGGCGATTTCAAAACCCTTCGCCGTGGCCGGACGCGCCATCATTCGATCATACCAGGCCGCCACATTGGGCAGGTCATCGAAGGGCACCTCATGCCGCTCATGCCGCCAGGCCCAGCCGAGGATGGCGAAGTCGGCCACGCTCGGTTCGCCATCGGTCGCCACATATTCCCGGCCCGCCAGCCGCTTTTCCAGCACGCCATAGAGCCGCCGCGTCTCCTTGCCATAGCGCGCCAGGCCATAGTCGCGCGCCGCGCCCTCGGGCTGCTGCAGGAAGTGATGCACCTGGCCGGGCATGGGGCCGAAGCCGCCCATCTGCCACATCAGCCATTCCAGCACCGGCACCCGCGCGCGCAGCTCCCTGGGCAGGAATTTTCCCGTCTTCTCGCCGAGATACAGCAGGATGGCACCGCTCTCGAACACCGTGATCGGCGTGCCGCCCGGGCCATCGGGGTCGATGATGGCGGGGATGCGGTTGTTCGGGCTGAAGGCGAGGAATTCAGGGTTGAACTGCTCGTCCTTGGAGATGTTCACGGTCTTGACCGTGTAGGGCAGGCCCATCTCCTCCAGGGCCACGGAAATCTTCCGGCCATTGGGGGTGTTCCAGGTCCAAAGTTCGATCATGGGGCCGCTCCTTCTGTCGCCGCGGACCCTGGCATGGCGCCTGGACGCGGGCAATCGGGGAAGCCGCCAAGCCGGCTTGCGTTTTCACGCCTCCCTGCGCCGGTTTGTCACCGCGCGGGGAAATTCGCCGGGGCGTGCAGCCATACCCCGGCCAGAAATGTTCCACCCTTGGCGCAACCCGCGCCGGGACAATGATGATGACCGGCGGCGCTTGCCCACTGCCAACGCGGCCACGCGCGTGACGGCGCCCGCGCTGCTGGCCTGGATCACCGCCGCCATCGCGGCGCAGATCGCCATCATCCTGTTGCTCCGCGGGCTACGTCCACGCGTGCCTGTGCCAGTGCCGCCGCCGCCGCCGCCGCGCGAGACCGGCGCCTGGCCCGGCTGGCGGGAATTCCGGGTCTCCGCGCGCGGGTACGAGGATGCGGGGCTGACGCAATGCTCCTTCCGCCTCACGCCGATGGACGGCCAGGCGCTGCCGCCGTTCCAGCCCGGGCAATACCTCACCTTCGCGCTTCCCGCGGGCCCGGGCGGGGGGCTGCTGACGCGTTGCTATTCGATCTCGCAGCCGCCGGACCCCGATGGCTACCGCGTCACCGTCAAGCGCGCGGGCGTGGTCTCCGGCTTTTGGCATGACGTGGTGCAGCCGGGCGATGTGTTGCGGCTGCGCGCGCCCGCCGGCCGCTTCGTGATCGATGCGGAGGTGGCGGTGCCGGTCGTGTTCATCGCCGGCGGCATCGGCATCACGCCACTGCTCAGCATGCTGCTGTGGAGCCTCGATGCCCAACCCGGCCGCGTGCTGCACCTGTACTACGCCGCGCGCGACGAGGCGGCGCTGGCCTTCGCGCCGCTGCTGGAGCGGCTGGCCGCGCTGCACCGGCATTTCCATTTGCATATCCTGTGTGACGCGGCGGGCCGGGTGGATGGGCCGCGGCTTGCGTCCCTGCTGCCGCCGGCGGGGCGCCACATCTTCTACCTCTGCGGCCCGGCCGGCATGATGGCGGCGCTGGGGGCGGTGCTGGCGGAGGCCGGCGTGGCGGCCGCCGATATCCGGCAGGAGGCGTTCGGCCCCGCCGCCGTGGGGCCGCAAAGCGGCCATGGCGCTTTCACCATCCGCTTCGAGACCGCCGGCCGCAGCATCGGCTGGGATGGCCAGGATGCCTGCCTGCTCGATTTCGCCGAACGGCACGGGGTGGCGGTACCCTCGGGCTGCCGCGCCGGCAGTTGCGGCAGTTGCGAGACGGCGGTGCTGGCCGGCGAGGTCCGGCACCTGGCCGAGCCCGACCACATTCCAGCTCCTGGCCATTGTCTGCTCTGCCTGGCGGTGCCTGAAACCGACCTGGTGCTGGCGGCATGACCGCGCGCACCGGCAGCCTGCTGCTGCGCGAGGTGCTGCCCTTCGGCCTGGCCCTGCTGGCGTTGGTGGGCGCGGCGCTGGCCTGCGATGCCGCCCTGCATCTGCTGGGGCTGGTCTGGGTCGGGCGTTGGCTGGGCATACCGGGGCTGGCGTTGATCCTCGCCTCGGTCGGCTATTCCGTGCGCAAGCGGCTTCGCGGCGGGGCCGGCCCTGGCGCGCTGCGCCGGCATGAATGGCAGGCCTGGGCCGGCTCGCTGCTGGTGCTGGTGCATGCCGGGGTGGATTTCGAGGCCATCCTGGCCTGGCTCGCCATCCTCGCCATGATGGTGAATGTGGCCAGTGGGCTGACCGGCAAATTCCTCCTCGCCCGCGCCCGCCGAAGGCTGGAGGCGAACCGCGCCGGCATGCGCGCCCAGGGCCTTACCCCCGACGCGCTGGAGCAATCCATGTACTGGGACAGCCTGACCTTCGACGCCATCCGGCAATGGCGCGCGGTGCATGTGCCGATCACCCTGGCCTTCGCGATGCTGGCGCTGGGCCATATCGCCAGCACCATGCTGTTCTGGACCTGGCCATGAAGCCGGCCTGGATCACCATCATCCTGGCCAATTTGGCGGCGGTGCTGGCGCTGGCGATCTTCCTGCCGCAGCCCATGCTGGCGCCGGGGCCGCTGATGGCCGCCCATGCGCCTCTCGCCGAGGATTGCTTTGCCTGCCACATCCCCTGGCAGGGGGCTTCGGCGGAACGCTGCATCGCCTGCCACGCGGTGGCGCAGATCGGCCTGCGCCGCACCACCGGCCAGCCGCTTCCGCAGACCAGGCCAGCCTTCCACCAGGCGCTGCTGGGCCAGAACTGCGTGGCCTGCCACAGCGACCACCAGCCGCCGGCACTGACCGGCGTCGCCCGGCTCAGTTTTTCGCACGCCCTGCTGCGCCCCGCGCTGCGGGAGGATTGCCGCGGCTGCCACACCCCGCCGGCCACGGCGCTGCACCGCGGCAACACGGCCACGAACTGCGCGAGTTGCCACAGCACCCAGGCCTGGCGCCCGGCGACATTCGACCATGCCCGGCTTTTCCTGCTCGATGGCGACCACAACGCGCCCTGCGCCACCTGCCATGTGAATGGCGAGACCAGCCGCTACACCTGCTATGGCTGCCATGAGCACCAGCCGGCGAATATCGCGCGGCGGCACCAGCGCGAGGGCATTCGCGACTTCAGCAACTGCGTGGCCTGCCACCGCAGCGCGCATGAGGTGGAACGCGGCGAGGGGCGGGAGAGGGGCGAGCGGCGCGGCCGGCGGGAGCATGACTGACCCCTTGTGACAATCCCGCGACCCGCCTATAAGCCGCCCTCCCGCGCCGGCGCCCTGGACAGCCCGGCCGAGGAAACGCGCCCCCGCCGCATGGTGCGGCCCCCGTGGAGTTTCGGGGGGCAAGGTGGGGCACGGCGACGATGCGGGCCTCGGCCCGCCAGAGGAGTACCGAATGTCCAAGATGAAGACGACCTCGAGCGCGAAGAAGCGCTTCAAGATCACCGCCACGGGCAAGGTTCTGGCCGGCCCCGGCAAGAAGCGGCACAATCTTTCGGCCCGCAGCCAGAAGGCCAAGCGGCAGAACCGCGGCAGCCAGACGCTGACGACGATGGATGCCAAGACGGTGAAGCAGTGGCTTCCGTATGGTTTGAGCCGGTAAGGGGGACGTAGAGAAATGGCACGTGTCAAACGCGGCGTTACCGCCCATGCCCGCCACAAGAAAGTCCTCAAGCTCGCCAAGGGCTATGTCGGCCGGTCTTCCACGACCTATCGCCCCGCGCTGGAGCGCGTCGAAAAGGCGCTGCAATACGCCTATCGCGACCGGCGCAACAAGAAGCGCGAGTTCCGTGGGCTGTGGATCCAGCGCATCAACGCCGCCGTGCGCGAGCATGGCATGACCTACAGCGTGTTCATCGCCGCGGTGAAGAAGGCCGGGGTGGAGATGGACCGCAAGGTGATGGCGGCGCTGGCTTATGATGAGCCCGAGACTTTCGCGGCGTTGATCGAGAAGGCGAAGGCGGCGCAAGCCTGATTCGCGCATGGCTGTCATCGGCGCGGCTTTTGCCGTAGCTGCGCCGATAAGTACTCTTTGGCGCGCCTCGTTCGCGACCTGGACATGCTGAACCGCCCCGGGTCAGCCGAAGGGGGTCTGGTTTGGGTCAGGCGGGCGATCCGGCGCATCCAGCAAGGCATGGTATGGGGCGTGTGCCTCGGCGGGCGGGATACCTCCGATCGGCCCCGGCCGCGGCCTATGTCGCGCGAAAACCTGTTCGTCGCCGCCGAGAAACCCGGGGCGGGTCATCCGTGCCGGTCAGCCGAACAGGGTGTAGAGGCGCGCGATAGGCGGCCACAACTCCTGCAGCCACTCCCGCAGCTGCCAGACACCAAGGGCAAACCCGCCCAGGGTCGCGATCGAAGCCGCCCATGCCAGAGGAAGAAGCGACCGGCCCGCCGGAGCCTGTGCGCCTGCCATCGTCGGGGGGGCGATCTCGCCCGGTGCAGGGGCATGATCCGGAGGCGGCTCCTGCGCCCGCGATGACGGTGGCTGGGGCTGCGCAACCGCAACCGGCGCGGGCGACGCCGGGGGCGGGGCCACAAACCAATCGTTGCGGCAGCGCGCGCAGCGCATTTGCCGCCCCTGCCCAATCATTTGATCAGGTACGTCGTAAAGCGCTGCGCAGGCGGGGCATACGATCTGCATGAGCCCTCAGGACTGAAGTGTTGTGTGGCGTCAAGCACGACTGAGGTTAAGAGGCATTCAACCCGCCGCCAATGGGTCTCACACTCCGGCGCGCACCGCCGCCGCCACGCGGGCCACGTCGCCCTCTTCCAGATAGGGGTGCATCGGCAGGCTCAGCACCTGGTGGCACAGCGCCTCGCTCACCGGCAATGGCGGGGCCTGGCCGATGGCGCCGGCATGCGCCGCGGCATAGGCCGGCTGGTGGTGCAGCGGCTTCGGATAATAAACGCCGAAGGGAATGCCCGCCGCCTTCAGCGCCTCCTGCATGCGGCCGCGCGCCGCGCCATCGGCCAGCCTGATGGTGTAGAGGCCCCAGGCATGGCCGGGCACGCTCTCGGGCAGCGCAACACCGGCGGGCAGGTGCTGCGCGTACCAGCCGGCCACGCGCGCCCGGGCCGCCAATTCTTCGGCGAAAAGCTCCAGCTTGCACAGCAGGATGGCGGCCTGCAGCGTATCCAGCCGGCCATTCATCCCCGTCCGCAGCACCTCATACCGCCCGCCGCCCTCGCCATGCGTGCGCAGGGAGCGGTAGAGCGCCGCGCGATCGCCATCCTGGGTCAGCAGCGCGCCGCCATCGCCGTAGCAGCCCAGGGTCTTGGTCGGATAGAAGCTCAGCGCCGTGGCGCCGCCGAAGCAGCCCAGCCGCCGGCCGCCGATATCGGCGCCGAAGGCCTGCGCCGCGTCATCGAGCGCGAACATGTTTTTCTCGGCGCAGATCGTCTCGATCGCCGGCCAATCCGCCGGGCGGCCGAACAGATCCACGCCGATGATGGCGCGCGGCCGCAGCCGGCCCTCCGCCTCGACCAGGGCGATGCGGCGCTTCAGATCTGCCAGGTCCATGTTGAAGGTGACCGGGTCCACATCGCAGAACACCGGCGTGGCGCCGAGGACCAGCGGCACCTCGGCCGTCGCGGTATAGGTGAAGGCGGGAAGGAAGACGGCATCGCCACGGCCGATCCCCTCGGCCATCATGGCGATCTGCAAGGCGTCGGTGCCCGAGGAGACGCCCACGGCATGGCCGCAGCCGGCGAATGCCGCCAGCCGCTCTTCCAGCTCCACCACCTCCGGCCCGTTGATGAAACGGCCGGAGGAGAGGACATGGGCGATACGGGCGTCCAGCCTGTCACGGATCAGGGCCTGCTGGGTAGCCATGTCGAAAAGGGCGATGGGGCGGGTCGGCATGTCGTTCATCCCAGCGGTCTCGGCCAGCACGGCGCGCCGATCAAGCCCCCTGATCGTCAGGATTCATGTCCGCCTGTGACAACTGCCCAGGGCTTGGGCTATCGCGGCGCTTCCGCCTGCCGCGCCGGCGCCTGATCATGGGTGAATTCCGGCACCAGCCGGCCCAGCTGCGCCAGCGCCAGCCGGGCATTGCCCCCCTGCGCCAGCGCCGCCATTTCATCCATGGCGCGGCCGACCAGCGCCGAATCGCCGGTGCGCGGCGTGGCCATCAGCAGCCCGGGATAGGGCGTGGCGCGCGGCGGTTCCTGGCCGTGGAAAAGTTCCTCATACAGCTTCTCGCCCGGGCGCAGGCCGGTGAAGCGGATTTCCACATCCTCATCCGGCCGCAACCCGGCCAGGCGGATCATCCGCCGCGCAAGATCGACGATCTTCACCGCCTGGCCCATGTCGAGGACGAAGATGCCGCCCTGGCGCAGCTCCGGCAAATCCGCCGCCTTTTCGCTGGTGCCCACCACCGCGGCCTGCAGCACCAACCCCACCGCCTCGCGCACCGTCATGAAGTAGCGGCGCATATCCGGGTGGGTCACTGTCAGTGGCCCGCCGCGCTCAAGCTGCCGGCGGAACAGCGGCACCACCGAACCCGTGCTGCCCAGCACATTGCCGAAGCGCACGGTGATGCAGCGCATCGCACCCTCGCGCTGGCCATCCAGATCCAGCGCCTGGCAGTACATCTCGGCCAGGCGCTTGGAGGCCCCCATCACCGAGGTCGGGTTCACCGCCTTGTCGGTGGAGATGAACACCATGGCCCGGCAACCCACCGCCCGCGCGGCGTCGGCGACGATACGGGTGCCCTGCGCATTCGTCAGCAGCCCTTCCAGCGGATCGGCCTCCACCATCGGCACGTGTTTCAGGGCGGCGGCGTGGAAGACCAACTCGGGCCGCACATCCTCCATCAGCCGGCGGATGCGCGCGGCGTCGCGCACATCGGCCAGCACGGCGCGGCGGGGCAGCTCGGGGTGGCGTTCGCGCAGCTCCAGATCGATTTCGTAGAGGACGTATTCGCCGTGATCGAGCAGCGTCAGGCTGGAAGGACCGAGTGCGGCCACCTGCCGCGCCAGTTCGCCGCCAATGGTGCCGCCGGCGCCCGTCACCAGGACGCGGCGTCCCTGCACCAGCCTGGCCATGCCCTCGCGGTCCAGCGGCACCTGCGGGCGGTCCAGCAGCTCCTCGATGGCGACTGGCCGCAGCTCCATCCGTGCCGCCTCATCCGGCCGGTTGGCGGCACCCAGCAGCGTAGGCTGCGGCGCGCGCTTGACCGGCACGCCATGATGATCGGCGGCGTCGAGCAGCATTTCCAGCGCCGGCCCCTGCACCTCGGCCCCGGCCAGCACCAGCAGGGTGGGCAGCCGGCCCTCGACGCGCAGGCGTTCCAGCACCGTGTCGGCCTCCTCCACGGTGCCGAGGATGGGGTGGCCCTGGATGCGCCGCCCGGCCTGGCGCGAACGTTGGGTGAGGATGCCCAGGACCCGGTAGCGCCCCTGGCGCTCCTGCGCCGCGGCGCGGATGAACAGGTCGGCCGCATCGGCGGCGCCGGCCACCAGCACCTCGGTGCCATTCTGCGGCGCCACGGCGCGGCGCTGCGCCGCCACCCGGGTCAGTGCCCGCGCACCGCCCAACGCCGCCGCCAGCACCAGCGCGTGCATCAGGAAGAAGCCGGGATGCGGCGGCAGCCAGGCGCCGGTCGACAGCAGCGCGGCCCAGAATGCCAGCGCCCCCAGCCCCGAGGCCCCCGCCACTGCCAGCCCATCCGGCAGGCCGGCGAAACGCCAGTATTGCCGCGGCAGCCCCAGCGGCCAGCCGGCCAACAGCAGACTGGCCGAAGCCAGCGGCAGCGCGAGCAGCCACCACAGCCCAGGCGGTGCGGCCAGCGGCGCGGCCAGCCACAGCGCCGCCGGCAGGGCAAGGGCTGCCAGCACCGCGTCCAGCAGGCAATTCAGCACGATGCGGCGCGGGGCGGTCCTGGCCATGCCGTGCTATAGGGCTCCGGGTGGCGGCCTGCCAAGCAAGTCCTCATACAAGCCGCGCAGGGCCTGGGCCTGCCCGGCCCAGCCATAGCGACCCAGAGCCGCCTGGCGCCCGGCCTCTCCCATCGCCGCGCGCGTCCCGGGCTCGGTCAGGGCGGCGATGGCGTTGGCGATGGCCTGTGGGTCGGTCACATCCACCAGCAGGCCGCAGCCGCTCTCGCGCACCATGGCCGCCACCTCGGTGGCGAAATCGGGGGCGATCACCGGCAGCCCGGCCAACATCCCATCGGCCAGCTTGTGCGGCAGGGCGAGGCGGTGATTCTCGTCGCCGGGCTGGAACAGCACCAGATTGATGTCGCAGGCGGAGGCGAGCCGGGCCATCGCCCCGGGCGCCAGCCAGTCCAGGAAGGCGATGCGCCCCTCCAGCCCCAGCGCCGCGGCCTGGGCGAAAAAATCCGCCTGGCTGCCATCGGTGAAACGCCCGGCGATCGAGAGCCTGGTATCGGCAGGCGCCAGGGCCATGGCGGCCAGCAGCTGCGGCCAGCCCCGGGCGCGGGAGATGGCGCCGAGATGCAGGAGGCAGATCGGCCCGGCCGCATGCACGCGCGGCGGCACGGATGGCGGGCTGGCATAGTTGCGCACCGCCACGCAGGGCGTGGAAAAATCTCCGGCCAGCCCGTCCTTGGCCACCACCACCGCATCCGCGCGGCGGGCCATGGCGCGGCACATCCAGCGCAAAACCCCCCGCGCCAGCGGGCGCAGCGGTGCCGGCAGCCGGCCATCCAGGCGGCTCGGGTAATGCTCATGCACATCCAGCACCACCCGGCATCTCGGCCGCTGCGCGAGGCGGGGTCGCGCCATCAGCGCCGCCAGCCAGCTATCCGGCTCATGCGCATGGATCACGGCGGGGTCCATCAGCCGGGCCAGCCCGGCCAGCCGGGGGATGTTGCGGATCCGCCCCCACCAGCCGGGGCGGCGGGTATAGGTGCCGATCAGCACGCCGCACACCACCCCGGGCGTCACGCGCTCGCCGGGGCAGAGATGCATCACCCGCCAGCCGGCCTCGGCCAGGGCGCGGCCCTCCTTGCGAACGATGCGCACATCATCCGGCGGATGCGCGGCCGAGAGCATCAGGACGTCAACGCGCAAGGGCAACAGCCTCCACCACCGCGCAGAAACTGGCGGCCTGCAGCCGCCTGTCCCAGCGCCTGACCGCCTGGGCGCGCGCCGCCCGGCCCAGATCGGCGCGCAGATTGTGGTCCAGCGCCAGCCGGCGCAGCGCCGCGGCCCGCGCCGGCGCGTCATCGGGCGGGACGCAGACGCCGCAGGGGCCGTCCTCCAGGCAACGCTGTGCATGCCCCGGCACATTGGCCACCATGGGCAGGCCGGCGGCCAGCCCGTCCATGAGCTTGTTGGGCGCGGTGAGCTCGGCGAAGGCGGGGATGGGCGCCAGCAGGAACAGGCCGATCTGCGCGGCCGAAAGCAGCCCGGCCAGGGCGCGCTTGGGGCTGGGCGGCAGGAAGGTGACATTGGCCAGCCCCTCCGCCGCGGCGCGGGCCATCAGCCGGGGCTTCTCCGCGCCATCGCCGACCAGCAGCAGGCGCAGCGGCACGTCGCGCAGCAGCGCGGCCGCGTCCAACGCCACATCCAGCCCATTGGCCCGGCCATGCGCGCCGGCATAGACGGCCAGCACCTCATGGCTCGCCGCCTCGTCAGGCCGCCATGGCGCGATATGCGGGCCGAACAGGTCGAGATCGGCGCCGTTGGGGATGGTGTGCACAACCGCGGCGCCGCGCCGACGGGCGGTTTGCGCCATGCCCTCGCTCAGCGCCACGACGGCGGCGGCGCGGCGGCAGGCGGCGGTGGAAAGCCGCTCCATGGCCCAAAGCAGCGGGCCGGGCACGCCGCCCAGCGCGCGCGGCAGCTCGGGCCAGGGGTCGCGCATCTCGAAGATGAAGGCTGCGCGGCCGAGCAGGGCCGGCAGTGCCACCGTCAGCGGTGTGGAGGAGGCAATGACCACATCCCATTGGCCGCGCGCCAGCGCCGTGGCCCGCGCCGCATAATGCAGGAAGGCCAGCAGCCGCCGGCCCAGCCCCATGGCGTTGCGATAGGGCACGGCGAATTCCACCACCCGGAAGCCTGCCACCATCCCCTCGCGCCTGCCATGCAGGAAGGGCCCGGCAAGGCCGGTCTCAGCCCCCTCATAGCGCCCGCAGGCCAGCGTCACCTCGTGCCCGCGCTGGGCCAGGCTGCGCGCCATGGCGTGGCTGCGCGTCGCCGTGCTGCCAGCCGGCGTGGAAAAATGCTGGTGCAGGTAAAGGATTCTAGACGCGGCAGCACCGCCGGATGATGTCGATGATCCTGCCCTGGTCGGCCGGCGGCAGGCTGCTGCCCGAGGGCAGGCAAAGCCCCTGTTCGAACATCATGGCCGCCACCGCGCCGCCGGCGATGGCGGCATGGCGGAAGGCCGGTTGCAGGTGCAGGGGCTTCCATGCCGGCCGGCTTTCGATGTTCTGCGCGGCCAATTCCCGGCGGATGGTCTCGCGGTCCACCCCCGCCTCGGCCGGGTCGATGCGGATGACGGTCAGCCAGCGGTTGCCGCGGCTCCAGGCCGGTTCGGCGATGAAGCCGAGGCCCGGCAGGTCCTCCAACCCCTCGCGGTAACGCTGATGCACACTGCGCCGGGCTGCCACGCGCTCCTCCAGTGCCGCGATCTGCGCGATGCCCACGGCCGCCAGCACCGAGGACATGCCGTAGGAGAAGCCGATCGTCTCGTGCTGATAATGCGCCGACACTTCCTTGGCCTGGGTGGAGAGGTGGCGGGCGCGGGCGATCAGGCCGGCATCCTCGCTCGCCAGCGCGCCGCCGCCGCCGGCGGTGATGATCTTGTTGCCGTTGAAGCTGAGTGCCACGAGCTTCGCGCCCACGCCGGCATGACGGCCATGCTGCATGGCGCCCAGGCTCCCGGCGCTGTCGCTGAGCACCGGCACCCCCCAGGCGGCGCAGGCATCGACAATGGCCGGCATGTCGGCGGGCTGGCCGTAGAGATCGACGGGCACGACGACGCGCGGCAGCCGGCCGCGGCGCGCGGCGGCGGCCAGTTCCGCCCGCAGCAGATCCACATCCATGGTCCAATGCCCGGCATCGATGTCGAGAAAGCGCGGAATGGCGCCCATCTGCACCGCGGGGCCGATGGAAGCGATGAAGGTCAGGCTGCTGGTCCAGACCTCGTCGCCCGGGCAGACATCGAGCAGCCGGAAGCCCAGATGCAGCGCCGCGGTCCCAGAAGCCACGGCCAGCACATGGTCCAGGCCGGTGGCCTGGGCGACGGCTTCCTCGAAGGCCAGGGGCACCGGCCCGGCAGGCGCCACCCAGCCGGCATCCAGCGTGGCCTGCAACGCCACCATCTCGCCCCCCGCCAGATGCGGTGGCGACAGGAAGACCCGCGGCTGCGGCGCGCGAAGGAGATCGTCCGCCGGCCGGAACGCCATCGGGAAGGGGACGACCAGGCCTTTCCGGACCGGGGCGGATGGAGAGGACAGCATGGCCTTCACTCCGAATGCAACCCCAGGTTACACACAAGAGTGATTGATCGCGCAAGTGCAATTGCGCGTCATTGGTGCAAATATTTACCGTTCCACAACCTTTCCGGCTTTCAGCGTGGGTCGCGCGGCCAGTTGATGCGTGGCTCGCTGCGGCCGGAGCCCTGGCCACGCGGCACAACGGGGGGCGAGGCCGCGGGGCCGCGATCGGATGCGCGCGGCGGATGCGGCATCTCCAGGTCATCGACCACCAGCGAGCGGCGGGGGGCATCGGCCAATCTTGCCGAGATGGCGCGGAGTTCGGCCTGCACCTCGTCCAGCTGCGCCTCGATCGATTCCAGCCGTGACTTCACGCCGAAGACCGAGAAGGGCATCACCAGGAAGGCCAGGCCCAGCAACAGCAGCGCCAGCGCGGCGACCAGCCCGGTCCAGCCGGGCATGCCGGGGATGGTGAGCGCGGCGATCAGGGTTTCCGGATTCACCCGCCGGTCACGCTCATATGCCGTGCCACCGCGGCGGGGCGGGCGCGTTCGATCACGAAGTCATGGCCTTTGGGCTTGCGACTGATCGCCTCGCGGATCGCGGCCTTCAGCCCCTCGTCATGCAACCCCGCGCGCAGGGGGGCGCGCAGGTCGGCGGCATCCTCCTGCCCCAGGCACATGTAGAGCGTGCCGGTGCAGGTCAGCCGCACGCGGTTGCAGCTCTCGCAGAAATTATGGCTGAGCGGGGTGATGAAGCCGATCCGTGTGCCGGTCTCGGCCACGTCGTAGTAGCGCGCCGGGCCGCCGGTGGCGTAGCCGCTTTCCGTCAAGGTCCAGTTCAGCCGCAGGCGGGCGCGGACCACGTCCAGCGAGAGGTAGCGGTCCGTCCGGTCCTCGGCCACCTCGCCCATCGGCATGGTCTCGATCAGACAGAGGTCGAAGCCGTGAGTGCCACACCATTCCAGCATGCGGTCGAATTCATGCTCGTTCATGCCGCGCAGGGCCACGGCGTTGATCTTGATACGCAATCCGGCATCGCGCGCGGCGTAGATGCCGGCCTGCACCTGCGCCAGATCGCCCCAGCGCGTCGCCTCGCGGAAGCCCGCCGGGTCCAGCGTGTCCACGCTGACATTGATGCGGCGGACGCCGGCGCGGACCAGGCCCTCGGCGTTTTTCGCCAGCTGGGTGCCGTTGGTCGTGAGCGTCAGCTCCTCCAAGCCTTCAGGCCCGATCCGCCGCCCCAGCGCCTCCACCAGCGACATCACATTGCGGCGCACCAACGGCTCGCCGCCCGTCAGGCGGATCTTCTTCACGCCCATGTCGATGAAGGCGCCGCAGAGCCGCTCCAGCTCCTCCAGCGACAACACCTCCCGCTTTGGCAGGAAGGTCATGTCCTCCGCCATGCAATAGACGCAGCGCAAATCGCAGCGGTCGGTCACCGAGACGCGGAGATAGCTGATGTGGCGGCCGAAAGGGTCGATCATGCCGCAGATTTGGGGCGCCAAGGCCCCTGTGCGCAAGCCCCTGTCTAGGCGAACAAGGCGATCCCCCCCGCCGTCACCAGCACCGCCATGGCGAAGGGCTTGTAGAAGCGCTGGGGGACGACGTGAAACGCCCGCACCCCCATGGGAACCGAGACGAACATCACCGGCAGCACCACCGCCAGCCGCGCCAGCGCCGTCAGGTCGATCAGCCCGAGCACGATCGGCCCCAGCACCGAGGTCACGGCGATGATGGCGAAGAACAGGATGAGATTGGCACGATGCCGCTTCGCCTCCTCGCTGCCCGAGAGCAGGTAAAGGATCACCGGCGGCCCGGATATGCCGGTGGCGCCCTTCAGCAGGCCCGCCACGCCGCCGATGGCCATGTTCAGCCAAAGCGGCCGCGCGCCGCGATAGCGCCAGCCGCTCATCAGGGCGAAGCCGAAGACCAGCACGAAGCCGCCGATGATCCGCCTGAGCGTGTCCTGGTCCAGGACGAACAGCGCATAAGTGCCGAAGGGCATGGTGGCGAGTGCCGAGCCGCCGAGCGGCAGCACCACCCGTCGGTCGGCCTCGTGCCAGGCGCGAGGGGCGAGCTGGATGGTGATCAGCAACTCCATCAGCAGCATCACCGGCACGCCCTCGCGCGTGCCCCACAGCGTGGCGAAGATGGGCGCGAGGATCACCGCGGTGCCGAAGCCGGCATAGCCGCGCATGATGCCCGCCACCATCGTGGCCAGGCAGGCGGCGAGCATGCGCCAGTCCAGGATGGCGGCGGCGATCTCGGGCCAGGCCTCGCTCAAGGCAGGATGTCCAGCGTCACCAGCCCGGCATTGATCAGCAGCTTGCCGGCATTCTCGAAATTCACCGTGATCCGGCTGCCCACCACCGACTGCACCTGGCCCACGCCCCAGTCAGGGCGGGCCGGGTTGCACACGCGCATGCCGGGTTCGATGAGTTGCATGGGCGCCCCCGTATCCTGCGGATTTCCTCCTGCCTTGGGCGCGGGTTAGGGTTTCGTCAACCTGGGCTGCATAGGTTCAACCGGCCAGTGTCGTGCGCTGTCGGCGACGGGACGACCGCATTCAACCGAACGCGACAACCCTTCCGACACTTTGCCTGACAAGGTGCAATCGAAGCCCGGTGCTCTCTGCCGGTCGGATGGACGTCACCGGGCCAGGCCTGGCAGCTCAGAAGGAGCAGGCGGGATGAATCATACCCTAGCGACCAGCGCACCCCGGCTTGCGCAACTCGTGGCCGCGCGGCTGACCCATGACATGGCCGGGCCACTCGGCACGCTGATGGCCGCCAGCGGCGCCGGCGGCGGCCAGCGCTCGGACGAATTGCTGCACGAGACCCTGACCGAGTTGCGGCAGCGGCTGCGGCTCTACGCCGCGCTGTTCGGCGAGCCGGAGGCGATGCCCTGGGAGGATCTGGAGGGGCTGCTGGCCGGCTCGCCCGCGGCGCATCGCGTGGCCTTCCGCTTCGAGGTGCAGCGCCACGCGCCGCCATCGGCCGCACTCGCACAATTGGCCCTGGCCACGGCGATGGTGGCGACCGAGGCGCTGCCGCGCGGCGGCCAGGTGTTGGTGGCGGTGCTCTCGGCCGGCGGGCAGGGCGGCGGCAGCATGCTCACGGTGATGCCGCAGGGTCGCTCGGCCGCCTGGCCGCATGGGCTGCTGGAGCGCCTGGCCGGGATGGCGCCGGACGAGCCCGATACGCCGCGCGCCCTGCTGGTGCCCTGGATGCTGGCACTGGCCGGGCTTGCGCATTGCCGGGTGAGCATCGGCATGGGCGCCGGCCCCGCGCCCGCCACCGAAGAGACGCGGCTGCCACCGCTTCTGCTGGCGCCACTGGGCTGAGCGGGGCCGGGCGACAAATCGCCCTTCTCCACCGCAAACCCGGCCTGAGTTTACCTTTTCTTCGGCACGAAGGCCGCAACCATGCCTCCCAAGCCATTGGGGACCACGCATGGACGATCTTCTCGCCGATTTTCTCACCGAGACGAATGAAGGGCTGCAAAGCCTCGATGGCGCATTGCTGTCGCTGGAGCGCAACCCACACGACGCAGCCGTGCTCGGCGAGGTGTTTCGCACCATCCACACCATCAAGGGCACCTGCGGGTTCCTCGGCCTGCCCCGGCTGGAGAAGGTGGCGCATGCCGGCGAGAATGTGCTGGGGCGCTGGCGTGAAGGTTCGCTGGAGGTCACCCAGGTCGGCATCAGCCTGATCCTCTCGGCGGTGGACCGCATCAAGTCCATTGTCGCCGGGCTGGAGACGGCGGGCGCCGAGCCGCCGGGCGATGACAGCGCCATCATCGAGGCCCTCGATGCCGCCTTCCGCGGCGATGTGGCGCCCGCGCCGGCCGCCGCGGCGGCCGAGGCCGAGCCCATGGAGATCGACCATGAGCCCGAAGCCATGCCGCGGCCGATCATCGCCGAGGCGCCTTCGCCGCGCCCCCAATCCGCGCAACCCGAGCATCACCCCGAACATCCCGCCCCCACCCAGGCAGAGGCCGGCCCCGGCAACGCGCCGCAGACCATCCGCGTGGCGGTCGAAGTGCTGGAGGACCTCATGGTGCTGGTCAGCGAGCTGGTGCTGACCCGCAACCAGCTGCTGCAGCTTGCGCGGTCGGAGGCCAATTCGCCCTTCACCGTGCCGTTGCAAAGGCTGTCGCAGATCACCTCCGACCTGCAGGACGGGGTGATGAAGACGCGCATGCAGCCGATCGGCAGCGCCTGGCAGAAGCTGCCCCGCCTGGTGCGCGACCTGGCCAATGAACTTGGCAAGAAGATCGCGCTGGACATGATCGGCGCCGAGACCGAGCTCGACCGTCAGGTGATGGAGCTGATCAAGGATCCGCTGACCCACATGGTCCGCAACAGCGCCGATCACGGGCTGGAAACGCCCGAGCATCGCCGCGCTGCCGGCAAGCCGGAGACCGGGCGGATCACGCTCAACGCCTATCACCAGGGTGGCCATATCGTGCTGGAGATCGGCGATGACGGGCGTGGCCTGGCCGTCGACAAGATCAAGGAAAAGGTGCTGCGCCAGGGCCTGGCCAGCGAGGCCGAGCTGGCCTCGATGAACGAGGCGGAAATCCAGCGCTTCATTTTCCGCGCCGGTTTCTCCACGGCGGCCGCCATCACCTCCGTCTCCGGCCGCGGCGTGGGGATGGATGTGGTCAAGACCAACCTGGAGCGTATCGGCGGCATTGTCGAACTGCGAAGCCGCGAGGGCCGCGGCACCACCTTCACCATCAAGATCCCGCTCACGCTGGCCATCGCCGCCGCGCTGATCGTGGAATCGGGTGGCGAGCGCTTCGCCATCCCGCAGAACGGCGTGCTCGAACTCGTCCGTGTGGGCGAGGGCGACGGCGCCAAGGTCGAAATGATCAAGGACAGCCCGGTGCTGCGCCTGCGTGACAGGCTGCTGCCGCTGGTTCCCCTGGCCCGGCTGCTGGAGCTGGACAGCCGCGAGGTGAGTGAGGGCGGCACCCATTTCGTCGTCGTCACCCAGGTCGGCAGCCAGGTCTTCGGCATCGTGGTGGATCGTGTGTTCGACACCGAGGAGATCGTGGTCAAGCCGGTGGCGCCCATCCTGCGCGACGTGACGATGTTCTCCGGCAACACCATTTTGGGCGATGGCTCAGTGATCATGATCCTGGATCCGAACGGCATCGCGCGGGCCACCGGTCTCAGCGTGGATGGCGGTGGCGACAATCAGCCGGCCCAGGCCAAGACGCCACGCGGCCCGCGTGGCGGCGAACGCACTGCGTTGCTGCTCTTCCGTGCCGGCGAGGGCGCGCCCAAGGCGGTGCCGCTGGGCCTGATCGCCCGGCTGGAGGACCTGCCGGCCGAGCGCATCGAATACGCCGGCGAGAAGCTGGTGGTGCAGTATCGCGGCAGCCTGATGCCGCTGGTGCCACTCTCCGGTTACGCCCAGGCGCCGGTGCCGGGCAGCCAGCAGGCGGTGCTGGTCTTCGGCGATGGCGCGCATTCCATGGGTCTGATGGTGGACGAAATCCTCGACGTGCTGGAGGCGCCGCTGAACATCGACCGCGGTGGCGAGCGCCCGGGCTTCCTGGGCAGCGCGGTGATCGCCGAGAAGGTCACCGAAATCCTCGACTGCGCCTATTGGCTGCGCCAGGGCGGTGAGGACTGGTTCGACAATGCCGCCACCCAGCAGGCCTCCCAGCCCCGGGTGCTGCTGGTGGAGGACAGCGCCTTCTTCCGAAACCTGGTCGTGCCTGGCCTGGCGGCGGCTGGCTATGACATCATGGGTGTGCCGCATGGCCGCGAGGCGCTGCGGCTGCGCGAGGCGGGCGAGATGTTCGACGCCATCATCTCCGACATCAACATGCCGGAGATGGACGGTTTCCAGCTGGTGCGCGCCATCCGCGATGGCGGTCCGTGGCAGGATTTGCCGGTGATCGCGCTCTCCGGCCGGGCGGAGCCCGCCGATGTGGAGAAAGGCCGCGCCGCCGGCTTCACCGACTACATCGCGAAGTTCGACCGCCATGCGCTGGGCGTTGCCCTGGCCCAGGCGCTGGAATTGCGCGGCATCGCCTCGCCCGTCGACAGCCCGATCTGAGCCCCCGCTCCGTCAGACAAGGATTTCTCCATGCAGACCGACAGCCAATCCCGCGGACCCGCCGCGGTGAACGCGGCCGCCCTGGCGCTGGGCACCGATGCCGCGCAGATGGTGCTCACCCTCACCGTGGCCAGCCAGCTTTGCGGCGTGCCGGTGCTCGCGGTGCGCGACGTGCTGGGGCCGCAGACCATCACCCGGATCCCCCTCGCCCCGCCCGAGGTGGCGGGAAGCCTGAACCTGCGCGGCCGGATCGTCACCGCCGTCGATCTGCGCCGGCGGCTGATGCTGGCGCCGCGCCCCGCCGGTGCCCGGCCGATGTCGGTGGTGGTGGAGCATCAGGGTGAGCTTTATTCCCTGCTGGCCGACCAGGTGGGCTAGGTGCTGAGCCTGAGCCCGGCCGAGCGCGCGGCCAACCCGGCCACGCTCGACCCGCAATGGAAGGAGGTCTCGCTGGGCGTTCACCGCCTGGGGGACAACCTGCTGGTGGTGCTCGATGTCGAACGCCTGATGCAGATCGGCTGAGGAGCACACACATGAGCACATCCTGCCTCGTCGTCGACGACAGCGCCGTGGTCCGCAAGGTCGCCCGTCGTATCCTGGAGAAACACGGCTTTTCCGTGCGTGAGGCCGCCGATGGCCGGCAGGCGCTGGACGCGGTGGGCGATGCCATGCCGCGCCTGGTGCTGCTGGACCGCAACATGCCGGTGATGGATGGCATCGAGTTCCTCAAGGCGCTGCGTGCCGAATACGGCCCCTCCGACCCCACGGTGGTGATGTGCACCACCGAGGCGGCTTCGGAGAAGATCATGGAGGGGCTGGAAGCCGGCGCCGATGAATACGTGATGAAGCCCTTCGACGAGGCGATCCTGATGGACAAGCTGGCGATGGTGGGCTTCGGGCGCGAAGAAACCCCCCCCGATGAAGCGCCGATTGGATGAGCGCGACCCAACTCCGCGTGATGCTGTGCGACGACAGCGCGGTCGTGCGCGGCGCGCTGGCCCGCATCCTGGAAAGCGACCCGGGTATCCGCATCGTCGCCCGGGTGGGCGACGGCCAGGCGGCGCTGAAGGCGCTGGAGGCGGCGCCGGCGGCCGATCGGCCGGAGGTCATCCTGCTCGACCTCGAAATGCCGGTGATGGACGGGATGACGGCGCTGCCGTTGCTGCTCAGGCGGGAGCCACGGCCGGTGGTCATCGTCGCCAGCGCGCTGACCCAGCGCGGCGCCAGCCAGACCATGGCGGCGATGCAGGCCGGAGCTTCGGACTACATCCCCAAGCCCACCGCGGCGCTGGGTGGCATGGCGGATCCGGGTTTCCGGGCCGAATTGCTGGCCAAGGTCAAGGGTTGGGCGCGAATGCGCAACCGCGCGGCGCCCGGGGCGACAATGGGGGCCGCGGCTCGTTCGGCGGCGCGGTCGGCCACGTTGGGCATGGTGCCGCGCGCCATCGCCATCGGCTCCTCCACGGGCGGGCCGCAGGCGCTCGCGGCGCTGGTGCGCCGGCTGCCGCGGGGCTTGCGGGTGCCCATCCTGCTCACCCAGCACATGCCGCCCGGCTTCACCGCCATGCTGGCGCAACACCTCGACTCGCTCGGCGGCCCACGCTGCGCCGAAGCGGTGGATGGGGAGGTGCTGCAGCCCGGCCACCTCTATGTGGCGCCGGGTGACCGGCACATGCTGCTGACCAAACGCGATGCCGGCCCGCCGCGCATCGCGCTGAACACCGACCCGCCGGAGAATTTCTGCCGCCCGGCGGTGGATCCCATGCTGCGCTCGATGGTCCCGATCTATGGCCGGGACCTGCTGGCCATCATCCTCACGGGCATGGGCCAGGACGGGTTGCTGGGCTGCCGTGAAGTCGCGCGCGCCGGCGGTGTAGTCATCGCCCAGGATGAGGCGAGCAGCGTGGTCTGGGGCATGCCCGGCGCCGTGGCCAAGGCCGGGCTGCCCAAGCTCCAGGCCCCGCCCGAGGCGCTGGCCGACCATGTCATGGCCGCGTTGAATGCCGCGCCCTCCCACGCCGTCCTGAGGCACACCGCATGAACCCCGCCACCTTCCAGTTCCTCGCCGGCATCGTGAAGCAGCGTTCGGGCGGCGTGCTCACCGCCGACCAGGGCTACATGCTCGACACCCGCCTGGCGCCGCTCCTGAAACGCGAGGGCATGGCCAGCCTGGATGCGCTGGCCATGCGCCTGCGCAGCCCAGGGGCCGACAAGCTGGCGCAGGAGATGACCGAGCTTCTCACCACCAACGAGAGCCATTTCTTCCGCGACGGCAAACCCTTCGACCACCTGAAGGAATTGCTGCCGGTGCTGCACAAGGCCCGGGCTCCCGGCATGCCCATCCGCATCTGGTCCGCCGCCTGCAGCACCGGGCAGGAGGCTTATTCGATCGCCATCATCCTGGCCGAGGCGCAGGAATTCGGCCCGCCCGACCTCAAGGCGCGCCGCTTCGAGATCATCGGCACCGACCTGACCACCGCCGTGCTGGACCGCGCGAAGGAGGCCGTCTTCACCCAGTTCGAGGTGCAGCGCGGCCTGCCGGTGCGCCAGCTGATGAAGCATTTCACCCAGACCGACAGCCGTTGGCGCGCGAAGGATCATTTGCGCGGCTACACGAAGTTCCAGCAGGCCAACCTGCTGACCGACCTCAGAGGCTTCGGCAAGTTCGACGTGATCTTCTGCCGCAACGTGTTGATCTATTTCGACATGCCGACCAAATCGCGCGTGCTGGGCGGCCTGGCCGGGCAGCTCGCGCCCGATGGTGCGCTCTATCTGGGTGCGGCGGAAACCGCGCTGGGGATCACCGACAGGCTGGAACCGATCCTGGGCCAGCGCGCGGTCTATCGCCCGGCCAGCGCCGAGCCGGTGCGCGCCAGGGCATAGCGCAGGGCAAATACCCGCAACCGGCTGGCCAGCGGTTCGCCGGTCTCGGCCCTTGCCTCATCCTGCGCCGCCACCAGCGCGGCCAGGGGGCCAGGGGTGGCGGCCTGCTCCAGCACCGCCCAGAACTCCGGCTCCAGCGCCACCGAGGTGCGGTGGCCGTTCAGGCTCAAGCTGCGCTTTTCAAGCATGCGGCCCGAGCATGTCCTTCGGGCGCACCCAGCGGTCGAAATCCTCCGGCGTGACGAAACCCAGCTGCGCGGCGGCGTCGCGCAGGGTCAGGCCCTCGGCCAGCGCCAGCTTGCCGATCTTCACTGCCCGGTCGTAGCCGATATGCGGGTTCAGCGCGGTGACGAGCATCAGCGATTTCGCCAGGTTCTCCGCAATGCGTGGCAAGTTGGGGGCCAGCTTCGCCACCATGTGCTCCGAAAAACTTTCGGCCGCGTCGGCCAGCAGCCCGGCCGATTGCAGCACGGCGAAAATGATCACCGGCTTGAAGACGTTCAACTCCAGATGCCCCTGCGCGCCGGCCACCGTCACCGTCGTGGTGTTGCCCATGACCTGGGCGCAGACCATGGTCAGCGCCTCGGCCTGGGTCGGGTTGGTCTTGCCCGGCATGATGCTGCTGGACAGGCCATCGGCCGGGATCACCAACTCGGCAATGCCCGATGACGGGCCGCTGCCCAGCAGCCTGATATCATTGCCGCATTTGTTCAGCGACACCGCCAGCACGTTCATCGCGCCCTGAAGTTCCACAAAAACATCATGCGCCGACATGCCCTCGACGGGGAGGTCATTGGCGGTGAATGCGAGGCCGGTCCGCGCGGCCAATTCGGTGCAAAACCTTGCGGCGAAATCCGGGTGGGTGTTCAGCCCGGTGCCCGCCGCCGTGCCGCCCTGCGGCAACACCAGCAGCCTGGGCAGCACCTCGCGCAGCCTGGCCATCCCGCGCTCCACCTGCCGCGCCCAGACGGCGAACTCGCTGCCAAGTGTCACCGGCACGGCGTCCATCATGTGGGTGCGGCCCAGCTTCACCAGGCCGGACCATTCGACCGCCCGCGCTGCCAGCGCCGCGCGTAAGACCTCCAGCGCCGGCAGCAGCCGCCCCACAACCGCCTCGGCGGCGGCGATATGCATCATGGCCGGAAAGCTGTCGTTGGAGCTCTGCCCCATATTCACGTGATCGTTCGGATGCACCGGCGCGCGGGCGCCCAGCCCCGCGCCCAGCATCTGGTTGGCGCGGTTGGAGAGCACCTCATTGGCGTTCATGTTCGTTTGCGTGCCGCTGCCGGTCTGCCAGATCGGCAGTGGGAAATCGGCGTCGCGCTCGCCCGCGATGATCTCCTCCGCCGCCGCCGCAATCGCCCCGGCCAGTTGCGCGGGCAACAATCCCAGCGCCGCATTGGCCCGCGCCGAGGCCCATTTCTGCAATCCCACAGCACGGATCAGCCCGGCCGGGAAACGCTCACTCCCTATCCGGAACAACCGCCGCGCCCGCTCGGTCTGCGGTCCCCACAGCCGGTCCGCGGGAATCTCCACGCTGCCCAGGCTGTCGGTTTCGGTCCTCATCCCGGCGGGTGTTCGCGCAGCCAGTGCCGGGCGATCTCCTCGCGCGTCGCCACCCACACATCGGGGCAACTCGCGGCATGATCCATGAAGCGCGCCAGTGCGGCGGCGCGCGCCGGGCGCCCCACCAGGCGGCAATGCATCCCCACGCTCATCATCCGCCCACCCTCGCGGCGCAGCAGGTCCAGGCTGTCGCGCATGTGCTGCTCATAGCCGTCATTGCTCGTGAAGCCGGGGGGCACGGCGAACTTCATGTCGTTGTTGTCGAGCGTGTAGGGGATGATGAGCCGCGGCTTCCCCGCCACCTCCACATAATGGGGCAGGTCGTCATCATAGGCGTCGCTGTCGTAGAGAAAGCCGCCCTGCTCGGCCACCAGCCTGCGGGTGCGCGGGCTGACGCGGCCGGTGTACCAGCCCACCGGCGGGCGGCCGCAAAGCTCGGTGATGGTGCGCACGCATGCCGCGATGTGCTCGCGCTCCACCGCCTCCGGCACGTCGTGATAATCGATCCAGCGCCAGCCATGGCTCGCCACCTCATGTCCCTGCGCGACAAACGCGCGGGCCAGCTCGGGGTTGAGTTCCAGCGCCCGGCCCACGCCATAGACCGTGAGCTTCAGCCCGCGCTCGGCGAAGAGCCGGAGCACCCGCCAGGCGCCGGCGCGCGCGCCATAATCGAACTGGCTCTCCACCGTCCGGTTCCGATCGCCCAGCACCGGCGAGCCGCCGGGCACCTCGTGCAGGTAAAGCTCGCTGCCGGCATCGCCGTTCAGCACGGTGTTCTCCGCCCCCTCCTCGTAATTCAGCACGAAGCTGAGCGCGACGCGGGCGCCGCCCGGCCAGCGCGGATCGGGCGGGTTGGCGCCGTAGCCGACAAAATTGCGCGGGTAGGGGTCTTGGGCGTCGAGGATCGTCATGCCCGGCAGATTACACCGGAACCGAGCGATCCGCCTCCCCCAAAGGCCGCTGCATGGTGACCACGTCCACCCAACGGTTGAACTTCAGCCCCACCGCCCGCATCACGCCGATCTGCCGGAAGCCCAGCGACAAATGCAGCCCGATGGAGCCGACATTCTCGCTGTCGCCGATCACCGCGATCATCTGCCGAAAGCCCTGGCGCGCCGCATGGTCAAGCAACGCCGCCACCAGCGCCTTGCCCACGCCCTGCCCGCGCACATCGTCGCGGACATAGATGCTGTCCTCGGCGGTGAAGCGATAGGCGCTGCGGTCGCGGTACTGGGAGTAGTAGCCGAAGCCGGTGATCACGCCCTCGCTCTCCGTCACCAGCCAGGCACAGCCGGCGGATTGCACCTTCGCCATGCGCTTGGCCATCTCCGCGCGCGACGGCGCCTGCTCCTCAAAGGTGCCGGTGCCGTGCTTGACGTGATGCGCGTAGATCGCGGTGATCGCGGGCAGGTCGGCCGCGGTGGCGTCGCGCGGTGTCACAGCCGCAACTCCTCCGCCACCGCCTGCGCCAGGCGCAGCAGCATGCGGTCCCGCCCCGGGCCGGCAACGAGGGAAAACCCGATGGGCGCGCCATCGGCCGTGGCGGCGGGGATGCTCACCTCCGGCAGGCCGCCCAGGCCGGAGATGGCGGTGACGCCCATGGTCCGCTCGCGGACCGCATTCTGCTCCTGCTGGCTGGCGCCCAGCAGGGGCGCGGGGATGGGCGAGGTGGGGAAGGCCAGCACCGCGCCCCCGGCCAGCAGGCTGCGGACCCGATGCTGGAAACGGCGGCGGAAGGCGCGCCCGGCGGCCGCCTTCCCGGGCGGCATGTCGCGCGCCGCGGCGAAACGATCGCCCACGCCGGGGCCAAAACCCGGGCTGGTCTGCGTCACCCAGGTGCCCAGCGTGGCCCAGGCCTCCTGCGCCTGCATGCAGCGGAAATTCTCATACAGCTCGCACAGGCCCTCGGGCATCAGCTCCACCCGCATTGTCCGGCCCATCACCCGCTCGGTTGCCTCCAGCGCGGCCTGCAACCGTTGCGCCACCACCGGGTCGGCATTCACCCAGACGTCATCGGGCTTGAGCAGCGGGCCGGCGGGCAGGCAATTGGCGCCGCCCGGCTCCAGCGGCAGCAACTCCATGCCGACGCGTGCCAGCACCTCGGCGCTGGCGGCGAACCAGCCGGGGGTGTCGAAGCTGGGCCCCAGCGCGCAGCAGCCGGCCAGGCTGATCGCGCCCCATGTCGGCCGGATGCCGAAGACGCCGCAATAGCTGGCCGGGATGCGGACCGAGCCACCGGTGTCGCTGCCCATGGCGAAATCCACCACGCCGGCGGCCACCGCGGCCGCGCTGCCGCAGGAGGAGCCGCCGGGGAAACGGTCCGGCGCCTTGGGGTTGAGGGGCGTGCCATGCCAGACATTCTCGCCGGTCAGCCCGAAGGCCAGCTCCACGGTCTTGGTCTTGCCCACGAGGTTCGCCCCGGCCTCGAGCAAGGCGGTGACGATGGGGGCCGTGGTCGCCGCGACGCCATGGCTGCGCGCCCAGTCTGGGTTGCCATAGCTCGTGACCTCGCCGGCCACGTCGTAGAGGTCCTTCACCGCGAATCGCAGCCCTGCGAGCGGGCCGCCGGCCATGCCCGCCAGGGTGACGCGCGGCCCCGGGATGAAAGGTCCGTTCCGCTCAGCCTCGGTCAATTCCATCACCTGCCTATCCCATCGCCACCCGCTTGCCAGCGCATGGTAGGGCAGAACCGTGGGAAGTGAAGCCGCGGCCGCTCAAAACAGGCTCAGCCGCGCGGTTCGAGGGTAACGGCGTGGCCGTATTCCAGTTCGCAGGGCTCGCGCGGCGGCGGCGGGGCGAAGCCGCGGCGGGTGATATCGCAACGCAGGATGCCGCCGGCCTGGTGGCAGAAGATATTTCCGCTCGGCGTCTGGAAGGCCGGCTGGGCCGATGCTAGCAGCGGAAACAACAGCATAGCCGCAAATATCCGGATCATGTGTCCCTCCACTCCAGCCGCAGGATAGCCCGCATCCATGCCCTTCAAAACCCTCGATGACCTTGCCGCCCGTGGCCAGCGCGTGCTGCTGAGGGCAGACCTCAACCTGCCCGTGCGCGATGGCCGGATCACCGACATGACGCGCATCGAGCGGTTGGTGCCGACGATACGCGAGCTGTCGGAGAAGGGCGCGCGGGTAGTGGTGTGCAGCCATTTCGACCGGCCGAAAGGCGTTGTCGTGCCGGAGATGAGCCTGAGGCCCATGGCCGCGGCGCTGGCCGAGACGCTGGGCCGCCCCGTCGCCTTCGCCGATGACTGCGTCGGCCCCGATGCCGAGGCCGCCGTGGGGCGGCTTTCCGATGGCGAAGTGCTGCTGCTGGAGAACACCCGCTTCCACAAGGGCGAGGAGAAGAACGACCCCGCCATGTCCGCGGCCCTGGCCAGGCTGGCCGACGCCTTCGTCAACGACGCCTTCTCGGCCGCCCACCGCGCCCATGCCAGCACCGAGGGCGTGGCCCGGCTGCTGCCCGCCTATGCCGGCCGGCTGATGCAGGCGGAGCTGGAGGCGCTGGACCGCGCCCTGCTCAACCCCGCCCGCCCGGTGATGGCCATCGTCGGCGGCGCCAAGGTCTCCACCAAGCTGGATTTGCTGGGGAATTTGTCGTCGAAGGTGGATGTGCTGGTCATCGGCGGCGCCATGGCCAACACCTTTCTGGCCGCGCAGGGGATGGGCGTGGGCAAGTCCCTGCAGGAGGCCGAGATGCACGAGACGGCGCGCGAGATCATGGCCGGCGCCGCGTCGCGCGGCTGCACCATCATGCTGCCGGTCGATCTCGTGGCCGCCGCCGAATTCAAGGCGCATGCGGCGAATCGCGTGGTGCCCGCCGATGGCACGCCCTCCGACATGATGGCGCTGGATGTCGGCCCAGCCACCGTGGCCGCGGTGAAGGCCAGGTTGGCGGAATGCCGCACCCTGGTCTGGAACGGCCCCTTCGGCGCCTTCGAGATCGCGCCCTTCGACGCGGCGACGGTGGCCGTGGCGCAGGAAGTGGCGCGGCTGACCGAGGCGGGGAAGCTGGCCTCGATCGGCGGCGGCGGCGACACCGTCTCGGCGCTCAAGCATGCCGGGGTGGCCGAGCGCATGACCTATGTGAGCGCGGCCGGCGGCGCCTTTCTGGAATGGCTGGAGGGCAAGGAGTTGCCGGGGGTCGCGGCCTTGGCCACGTAGGCTTATTTTCCTTGTAATCATAAAAATGTCATAATACTGTCCACCGCACCGTGAATCCGAAAAGGAGCATGCTGTGGAAACCGTCAGTCTTGCGGGCTTCGATATACGTTCCATCGCCAGTTCCATGGGGCGCCTGGAGCGCCATGCCGCGGGTGAGCACATCTTCCATCAGGGCGACCCGGCGGCTGAGATGTATGTCGTGATCTCCGGCCGTGTCGCCATCCTCAGCCATGGCCAACTCACCGAGGCGATCGAGCCTGGCGATGGCATGGGTATCATTTCGCTGATCGACGGCAAATCGCGCAGCACCGAGGCGGTGGCACACACCGATTGCGAACTGGCCGTCGTCTCCTGGCGGAAGTTTCGCTTCATGGTCGAGGAAGTGCCGAATTTCTGCTGGTATGTGATGGACGAACTCGCCCAGCGGGTGCGCGCCGCCAGCAACGTCCTCTGATCGCTTGACCCTCCCAGGCTGACCCCGCGGTGGTGGCGCGCGCGGCGGCGGAACAGGTGCATTCCACCATCCCATGCTCGAGCGGCATGGAGCCCAACCGTGCCCCGCGCCCGGCCTTCGTCGGGGAGCTGGACCCGGCCGACCGCGCCATCGACCTTTCTCTCACGCGTTAACCACGCCTTCACTCCCGCCGCGCTACAACCGCGTCATGATCTCGCTCAACAGCCTGGCGGCCTTCACGCAGGAGGTCTCCCGCACCAGGCCGGGACAGGGTGCAGAAGGCACCCAACCGATCCAACCCGTGCAGGCCCGTGCCGCACAGGATGCGCCGCGCCCACAGCGTACGCTGGAGGCGGTGCCACCCCAGCCCGCGCGGCCGCTGCCACGCGGTTCGCTCCTGGACCTGCGGGTGTAGGAGCCAGTTCGCTCCGATCGGGATCGCGCATAGGGATTCCGGCGCGGCCCTGACCTGTGATGCATCGACCTCCAGTGTTGGAACCGGACGTCGATGACCCGAAATGAACTCCATCGGGCGGGTCTTCGCCAGATTCAAGAACCTTGCCGTTTTTGGCGCCCAGCGAGTGCCAAACGGCCTCGCTCACTCAGGGGATGATGTGAAAAGGCATTAACGGAAGGTCGGTATCGCGTCGTCATCCGGCAGGTCGGGCAGCGGCACGTCGATGCGCACGGTGCTGGGGTCCACCCCCGTGCCCTGGTCCAGCCAATAGGTCACGCTCTCCGGCCAGAAGATCACGATGCCGACGAGGATGACCTGCAACAGCAGCCAGGGGATGGCGCCGAGGTAGATGTCCTTGGTCAGCACCTCCTTCGGCGCGATGCCGCGGAGGTAGAACAGCGCGAAGCCGAAGGGCGGGTGCATGAAGCTGGTCTGCAAATTGATGCACAGCAGCACGCCGAACCAGACCAGGTTGATGTCCAGCTTGGCCGCCACCGGCGCCAGCAGCGGCACCACGATGAAGGCGATCTCGAAGAAATCCAGGAAGAACGCCAGGAAAAACACGAAGATGTTCACGAAGACCAGGAAGCCGGTCTGCCCGCCGGGCAAATGGCTCAGCAGATGCTCGATCCAATGCGTGCCGTCCACGCCCTGGAATACCAGCGAGAACACCGTGGCGCCGATCAGGATGAAGATGACCATGGAGGTGATGCGCATGGTGTTGCCCATGGCCTCACGCAGCAGCTTCCAGGAATAGGTGCCCTGTGCCACCGCCAGGCCAATGGCGCCCATGGCACCCATGGCGCCGGCCTCGGTCGGCGTCGCCAGCCCCAGGAAAATGGTGCCGAGCACGAGGAAGATCAGCACGATGGAGGGCACCATGCCCTTCAGCACACGCCAATAGAGCGGCCAGCCGCGCGGGTGCAGCGCCTCGGGCGGCAGCGGCGGCACCTTATGCGGCGCGAAGATCGAGACGCCGAAGATGAAGGCCATGAACAGCAGAATCTGCAGGATCGAGGGCCCGATGGCGCCGGCATACATGTCGCCCACGCTCTTGCCGAGCTGGTCGCCGAGGACGATCAGCACCAGCGATGGCGGTATCAGTTGGGTGATGGTGCCCGAGGCCGCAATCACGCCCGTCGCGATCCGCATGTCATAGCCGTAGCGCATCATGATCGGCAGCGAGATCATGCCCATGGCGATGACCGAGGCCGCGACCGTGCCGGTGATGGCGCCCAGCACCGCGCCGACCAGGATCACCGCATAGGCCAGCCCGCCCGGGATCTTCCCGAAGAGCTGCCCGGTGCCCTCCAGCAAATCCTCCGCCAGCCCGCAGCGTTCCAGAATGGCGCCCATCAGGGTGAAGAAGGGGATGGCCAGCAGCAGGTCGTTGGACAGGATACCGAAGACCCGCAGCGGCAGATTGCCCAGAAACGCCTGGTTGAAGAAGCCGAGCTCGATCGACAGGAAACCGAAGAACAGCCCCACCGCCGAGAGGCTGAAGGCCGCCGGGAACCCCGCCAGCAGGAAGACCACCAGGCCGCCGAACATCAACGGCGGCATCATGTCCAGGCTCATTGTTCAGGCTTCTTGTATTCGAGGAAGGCATTGCCCTTGACCGGCACGCCGTTGAGCACGGCGATCCGTTTGATCAACTCGGAAAACCCCTGCAACACCAGCAGGAGAAAACCCAGCGGCAGGATCAGCTTCACCGGCCAGCGCAGCAGCCCACCGGCATTCGGGCTGCCCTCGTTGCGAACAAAACTGTCCACGAAGAACGGCCAGGTCATGTACAGCATCAGGCACATCGCCGGCAGCACGAAGAAGATGAAGCCGAAGATGTCGATGTAGAGCCGGGTGCGATGCCCCACCCATCCATACACCAAATCCACCCGCACATGCTCGTTGCGCAACAAGGTGTAGCTGGCGCCGAGCATCACCATGCCGGCGAAGAGATACCATTGCAGTTCCAGCCAGGCGTTGGAGGAGACGGAGATGCCATAGCGGATGAAGGCATTGCCTGCCGAGACGACGCAGGCCGCCAGCACCATCCAATCCGCGATACGGCCGAACCGGGTGGAGACCCAGTCAACCGCCGCGCTGAAGCTGAGCAGGGGCTGCATCAGCGCGGGCGCGCCGGGGCGTTTTCCGCCGCCTGCATGGCATAGACGAAGTTGTCGTAGGTGCTTTCGGCCACGCGGAACCATTGCAGCTGGGTGTCGCGATAGGCGCGGAAATGGTCCCACACCTTCTTGAAATTGGCGTTGCGCTCGGCCGTCTCGCCATAGAGTTCGAAGGCGGCCCGGTAGCAGGCCTCCATCACCGGCCGCGGGAAGGGGCGCAGCTGGGTGCCGGCAGCCACCAGGCGGCGCAGCGCCGGTGGGTTCTGGCTGTCATACTTTGCCATGGTCTCGATGGTGGCGTCGCGGCAGGCGGATTCCAGCGCGTCCTTATACAGTTGCGGCAGCTCGTTGAACTTCGCCTGGTTGATGGTCATGGACAGGTTCAGCCCACCCTCCCACCAGCCGGGGTAGTAGTAGAACGGCGCCACGCGCTGGAAGCCCAGCTTTTCATCATCATAGGGGCCAACCCATTCGGCGGCGTCGATCGTGCCGCGCTCGAGCGCCGGATAGATGTCGCCCCCTGCGATCTGCTGCGCCACGACGCCCAGCTTGGCCAACACATTGCCGGCGAAGCCGCCAATGCGCATTTTCAACCCGCGCAGGTCTTCCAACGTGCGGATCTCGCGGCGGAACCAGCCGCCCATCTGCGCGCCGGTGTTGCCGGCGGGGATGCTCAGCACGTTGTAGGTGCTGAAAAAATCCTTCATCACGTCGCGACCGCCGCCGGCGTTCAGCCAGGAATTGATCTGCCGGAAATTCATCCCGAAGGGCACGGTGCCGTCGAAGGCGAAGGTCGGGTCCTTGCCCACCCAGTAATAGCTGGCGGTGTGGGTGCATTCCACGGTTCCGGCCTGCACGGCGTCCAGCGTGGCCAGCCCGGGCACCAGTTCGCCAGCCTGGAAAAGCTGGATGCGGAACTTGTTGTCGGTCAGGGCGGCGACGCGGCGGGCGACGTGTTCGCCGGCGCCATAGATGGTGTCCAACGCCCGGGGAAAGCTGCTGGCGCAGCGCCAGCGGATCTCAGGCGTGGCCTGCGCCAGGGCGGGCTTGGCCAGCGCCGGCAGGATGGCGGCCGCGGCGGCGCCTGCGGCCATGATATTGCGTCTTTGCACGGATGTTTCCCCTCAAACTGACAGCACAGCTTTATGACGGACTAACGCAATCGTTACGATATGGGAATTCTTAACCATCGTCCATTGCCATCTCTTCCCGACACGGGCCGGCATGCCGCATGCTCCGCCCGTGCCACGCCCGATCATCCCGCCATGCTGACGATGCTTTGCCTGCTGCTGGCGGCCCTGGCGCTGCTTGCTTTGCCGGCCGCGCTGGGCTGGGCGGGGGTACTGCGTCTGGGCTGCGTGACGGTGATGGGCGGGCTGGCCGCGCTTGCGGTGCTGGCGCTGCTCTGGCCGGGGGCCGAGGTGCTGGCCCTGCCCTTCGGCCCGCCCTGGGCGGCCTCGCTGCTGGCGCTGGATGCGCTTTCGGCCTGGTTCCTGCTGCTGCTCGGGCTGGCGGGGGCCTTTGCCTCGCTGCTGGTCGGCCCGGCACCGCGGCATGAGCTGGTGGCCTATCCGCTGTTCCTGCTCGGCATGGCGCTGTGCATCGTCGCCGCCGACGGTTTTTCGCTCCTGCTGGGTTTCGAGGCGATGTCACTGGCCAGCTGGGCCATGCTGCATGAACGGCGGGCGGCCAGGCTCTACCTGATTTTCGCGGTGTTCGGTGGCGCCTGCCTGATGGGGGCGTTGGGGCTGCTCTCGGTCGGCGCCGGGTCGCTCGGCTTCGCCGCCCTGCGCGCGGCACCACCCGAGGGCGCTTTGGCGGTGGCGGTGTTGGCCATGGTGCTCCTGGGCGCCGGGGCCAAGGCGGGGCTGGCGCCGCTGCATCTCTGGCTGCCGCTGGCGCATCCGGCCGCACCCGCGCATGTCTCGGCGCTGATGTCGGCGGTGATGGTGAAGGTGGCGCTGTATGTGCTGCTGCGGCTGGTGTTCGACCTTTGCGGGGGCGCGCAGCCTTCCTGGTGGGGGGTGCCGCTGCTGCTGGCGGGTGCCGCCTCGGCCATGCTCGGCGCGCTGCGGGCGAATATCGAGACCGACACCAAGGCCATCCTGGCCTGCTCCACCATCGAGAATGTCGGGCTGATCGCGGTCGGCCTCGGCCTGGCGCTGATGTTCCGCGGCGCCGACATGGCGGTGCCGGCGGCACTCGCCATGGCCGGCGCGCTGCTGCACGTGCTGAACCACGGACTGTTCAAATGCCTGCTCTTTCTGGGCATGGGCCTGGTGTTGGACCAGGCCGGCAGCCGGCGGGTGGATGGGCTGGGCGGGCTTTTGCGCAACATGCCGGTGCTGGGCTGGGCCACGCTGGTGGGGGCGCTGTCTGCCGCGGCCATTCCGCCGCTCTCGGGTTTCGCCAGCGAGTGGCTGCTGCTGCAGGCGCTGCTGGGCGCCTGGCGCACTGGCGACGCGCTGTTCCAGTTCGCCGCCCTCGTGGCGCTGGCGCTGGTGGCCATGGCGGTGGCGCTGGGGGCAGCGGCCATGCTGCGGCTCTGGGGGCTGGTCTTCCTGGGGCGGCCGCGCAGCCCGCGCGTGGCGGGGGCCGGTGACGTTCAGGGCGCCGCCCGGCCGGCGGTGCTGCTGCCGGCGGCACTTTGCCTGTTGCTGGGGGTGTTTCCGGCGCTGGCCCTGGGGCTGATGCAGCCGGTGCTGGAGCAATGGCTGGGGCCGGATGTGACGGGGCCGGGCGGGTTCCTCGGGCTTTCCGCCGGCGATTCCGGGGCGGGCTACCTGGTACTGCCCGCCGCGCTGCTGCTGGTGCTGCTGGGCCTGGGTTTGTGGCGCGCCGGGCTGTCGCAGGGCGGCGGCGGGGCCGCCCGGGCACCGACCTGGGATTGCGGCTATATCGCGCCACCCGCGCATTTGCCCTTCGGCGACCCGGCGACCCAGCCCAGCGGCCCCGGTTTTTCCCAGCCCATCGCCCGGATGCTGGGCGCGCCCTTGCTGGCCGGCACGGACAAGGTCTCGGTGCCGCCGCCGGGCAGCATGGCGCCGGCGACCCGCCGCGCCGGCACCACCGACCCGGCCTGGGCTGCGCTCGCCGCGCTGCGCGGCGCCCGGCATGGGGTGAGCGAATGGTCGGACCGGCTGCGCACGCTCTCCGTGCGGCATTCGCTCGGGCTGATGTTCGCCGCGCTGGTGCTGCTGCTGGCGGTGCTGGCGGTGCTGGAGCGGCCATGATCGCGGGCCTCTTCTCCTCGCTGGCGCAGTTGCTGCATGCCGCGCTGGTGCTGGCCCTGGCGCCGGTGCTGGTCGGCTTCGTGCGCTTCATCAAGGCGCGTCTGATGGGAAGACGTGGCCCGCCGCTGTTGCAGCCATGGCGCGACATGCTGAAACTGCTGCGCAAGCGCCCGGTGCTGGCCGAGGGCGCCACCGCCATTTCCCAGGCCACGCCCTATGTCGCCTGCGCCGCCACCTTCCTGGCGGCCTGCCTGGTGCCCGGCTTCGCCCAGGGCATGACCCTGGCGCCGATGGCCGATTTGCTGCTGCTGGCCGGGCTGCTGGCGGTGGCGCGCGTGGCGCTGGCGCTGGCCGGCATGGATGTCGGCACCGCCTTTGGCGGGATGGGCGCGTCGCGGGAGCTGAGTTTTTCCGCCTTCGCCGAGCCCGTGCTGCTGCTCTGCATCCTGGTGCTGGCGATGGTCGCCGGCACCACCAACCTCGACGCCATGGTGTTGGGCCTGCGCGATGGCGGGGTGGGGTTGCGGGTGTCGCTGGCGCTGATCGCGGTGGCGCTTTTGGCTGTGGCGCTGGTGGAAAACGCCCGCATGCCGGCCGACAACCCGGCCACCCATCTGGAACTCACCATGGTGCATGAGGCGATGATCCTGGAGGCCAGCGGCCGGCACCTCGCGCTGTGGGAGATGCAGGCGGCGCTGAAGCTGCTGGTCTGGATGGCGCTGCTTTCGGCGGTGTTTTTCCCCTGGGGCGTGGCGCCGGCGGCGGCCGGGCCGGGGGCCTGGGCGG
>JAKFUL010000025.1 GCA_021732665.1 Acetobacteraceae bacterium
TCCCAGGGCCCCCGCCGCGCCTCCTGCTCATCCAGGCGCCGTATTACGAAGCCATCGTCACCGGCATGCGCCGCGCCGCCCAGGCCATGGCAGCCGAGGTCGGCGCCAGCCTCGATGTCGTCGACGTCGCCGGCGCCTTCGAGCTGCCAGCCGCCCTGCGCATGGCGATCGAGGGCGGCCGGGCGCGCGATGGTGTCCTCATCCTGGGCTGCGTCGTGCAGGGCGGCACCGACCATTACGAACACATCTGCCGCGAGACGTTTCGCGGCGTGATGGACATCTCGGTCGAAACCGGCCTGCCCATCGGCTTCGGCCTGCTCACCGTCGCCACCATCGCGCAGGCGATCGAACGCTCCTCCGACAACCACCACAACAAGGGGCGCGAGGCGATGTTCGCGCTCCTCATGCAGGTCGCGCTGCGCCGCGCCTGGTCGCTGGCGTGACCACACCCGCCCAGCCTCGCGGCCGCCCCCGCACCGGCGCGCGCGTGGCAGCCGTCCAGGCGCTGTTCCAGGCCGAGGCCTCGGGCGATTCGCCAGAGACGGTTCTGGATCAGTTCATCCGTCACCGCCTGGGCCAGATGCCGGGGCAAGGCGGCTTCGAGGATGGCCGCGTGCCGGAGGCCGATGTCGCCCTCTTCGCCGGCATCGTCCGCCGCGCCGCCACCAACAGCGACGACCTGGACGCCATCATCGGCACGCA
The DNA here is from genome assembly GCA_021732665.1 of Acetobacteraceae bacterium. Classification (GTDB taxonomy): domain Bacteria; phylum Pseudomonadota; class Alphaproteobacteria; order Acetobacterales; family Acetobacteraceae; genus Rhodovarius. The sequence goes on from JAKFUL010000025.1 coordinate 703, forward strand.
CCTCGCCGAGGCCTGGCCGCTGGCCAAGCTCGACCCGGTGCTGCGTGCCTTGCTGCGTGCCGCGGCGGCCGAGCTGCGCGATGGGCGGGAGCCGCCGGCCCGTGTGGTGATCCGCGAATATCTCGACATCGCGCATGGCTTCTTCACCGCCGAGGAACCGCGCTTCGCCGCCGGCGTGCTCGATGCCCTGGCCCGCACCCTGCGCCCGGGCGACTTCGCGGCGTGACGGGCCACGTCCCCCTGGCGCCGGAATTCGCGCTGATCGCGCGGCATTTCCGGCCGCTGGCGGGGCAGGGGGGGCTCGACCTCACCGATGACGCGGCCCTGCTCACCCCGCCCCCGGGACATGAACTGGTCCTCGCGGCCGACGCCATGGTCGCCGGCGTGCATTTCCTGCCCGATGACCCGCCGCAGACCATCGGCCGCAAGCTGCTGCGGGTGAACCTCTCCGATCTCGCGGCCATGGGGGCCGATCCGCTGGCCTATCTCATGACCGTGGCGCTGCCATCCGGCACGCCCGATGCCTGGGTGGCCGGCTTCGTCGCCGGCCTGGCGCTCGACCAGGTGGAGTTCGGCCTGCAGGTGCTGGGCGGCGACACCGTCTCCACCCCCGGCCCGCTGACCCTCAGCCTGACCATCCTGGGCACCGTGCTGCCAGGGCGGGCGTTGCGCCGCGGCGGCGCGCGGCCGGGAGACGAGCTCTGGGTCAGCGGCACCATCGGCGACGGGTATCTGGGCCTACGCGCGGCGCGTGGCGAGATCGCCGATCCCGATGGCTATCTCGCCGCCCGCTACCGCCTGCCGCAGCCCCGGCTGGCGCTCGGGCGGGCGCTGCGCGGCGTCGCCACCGCCTGCATGGATGTCTCCGACGGGCTGGTGCAGGATCTGGGGCATCTCTGCCGCGCCTCGGGCTGCGGCGCTGTGGTCGAGGGCGCGCTCGTGCCCCTCTCGCCGCCGGCGCGCGGGGCCGAGCCGTCCCTGCTGTTCACCGGTGGCGATGACTACGAGCTGCTCTTTGCCGCCCCCCCCGGCGCCGTGCCCCCTGGCCTGACCAACCCAGGCCCGGACGGCATGGCCATCACGCGCATAGGCCACTTCACGCAAGCCTCCTTGGATGTTGTTGTTCTGGACAGGACAGGCCAGCCCATGGCGCTGTCGCACCGGGGATGGAGCCACTTCTGATGGACGCGAACGCGGAACGCCAGATGCGCAGCACGGTCTGGCGGCTGTTCTTCTGCCAGGCGCTCATGCAGTCCACCGTGGTGGGCCAGGTGGCGATGAGCGCGCTGATCGGCCACACCCTGTCATCCGATGCCGGGCTCGCAACCCTGCCCATGGCGGTGCAGATGACGACGGTGATGCTGGCCTCCATCCCCGCCGGCATCCTCTTCGCCCGGCTCGGTCGCAGGGCGGGTTTCGTCGTCGGCGCCATCGCCTCGGTCATCGGCAGCCTGCTCTTCGCCACCGGCGTCTATACCGCAAGCTTCCTGGTCTATTGCATGGGCTCGGCCTTTGCCGGGGTGGGCTTCGGCATCGCCCAGCATTACCGCTTCGCCGCCTCCGAGGTGGCGCCGCCGGCCTTTCGGGCGCGGGCCATCTCGCTGGTGATGACCGGGCCCATTCTCTCGGCCATCGCGGGGCCTGAGATCGTCAAGCAGACCTATGACCTGACCTTGCCCTATTTGTTCCTTTCAACCTACCTGATCCTGGCCGTACTGCCCGTCATGTGCCTTGTGCTGCTGGCCGGCACCCGCCTGCCGCCGCCGCCGCCGCGGCAGAAGGTGGCGACACCCATCGGCGAGATCATCGCCCGGCCCGCCTTTGTCGCCGCCGCCGTGGCCGGCCTCGTGGCCTATGGGTCGATGAACCTGATCATGACGGCCACGCCGCTCGAGATGATGCTCTGCGGCTTCGGCGTCGGTGCCTCGGCCAGCGTCATCCAGTGGCATGCGGTGGCGATGTTCGCGCCGGGCTTCGTCACCGGGCGCCTGATCGGCCGCTTCGGCATGCAGCCGATGATGATGGCCGGTGCGGCGCTGACGGCGGCCTGCGCGCTGGTCGCGCTGCTGGGCGAGAGCTTCTGGCATTTCGTGGTGGGTCTCGTGCTGCTGGGGGTGGGGTGGAACTGGATGTTCGTCTCCGCCACCGCGCTGCTCGCCACGGCGCATGATCCGGCGGAGCGGATGCGGGCGCAGGCGGCCAATGATTTCATCGTTTTCGGCACCGTCGCCTGCACGGCCTTCCTGTCGGGCTTCCTGCATGCGCGACTGGGGTGGGAGATGCTGAACCTGGCCATCATCCCGCCGCTGGTCGCCGCGCTGGCGCTGTTGTTGTGGCAGCAGCGGGCGAAGCCGCGGCCGGTGGCAAAGGCTGCATGACGGCGCACCGCGGCGACCGCCACGCAGTATCAACAATGATTCAGCCAGTCTGAATATCCGGGACCGCGAGGCCGGCAGAGCGCATTCCCCTCACGACGCCGCGAGCCCAAGGCCACGACAGGGTCCCGGCCGCGAACCGCGCCGGCGCTGCAACGACACGGACGGGGGTGGAAGCATGACAACCCAGACCATGCTGTTGCAGGGCAATCGCCAGCCCCTGTTCCAGGTCTTCCTGCCCAATGGCGTTGGCGGCGCCGTGGTCCATGCCTGCGACCGCCACACCGGGGCCGCGATCAGCGGCTCGCCCTTCGGCGTGGCGATGCGGCCCGTGGCGACGGCGGAGGATTATCTCTATTCCGGCCGGGGCGATTTCGGCCTGATCACCGATTGCACCCTGGCCGGCACGCTGGGCGTCGGCCCCTTCGAGGTGCCGGCGGCGATCGGCGGCGCGGGGCAGTTCACCATCGTCACCGGGGATGCGCCCAATCCCGGCTTTCCCGGGCTGTTCATCGGCAATGGCGTCTCCGCCACGCCGCTCATGGCGGATCTCGCGACAGGCCGGGTGCTGTGGCGCGAACAACTGGTTTGGATGGCGCGGGCCGATAGCCAGGCGCCCGCCGCCCGACCCCTGCCGCTGGTGATGCTGCCGGAGGGCAATCTCTATCGCGACTACGCCTTCCAGTCGCTCAACCGCGCCGGCATTCCGTGGTGGCTGGCCGGCGAGAGCGAAAGCCTGGCCGGGTTGCAGGCCATGGCGCTGGCCGATGTGGCGGTGACGGTGCTGGCCCGCGCCGTCAGCTTCCCCGAACTGGCCGAGGTGCCACTGCATTTTGGCCTGCCGGCGCTGCCCGACGTACCGCTGGTGATGCGGGTGCGCGACCCGGGGATGGACCAGGCGGTGGATCGGCTGGCGGAGTACATTCAGGATGCGGTGGGCGAGTTGGCGGTTTGAACCTTGTACCGCCGCGGCAATGTCATGGGGGGACATTCGGCGTCGCTCCCACCGAGGGCCTGCATCCCCTCGTCCTTTCCGCCCCCCCGGCGCCACGCTTTACCCCCGCAACCGCGTCTGGACCGTGTGGAACGCCTTGAGATACACCTCATTCGTCGCCATCGGGATCAGCGTCACGTCATCCAGCGGGGAGGCCACCCAATCGCCGGTCCAGACGCCGAAACTGGTATTGCCATCCGTCACCGGCCAGAGCCGTGGGCCGCTGACATAATGCATCCAGGGCAGGTCGCATTTGGTGATGCAGTAGGAGAAGCTGCGCTCGGCATCGTCGAGATGTAGCAGCTTTTCGTTGAGGTGGCCGTCGCCGAAAATGAAGTCACGCACGCCCGCGACCTTGTCCGGGCGCACGCCGCCCTGCATGTGCATCTTCGTGATCGCGTCATGCCAGCCGCCCATGCCGGCGAAGTCGCGGATCATGCCCCAGACGGCATCCACCGGCGCCTCGATCTGCGTGCTGCACCACACCTTGTTGGGCGGGAAGCCGGCCCAGCGGGTGGCGCCTGCCGGCTTTTCCCGGCCCACCAGCGCCTGCTTCAGCGCATCCCAGCCGCCCTGGAAGACGCCGTTGGAAATGATGTCGACGTATTTGCCGGCATCCTCCGGCGCCTCGTCGAAATTCGCCTCCCACTCCGCGAATGTTTTGTCCGTGGCCGTCACCGGCATCAGCCGCACGCGGGCGACGTAATTCGTCACCGGGAAGGCGGGGGTCTCGAAATTATAGGTGAAGCTGGTGTTGCGGTCATCGAGCGAGAGCAACCGCTCGCGCACCATCGTGCCATCACCAAGCCAGAAGCGGCGAATGCAGCCGACGACATCGGAGTCGAGACCATCCTCGATCTCCGAACGGGTGATGGCGGGGTGCCAGGAGGGCAGCCCGTTGAAATCGCGAATCGTCGCCCAGACGGTCTCGATCGGCGCGTCGAGGATGGTGGAGGCATAGGCGCGGGCCATCGGGTTTCTCCTCAGAAGCTGATGGATTTGAACTCTTTGGTCTGCGCGGTCAGCGCGCGTTCCGTCGGCAGCCGCTCCATCGAGGAGGCGCCGTAGAAACCGTTGCACAGCGTCGTGTTGCGCAGCACCCAGGTCGCGTCCTCAGGCGTCGCGATCGGCCCGCCATGGCAGAGCACGATGATGTCCGGCCGCACCCGTTTGGCCGCCGCCGCCCATTCCTCGATCAGCGCGGGGCAATCCTCGAGCTTCAGCGCGGTGCTGGCGCCGATGGCGCCCCCCGTGGTCAGGCCGAGATGCGGCACCAGGATGTCAGCCCCCGCCTCGGCCATCGCCACGGCCTGCTCGGCATTGAAGACATAGGGGGTGGTCAGCATGTCCTTGGCATGGGCGGCGCGGATCATGTCGATCTCATGCCCGAACCCCATCCCCGTCTCCTCCAGATTGGCGCGGAAAATGCCGTCGATCAGCCCGACCGTCGGGAAATTCTGCACGCCCGAGAAGCCGAGCGCGATCAGCTCATCCAGCAGATGGTCCATGATGGCGAAGGGGTCGGTGCCGTTCACGCCCGCCAGCACGGGGGTGTGCTTCACCACCGGCAGCACCTCGCGCCCCATCTCCTTCACGATCTCATTGGCATTGCCATAGGCCAGCAGCCCGGCCAGCGAGCCACGCCCGGCCATGCGGTAGCGGCCGGAATTGTAGATGACGATGAGGTCGATCCCGCCGGCTTCCTCGCATTTGGCGGAAAGCCCGGTGCCGGCGCCGCCGCCGATGATCGGCTCGCGCCTGGCCACCATGGCGTTGAATTTTTCCAGCAGCTTGGCGCGGGCGATACGGGGCATGGTTCAGGCGATCTCCTGGTGGGCGGCGAGGACGGCGTCGACGAAGGCGCGCTCGTTGATCGCGGCATTCACCTCGATCAGCCGCCGATTGGCGGTGGGCACGAAGCCCGCGCGGATGGTCTCGAACAGCGCCGCATCGGCGGCGGGGTCGTGGAAGGGCATGCCCGGCACATCGATGGCCGAGACACCGCCGAGCGGCAGCAGGAAGCGCACGGGACCCTCCATGCGGTTCAGCCGCTCCACGATGAATTCACCGATGGCGCGGTTTTCCTCCACCGTCGTGCGCATCAGCGTCACCTGCGGGTTGTGGACGTAGAGGTTGCGGCCGGCGAATTGGGCGGGAACCGTGTCCTTCGCGCCGAAATTCACCATGTCCACGGCACCGACGCTGCCGACATAGGGCAGCCGGGTGCGGATCACCGCGCCAAAGCGGTCCGCTGTGCAGGGGAAGACGCCGCCCATCAGGAAATCCGGCACCTCGGTGGTGGTGATGTCGATCAGGCCCGAGAGCAGGCCGGAATCGAGCAGCTTCTCCATGCTCTGCCCACCCGCGCCGGTGGCGTGGAAGACGTAGCATTCATGGGTCGCGTCCAAGGCCTCGCGCAGCATGGTGACGCAGGCGGTGGTGACGCCGAACATGCTCATCCCCAGCCCCGGCTTCTCGGCGGCGTCGGAGGGCGGCACGGCGTTCAGCGCCATCCCCGCCGCGGCATGCGCGGCATTGGCGATGACCCGGCGCGAGATGGCGTTGATGCCCGCCACATCCACCACCGAATACATCATGGCGATATCGGCCGGCCCGACATAGGGCGCCACATTGCCCGAGGCCACGGTGCTGACCATCAGCTTGGGCGTGCCCACCGGCAGGGCGCGCATCGCCTGCGTCACCAGCGCGGTGTTGCCCGAGCCGCCAAGCCCCAGCACCGCGCCGATATCGCTGCGCGTGGCCAGCCAGCGGGTCAGCGCTTCCGCCATGCCCGCCACCGCGGCGCCGCGGTCATTCAGCCCCAGCACCGCGGCGGCCCCTTGCGGATGATGCGCCGCGATCTCGGCCGCCGAAACATCCGCGGCCCCCGTCCCCTTGGTGCCGACATCGACCAGCACGGCCTGCGCCCCCGCGCGGCGGAGGCAATCGACCGCGAAGCGCAGCTCCGCCTCCTTGGTGTCGCAGGTGCCGATGACATAGACGCGGGACATGGGGTTTATTCCTTTTCAGTGGCCGCCGGCGGAAACGCCGAGGTAGCGGCGCTGCATGTCGGGGTCGTTCGCCAGCGTGGCGGCGGGCATGGTGGCGGCGATGCGCCCGGTGACCATGATGGCGACCTCGCCCGCCACCTCCGTCGCCACGCGCAGATTCTGCTCGATCAGCAGCAGCGACATGCCATCGGCCGGCAGGGCGCGCAGCACCTGGATGAGATGCTCGACGATCACCGGCGCGAGGCCCTCGCTCGGCTCATCCATGATGACCAGCCTGGGGTTCATCAGCAGCGCGCGGGAGATCGCCAGCATCTGCTGCTCGCCGCCCGAGAGTTCGGTGCCGCCATTGCGGCGGCGCTCGGCCAGGCGGGGGAAGGTCTGGTAGATGCGCTCGATGTTCCAGCGCGCAGTCCTGCCCTGGCTGACGAGGCGCAGATGTTCGTCCACCGAGAGCGAGGGGAAGGTGCGGCGCCCCTGCGGCACCAGCGCCACGCTGCGCCTGGCGATGCGGAAGGGGGCCAGGCCGCGCAGGCTCTGGCCCTCAAGCGAAATCTCGCCCTCGCTGGCCGCGACCATGCCCATCACCGCCTGGCACAGCGTGGTCTTGCCCATACCGTTGCGGCCGACGATGGCCAGCGCCCCGGCGCCCAGCTCCAGCGAGACGCCTTGCAGGATATGCGCCTGGCCGAAGCGCACATGCAGGTCGCGCACCGAGAGCATCAATGGCCACCGCCGAGATAGATCGCCTGCACCACCGGGTCGCTCTCGATGCGGTCGGGGGTGGCTTCCACCACCACCTCGCCATCCTTCATCACGGTGACGATGTCGGCGGCGGGCAGGGCTATGTCCATGTCGTGCTCGATCAGGATGAGCGTGAGGCTGCGCGGCAATTCGCGCAGCAGACGCAGCAATTCCGGCCGGTCGCCGGGCGAGAGGCCGGCGGCGGGCTCGTCGAGCATCAGCAGCCGCGGATCGCCGGCCAGCGCCATGCCCACTTCCAGCTGCCGGCGCTGGCCGTGGCTGAGGTTGATCACCTCGCTGTCCAGCAGATGCGACAGCCGCATGCGTTCGGCCAGTTCGCGCGCCTTCTGCATGCCGGAATCATCGCGGCCGGGGCGGAGGAAGGAGAAGCGGTTGGGCCTCAGCCCACGCACCGCGATGAACAGATTGTCCAGCACCGACAGCCCGTTGAACAGCAGCGAGGTCTGGTAGGTGCGGCCAATCCCCATGCGGGTGCGGTGGTGCGGCTTCGCCGCCGTGATGTCGGCGCCAAAAAATTCGATCCGCCCGGCGGTGGGCGGGAAGTCACCGCAGATCGTGTTGAACAAGGTGGTCTTGCCGGCGCCATTGGGGCCGAGAACGGCGCGGCGCTCACCCGCCGCCACGTCGAAGCTGACGTCACGCACGGCGTGCAGCGCGCCGAAGCGGCGGCTGACACCAGCGAGGTGGATGGCGGGAATGGTCAAGGGATCACCGGATGAAAGGGGGTGCCCCTGCCCGCTGGGCAGGGGCGGGGTCCTCAGGTCGCCGCCGGCACGCAGCCGGGGTTGTCGCGCGAGGGCGAGCCGAGGGCGAGGAAGGCCGCCTCGGGCGTGTTCAGCGTCTGGTTGATGCCATTGGCGCGCGAGAAGGCCACGACCTGCGCCCGACCGTCGCGCTCTTCGACACGGTTGATGAAGATGTCGGAGATGGCCTGGCGATTGTGGTCGAGGCGCACATCGGCGCCCGTGGGTGCCTTGAAGCGCGCCGCGGCCAGCGCGCGCTGGAACGCCGCCTGGTTGCCAGAGAGATCGCCATCCACCGCCGCCAGCGCGGTGAGGATGCCGGCCAGGTTGGTGGCATAGTTCACGCCATGGATGGAGGGCGACTGGAAGCCACCCTCGTTCAGCCAGCGGCGGCGATAGCGCTCGACATAGTCGCGCCAGCTCTGGTCATCGATGACATCGGCGATCGGGCCGGAGCTGATCATGCCGACCATAACGCGCCGATGCGGACCGCGGGCGGAGAGCATGGACTGGTCGGCCATGATCGAGCCGGCGATCAGCGGCTTGTTGCCGCCGGCCTGGGCGTATTGCGTCATGAAGGCGAGCCCATCGGTGCCGCCATGCACAACGACCAACGCGCCCACGTCCGAGCGGTTGATCTGGGCGATCTGGCTGCCGAAATCGGTGGTGCCCAGCGGCGCCCAGTAATGCGTGGTGCGGCCACCGGCGCGGCAGAATTCGATGTTGAAGCCGAAGACCTGGGCATAGGGGAAGGCATAATCGCCGGCCACGATGGCCACGTCACGGATGCCCATGGTGCGGAAGACGTGGTTGCCCAGGCCGGCCATCCATTGCGTGCCATCGGTGTTGAAGCGGAAGAAATTGGTGGACGGGTTGCGCAGCGTGGTGTCGGCGGCACCCGAGCTGCCATTGACGATGGTCTTGCCCGTCAGCGTGCGGGAATAGTCGCGCAGCGCGATCCCCTCGGCGCCCGAAAGCGGCCCCAGGATGATGTCCACATTGTCCTGCTCGATGAGTTTCCGCGCGCGCGCCAGGGCCACGTCGGCCTGGGCGTTGGAGCTTTCGCGGATGAACTCGATGCGGCGACCGCCGACCGTGTTGTTGATGCGCTCCAGCTCCATCTGCACACAGCGGAAGCCATCCTGGCCGCCGGTGGCGAAGGGGCCTTCCAGCGTGGCCAGCCCACCCAGGCGAATCGGCGCGCGCTGGGCGAAGGCGGGGGTGGCGAGAAGGGCGCCCGTGCCCATCAGGGCAGTGCGGCGCGAAAGACTGAACGTCATGTTGTTATCCTCCATGGTGTTGTCCGTTCTTGTCGCACGCGGGGCTGGACACTCCCCGCGGGGTTCGGGCTCAGGGCGCATCGCGGCCGCCGAGCATTTTGCGAAGCCTGGCGCCGGCGCCCAGCAGCCCATCGGGCGAGAGCAGCACGATCACCAGGAAGACCACGCCGATCAGCGTGTTGAAGCGCTCGCGGTCGTAGATCGAGGCTGAGAAGGTGTCGAAGAAGGTGAAGACCAGCGAGCCCACGAAGGCGCCGATGGGATGCCCCAACCCGCCGATCACGCTCATGATCAGCACATTCACCGTGGCCCCCAGCCCGATGGAGCCGGGCGAGATGCCGATATTGTAGATCGTCGCCAGCACGCCGCCGCAGCCGGCGATGAAGCCCGCGACGCCGAAGGCCGCGATGCGGTGCGGCCCCACCGCATAGCCCAGCGCCGCGACCCGGCGCGGATTGTCGCGGATGCCCTGCAGCACCAGCCCGAAGGGCGTGCGCACCAGGTAGAGCACGCCGAAATACAGCGCCCCCGCGGTGCCGAGTGCGATGTAGTAGAACACATAGGCGTTGCGGAAATCGAAGCCGAAGACGTCAGGGCCCACGACGTTGCGGATGCCCTCATAGCCGTTGAACCAGGCGATATTGGTCTCGATGAAGCGGAAGATGCCCATGGCCAGGGCCAGCGTGATCATCAGCAGATAGATGTCGCGGGTGCGCACCGCGATGGCGCCGACGATGAGGCCCATCACGGTCGCTGCCAGAATGGCCAGCGGAATGGCGAGGCCATAGCCCAGGCCGCCGGCGATCCGCGGCACCGCGCCGTCCACGAAGATGGCCAGGGTATAGCCGGCCACCCCCGCGACCATCATCTGCGCCAGCGAGATGAAGCCGCCATAGGTGGCGAGGAAGGTCAGCGACATGGCGATGATGCCGAAGACGATGCCGCGCCCCAGGATATTCGCCGTCCAGAACTGCGCCTGGTTCTGCGGCAGGGCCTGCAGCAGCAGCCAGGGCATGACCAGCAGCAGGGCAAGGCCCAGCGCCGACCACAGGAGGACCCGGCTATGCACGACCCAGGATCCCCTGCGGCCGCGTCGCCAGCACCGCCACCATGATCACGAAGCTGAGGACGACGGAGTAGGTCGGGAAGATCGCCTGGCCGATCTGCTCGGCGAGGCCGATCAGGATGGCGCCGACCGCCGTGCCGGGCACCGAGCCCATGCCGCCCACGATCACCACCACCAGCGAGACGAGCAGGAAGCGCCCATCCACCCCCTGGGCCAGCGGCTGCGCCGTGGCGCCGATCACGCCGCCCAGCCCCGCCAGCGCCGCCCCCAGCGCGAAGACGGCGACGCCGACCAGCGGCACATTCACCCCGCAGGCGCCGAGCATGTCGCGGTCATCCACGCCGGCGCGGATCATCATGCCGAGCCTGGTGCGGTTGAGCAGCAGCCAAAGCCCGACGCCCACGGCCACCGCGATGCCGATCTGCACCAGGCGGAAGGTGGGATAGCCGCCCAGGCCGGGCAGCTGCGTGGCACCGAAGATCGCGTCGGGGGCGAAGAATTGCCGCGGATTGCCGCCATAGAAGGCGAGGAGCTGGTCGGCCACGATGATCGAGACGCCAATGGTGACCAGCGCCTGGCGCAGCTCCTGCCCCTGCATCCAGCCCAGCAGCAGCCTCTGCATCAGCGCGCCGGAGATGGCGGCGCAGACGATGCCGGCGGCGAGGCCGGCATACCAGGCGTACCAGAGGTCGCGGTCATAGAGCGGCTCGAAGACCGCGTAGCCGACATAGGCGGCGACGAGGTAGAGCGAGCCATGCGCCATGTTCACCACGCGCATCAGGCCGAAGATCAGCGAAAAGCCGCTGGCCACGATGAAATACAGCGCGGCCAGGGTGAGGCCGTTCAGTGCGATGGTGGCCGCAAGATCCATTCCCGACCCGTTGCTCCCTGGCCGCGATGCGGCTTGTTCTTGGACCGCAGGTGTGCCCGAGGCGGGCTGGCCGCCGCAAGATGGAGTTTCGGATATTTTCGGGTAAAATTGGGTCATGAAACTCCCACCCTCCGCCCGCGCCTGGACACCAGCGGCCACGCTTGCGGGACTGCGGCCCCAGGCGCGCGCGCGCAGCATCTGGCTTCCCGCCCTGGCCCCCTTTCCGCGTGAGAGCTGGCCGCTGGTCGGGCTGCTGCCGGTGCTCGACATCAATGCCGCCCTGGTCGCGGCGCTGGCTGGGCAGCGGCCGTTTCGCGCGGCCCCCCCGGTGGCCGGAGTATTCGCCTGCGACCCGTTTCTCCGCCCGGCCGACATGGCGGTGGCGCTGCGCCGCGCGGGCATCCGCCAGGCGGTGAACCTGCCCACGGTGCAGCTCTTCGACGGTGAGACCGCGGCCGTGCTGGGCTCCGTCGGCTATCGGGCGGAGGCCGAGTTCAGGCTGCTGCTGCGCCTGGAGGAGCTGGGCGTGGCACCCATCGCCTGCGCCACCTCACGCGCCGCGGCCGATCTGGCGCTGGGGCTGGGGCTGCGCCGCATCCTACTGCATCCCGGCCTCACGCCGCCCGCCGATCCGGCGGCGTGGTGGGCCGATCTCGCCGGCCATGTCGCGATCGAGGGGGCCGAGGCGCTGGCCTGGCGCGATCAGGCCTCCAGCCCCAGCCGCCGCATCCGGTTGTAGAGCGTCTTGCGGCTCACCCCCAGAAACGCCGCGGCCTCGCCACGGCGAAAGCGATGGCGGCGCAGCGCATCCAGGATCCAGGCGCGCTCATCCATCGCCTCCGGCGGTGGCCCGGCGGTGCCTGGGCCCAGGATCGCCTCCAGCAACGCGACGCCGATGCGGCCATCGCGCGCCTCGGTCGCCGCGCGCTGCAGGATGTCGTGCAGCGCGCGCAGATTGCCTGGCCAGGATTGCGCCATGAGCAGCCGCAGGGCGGCAGGCTCCAGGGTGAGCGCGGCCCGGCCGGCGGCGCGCAGCATGGCGCGGGCCAGCAGGGGCAGGTCCTCCATCCTCTCGCGCAGCGGCGGTACCATCAGGCGCTGCGCGGAGAGCGCACGGGCCATGGAAGCGGCACCCGGCGGGTGGATCAACAGCAGGCGTGCCCGAGGTGGGCGCTCCAGCGGGCGGGTGAAGCGGTCGAAGGCGCCGCGCTCGATCCATTCCGTCAGCCGCGCCAGCAGGCTGGGTGGCAGCGCGTCGGCCTCCTCGATGACGATGGTGTTCCGCGGCATGGCGAGCAACCCGGGCCGGCCCTCGCCGAACAGCCGCAGCGCGATCTCCTCCCGCCCGTCGAGGAAGGTCAGCCCGCCGCTACGGCGGCTGGCGCGGTGGATGGCGCGCGCCGTGGTGGTGCGGCCCGAGCCCGGCTCGCCCTCGATCAGGATGGGCAGGTCGGTCGCCACCAACCGGGCGATCCGGGTGGCGACCTGGCGGGCGGCGAGCGAACGGCCGACCAGGCCCTCGATCCCGCCCGCCGCGGCATCGGGCGCCTCGCGCAGCAGGGCCGCGGTCTTGAAGGCCGAAGTGCTCTGCATCACCGCCATCTCCAGCGGCAGCCGGTCCAGCGTCGAGCCGCCGATATAGCCATCGGCGCGCGACGCGTCGCAGACCTGCAGCATATGCGCGGGGTCCACGATCGGCCCGCCCTCGACGAAGCACAGCGTGGCCGTGGCATGGCGGCGGATATGGGCGAAGATGCGGCGCGCGCGCTCGGCCGCGTCATCGAGCCGCACGCCGCCCGGCACACCCTGCGTGCCACCGGCGTTCCAGCCGAAATTCAGGCAGATCCGGTCCACGCCGGCCCGCAGGAGCGCGTCGATCTCGGCCCGGGTCTTGGCATAGCCCAGCGTGGCCAGGCCGTGGCGCCGGGCCTGGCGCAGCATCTCCACCTCGCGCCCAAAGCCCAGGCCCGCCCGCTCCAGCGCCGCGCGGAAGCTGCCGTCATGATGGATGGCGGTGGGGAAATTGGTGACACCCTGGTAGCCCGTGGCCTGGATGCGGCGGAGAAAGCCATCCAGCTCCAGGCGAGGGTCGCAGATGGCGGCGCCGAAGAGGACGGGGATGGCGACGCGGTCGAGAATCTCGTCGCGGGCGAAGCTGTCGGTGAAGCTGTTGCTGTCGCGTATTGGCAGCATGGCGGCAACCGACGGCGCGCCCATGACACGCAAGCGCCCGGCATTGAGCACGAGCAGGAAATCTGCGCCGCCATCGGCCGCGGCGCGCGCGGTCATGCCAAGGCCAATGGCCGCGCCGACCTGGATTTCCCGGTTCCTTGCCATGTCCCGCCGTGGTGTCAGTCCACGATCTCCCTGGGTGGAAACACCGGGGGCGTCAATGGACGACCCATGGCGCCACGCGGCGCCGGGGCCTGAGTTTGCATATGTTTTGTGTCCGAATGAGGGTGACGGTGTTGGTGGAATCCTCGAAGCCGAGCTCGGGCGTGAGCGTTGCCGTCCAGTTCAGGCCGCCATCGCTGGAGATGGGGTCGGTGGCCTTGGCCTTGGCGTTGGGCGTGGTGAGATCGGCGGCGGTGAAGCCGAAGACCTTCTCCGAGAAGGTGAAGCTCAGCGTTGCGCTGGCGCCGACCTGGAGCATGGTGTCGGAGATGGTGATGGCGGAGGTGAGGCTGGGGGCGGTTCTGTCGATGGTGACTAAGATGGAACCTGAGTATGTGCCATTGCCAACAATGGGCCAATAATTGTAGGCACAGATTTCATAGGTGCCATCCGAAAGCGGGAAATATTTTTGCTTTCCACCATAGAATTTCTGTGTTGTAACAATCTAATTTGCGCCTTTACCGTGGCCGATAAATACAAAATTCAAATGAACACTGAATTCAAAAATACATCGCCGCCGGTACCGATGAAAAATGGCGCGGGAGCATTGGTGATATTGTCGGTGTTGCTGGAGAGGGCAAAGGCGCGGGTGGATGGGGCTGGGGTTGTCATGGTTTCGGCTCCTCGGCTCTTGCCCACCCCCACCGCGCGATGTTCGGGCTTCGGCGTGTGATCGCGTGCGTTGCTTTTTTTGGATATAACCAACCGGACTTCACAGTGCTGTGAGTTCTGTTGAAGGGCGATTGCAATCTTCAAAACCGTTCGGGCAGGCCTTGTGACGAATTTGCTTTGCACTGGTTGGATGTCCGCGAGGCCATGCGCTGCCCGCGGTTCCCGCCAACGCATTGGAATTAATGGGATTTTTGGCCCTTTGCGAGGAGAGTTTGGGAGCGGCGGCGCCCATCTCAAGGGCCGCGCTAGATCCGCTGGTGCAGCGCGCAGATCAGGGTGAACAGCCGCCGCGCCGTCTCATGGTCCAGCGTCACGCGCCCTTCCAGCCGCGCCATCAGCAGCTCCGCCCCTTCATTGTGCAAACCCCGCCTGCCCATATCGATGGCCTGGAGCCGCGCCTCGCCATCGCCCGAGACCACCGCCAGCTCATGGCTTTCCACCACCATGATGTAGTCCTTGATCAGCCGCCGGAACGGCCCCAGCGCCAGGATGATGGCGCGCAGCGGCTGGTCGGCGGCGTCGCGGATATCGAAGGTCAGGCGGCCCTCGCGCAGGGTGAGGGTCAGCGAGAACGGGCCATCGCCGAGATCCGCCGGGTCGAAGCGGTTCTCCTTCAGGATATCCGCCACGGCCTGGCGCCGGTCGGCCTCGGCATAGGCGCTTTGCAGCGGCGGCGCCTCGGGCAGGTCCAGGCGGACGAGGCGGCGGTCAGGCACGGGGGTTGTCTGTCGGGTAGAGGTTCGGCAGGTGCTCATCGCCGGTAAAGCCCAGGCGGCACAGCAGCCCGACCACGGCGCCCTTCACCGGCCGCAACAGCAAGGTGCAGGCAATGGTGAAGAGCGGCAGCCAGAGCGCCATGTGCACCCACATCGGCGGCTCGAAGGCGCGCTCCACCCAGAAGACGGGGGGCAGCAGGACATGGCCGGCCAGCAGAATGACGAAATAGGGTGCGGCGTCATCCGGGCGGAGCTTGCCCAGGGGCGTGTGGCAGACCTCGCATTCCGGCACGAGGCCGAGATAGCTGCGGAACACCCGCCCCTCGCCGCAGACCGGGCAGCGGTTGGTGGCGCCGCGGCGCAACGCCAGCCAGAAGGCCGGGCGCGGATAGGCGGGCTCGGGCTCGGCGCGGTTTGGCTCCCAGCTTTCGAGTGCCGGGGTGGTTGGTGCCGCTTCAGCGGGCATGGTATGGCGTTCCGGAATTTTGTGCGATGCAGCAATTCAACGCCTCGCCGGGAAAACTGTCCAGCAAAACCGGCTTGCGTGCAAGAGATTGCAGCGTCAGGCTCAGCGCATGGCCGAGCGCATCCTGATCATCAATCCCAATTCCTCGCTCTCCTGCACCGATGGCATCGCGGCCGCGGTGGCGGGATTCGCGGCACCCGAGCTGCCGCGCATCGAGGTGACGCGCCTCGCCGACGGGCCGCCGGCGATCGTGACCTGGCGCGACTGGTTTTCCGTGGCCGAGCCGCTCGCGCGGGTGATCGAGCGCGAGGCGGCCGATGCCTATGTCATCGGCTGTGTGAGCGACCCGGGGCTGGATCTGGCGCGCACCGTCACCGGGCGGCCGGTCTTCGGCATGCTGCGAAGTGCGGTGACGGCGGCGCTGAACCGGGCCGATCGCTTCGGCATGATTGGATTCACCGATCTGTCGCGCCCCAGGCAGGACAAGTGCTTCCAGGCGCTGGGGGTGGAATCGCGGCTGGCGGGGTGGATCCCGCTCAATCTGGATATGGAGGAGCTGACGGACCCGGTCGCGCCGCGGGCGAAAATCTGCGCCACGGCCAGAGCGCTGGTGGCGCAGGGTGCCGAGGTGATCGTGCTGGGCTGCGCGGGCATGGCCGGGCACCGCGCGGCGGCCGAGGATGCCGCCGGCGTGCCCGTCATCGAGCCTGCGCAGGCCGCGGCGGCGGCGGCCATCGCGGCCGTGCTGGCGGCGCGCGAGATGGCCGCGAGGCGTCGGCAGGCGGCGGAGTAGAAGCCCCGCCGCCCGGGTCATCAGCGGATCACGATCTCCACCCGGCGGTTCTGCGGCTCGCGCACATTGTCGCCGGTCGGCACCAGGGGGCGGCTTTCACCGAAGGCCTGGATGACCATCTCCGCGCGCGGCACGCCACGGCGGAGCAACTCGGCCGCCACCGCCTCCGCCCGGCGCATCGACAGCGCCTGGTTGTAGGCGGGCGAGCCAGAGGTATCGGCATGGCCCGAAACCTCGATGCGGGTCGAGCGGGTTTGGGTGCGCGCGGTCGCGGCGTCGGCGATGATCTGCCTGGCGCGGTCGGTCAGGTCGGAGCGGTTCCAGTCGAAGAAGACGAGGTAGGTGCGGGAGACCTGCTGCTGCACCGGCTGGGGTGCCGGCACCACGACGGGTGCGGGGGCCGGGCGGTTGAAGGCGTAGCGCAGACCCAGGAACGCACTGTGGTTCACGCTGCCGGGGTTTTCGCGGAACGCCACCAGCCCCACCCCGCTCGCCGGGCGATTGTAGCTGGTGTTGTCGGTGCCGGGCGACCATTGGTAGCGGTAATCCACAGTGGCCGAGAGGCCGGGCACGTAGCGGTCCAGCGGAAAGGCCAGGCCCGCGATGCCCTGCACGGCGACGCGGCCCAGGGTCTGGTCGATGCGCGAGAATCCGTTGGCGCCGACGAGGCCGGAGACGCGGTTGAACTCCGTCCAGTTGTAACCCACGCCCACACCCAGATAGGGCACGACGAAGCGCGGGCTGACGCCCAGCGCGGTCAGGTCGAAATCATACAGCGCATTGCCCATGATCGCGTATTGCCGGACGGTGCCGCTGGCCGAGCGGTTGGGCGTGGCGCCGGGCGAAGGGTTGGCGAAGCCGGCAACCTCATTGTTGCGGAAGATGCCTTCGACCTCGGCGCGGATGCCATTGCCGAAGCCCCAGCCGATGCTGGCCGCACCGGCGATGCCCCATTCATAGGCGATGTCGCGCGAGCCGGCGCCGAAGGCGGTGTTGGTGAAGGTGTTGGCCTGGCGCGAATTGGCGCCGACGGCGCCACCGATATAGAGCCCGCTGACGGGCTGGGCGAAGGCGGGGGCGGCGAGCAACGGGGCGGTGATCGCCACCGTGGCCAGAAGTTTTTGACGGTTGGTCATGCACCGATCTCCATTGGGTATGCGATGGCGGAACGGCGGCGGGGTTGCGGGGTTGCGGAAATTCTTTCGTTACTTCTTGACGGTGGCGCCGGGGCAACGGTTTCGGGCGGTTTCCGGTGCCGCAACCGCGGCTCGGATCAGCGCAGCCGGGTCCGGCGGTTGAGGACGGGAAGGCTCAGGCTTTTGAAACACCTTCATGCCCAGGTGGCGGGGCGGGCGCGGACAGGATGGCACCGACATGACACTGCCATTGAATGCGCTCCCGGAACGGAGTATCGCAATGCAACATAAATCGAGGCGAAGCCAATGAACCAATCGAAAGAGCCGGCCTGATGGACATCGCGCCCCAGAACCTTGCCTCCCCGGTCAGCCAGTCGCGCGAGACCAGGCGGATCAATCTGGCGCTGCAAGGCGGCGGCACGCATGGCGCCTTCACCTGGGGCGCGCTGGAGCGGCTGCTGGACGAGGATTGGCTGGATTTCGACGGCATGTCAGGCACCTCGGCCGGCGCCATCAACGCGGCGATCTTCGCCCTCGGCCTCAGCCAGGGCGGCCGCGCCGGCGCGCGGGATGCGATGGAGAAGTTCTGGCGCAACCTCGGCACGACCTTCGCCATGAGCCCGATGAAGGCGAGCCCGATGGAGAAGGCGCTGTGGGGCTGGGATCTGAGCTACTCCATGGCCTGGAACGCCTTCGAGGCGCTGACGCGGGTGGCCTCGCCCTATCAGCTCAACCCCTTCCCGATGGAGTTCAACCCGCTGCGCCGGGCGCTGGAGAACAGCCTGGACCTCAAGCACTTGCGCGAGGACAAGCACGCCATGCGGCTGTTCATCTCCGCGACCAATGTGCGCACCGGTAAGCCCAAGGTGTTCCGTCGCGAGGAATTGACGGTGGATGCGCTGCTCGCCTCGGCCTGCCTGCCCAACGTCTTCAAGGCGGTGGAGATCGATGGCGAGGCGTATTGGGATGGCGGCTATCTTGGCAACCCCGCGCTGTGGCCGCTGTATCATGAGCGCTCGGCCGCCGACATCATCCTGGTGCAGTTGAACCCGCTGTACCGGGAGGAAATCCCGACCACCGTCTCCGACATCATGAACCGGTTGAACGAGATCAGCTTCAACGCCTCGCTGATGTCGGAAATGCGGGCGATCGACTTCGTGCAGCGGCTGCTGGAGGGGGGGCGGCTGGAGCAGCCGCGCTACCGGCGGATCTTCCTGCACGCCATCGAGGACGAGCCGAAGATGAGCAAGTTCAAACTGAGCACGAAGTTCAACGGCGACTGGGATTTTCTCCAGACGCTCCGGCAATACGGCCACGCGGCGGCGGACCATTTCCTGACGCACAGCTCGGCCAAGCTGGGCCGCGACAGTAGCCTTGATATCCAACGGTATCTGTAAGGTGGGGCGCGTGGCCCTGTCAGGGGGCGTTGCCCCCCGACACCCCCCACCAGGAGCCCGTCGGCTCCTGGTGGGGGGCGTGGGGGGCAAAGCCCCCCGCGAGGCCACGCTCCCCACCCCCCAGGACACCGTGCCATGATCCTCGGCCTGGGCAGTGACGTGGTCGACATCCGCCGCATCGCCGATGTGCTGGACCGGCATGGCGAGCGTTTCCTGGCCCGTGTCTTCACCGAGGAGGAGCGTCGCAAGGCCGATCGTCGGGCCGAGAAGATCAGGGTGGCCACCTATGCCAAGCGTTTCGCCGCCAAGGAGGCGGCGTCCAAGGCGCTTGGCACCGGGTTTCGCGCCGGCGTGTTCTGGCGCGACCTCGGCGTGGTCAATCTGCGCAGCGGCCAGCCGACCATGGCGATGACCGGCGGCGCGCTGAGGCGGCTGGAGTTGCTGACGCCCGCCGGCATGGCGGCCGATGTGGCGCTGACCATGACCGATGAATTTCCCTACGCCCAGGCCATGGTGATCATCTCGGCGCGGGCTCTTCCTTGACTTTGCATGCCCCCATGCGCTTCATCCGGCCCCATTCCCCATGATGCCGGACCAGACGCACCCCATGAGCCAGTCGATGACCAAGAAGAAGGGCGGTTGGGGCGAGAGCGTGCGCACCATCATCTATGCCGCGCTGATCGCCATAGGCATCCGCACCGTGGCGTTCGAGCCGTTCAACATCCCATCGGGTTCGATGATCCCCACCTTGCTGGTCGGCGATTATCTCTTTGTTTCCAAGTACTCCTACGGCTATTCCAGGCACTCCATGCCGTTCAGCCCCAACCTGTTCGAGGGCCGGTTCTGGGGCGCGCCGCCGGCGCGGGGCGATGTCGCGGTGTTCAAGCTGCCGCGCGACACCAGCCAGGATTACATCAAGCGCATCATCGGGTTGCCGGGCGACCGCATCCAGGTCACCCGCGGCATCCTCCATATCAACGGCGCCGCGGTCACCCGCGAATCGATGGGCCCCTATATCGCCGAGGGCGATGGCCCGCGCCTGACGGTGCGGCTGTTCCGTGAACTGCTGCCCGGCGGCCGGACGCATCAGATCATCGAGCAATCCGATGACGGGCCGCTGGACAACACCGGCGAGTTCCTTGTGCCCGCCGGCCATGTCTTCGCCATGGGCGACAATCGCGACAGCAGCCTGGACAGCCGGGTGCTCTCGGCCGTGGGGTTCATTCCCATCGAGAACCTGGTGGGCCGGGCCGAGTTCATCTTCTTCTCGGTCGACGGCTCCAGCCCGTTCTGGCAGGTGTGGAACTGGCCCTTCGCCATTCGCTGGTCGCGCCTTCTCACGGCGGTCCGGTGAGCCTGGGCGCGGGAGCCGCCAGAAGCGGCCTCCGCGAACGGCTCGGCCACGACTTCGCCAACCCGGCACTTCTGGACACCGCGCTGACCCACCGCTCGGCGGCGAGCGGGGTGGAGAGCAATGAGCGGCTGGAATTTCTTGGCGACCGGGTGCTCGGCCTGTGCATGGCGGAGTGGCTGAGCGAGCGTTTTCCGCGTGAGCGCGAGGGCGATCTGGGCAAGCGGCTCGCCCTGCTGGTGGCGCGCGAAAGCCTGGCGCCCATCGCCGAGGCCATGGGTCTTGCCAGCGCGGTGCGGGTGCCCCCGGCGGAAAGCCGCTCGGGATTGCGCGAGCGCGCCAATGTGTTGGCCGATGCGCTGGAGGCGTTGCTCGGCGCTCTCTACCTCGATGGCGGGTTGCCCGCCGCGCGGGCGGTCATCCGCCGGGAATGGGCCGGGTTGATGGAGGCCACGGCCGCGCCACCGATGTCGGCCAAGACCAGGTTGCAGGAGCTGACCTTGGGCCGCGGCGCGGGGCTGCCGGAATACGAGGCCGTCTCGACCACCGGCCCCGCCCATGCGCCGCTTTTCGTGGTGCGGGTGCGGGCGTTGGGGCGCGAGGCGGAGGGCATGGGCGAGAGCAAGCGCGTGGCGGAGACTTCGGCCGCGGAAAACTGGTTGGCAGGACAATGACAGAAACCAAGTGTGCCCTCATTGCCATCATCGGCGCCCCGAATGCGGGGAAATCCACGCTGGTGAACCAGGCCTCGGGCACCAAGGTGACCATCGTCTCACCCAAGCCGCAGACCACGCGGTTCAGGATTCGCGCGGTGGTGATGCGCCCGCCCGCACAGCTGATACTGGTCGATACGCCGGGCATCTTCGCGCCCAAGCGCAGGCTGGACCGGGCGATGGTGGCCGCCGCCTGGGGCGGGGCGATGGACGCGGACATCTCGCTGCTCGTGGTCGATGCCAAGGCGGGCATGACGGAGGCGGTGCAGGCCATCGTGGAGAAGCTGCGCGGTTCGACACGGCCGATCTGGCTGGCGCTGAACAAGATCGACCTGATCGACCGCCAGCAATTGCTGCCGCTCACCGCCGCGCTGAACGCCGAGCTGCCCTTCGCCGAGACCTTCATGCTCAGCGCGACCAAGGGCGATGGCATCGACCTCATGCTCCAGGCCATGGCGGTGGAGGCGCCGCCCGGCCCCTGGCTCTTCCCCGAGGATGAGCTCTCCGACCTGCCCAACCGCATGCTCGCCGCCGAGATCGTGCGCGAGCACATCCTGCGCCTCACCCATGACGAGGTGCCGCACCACGCGACGGTAGAGACTGAGAGCTGGAAGGAACACCAGGACGGCTCGGCCCGGGTGGACCTGACCATCTATGTCTCGCGCCCCACACAGAAGGCCATCCTGATCGGCGAGGGGGGCTCGAAGATCAAGGATATCGGCCGGCGTGCCCGGCAGGAGCTGAGCCAGCTATTGGACAAGCCCATCCACCTCTTCCTGAATGTGAAGGACCGCGCGAACTGGGATGACAGCCGGACCCATATCCGGGCGCTGGGCCTCGAGGATGAGGGTTGACCCCTCAATCCCGCCGCAGCACGACGACGGTCTGGTGCACATGGCCGCCCGGAACATAGTCCAGCACGGTGAAGAACCGGCCCCAGACGCGGCGGATATACCCCTCGGTGTGGACGATGTTGCAGTTGTAGGCGTCCTCGGCCGAGTTGAGGAACACCAGCCGCTCCGCCTCCATCGGCTGGCCCACCCGCGCCAGCAGCGCCTCGCCATCCGGGCCGGTGGCCATGCCGTCGCGCAGCCAGGCCCATTCCGGCTGGGAGAGCAGCCCCCAGCCATATTCATCGAAGATGGTGGCGAGAAGGATGCCGCCCGGTGCGATGATGCGCCGCAGCTCCAGCAGCCAGGCCACCTCATCGGTGTCGAGATGGGTGAAGACCGAGAAGGCCGAGGCAAGGGCGAAGCTGCGATCCTCCAGCGGCAGATGCGGGCTGGGGCGGCACTGGAAGGCGCGGATCGGCGAGGTCGCGTGGCGCTGCACCCAGTCCATGGGGTTGATCTGGATATCGGTGAGCCAGGTCTCCAGCCCCTCCACCCGGGCGGCGTGGCGGGCCACCCGGCCGCTGCTGCCGCCGAGGTCGATATAGCGGCGCGGCCCCTCCGCCAGGGGCAGCAGCGCCTGCAGCCGGCGCCAATCCGCCAGGCCGGAGAGCCAGTATTCCAGATGCCGGTCGCCATAATACTGCTCGCGGTCGATCGGCGCGGGCAGGGGGGTGGTGTCGCTCTCCAGCAGCGCCCGCACCGCGGGCTCGGCCAGCAATATCCGGTGGTTGTGGTCGAGGACGGGGGTGTCCAGCATCTCCCGCGGCAGGCCGATGGGCGGCGTGGGGGGGCGGCGCTGGTCGAAGAAGCTTCGGGTCATGCCTGGCTTCTACGGAGCCGCTGCGGCGGTCACAAGCGATGAGCACGGAATGGGAAGGCCCGGCCGTGGTGCTGGCGGCGCGGCCCTATGGCGACGCCAACATGGTGGTCACCCTGCTGAGCGAGGCGCTGGGGCGGCATGCTGGCCTGGCGCGCGGCGGCCAGTCCCGCGCGCAGGTCGCGACCTGGCAGCCCGGCAATCTGGTGGAGGCGCGCTGGGTGGCCCGGCTGTCGGACCAGCTGGGCGCGCTGAGCGGCGAGGTGGTGCACCCCGCCGCCTCGCTGGCGATGGAGGATGCGCTGGCGCTGGCCACGCTCGCCTCGGCCTGCGCGGTGGCCGATGGCGCGCTGCCCGAGCGCATCGCCCATCCCCAGGCCTTCCATGGCCTGGTGCGGGTGGTGGTGGCGCTGGCGCGCGACACGGGGCAGGGGCTCACGGCGCTGATCCGCTGGGAGGCGGCGCTGCTGGCCGAACTGGGTTTTGGCCTCGATCTGTCCGCCTGCGCGGTGACGGGGGAGGCGGAGAATTTGGCCTGGGTCTCGCCCCGCACCGGGCGGGCGGTGAGTGCGGCGGCGGGCGAGGCCTATGCGCCCAGGCTGCTGGCGCTGCCCGCATTTCTGCTGACCGAGGCGCCGGCCGGGCCGGTGGATTGGCTGGCCGGGCTGAAGCTCACCGGGCATTTCCTGGAGCGCGACGCCTTCGGCCATCTGCACCGTCCCTTGCCGCCGGCACGGCAGATGCTGGCGGAGCGGGTGGCCGGGCTGGCCGGCTCACACGCTTCGTAACCGGGAGGGGGTCTTTCCTTCATTCACCTTCTGCCCACATCCTGTGCGTTACCTTGCGGGCTGGCCGGTGATTCGGCGGCCCGCGCCAACCCGCGGCCGCCCAATATCGAGCGGGGCCGCGAATGAGGATGCCAAGTCGCATGTCGATGATACAGGGCCGGGACCCGGTCGAGATTTACAACAACTCCCTCGTGCCCATGGTGGTCGAGCAGAGCGCGCGCGGCGAACGCGCTTATGACATCTATTCGCGACTGCTTAAGGAGCGGATTATCTTTCTGACCGGGCCGATCTTCGATCAGGTGGCGTCGCTGATCTGCGCCCAGCTGCTGTTCCTGGAAAGCGAGAACCCAAACAAGGATATTTCTTTCTATATCAATTCGCCGGGCGGCGTGGTCACCGCCGGCCTCGCGATGTATGACACCATGCAATATATCCGCTCGCCGGTGTCGACGGTGTGCGTGGGAATGGCCGCTTCCGCGGGCTCCCTGCTGCTGATGGCCGGCGAGAAGGGCAAGCGCTACGCCCTGCCGAACAGCCAGGTGATGATCCACCAGCCCTCCGGCGGCGCCCAGGGCCAGGCCACGGATATCGAGATCCAGGCGCGCGAGATCCTCAAGACCCGGGCGCGTCTGAACCAGATCTACTCCAACCACACCGGCCAGCCGGTGGAGGAGATCGAGAAGAAGATGGAGCGCGATACCTATCTCAGCGCCGAGGAAGCCCGCGATTTCGGCCTGATCGACCATGTCGTCGACAAGCGGCCGCTGACCGGCGCCGATGCCAAGGCCTGAACCCCACCCGATCGGCGACATTACAAATCTTCCCCCCGGCGCGGGCCGGGGCTACAATCTGATGACGCTCGCCCCCGTCACTCCGACGGGCGCAGCGAGCGAGGAGCAAGCATGAGCAAGTCTTCCGGCGATTCCAAGAACACGCTGTATTGTTCCTTTTGCGGCAAGTCGCAGCACGAGGTGCGCAAGCTGATCGCCGGCCCCACGGTGTTCATCTGCGATGAATGCGTCGAACTCTGCATGGATATCATCCGTGAGGAGCATAAGACGACACTGGTGAAGAGCCGTGACGGGGTGCCGACGCCGCGCGAGATCTGCAAGGTCCTGGATGATTACGTGATCGGGCAGGAACACGCGAAGAAGGTTTTGGCGGTCGCGGTGCACAACCACTACAAGCGGTTGGCGGCGCAGGCGAAGAACAACGAGATCGAGATCGCCAAGAGCAATATCATGCTGCTGGGCCCCACCGGCTCGGGCAAGACCTTGCTGGCGCAGACGCTGGCGCGCATCCTCGACGTGCCCTTCACCATGGCCGATGCCACCACGCTGACCGAGGCCGGCTATGTTGGCGAGGATGTGGAGAACATCATCCTCAAGCTGCTGCAGGCGGCGGACTATAATGTGGAGCGGGCGCAGCGCGGCATCGTCTATATCGACGAGGTCGACAAGATATCCCGCAAGTCGGACAACCCCTCGATCACCCGCGATGTCTCGGGCGAGGGCGTGCAGCAGGCGCTGCTGAAGATCATGGAGGGCACGGTCGCCAGCGTGCCGCCCCAGGGCGGCCGCAAGCACCCGCAGCAGGAATTCCTCCAGGTCGACACCACGAACATCCTGTTCATCGTCGGCGGCGCCTTTGCGGGTCTCGAACGCATCATCGGCATGCGCGGCAAGGGCTCGGGCATCGGCTTCGGCGCCGATGTGAAGAGCCCCGATGACCGCCGCGCGGGGGCGGTGCTGAAGGAAGTGGAGCCCGAGGACCTGCTGAAATTCGGCCTGATCCCCGAATTCATCGGCCGGTTGCCGGTGATCGCCACGCTGGAAGATCTCGATGAGAAGGCGCTCATTGAAATCCTCACCAAGCCGAAGAACGCGCTGGTCAAGCAATACCAGCGGCTGTTCGAGATGGAGGGGGCCAAGCTCACCTTCACCGAGGATGCGCTGAAGGCCGTGGCGACACGCGCCATCCAGCGCAAGACCGGCGCGCGCGGGTTGCGTTCGATCATGGAGAGCATCCTGCTCATGACCATGTTCGACCTGCCCGGGCGCGACGATGTGGATGAGGTGGTGGTGAATGGTGAGGTGGCCGAGGGCCGCGGCCAGCCGCTCTTCATCTATGGTGAACGCAAGCAGGAGCAGGCTTCGGCTTGATCCTTTTCCCCTCCCCTGTTCTGGGGCCTTGTCGGGGCGCGGGGCCTGCACCAACTGGCATGACAAGTGCATTGCGCCCCGCATCGTGCCGAACCCGGGCTTTGCGCGCGTCGACTGTCCATAGCGAGGTCACATGACTGAATTCAAAAGCGGCGATCTTCTCCCCGTGCTGCCGCTGCGCGATATCGTGGTTTTCCCGCACATGATCGTGCCGCTCTTCGTGGGCCGCGACAAATCCGTCCGTGCGCTGGAAGCGGTGATGCGCGATGACAAGCAGATCCTGCTCGTGGCGCAAAAGAACGCGGCGCAAGATGATCCCGGCGCCGATGATCTCTACCGCATCGGTACGGTCTCCACGGTGCTGCAACTGCTCAAGCTGCCCGACGGCACGGTGAAGGTGCTGGTTGAGGGCAGCAGGCGGGCCAAGATCGCGAGCTTCAAGGAAACCGACAATTACTTCGAGGCGGTGGCCGAAATCCTGCCCGAGGAAGCCGGCGAGCCGAAGGAGACCGAGGCACTGGCGCGCACCGTGGTCAGCCAGTTCGAGAGCTACATCAAGCTCAACAAGAAGATCGCGCCGGAGGTGCTGGTCTCGGTCAACCAGATCGACGACCCGGCCAAGCTGGCCGATACCGTCGCTTGCCACCTCTCGATCAAAATTCCCGAGAAGCAGGAACTGCTGGAGATCACCGGCGTCGCACCCCGGCTGGAGCGCGTCTTCCAGCACATGGAAGGCGAGATCGGCGTCCTGCAGGTCGAGAAGAAAATCCGCAACCGCGTCAAGCGGCAGATGGAGAAGACCCAGCGCGAGTACTATCTGAACGAGCAGCTGAAGGCGATCCAGAAGGAGCTCGGCGAAGGCGAGGAGGGCCGCGACGAGGCCGCCGAGCTGGAAGCCAAGATCCGCGAGACCAAGCTCTCCAAGGAAGCCCGCGAGAAGGCGATGGCGGAGCTGAAGAAGCTGCGCAGCATGAGCCCGATGTCGGCCGAAGCCACGGTTGTGCGCAACTATCTCGACTGGATGCTGAGCATCCCCTGGAAGAAGAAATCCAAGGTGAAGAACGACGTCGTCGCGGCCGAGGCCGTGCTCGATGCCGATCATTATGGTCTGGACAAGGTGAAGGAGCGGATCACCGAATACCTGGCGGTGCAGTCGCGCAGCCCGAAGATCCGCGGCCCCATCCTGTGCCTGGTCGGCCCGCCCGGCGTGGGCAAGACCAGCCTGGGCAAGAGCATCGCCAAGGCCACCGGCCGCAATTTCGTGCGCATGTCGCTCGGCGGCGTGCGCGATGAGGCGGAGGTGCGCGGCCACCGCCGGACCTATATCGGCTCGATGCCCGGCAAGGTCATTCAGGGCATGAAGAAGGCCAAGACGTCCAACCCGCTCTTCCTGCTCGACGAGATCGACAAGCTGGGCGCGGATTGGCGCGGCGACCCGTCCAGCGCGTTGCTGGAGGTGCTCGACCCCGAACAGAACGCCACCTTCGCCGACCACTATCTGGAGGTGGATTACGACCTCTCCGACGTGATGTTCGTCACGACGGCGAACTCGCTGCGCATGCCCCAGCCCTTGCTGGACCGCATGGAGATCATCCGCATCCCCGGCTACACCGAGGACGAAAAAGTCGAGATCGCCAAGCGCCACCTCATGCCCAAGGTGAGCGAGGCCAATGGCCTCAAGCCCACCGAATGGTCGGTGGCCGATGACGTGCTGCGCGAGTTGGTCCGCACCTACACGCGCGAAGCCGGTGTCCGCAGCCTGGAGCGTGAGATCGGCGGCCTGGCCCGCAAGGCGGTGAAGGAGATCGTGACCCTCAAGACCAAGAAGGTCGTGATCAACAAGAAGAACATGGCCAAGTATGCCGGTGTGGCCAAGTTCCGCTTCGGTGAGGCGGAGAGCGAGGACATGGTCGGCGTCGTCACCGGCCTGGCCTGGACCGAGGTGGGCGGCGATATCCTGACCATCGAGAGCGTGGTGGTGCCGGGCAAGGGCAACATCAAGCCGACGGGCCAGCTGGGCGATGTGATGAAGGAGAGCGTGAGTGCCGCGCTGTCCTATGTCCGCAGCCGCTCCACCACCTTCGGCATCAAGCCCACGCTGTTCGAAAAACGCGACATCCACGTGCATGTGCCCGAAGGGGCGACGCCGAAGGATGGGCCTTCCGCAGGCATCGCCATGGCGACCTCCATCGTCTCGGTGCTGACCGGCATCCCCATCCGGCGGGACGTGGCGATGACGGGCGAGATCACGTTGCGTGGGCGCGTGCTGCCCATCGGCGGGTTGAAGGAAAAACTGCTTGCGGCCCTGCGCGCCGGCATCAAGACCGTCTTCATCCCCAAGGACAACGAGAAGGACTTGGCGGAGATCCCGGACAATGTGAAAAAGGGCCTGAAGATCTTTGCCGTCAGCCATGTCGACGAGGTGATCGCCCAGGCCCTGGTCCGCCCGCCCGTCGCCATCGAATGGGTGGAGCCGGAGGAGGTGCCGGCGGTGCCGGCAACCGGCGAATCGACGGTCGTGCGGCCGCATTGATCAGTCATTCGTGATCAACGACTCGATGAAAGGGCGCCGGCGATGGCGCCCTTTTTTGTGGACGGGCTGGTCAACCCCCCTGAAGGGGCAAAAAATGGCGGATTTCCGGGGATAAATCGGGGGGTGTGGTTGACGGCCCAAAACCGCTGCACCTAGTGTCCAGCGAGTTTGCGGGGCCGGAATCGGCCGGCCCCTTGGTTCCCCAGGGGGGCGTGATGAACAAGCAGGATCTGGTGGCCGTAGTGGCCGAGGCGGGTGACATCTCCAAGGCGAAGGCTGGTGAGGTCGTCGATGCGATTTTCGCGGCGGTAGAGGAGACGCTGAAGACCAATGGCGGCGAGGTTCGCCTGGTCGGCTTCGGCACCTTCAGCACTTCCAAGCGCAAGGCCGGCAAGGGCCGCAACCCGCGCACGGGCGAGGAGATCAAGATCCCCGCCAGCACGACCGTGCGCTTCAAGGCCGGCAAGGCCCTGAAGGACGCGGTGAACTGAGGCCTCCCGCCTGACACCCAACAGCCGGTCCCGCGAGGGGCCGGCTTTTTTTTCGCCCGCCACAGGAGCCGCGATGACACCGCATGAGGCCATTCCCTGGATCGCCTATCCGGCGATGGACGACACCCAGCGAATCGCCGCGGCCCAGGCCTTCGCCGCCGGCATCGCCAATCGCCGCTCCTGCCGCGAGATCGGCGCGGGACCCATCCCCCGCGCGGTGATCGAGGCCGCCATCCTGGCCGCCGGCACCGCGCCCTCGGGCGCCAACCACCAGCCATGGCACTTCGCTGTCATCACCGACCCGGCCCGCAAACGCGCGATCCGCGAGGCGGCGGAGGAGGAGGAGCGCGTCTTCTACGCCGGCAAGGCCGGGCAGGAATGGCTCGAAGCGCTGGCCCCGCTCGGCACCGATGCCGATAAGGGATTCCTGGAGAAGGCCCCGGCCATCATCGCCATCTTCGGCCAGCGCCGCGGCGGCGCTGTCGAGGGCGAGATGCGGCAGAACTACTACATCACCGAAAGTGTCGGCATCGCCACCGGCTTCCTGCTGCTGGCGCTGCACGCGGCGGGGCTGGCCACGCTTACCCATACCCCAAACCCCATGCGCTTCCTCAACCGGATCTGCGAGCGGCCAGGGCATGAGAAGCCGGTGATGATGGTGGTGGTGGGCCACCCCGAGCCGCATGCCTCCATCCCCGTGCATGCCACGCGCAAGAAGCCGCTGGAGCGGATTTCCAGCTGGCTGTGAAATGGGCTAGGAAAGCATCCACCGGGGCGCTTAGCTCAGCCGGTAGAGCGCCTGCTTTACACGCAGGATGTCGGCGGTTCGAACCCGTCAGCGCCCATTCCTTTTCTGCCGCCCGCCCTGGGATTTTACCCCGACCCGCGCTTGACACAAACCAAGCCTCCCATCATACCCCGGCTCCTGGATTGCGGGTGTAGCTCAGTTGGTTAGAGCGCCGGCCTGTCACGCCGGAGGTCGCGGGTTCGAGCCCCGTCACTCGCGCCAGTCACCTCCCACACATGTCTTGTCTTTTGCTTCGCCCATTGCCGCAAGCTCATGCCGGCGGCGGCGTTTTGCGCGCTCCGGCTATGGCGAAAGCGGCGCCGAATGGTTATGGTCCGGCCACGCTGCACCGCACCACGCCGGCTTCCCCGGCGGGGCGTGGCGCGGCCAATGCTTCACCGAAGCGCGTTGAGGGGCCACAGGGCATGAATGCCAATCTGCTCGGGGAGTATTTCCCGATCCTCGTGTTCATCGGCATCGCCGGCGGAATCGCGCTGGCCATGGTCGGCGGCGCCCTGCTGGTGGCGCGCCAAAAACCCAATCCGGAAAAGCTCTCGGCCTATGAATGCGGCTTCGAGCCCTTCGATGACACGCGCCGGCGCTTCGATGTACGCTTCTACCTCGTCGCCATCCTCTTCATCATCTTCGACCTGGAAGTGGCCTTCCTCTTCCCCTGGGCGGTGACGCTGGGGGAGATCGGCTGGCTCGGCTTCCTGTCGATGATGGGGTTCCTCAGCGTGCTGACGGTCGGTTTCATCTATGAATGGCGCAAGGGGGCGCTGGATTGGCAATGAGCGATCTCGCTTGGAACAAGGCGGCGCTCCCTCCCGGGCCGGAGCAGGACGCGGTCATCGGCGGCATCACCGGCGAGATCGAGGATAAGGGTTTTGTCGTCGCCAATCTCGACAAGGTGGTGAACTGGGCGCGGACCGGCTCGCTCTGGCCGATGACCTTCGGCCTCGCCTGCTGCGCCGTGCCGATGATCCACGCCTATATGGCGCGCTATGACCTCGACCGATTCGGCATCATCCCCCGCGGTTCGCCGCGGCAATCCGATGTGATGATCGTGGCCGGCACGTTGACAAACAAGATGGCGCCGGCGCTGCGAAAGGTTTTCGATCAGATGGGCGAGCCGCGCTGGGTGATCTCGATGGGCAGCTGCGCCAATGGCGGCGGCTACTACCATTATTCCTACGCCGTGGTGCGGGGCTGCGACCGGATCGTGCCCGTGGACATCTACGTGCCGGGCTGCCCGCCGACGGCCGAGGCGCTGGTCTATGGCATCATGCAACTGCAGAAGAAGATCCGTCGCACCGGGACCATCCTCCGTGGTTGAGGCGCTGCAGGCGGCCGTGCTGGCTGTGCTCCCCGACGTCGTGCTGACCACCGAGCGCGCGGGTGCCGAGTTGGTGCTGCATACGGGGCGCGAGGGGCTGGTGGCGTTGATGCTCCGGCTTCGCGACACGCCGGGGCTGGAGTTCGCCCAATGCATGGACATTTGCGGTGTCGACTGGCCCGAACGCCCCGAGCGGTTCGACGTGGTCTACAACCTGCTCAGCCTCACCCTGAACCATCGCCTGCGCGTCGTCGTGCCGGCGGGCGAGGCGACGCCAGTGCCCTCGGTCGCCGGCATCTGGCCCTCGGCCACCTGGTTCGAGCGTGAGACCTGGGACATGTATGGCGTGGTCTTCGAGGGGCTCTCCGACCTGCGCCGGTTGCTCACAGATTATGGCTTCGAGGGCCACCCGCTGCGCAAGGATTTTCCCCTTAGCGGCCATGTCGAGCTGCGCTATGACGAGGAGCGCAAGCAGGTGGTCTATGAGCCGGTGTCGCTGACCCAGGATTTTCGCAGTTTCGATTTCCTGAGCCCCTGGGAGGCGATGACCACCTTGCCGGGTGACGAGAAGGTTCACCTGAACCGGGTGGAGGGGCCGAAACCATGAGTATCACCACCACGAACCTCGCGCCCAACAAGGTTCAGGTCGACAGCCACACGATCAATTTCGGCCCGCAGCATCCGGCGGCGCATGGCGTGCTGCGGCTCATCCTGGAGATGCAGGGCGAGATCGTCGAACGCGCCGACCCGCATATCGGCCTGCTGCATCGCGGCACCGAGAAGTTGATCGAGTACAAGACCTACTTGCAGGCGCTGCCCTATTTCGACCGGCTGGATTACGTCAGCCCGATGTGCATGGAGCATGCCTTCGCACTGGGGACGGAGCGGCTGCTGGGGATCGAGAAGGATATACCGGAGCGGGCGCAGTATATTCGCGTGCTGTTCTCCGAGATCACGCGCATACTGAACCATCTGCTGAATATCACCACCTATGCCCTTGATTGCGGCGCCATCACCCCAGCGCTTTGGGGCTTCGAGCAGCGCGAACATCTGCTGGAAATGTATGAGCAGGTCAGCGGTTCGCACTACCACGCCAACTACTTCCGCCCCGGCGGCGTGGCCAAGGACCTGCCCGCCGGTATGGAGACCCGCATCGCCGCTTGGTGCGAACAATTCCCCGCCTTCATCGAAAAGCTGGAAGGGTTGTTGACCGACAACCGCATCTTCAAGCAGCGCACCGTCGATATCGGCATCATGACGGCCGAGCAGGCGATCGAATGGGGTTTCTCCGGCCCCTGCCTGCGCGCCTCCGGCCTGCCGTGGGATCTGCGCCGGACGCAGCCATACGACGTTTATGACCGGATGGAATTCGACATCCCCGTGGGCCGCCATGGCGACTGCTATGACCGCTACCTCGTGCGCATCGCCGAAATGCGGCAGTCGTTGCGGATCATCGACCAGTGCCTGAAGCAGATGAAGCCCGGGCCGGTGAAGGTGCTGGACAACAAGATCGCGCCGCCCAGCCGCGGCACCATGAAGCGCTCGATGGAAGCGCTGATCCATCACTTCAAGCTCTACACCGAGGGCTACCACGTGCCCGCGGGCGCGACCTATTCAGTGGTGGAGGCGCCGAAGGGCGAGTTCGGTGTCTATCTCGTGGCGGATGGCACGAACAAACCCTATCGCTGCAAGATCCGGGCTCCGGGCTATGCCCATCTCCAGGCGATGGAGGTGCTCTCGAAGGGCCACATGCTGGCCGATGCCGTGGCCATCATCGGCAGCCTTGATATCGTGTTCGGAGAAATCGACCGGTGAGTGACGAACCGACGAGCTTTGTGTTCGACGCCGAGGCGGAAGCGAACATCGCGAAAATCCTGCCCCGCTACCCCGCGGGCAAGCAGGCCAGCGCGGTGATCCCGTTGCTCTACCAGGTGCAGTATCAGATGGGCCGGCAGACCGGCAGCGCCTGGGTGCCGCGCGTGGCCATGGATATGGTGGCCGAGCGGCTGGGGATGGCGCCGATCCGCGTCTATGAGGTCGCCAGCTTCTACTTCATGTTCAATCTCAAAAAGATGGGCCGCTACCATTTGCAGGTCTGCGGCACCACGCCATGCTGGCTACGCGGTTCGGATGACGTGCTGCGGGCCTGCAAGGACGCGGGTGGGCTGAAGGGCTATGGCGACAGCTCCGCCGATGGGCTGTTCACGCTTTCCGAGGTGGAATGCATGGGCGCCTGCGTGAACGCGCCGATGCTCTGCATCGACGAGGATTACCACGAGGATCTGAACTACGAGCGCACGGTGGCGCTGATCGAAGCGCTGAAATCAGGCGAGCGGCCGGCACCCGGCAGCAGCATCGGCCGGCAGACCAGCGCGCCCGAAGGCGGCCCCATCGTGCTGGTGGAGGGCTGAGCCATGGCATTGCACGACAAGGACCGCATCTTCACCAACCTCTACGGCACCAAGCCGTGGAACCTGGCGGCGGCGCAAATGCGCGGCGACTGGGACGGCACGGCCGCGATCATCCAGAAGGGCCGCGACTGGATCGTCAACGAGATGAAGGAAAGCGGGCTGCGGGGACGCGGCGGCGCTGGTTTCCCCACCGGCATGAAGTGGTCCTTCATGCCCAAGGCGACCGATGGCCGGCCCTGCTACCTCGTGGTGAACGCCGATGAATCCGAGCCCGGCACCTGCAAGGACCGCGACATCATCCGCCACGATCCGCACAAGCTGATCGAGGGCTGCCTGATCGCCGGCTCCGCCATGGGCGCTTCGGCGGGCTACATCTATATTCGCGGCGAATACGCCCATGAGGCAAAAATCCTCCAGGCCGCGATCGACGAGGCCTATGGCGCCGGGCTTCTCGGCAAGAACGCCGCCGGCTCGGGCTATGATTACGAGCTCTACGTCCACCGCGGCGCCGGCGCCTATATCTGCGGCGAGGAAACCGCCCTCATCGAAAGCCTCGAAGGCAAGAAGGGCATGCCGCGGATGAAACCGCCATTCCCCGCCGCCGTCGGCCTCTATGGCTGCCCGACCACGGTGAACAATGTTGAGACCATCGCCGTGGCGCCGACCATTCTCAGGCGCGGGGCTTCGTGGTTCGCCGGCTTCGGCCGGGCGAAGAATTCAGGCACGAAAATCTTCTGCCTGCAGGGGCATGTGAACAAGCCCTGCAACGTCGAAGAGGAAATGAGCATCCCGCTGCGCGAGCTGATCGATCGCCATGCCGGCGGCGTGCGCGGGGGGTGGGACAATCTGCTGGCGGTGATCCCTGGCGGGTCGTCCACGCCGATGATCCCCAAAAGCGTCTGCGACGATGTGCTGATGGATTTCGACGCGCTGCGCGAACACAAGACCGGCCTCGGCACGGCAGGGGTGATCGTGATGGACAAGTCGACCGACCTGATCAAGGCCATCCAGCGCCTCTCCGCCTTCTACAAGCATGAGAGCTGCGGCCAGTGCACGCCCTGCCGCGAGGGCATGGGCTGGGTGAACAGGGTGATGCTGCGCATGGTCGAGGGGCGGGCGGAGGTTTCCGAGATCGATGTGCTGGAGCAGGTGACGCGGCAGATTGAGGGGCACACGATCTGCGCGCTCGCCGATGGCGGGGTTTGGCCGGTTCAGGGGTTGATCCGGCATTTTAGGCCGATGATGGAAGAGCGGATTGCGGCTTATTCGGCCGCGCATGCCGTGATGGCGGCGGAGTAGAGACATGGCCAAAGTCACCGTCGACGGCATCGAAGTCGAAGTCCCCAACGGCGCCTCCGTGCTGCAAGCCTGCGAGCTCGCCGGCGCCGAAATCCCGCGCTTCTGCTATCACGAACGCCTCTCCGTCGCCGGCAATTGCCGGATGTGCCTGGTCGAGGTCGAAAAGGCCCCGAAGCCCGTCGCCTCCTGCGCCTATCCCGTCATGGACGGCATGAAGGTCTTCACCGATACCCCCATGGTCCGCAACGCCCGCCGCGGCGTGATGGAGTTCCTGCTGATCAACCACCCGCTGGATTGCCCGATCTGCGACCAGGGCGGCGAGTGCGACCTGCAGGACCAGGCCATGGCCTATGGCAAGGATTCTTCTCGGTTTCAGGAACAGAAGCGGGTCGTCAAAGACAAGAATATCGGTCCGCTCATCAAGACGGTGATGACGCGCTGCATTCAGTGCACCCGCTGCATCCGCTTCGCCACCGAAGTCGCGGGGGTGCCGGAGCTTGGCGCCACCGGGCGTGGGGAATCGATGGAGGTCGGCACCTATGTCGAAAAGGCGCTCTCCTCCGAACTCTCCGGCAACCTCATCGACATCTGCCCCGTCGGAGCACTCACCAGCCGCCCCTACGCCTTCGTCTCCCGCCCCTGGGAGCTGACGAAAACCGACAGCATCGACGTGCTGGACGCCACCGGCACCCCCATCCGCATCGACACCCGCGGCGGCGAGGTGCTGCGCATCCTCCCGCGCCAGGATGAGGCCATCAACGAGGAATGGATGGGCGACCGCGGCCGCTTTTCCTTCGACGGGCTGAAGCGGCGGCGTCTCGATCGGCCCTGGGTACGCCGGAACGGCAAACTCGCCCCCGCGACATGGGCAGAGGCGTTTTCCGAAATCGCGGCCCGCTTCAGGGGCCGGCTAGGCGCCGTGGTGGGTGACACCGTCGATGCCGAGGCCGTTTTCGCCCTCAAATCACTCATGGGCACGCTCGGCTCCGCAAACCTCGATTGCCGCCAGGCCGGCGAGGCGATCACCGGCACCCACCGCGCCCATCATCTTTTCAACACCGGCATCGCCGGAATCGAGGCCGCCGACCGGCTGCTGATCATCGGCAGCAACCCGCGCCTGGAAGCGCCGGTCATCAACGCCCGCATCCGCAAGGCGACACTGGCCGGGCTGAAAGTGGCCTATGTCGGCCCGGCCACGGACCTGACCTATGGTGCCACGAACGTCACCCTGGAAACGGATTTCCTGGCCGGCGCCGAGCGCCCCATGGTCATCCTCGGCCGCGCCGCGCTGGCCCGCCCGGATGGCGCCGGCCTGCTCGCCCGCGCCTGGGAGATGGCAACCCCGACGCCGGAGTGGAACGGTTTCAATCTGCTCCATGCCTTCGGCGGCCAGGTCGCGGCGCTGGAACTGGGTTTTGTGCCCGGCCCTGGCGGGCTGGACCTCGCCGCCATGATGGGCGGCGGCGTCGATGCCCTCTGGCTGCTCGGTGCCGACGGCTTCGACCCCGCGCGGATCGGCGAAAACACCTTCGTGGTCTATCAGGGCCATCATGGCGATGCAGCGGCCGCCCGGGCCGATGTCATCCTCCCCGGCGCCGCCTATACCGAAAAGGACGGCACCTGGCTGAACACCGAGGGCCGCATGCAGCGCGCCTACACCGCCGTGCTGCCGCCGGGTGAAGCCCGCGAGGACTGGAAAATCCTCCGCGCCGCCTCGGCCGCCCTGGGCAAGCCGCTGCCTTTCGACACGCTGGAACAGCTTCGCGCGCAGCACCCGCTCTTCGCCGGCATCGTCCCGGACACCGCGCTGGTCGCCCCGCCGGCCGGCGCCCTGTCCGACCTCCCCTTCGCGGCGGCGGACAAAAACTACTGGCAGGTGGACCCCATCACCCGCGCCAGCCCGACCATGGCGGCCTGCGCCCAGGCCGCCCAAACCCCAGCCATGGCGGCCGAATAGGATGGACTGGTTCCTCACCACCTCGGTCGGCATCGCCGCCCTCACCGTGGCGCAGACCCTGGCCCTGCTGGTGCCCGTGCTGCTTTGCGTCGCCTACCTGACCTGGGCCGAGCGAAAAGTCCTGGCGCTGATGCAGATGCGCAAGGGGCCGAACATGGTCGGCCCCTTCGGCATGCTCCAGCCCTTCGCCGACGCGATAAAAATGCTGATGAAGGAGACGATCATCCCCTCCGGCGCCAGCCGCTACCTCTTTCTCGGCGCGCCGATGCTCACCTTCCTGCTGGCGATGATCGCCTGGGCGGTGATCCCGGTGAATGATGGCTGGGCGATCGCCGATATCAATGTCGGCATTCTCTACCTCTTCGCGGTCAGCTCGCTGGGCGTTTACGGCATCATCATCGCGGGCTGGGCGTCCAACTCTAAATACGCCTTCCTCGGCGCGCTGCGCTCGGCGGCGCAGATGGTCAGCTACGAGGTCTCGATCGGCTTCGTCATCGTCACCGTGCTGCTCTGCGTGGGCAGCCTGAACCTGACGGAAATCGTGCGGGCACAGCAGAACCTCTGGTTCGCCATTCCCCTGTTTCCGATGTTCGTGATCTTCTTCATCTCGGCACTCGCCGAAACCAACCGCGCCCCCTTCGACCTGCCCGAGGGCGAGAGCGAGCTGGTCGCCGGGTTCTTCGTCGAATATTCGTCGATGTCCTTCGCGCTGTTCTTCCTCGGCGAATACGCGAACATGATCCTGATGTCGGCGCTGACCGTCATCCTCTTTCTGGGTGGCTGGTATCCGCCTCTCGACATCGCGCCGCTGAACTGGCTGCCTGGGCCGCTCTGGTTCGCGCTCAAGGTGGCGGCGGTGCTGTTCTGCTTCATCTGGGTGCGCGCCACCTTCCCGCGCTACCGCTATGACCAGCTGATGCGTCTGGGTTGGAAGATCTTTCTGCCCTTCACGCTGTTCTGGCTGGTTCTCACCGCCTTCACACTCAAGATCATGGGGTGGCTGCCAGCATGAACCTCGACCGGCTCGCCCGCTCCTTCCTGCTGGTGGAAATCGTCTCCGGCATGGCCTCCACCTTCCGGGAAATGTTCCGGCCCAAGGCCACCATCAACTACCCCTATGAAAAAGCGCCGATCTCGCCGCGCTTCAAGGGCGAGCACGCGCTGCGCCGCTACCCCAACGGGGAAGAACGCTGCATCGCCTGCAAGCTGTGCGAAGCCATCTGCCCGGCCCAGGCCATCACCATCGAGGCCGAACCGCGCGAGGACGGCTCGCGCCGCACCACGCGCTACGACATCGACATGACGAAGTGCATCTATTGCGGGCTCTGCGAGGAAGCCTGCCCGGTGGATGCCATCGTCGAAGGCCCCAACCTCGAATTCGCCACCGAAACGCGCGAGGAGCTGATGTACGACAAGGACCGGCTGCTCGCGAATGGCGACCGCTGGGAGCCGATCCTGGCCAAGCGCCTGGAACTGGACGCGCCCTACCGATGATCGCCCTGGCCTTCTACCTCTTCGCCTTCATCCTCATCGCCTCCGCGACAATGGTGGTGACCAGCCGCAACCCCGTGCATTCGGTGCTGTACCTGATCCTGGCCTTCTTCAACGCCGCGGCCCTCTTCCTCATCGCCGGCGCCGAGTTCCTGGCGATGATCCTGGTCATCGTCTATGTCGGCGCCGTCGCGGTGCTGTTCCTCTTCGTGGTGATGATGCTCGACATCGACTTCACCCAGCTCCGCGAGGGCTTTCAACGGTATGCCCCCTTCGGCGCGGTGGTCGGCGGCATCCTGTTTCTCGAATTGCTTTTCGTCCTCGGCGCCTGGCAGTTCAGCACGGACGCGGCCGATCTGCGCC
Source organism: Acetobacteraceae bacterium (assembly GCA_021732665.1). Classification (GTDB taxonomy): domain Bacteria; phylum Pseudomonadota; class Alphaproteobacteria; order Acetobacterales; family Acetobacteraceae; genus Rhodovarius. The sequence goes on from JAKFUL010000025.1 coordinate 38,771, forward strand.
TGTCGCCAACCCCCGGCGGCGCCAGCAATACCGAGGCGATCGGCCGCGTGCTCTACACCGACTACATCTACCTCTTCCAGATCTCCGGCCTGATCCTGCTCGTGGCCATGATCGGCGCCATCGTGCTCACCCTGCGTGACCGCAAGAACACCCGCGCGCAAAGCGTCGAAGCGCAACTCGCACGCCTCGGCCAGGTGGAAAGCCTCAACCCGGCCCTGGGCCAGGGTGTCGCCACCGCCGACATCCTGCGCCGCAAGCTGCCCGAGCCGCCGCCACCGCCGCAAAAAATCGAGCACGGGGGGCACCACTGATGTTCACCATCGGCCTGGGCCACTATCTCACGGTGGGCGCCATCCTCTTCGTCCTCGGCGTCTTCGGCATCTTCATGAACCGCAAGAACGTCATCGTCATCCTGATGAGCGTGGAGCTGATCCTGCTCTCGGTGAACATGAACCTGGTCGGCTTCTCGGCGGCGCTGGACGATCTGGCCGGGCAGATCTTCGCCATGTTCATCCTCACCGTGGCGGCCGCGGAAGCCGCCATTGGCCTCGCCATTCTCGTCATCTACTTCCGCAACCGCGGAACCATCGAGGTCGAGGATATCTCGGCGCTGAAAGGCTGATCCGGTGTTAGTCGGAGCCGTTTTCTTCCCGCTGCTGGGCGCGACCATAGCGGGCTTCTTCGGCCGCTGGATCGGCGACCGGGCGGCGCAATGGGTGACCGTGCTGTGCATGGCGCTCGCCGCGCTGTGCGGCGCTTTGGCCTTCTGGCAGGTCGCTTTCCTGGGCCAGCCGCAGACCGTGCAGATCGTGACCTGGCTCGATGTCGGCGATCTCGAGTTCAACTGGGCGCTGCGCTACGACACGCTCTCGGCGGTGATGGTGGCGATGGTCACCTTCATCTCCACCCTCATCCATATCTACTCCGTTGGCTACATGAGCCACGACGCGACGCGGCCGCGCTTCTTCGCCTATCTCAGCCTCTTCACCTTCATGATGCTGATGTTGGTCACTGCCGACAACCTCGTGCAGCTTTTCTTCGGCTGGGAGGGCGTGGGCCTCGCGAGCTACCTGCTCATCGGCTACTGGTATGAGAAGGAAAGCGCCTGCGCGGCCGCGATGAAGGCTTTCATCGTCAACCGTGTCGGCGACCTGTTCTTCATGCTCGGCATGGCGCTCACCTTCGCCACCTTCGGCTCGGTCGAATTCTCCGCCATCTTCGCGGCCGCGCCCGCCCAGGCCAGTGCCACCTTCGTGGGCCTGCCGGCGCTGGAGGTCATCGGCGTGCTGCTCTTCCTCGGCGCCTGCGGCAAATCGGCGCAGCTCGGGCTGCACACCTGGCTGCCGGATGCGATGGAGGGGCCCACACCCGTCTCCGCCCTCATCCATGCCGCCACCATGGTCACCGCCGGCGTGTTCCTCATGGCGCGCATGTCGCCGGTGATGGAATTTGCGCCCGTGGCGCTCGCCATCGTCACCGTGGTCGGCGCCTCGACCGCGTTGTTCGCCGCGACCATCGGCTGCGTGCAGAACGACATCAAGCGGATCATCGCCTATTCCACCTGTTCGCAGCTCGGCTACATGTTCTTCGCCGCCGGCGTCGGGCTGTACCAGGCCGCGATCTTCCACCTCTTCACCCACGCCTTCTTCAAGGCGCTGCTCTTCCTGGGTGCCGGCTCGGTCATCCATGCGATGTCGGATGAGCAGGATATCCGGAAAATGGGCGGCATCTGGCGAAAAATCCCCATCACCTATGCGGTGATGTGGGTGGGCTCGCTGGCCCTGGCCGGCATTCCCCTCTTCGCCGGCTACTATTCCAAGGACGCGATCCTGGAGGGCGCCATGGCCGCGCATTCCGGCGTGGGGGTCTATGCCTTCATCTGCGGCGCGCTGGCCGCTTTCCTCACCGCCTTCTATTCCTGGCGCCTGATCATCCTCACCTTCCATGGCGCGCCGCGGGCCGATGCCCACACCATGGATCACGTCCATGAAAGCCCCTGGGTCATGCTGGTGCCGCTGCTGGTGCTGAGCATTGGCGCCATCACCACCGGCTTTGTCTTCGCGCCCTATTTCATCGGCGACCACGCGGCAGAATTCTGGGGTGCGGCGATTTTCAACCTGCCCGAGAAGCATATGATGGAGGCGCTGCACCACGCCCCCGAATGGGTGCCCACCGTGGCCAAGGCCGTCGCCTTCTCCGGCATCGGCCTCGCCTTCCTGCTCTATATGGGCTTCCCGAAAGTGCCCGGGCAGCTCGCGGCAGCCGTGCCGGGCGTCTACCGCTTCCTGCTCAACAAATGGTATTTCGATGAGCTGTATGACCGCATCTTCGTGAAGCCGGCCATGCGCGCCGCCAATTTCCTGTGGAAGACCGGCGACACCAAATACATCGACGGCATGCCCAATGGCGCGGCGTCGCTGGCCAGCGGCGCGTCGCGCGGCGCCGTGGCGCTGCAGACGGGCAGGGTGGCGAGCTACGCCTTCGCCATGATCATCGGCCTCGTCGTCTTCGTCTCCATCTTCCTGCTGGGGCGCTGAGCCATGAATGCCGCCGGATTTCCCCTGCTCTCGCTGCTCACCTTCCTGCCGCTCGTCGGCGCGCTGATCATCATGCTCGTGCGCGGCGACGATGCCGTGGTCGCCTCGAACGCCCGCTGGACGGCGCTGTGGACCTCGCTGATCGTCTTCGCGCTCTCCCTGGTGCTCTGGGCGCAGTTCGACACCTCCGTCGCCGGCTTCCAGTTCCAGGAACAGTCGGAATGGATGCCCGATCTCGGCATCGGCTATCACCTGGGCGTGGACGGCATCTCGGTGCTCTTCGTCCTGCTCTCCACCCTGCTTACGCCCATCTGCATCCTGGCGAGCTGGGACAGCATCCAGACCCGCGTGCGCGAATACATGATCGCCTTCCTGGTCCTGGAGACCATGATGATCGGCATGTTTGTCTCACTCGACTTCATGCTGTTCTACATTTTCTTCGAGGGCGTGCTGATCCCGATGTTCCTGATCATCGGCGTCTGGGGCGGGGCGAGGCGGGTCTATGCCGCCTACAAATTCTTCCTCTACACTTTTGCCGGCTCGGTGCTGATGCTGCTCGCCATCATCGTGCTGTGGAATTCCGCCGGCACCACCGACATCCCGGAACTCATGGCCAAGAAGGTCTCCTCGGCCTGGCAGCCCTGGATCTTCTTCGCCTTCTTCGCCTCCTTCGCGGTGAAGGTGCCGATGTGGCCGGTGCACACCTGGCTGCCCGACGCGCATGTCGAGGCGCCGACCGCGGGCTCGGTCATCCTCGCCGGCGTGCTGCTGAAGATGGGCGGCTATGGGTTCCTGCGCTTCTCGCTGCCCATGCTGCCCGAGGCGTCGGCGCAATTCGCGCCCTTCATCTTCACCCTCTCCGTCGTTGCCGTGGTCTACACCAGCCTGGTCGCGCTCGCGCAGACCGACATGAAGAAGCTGATCGCCTATTCCTCGGTCGCCCATATGGGCATCGTCACCATCGGCATCTTCACCGCCAATGTGCAGGGGATCGAGGGCGCGCTGTTCCAGATGCTCTCGCACGGCGTCGTCTCCGCAGCGCTCTTCCTGTGCGTCGGCGTGCTGTATGACCGCGAGCATACCCGCGAGATCGCCCGCTATGGCGGGGTGGCGAAAATCATCCCGGCTTATGCGCTGGTCTTCATGCTCTTCACCATGGCCTCGGTGGCTTTGCCGGGCACGGCGGGTTTCCCCGGAGAATTCCTGGTCATCCTCGGCGCCTGGGCGGTGAACCCCTGGGTGGCGCTCGGTGCCGCCACCGGCATGATCCTGGGTGCGGCCTATATGCTGCTGCTCTACCGCCGCGTGGCCTTCGGCCGCGTCACCCGCGACAGCCTGAAGGGGCTGGCCGACCTCTCGCCACGCGAACACGCCATCTTCGCCCCCCTGATCCTTCTCACCCTGTGGATGGGGCTCTACCCCTCCTCCTTCACCCAGTTCTTCCAGGCCTCGGTCGCGCAGCTCGTTCAGCAGCACCAGACGGCCATGGGTGTCGCGCGCCTGGCCGGAGTTGCCCCATGAACTGGACCCTGGCCCTGCCCGAGATCGTCCTGGCCGTCTCGGGCCTCGTCATCCTGCTCGCCGGCGTGATCCCCAAAAAGGACAACAGCTTCGCCATCTCGCTGGCCGTGCTCGGCGCCTTGCTTCTCGCCGCCGTGCTGGTGCTGGCGCAGAAGGAGGGCACGGCCTTCGGCGGGCAATATGTGGCCGATAGCTTCTCCGGCTTCATGAAGCTGCTGTGCATCCTGGGCGCCGCCATGGGTCTCGTCCTGGCCATGGATTTCTTCGAGCGCGAGGGCCTCGCCCGCTTCGAGATCCCCGTCCTGATCCTCTTCGCCACCACCGGCATGATGGTGATGATCTCGGCCAATGACCTGATGTCGCTGTACATGGGGCTCGAGCTGCTCTCGCTGCCGCTTTATGTTCTGGCCGCCATCGACCGCGACAATTCCCGCGCCTCGGAAGCCGGGCTGAAATATTTTGTTCTGGGCGCGCTGGCCTCCGGATTGCTCCTGTATGGCGCCTCGCTGGTCTATGGCTTCGCCGGCACCACGAATTTCGACCGCCTGGCGGATGCGCTTTCGGCGCAGCAGGGGGTTTCCGCCGGCGTGATCGTGGGCATCGTCTTCATCATCGCCGCCCTGGCCTTCAAGATCTCCGCCGTGCCCTTCCATATGTGGACGCCCGATGTCTATGAAGGCGCCCCCACCCCCATCACCGCCTTCTTCGCCTCCGCGCCGAAGATCGCGGCGGTGGCGCTGCTGACGCGCATCCTGGCCGGACCGTTCGGTGACGTGGCCAGTCAGTGGCAGCAGGTGATCATCCTCGCCTCGCTCGGCTCCATGGTGCTCGGCGCGCTGGCCGCCATCGGGCAGCGCAACATCAAGCGGCTGATGGCCTATTCCTCCATCGGCCATATCGGCTTCGCGCTGATGGGGCTCGCCGTGGGTGGCGAAAGCGGGCTGCGCGGCGTGCTCGTCTACATGGCCATCTACCTGTTCATGAATATCGGCGCCTTCGCCGTGCTCATCGCCATGCGCCGCGACGGGCGCGCGGTGGAGGGCATCGACGATCTCGCCGGCCTGGGGCGGAACGACCCTGCCATGGCGCTGGCCATGGCCGTCTTCATGTTCTCCATGGCCGGCGTGCCGCCTTTGGCCGGCTTCTTCGGCAAGCTCTATGTCCTGCTGCCGGCCATCGAGGGTGGCTTCTACTTCCTGGCGCTCGTCGGCGTGCTCTCCTCGATCGTCTCCGCCTATTACTATCTCAGGGTGATCAAGGTGATGTATTTCGACCCCGGCCTGCCGGGTTTCGACCCGCGGCCGGCCTCGCTCTCCGTGGTGCTGGCGGGGACGGGGCTGTTCACCGCCTTCTTCTTCCTTTTCCCAGCGCCCCTGCTGGCCGCGGCGCGGCAGGCCGTCGCCTCCATCCTCGGGTGAAGTTCCGGCTGGTCGTCCACGAGACGCTGCCCAGCACCTCCAGCCTGCTGGCCGAGCTGGCCGAGGCGGGGGAGCCGGAGGGGTTGGCCATCCTCGCCCACCGGCAAACCGCCGGGCGCGGCACAAAGGGGCGCGCCTGGCAGTCGCCGGCCGGCAATCTCTCCATCTCCATCCTGCTCAGGCCCAACGCGGCCCTGCGCGAGGCGCCGCAATGGGCGCTGCTCGGCGCCGTGGCCCTTCAGCGGGCGGCCGGCCCCCGCACCCGCCTGAAATGGCCCAATGACCTGATGCTCGACGGCGCCAAGGCCGGCGGCATCCTCACCGAATCCACGGCCAGGCCCGATGGCGGCATCGGCTGGCTCTCGTTCGGCATCGGCGTGAATCTGGCCCACGCCCCCACGCTGCCCGACCGTCCGACCGCCGCACTCGGCGCCGAGCCGCCCGAAGGCTTCGCCGCCCGCCTGCTGGAAGCCCTGGCGCATTGGCGCGAACGCCGGCTGGCCGAGGGTTTTTCTGCCATCCGCGCCGCCTGGATGGCGGCCGGCCCCGAACCCGGCGCCGAGTTGGAGGTGCTGCGGGCTGGCATTCGCCACACCGGGCGCTATGAGGGGCTTTCGGAAGACGGCGGACTGATGCTCGCCGATGCGCGGGGCACCCAGGTGCTGCATGCGGGGGAAGTGGTCTGATGCTGCTGGCGATCGATGCGGGCAACACCAATGTGGTCATCGCGGTGCATGACGGAAGCCAATGGCGCGGCCGCTGGCGCATCATGACCGATGCCGCCCGCACCTCCGATGAATACGCCGTCTGGCTGCTCACGCTGATGCAGATGTCGGGCCTCAAGCCCATCCAGATCACCCGCTGCGTGATCGGCACGGTGGTGCCGGCCGCACTTTACAACCTCCGCCGCCTCTGCCGCGACTGGTTCAGCACCGAGCCCCTGGTGGCCCGTGCCGCGCTGGACTGGGGTTTTGACATCCGCATCGACACCCCCAATGAGGTCGGCGCCGACCGTCTGCTCAATGCCCTGGCCGCGCATACCCATTACAAGGGCCCTCTGGTGGTGATCGATTTCGGCACCGCCACGACCTTCGATGTGGTGGACCAGGATGGCGCCTATCTCGGCGGCGTCATCGCCCCGGGCATCAACCTTTCCATCGAGGCCCTGCACAAGGCGGCTGCGCGGCTGCCGCGGATCGGCATTGGCCGGCCGCAATCGGCGATCGGCCGCAACACGGTCGCCGCCATGCAGTCGGGCATCTACTGGGGCTATGTCGGGCTGATCGAGGGCATCGTCGCCCGGGTGAAATCCGAATACGGCGCGCCGCTGAAGGTGGTGGCCACCGGCGGCCTCGCGCCCCTCTTCGCCGAGGGCACGCTGGTGATCGAACGCATCGACCAGGACATCACGCTGGAGGGGCTGCGGCTGCTCTGCGTGCGCAATCCTGCCCCCTCATTGCCGAGCCGAATCCGCACCGAATTGGAATGACAGGAAAACTGACACTCCGGCCAAGCAATTCCCGCTCGGCACCCCATATACAACCCGGAATTGCGCTGCGACCCCGCGCGCCTGACTGACCGACACGACTGGAACGCCGCAGGACCGCGGCCATAGGATGAGTATGACCGATTTAAGCATGAATGATTTCGCCTTCATCCCGCTGGGAGGAACCGGCGAGATCGGGATGAATTTCAACGTCTATCGCTGCGATGGACATCTTCTGGCGGTGGATTGTGGCATCGGCTTCGGCGGCGCGGAGATGCCCGAAGTCGATGTGATGGTGCCAGACCCCGTCTGGCTCGCCGAACGCCGCGACAGGCTGGTGGGCATGGTCATCACCCATGCGCATGAGGACCATATCGGCGCCGTCGCGCATCTGTGGCGGAAGCTGAAATGCCCGATCTACGGCACGCCCTTCGTCATCAATGTGTTGCGCCGCAAGCTCGGCGAGCATGGGCTGGCGCAGGAAGTGCCGCTGCACACCATCAAGCCCGGCGGCTCCTTTTCGCTCAAGCCCTTCGAATGCCAGTTCCTCAAGGTCACCCACTCGATCGTGGAAGCCCAGGCGCTCGTCATCCGCACCCGCCACGGCGTGGTGGTGCATACCGGCGACTGGAAGCTGGATCCATTCCCGCTGATCGGCCCGCCGACGGATGAAGCCGGCTTCGCCGCGGTGGGCGAGGAGGGCGTCCTCGCCATCATCTGCGACAGCACCAACGCCATGGTGAACGGCCATTCCGGCAGCGAATCCCTGGTGCGTGAGGCCATGGTGCCGCTCTTCGCCGGCCTGAAGGGCCGCATCGCGGTGACCTGCTTCGCCACCAACATCGCCCGCGTCGAGAGCGTGGCGCTGGCCGCCAAGGCTTGCGGCCGCAAGGTGGCGCTGTTTGGTCGGTCCTTGCGCAACGCCGTCACCTCGGCCCGCGAATGCGGCTATCTCAACAAGGTGCCGGACTTCCTCAACGAGGACGAAGCCCAGCACCAATCCGACGATGAGCTGGTCATCCTCTGCACCGGCAGCCAGGGCGAGGAGCGCAGCGCGCTGGCCAAGATCGCCGCCGACACCCACCCCAATATCTCGCTGGGCGAGGGCGACACGGTGATCTTCTCCGCCCGCATGATCCCCGGCAATGAGCGCGGCGTGCTGCGCATGCAGGATGAGCTGAGCCGCGCCGGCTGCCGCATCATCACCGCCGATGACGAGAAGGTCCATGTCTCCGGCCACCCGGCGCGGGACGAGCTGAAGCGCCTCTACTCCCTGGTGAAGCCGAAATACGCGGTGCCGGTCCATGGCGAATGGCGCCACCTCTCCGAACATGCCGGCCTGGCCGAGGATTGCGGCGCGGATGCCATCCTGATCGAGGATGGCGACATTCTCCGCCTCGCGCCGGGGCGCGCCGATGTGGTGGAAAGCGCTGTTGTCGGCCGGCTGGCTATCGACGGGCCACGGCTGCTGCCGCTGGAGGGCGGCGTGCTCGGCGCCCGCAAGCGCATGCTGTTCAACGGCGTGGTCGTGGCCAGCTTCGCGGTCGACAAATCGGGCAAGGTGCTGGGCAAGCCCCAGGTCGCCGCCCCCGGGTTGTTCGACGCCGATGGCGAGGAGCCCGAGCAGTTGGCGGTGGAACTCGCCCGCGTGGTGATGGAACTGCCCAATTCGCTGAGGCGCGAGGATGACGCGCTGCGTGAGGCCGCCCGCGCGGCGCTGCGCAAATCCGTGGGCCGCCGGCTGAAGAAGCGCCCTAACGTCGAAGTCCACCTGATGCGGGTGTGAGGCGATGGGCCTCATCTCGGGCATCGTCGTCTACTTCCTGATCTGGTGGACGGCGCTGTTCTGCGTGCTGCCCATCGGCGTCCGGCCGGATGTGACGGGGGAGCAGACCACCGGCGGCTGGCGCGGCGCGCCGGTCGGATTTTCCCTGTGGCACAAGCTGGCCGGCACCACCGTGCTGGCGGCGATTCTATGGCTGGGCGTGTACTGGATCACGCTGCAGGAATGGGCGAGCTTCCGCGAGGGCTGGCTGGCTATCCCGGAACGGTGATCATGACTGCACGAAAAATAAGCGGACCGGACCCCAGGGGGCACGATCCGCTTTGCTTCAAGGCGGGCATGGACTTATCGCCCTTTTTTCCGCCTTTGTTTCGGTCGTTAAGCGTTGAGCGCCCCGACCTGTTCCGCCAATCTGAGGGCAGAGAGAGGGTTGGTCCTCTTTCTGCCGTGTGACTGGCGTTTCCTCCCTAAACTTGGGCTGCGCGATAACTCGCGCGGCCCATTTTTTTTAGCCCAGATGCGCGGCAGTGCCTAGCAATATTTGCAGCCAAAAGCGGCGAAAGAGGCAGGAATCTTGCTGAAATCGATGCTGCACCGCAGTTATATTGCTTCGTCTGCGGAACGAGTTCCGCATCCGGGTGGCGCGACCGCGGCCTCGCCCCGGCCCTGGCCGGCGCTTCCTGTCGCGGCCCGCGAGCAACCGGCGCGCCATGGCGTCCGCGCGCAAGGCTTTGTTAGGTTCGGCGCAATAGCTTCGGCACATCGATTTCGGTGCCTCCCGCGGGCATGGGGCTTTGGGCGCAACCGGAACGTGACCGATGGACGCCGGAATGCTGTGGAGCCGAAACTTGCCGCGTCGCGCCTGCATCCGCATCGCCGCGGGGGCGCTCACGCTACCTCTCATCGGCAGAGCGGCGGCCTCCGGCCAGCACATCCGCATCGGCGGATCCGGTGCGGGGTTCAGCGGGCTCATGTTGCTCGGTCCAATCGCCGCTGAGCAAGGAGTAATCCTTCAAGCGGTGACAGGCCTTGGCACATTGGGCGGCATCCGCGCCGTGCGTGCTGGCCAGTTGGATATCGCGGTCTCGGCCCGGGCGGCCTCGCCGGCCGAAAGCCAGAACAGCCTGCGGGCGGTCGAATATGCCCGCACCCCGGTGGTCTTCGCCACGCATCCCGACACGGCGGCGCAAAGCCTGGGCCTGCGGGAAGCCATCGGCATGATCGATGGCACCATCACGCATTGGCCCGATGGCATGCTCGTCCGGGTATCCCGCCGCCCGGACCTGGACGGCGACACCCGGATCCTGGCGTCACTGTCACCGGACATGGCCGCGGCGGTGGCCGCCATGCAACGCCGGGCGGGGGTTTTTGCAGCCGGGACGGATCACGATCAGGCCGAAGCGCTGGAAGCGCAGCCAGGCACGCTGGGGGTATTGTCGCTCTCCCTGATCCTGTGCGAGAGCCGCAGGCTGAAGACCCTGCCGCTGCGCGAGCCCCCGCCCTCGCCGATGTTGAAATCCCTGTTCGCGGTCACGCGGGCCGACGCGCCGCCGAAGACCGAGGCGTTCCTGGGCTTGATATGGAGCGAGGATGCCCGCCGCATCCTGGCGGCCCATGGTAATTTTCCGCTGCCGGCGGCCTGAGCCATGACGGCAGCCACCGGCAATGCGCCGCCGCGGGCCGGCCTTGCCGTCACCCGCACCATCACCATCATCGCCGCCTGCCTCGGCTTGGCGATCGCGATTCTGCCGCCGGTCGCCTATTTCATGCGTGGTGTGGCCAGCGAATCGGCGTCGCTGCAAATCCAGGCACGGCTGATCTCGGGCCAGGTCAGCGGGCTCATCGCGCGCAGTCCCGACGCCTGGCAGATGCAGGAATTGCGCCTGCGGCTGCTTCTGACGCCAGATGGCGTCGATCTGACCCAGCCGGAGATACGCCGGATCGTCGATGCCCAGGGCATTGAGGCCATCAGCGCCTTGGTCCGGTCGACCGGCCTGCTGGCCTGGCCGCGGACCATCCAGCGCGTGCCCATCTTCGACCAGGGCGCCATTGTCGGCTCGGTGGAGATCAAGCGCAGCCTTACCAACTTGTTCCTGGAGGCGATGAAGGTCTTTCTCCTGGCCGCGGTGCTGGGTTTGGCAAGCTTCGTGGTGCTGCGGATCATTCCGATGCGGTTGCTAGAGAGCGCCATCGCGCGCGCCAGCTGGCTGGCCGCGCATGATCCGCTGACAGGCCTCGCCAATCGCGCCGTGCTGCGCGAAAGGCTGGGCGACGCGCTGGCCAATGCCCGGCGCACCAAGGCCTCGGTGGCGGTGCTCTGCCTCGATCTCGACCATTTCAAGGAGGTGAACGACACGCTCGGCCACGCCGCCGGCGACCGCCTGCTCAACGAAGTCGTCAGTCGACTGAAAGCCAATATCCGTTCAACCGATGTCCTGGCGCGCCTGGGTGGGGATGAGTTCGCCATCGTGCAGGCGCATGGCAACCAACCCTCATTCGCCGAAGCGCTGGCGGGCCGGCTTGTCGATCTGATGTCGGAACCATTCGATCTGGGGGGGCATCAGGTGGTCATCGGCGTCAGCATCGGCATCGCCGTCTCCTTGGGCGGCACATCCAGCCCGGAGACGATGTTGCAACACGGCGACCTCGCCCTCTATCGCGCCAAGGCCGAGGGCCGCGGCGCCTTTCGCTTCTTCCGGCAGGAAATGAACGACACCCTGATGGAACGCAGGGCGCTCGAAGCCGATATGCGAACCGCCTTGGCCGAGGGGCAGTTCGAGGTGTGTTTCCAGCCGCAGGTCAGCACGGCCGCCAACGGGGTCGCCATCCATGGCGCCGAGGCGCTAATTCGTTGGACCAGCCCGACCCGGGGCGTCATGCGGCCCGACATGTTCATCCCCCTGGCTGAGGAGACCGGCATCATCATCCCCATCGGCGAGTGGGTGATGCGCCAGGCCTGCGCGGCGGCAATGACCTGGCGGCGCCCGATCAGCGTTGCGGTCAATGTCTCCACCGTGCAGTTTCGCAGGCCCGATTTCGTTGAGACGGTCGAGGCCGTGCTGCGCGACACCGGCCTGCCGGCGCAGCGGCTGGAGCTTGAAATCACCGAAAGCGTGATGATGGAGGATGAGGCCGCCGCGATGCTGGTGATGGACCGCTTGCGCCACCTCGGCGTGCGCCTGGCCATGGATGATTTTGGCACCGGCTATTCCAGCCTTGGCTACCTGCGCAAGTTCCGCTTCGACAAGATCAAGATCGACAAGAGCTTCGTCCAGGGCCTGGGCGAGAGTGACGAGGCCAATGCCATCGTGCGCGCCGTGGTGGGCATGAGCCACGCGCTGGGCATCAGCGCCAATGCCGAGGGCGTGGAAACCAAGGCGCAGGCCGAGCTGCTGACCCTGGAAGGCTGCAACGAGTTCCAGGGCTATTTCTATGGCCGCCCGATGACAGGCAAAGCATTCTCGGAGCTTCTGGTTGAGGCCGCAGAGCCGGTGACGGCGAAATAGGCCACAAGCCGCTGCAAGGAGTGGGGTGAGATTCCGGGAGGTTCTGTTCGGCGGCTCCTTGGGCTACACCGGCCACGCCACCTTCGAGGACCACCGCCTTGCGCCTCTCCCGCGCCTTCCTGCCCACGCTCAAGGAAACCCCCGCCGAGGCGCAGATCGTCTCGCACCGCCTGATGCTCCGCGCCGGCTTGGTGCGGCAAACCTCGGCCGGCATCTATGCCTGGCTGCCGCTGGGCTGGCGCGTGCTGCAGAACGTCGCCCGCATCGTCCGCGAGGAGCAGAACAGGGCAGGGGCGCAGGAGGTGCTGATGCCCACCATCCAGTCGGCCGAGCTCTGGCGCCAATCCGGCCGCTATGACGGTTATGGCAAGGAAATGCTGCGCATCATCGACCGGCACGACCGCGAAATGCTCTACGGGCCGACCAACGAGGAGATGATCACCGACATCTTCAAGACCTACGCCAAGAGCTACCGCGACCTGCCGCGCAACCTCTATCACATCCAGTGGAAATTCCGCGACGAGGTGCGCCCGCGCTTCGGCGTCATGCGCGGCCGCGAGTTCCTGATGAAGGACGCCTACAGCTTCGACGTGACCGCCGAGGCGGCGCAGCACAGCTACCGCCAGATGTTTTTCGCGTATCTCAGAACCTTCCAGCGCCTGGGGCTGAAGGCCGTGCCGATGCGCGCCGATACTGGGCCGATCGGCGGCAATCTCAGCCATGAATTCATCGTCCTGGCCGAGACCGGCGAAAGCGCGGTCTTCTTCGACAGCGCCTTCGAGGCCTCCGACTGGGCCGCCGCCATCACCGATTACGACGACATGGCCGGGCTGAAGGATGGCTTCGGGAAAGTCACGGCGATGTATGCCGCGACCGACGAGATGCACGACAAGCCCGCCTTCGAAGCCCTGCCGGCCGAGCGCCGGCGCGAGGGCCGCGGCATCGAGGTCGGCCACATCTTCTATTTCGGCACCAAATACAGCGCCGCCATGGGCCTCTCCGTGCCGGGGCAGGATGGCAAGCCGGTGATCCCGGAGATGGGCTCCTACGGCATCGGCGTCTCCCGCCTCGTCGCCGCGCTGATCGAGGCCAACCATGACAGCGACGGCATCATCTGGCCCGATTCGGTCGCCCCCTATGCCGCCGCCATCCTCAATCTCAAGCAGGGCGACGCGGGCACGGATGCCATTTGCGACCGGTTGCACGCGGCGCTCGGCGACAATGCCGTCTATGACGACCGCGCCGAGCGCGCCGGGGTGAAATTCGCCGATGCCGATCTGATGGGCTTCCCCTGGCAGGCCATTGTCGGCCCGCGCGGTGCCGCGAACGGCGTGGTCGAACTCAAGCGCCGCGTGACCGGCGAGCGTGTGGAACTCTCCATGGAGGACGCCCTTGCCCGCATCCGAGGGTAAGCCCGCCCGCAACTTCTGGCGCGATTTCGCCATCAGCATGACGGCGCTGGCCACCGGCCTCTTCGCCGCACCCCCGATCCGCGACAGCCTGGCCCTCGCCCCCGAGCCGCTGCCGACCATCGCCATTTCGTTGCCGGTGATGTTCATCACCCACATGGCGCTGCGCCGCCTGTTCCGGATCAGCTGATGTTCAACCCCTTCGAACGGATGATCGCCTTCCGCTATTTGCGCGCGCGCAAGGGCGAACGCTTCGTCTCCGTCATCGCCATCTTTTCCCTGGTCGGCATCGCCCTCGGCGTGGCCACGCTGATCATCGTCATGTCGGTGATGAACGGCTTCCGGCAGGAGTTGCTGGGCCGCATTCTCGGCCTGAACGGCCACATGGCCATCTACAACGCGCAAGCCGGCAATATCCCCGATTACGGCCCCTTGGCGGAGCGCATCCGCGCCGTCCCCGGCGTCGTTTCCGCCACGCCGCTGGTCGAGGGCCAGGTGCTGCTCACCTCGGAATCCGGCGGTGCCTCGGGCGGCCTCGCCCGCGGCATCCGGCCGGAGGACATGGCGGCCAGGCGCATCATCGCCAGCAACATCCGCGCCGGGCGCCTCTCCGATTTCACCGGCGATGACGCCGTGCTGATCGGCACCCGCATGGCCGCGCGGCTGGGGATCGCCATCGGCGACCGGCTGACCCTGATCTCGCCCCAGGGCCGCACCACCGTGCTCGGCACCGTGCCCAGGCTTCGTGCCTATCGCGTCGTGGCGATGTTCGAGGTGGGGATGAATGAGTACGACAGCACCTTCGTCTTCCTGCCCATGGGTGCGGCGCAGACCTTCTTCCAGGCCGGCGACTCGGCCAGCCAGATCGAGGTCTTCGTCGAGGACCCGCTGCGGGCGCGGGCCGTCAACACCGCCATCCGCGCCGCGGCGGGGCGGCCGCTCCGCATCCTGGACTGGCAGGACGCCAATTCCAGCTTCTTCAACGCGGTGAAGGTGGAACGCAACGTGATGTTCCTCATCCTCACGCTGATCATCATCGTCGCCGCCTTCAACATCGTCAGCAGCCTGATCATGCTGGTGAAGGACAAGGGGCGCGATATCGCGGTGCTGCGCACCATGGGCGCCACGCGGGGTGCGGTGATGCGGATTTTCCTGCTCTGCGGCGCTTCGATCGGCGTGCTCGGCACCTCCATCGGCTTCCTGCTCGGCCTGGTTTTCTGCCTGAACATCGAGAGCATCCGGCAGCTCATCCAGTCATTGAGCGGCACCGAGCTGTTCTCGGCCGAGATCTACTTCCTCACGCAACTCCCGGCCGTGGTGGACCCCAATGAGGTGGTGCAGGTCGTCGCCATGGGGCTGGGCCTCTCGCTGCTGGCCACCCTCTACCCCTCCTGGCGCGCCGCGCGGACCGATCCTGTGGTAATGCTGCGCAATGAATGACCCGGCTCTCGAACTCCGCGCCGTCAGCAGACGCTTCAAGACCGAAGCCGGCGAACTGAGCGTGCTGGAGGACGCCCACCTCACCCTCCACCCCGGCGAGATTGTGGCGCTCGTCGCGCCCTCCGGCACCGGCAAATCCACCCTGCTGCACCTGGCCGGGCTGCTGGAGCGGCCGGATGCCGGCGAGGTCTATGTCGGCAACCAGGCCGCCGGCACCTTGGGCGACGATGCCCGCACGGAAATCCGCCGCTCCACCATCGGCTTCGTCTACCAGTTCCATCACCTGCTGCCGGAATTCTCGGCGCTGGAGAATATTTCGCTCCCGCAAATGGCCGCCGGCGTGGCGCAGGCCACCGCCGATGCCCGCTCGCGCGATCTGATGGCTCGCTTTGGCCTGACCGGGCGCGAGGGGCATCGCCCCGGCAAGCTCTCGGGCGGCGAGCAGCAGCGCGTGGCGATCGCCCGGGCGCTCGCCAACCGCCCGCGCGTGTTGCTGGCCGATGAGCCGACCGGCAATCTCGATGTCGGCACCTCCGAACGGGTCTTCGCGGAATTGCTCGAACAGGTGCGCGAGCAGGGCGTGGCGGCGCTGATCGCCACCCACAACCCGGCCCTGGCGGCGCGGATGGACCGCACGGTCACGCTCTCCGGCGGGCGGGTAATTCGCGGCTGAGGCGGCGAAACCTTTCGGCGTTGGCTGGCGAAGTCCAGGCAGGAGACCCCGGAAGGAACCCTGCCATGCCTCGCCCATCGCAGGCGAAGCCACGACACCCGCCTTCCACATGCGCGGTCAGATACGCTGTGTCGGCGAGTAGCAAGGAGCTTCGAGCCGGCGTTATCGATAGCGTTCCCGGGCGCGATGTAGTGCCACTCCACCTGTCGCTCCTGCGACCAGCGCAGGATCGAAGTCGAGGTCAGCTCCGTGCCGTTGCCACTGACCACCGCCAGAGGCTTGCCGCGGATCGCCATGATCGCGTCGAGCTCACGCGCCACCCTGGCACCGGCATCGGCGCCGCGGGCGTCGATGGTGATGCTCTGGTTGATGACCGGCACACCGGGCGCCATGCCGTTGAGCGCTTGCAATTGCCGTAGGTCGAACACCTGCACGCCCTGGCCGCCGGCCGGCCGCCTCCGTCAGCAGGTCGTTGATGTGGCTCTGCAGGATGGTCTGCAGCAGATGCGGGTCGACGCTAATCTCGGCAGCGATCAGACCGGAGACGCGGGCCGGCCAGTTCAGCAGCGCGTCGCGCATGGTGCTGCCGATTTCGTCGAGCGCGGCGTTGGCCTCGTTAACATCGACCAGGCGGCGCTTGGTCTCATCCAGTGAGAGGCGCTGTGCCTCTACCTTCAGCGCGAGCTGCGCGACCTTCAGCCGGGCGAAGGGCGTGCCTTCGGCGCCGGCGCCGCTGGCCAGGGGCGAGCGGGCGGGGTCGGCGGTCTCGGTCAGGCGGCGGCGGGTCTTGTCGATATCCCACTGGCCATCGGGCTCACGGGCGATGCGGTTGGTCTGCTCGGCTTTGCGCAGGGCGGTGTCGCTGACGCCGAGGCGCCGGGCCGCCTCGCGGGTTGATGGCGTCAGCTCGGGCATGGCGGCGACCTCCCGCCGCACAAGAATGGATCGCGCGACCGGCTATCCCACCAAGGCGCGCAGCTTGGCGCGGACCTCCTCGAGCTCGGCGGGCGACACCCGTCCCTTGCGCGCGGCGCGGCGGGTCCGCCAGTCGAGGCTCTTCACCTGATCGGCGAGGACGACGCTGTCGGGCTTGCCGGCGATCGCGACCTCGAAAGGATAGCCCTTGATGCGGGTTGTGAGGGGGCAGCAGACCATCAGGCTGGTCTTGCCGTTGTACGCGGCGGGGCTGAGCACCACAGCCGGGCGATGCCCCGCCTGCTCATGGCCCGCCTGAGGGTCGAACTCGAGCCAGACGATGTCGCCAGCGTCCGGGACGTAGCGTGCGCCGCTCACCAGGCCTCGCGGCCCCGCGACGGGCCAAACTCGGCACTCTCATGGCGATTGTCGTCGGTGATCGCCTCGACGAGCGATGCCAGGTCATAGCGATCGGGCTGCACCGGCTCGATGATGATGCGCCCTTCTTCCTCGCGGACCTCGACCGGCTGGTCGAGCGAGAGACGGGCCGCGGCCATCACCGAAGCTGGGATGCGCACGGAGGCGCTGTTGCCCCATTTTTTGACGACCACGCGCATAATGCCCCCGGAATGCTGCTGAGACGCGAGAGATAGGCAGCGATGCGGTATGTGTCAACATTGTAGATACATGGTGCGCCGGGGATCGTGGTGATCCCCGGCGCTCCCGATGATGTTCGACCTTCTGGCTGAGACTCTTCACTCCGCCAGCGCGTAGATGGTGAAGGAGCCCTTGGCGCTCGTCTTGTTCGGGCCGACCATGCGCTCCCGCGACTTCACCTCGACCGAGTGGCCCTTCTTCTTCGGCCCGGCGAAGAAACCGCGCACCGTGTGCTGCGCCCAGCCCGTCGGCTCCGCGATCTGCGCGACCGTGGCGCCCTCCGGCCGGCGCAGCATGGCCAGGACCTGCTCCTGCTTCGTGCCTTCGCGCGGCTTGCGCGTCGCGCCAGGTTGGCGCGCGGCGCGGCGAACCGGTGCGCACCGAGCCCTGGCCCAGCAGCCCGAAGGTCGCTGTCGCGGCGCCGGTCGGCGTGAAGTCCATCTCCAGCGTGTCGGCGCGCACGCCTGTGCAGACGTCGAAGGACGGCACATCAGGATAGCCGATCTCCATGGCGTTGCTCGGCAGCGAAGCTCCGCCCGAGCCGAAGGTGTGGATGAAATTGGTGGTGCCGGTGGTCACTGGTGCGCCGAGCAGCAACCGCAGCCAGTGGCCAATGTTGATCAGATCGACCGGCACCACCGCCTGGCCGGCGACCGTCACCGTGTCCATGAAGGGCGCGGCCGGATCCCGGTTGCTGCCGACCCCGATGACGTCGGCGTCCAGCAGCGGCTGCCGATCAGTTCATCGCAGGCATTGGCAGCAGCGATCAGGCAGGGGATGTCGATGTCGTCCCAGGCGGCCCGCCAACCGAACGCCGCGGTCAGGTACCAGGCCAGGCACAGGGCAGGATTGTCGGAACAGCCAGTCGCACCCGTCCGCGGATCGAGGATGGTGTCGGCGCCCTCGACGATGGCGGCGATGTTGGGCGGGCCGGAGGGAAAGGCCTCGGGCCGCAGCTTCAGGCGGGCGGCGATGTAGGCGCGGCCCTGGCCACGATGCGCCGCGGTCCATTTGCCGCTGGTCTCGGCGATGAGGTTGGCATTGGCGGCCTGCGCGGGATCGCCGAGATGGCGATCGATGCGGACCAGTCCGGCGTACTTCGCGTCAGTCGAGACGGCATCGGCCAGGAACACATCGCCGATGGCGCGGACCCGCATGACACGCAAAGCCAAACCTGCCGCAACACCAGCGCCGACCATCCCCGCCATCCCGCCTGCCGACGTGGTGGGGCGTCTGGCGGCCCTGAAGACCACCGCCACGCCGGACCTGAAGCAGATGTGGCGGGAGCTCTTCGCCGCCGAGCCGCCGCCCTACAACAGGCGGTTCCTGGAAAGCCGGCTCTCATATCGCATAGGCCACGGACGCGCCGACGCGGATGGTCTGCCGCCGATTGAAGTTTGCATCATCCATCGGCGCGCCGGCATTCCAGCCCTTGGGGCATGGCGCGCGGCACGCGCCTCGGCGCCAGACATGACCGAGGACGAGGCACGCCTGGCGCTGGAGCGGCTCGACCCGCTGTGGGAGGAACTCTTCCCTGCCGAACAGGCGCGCATCATCCGCCTCCTCGTCGACCGAGTGGACATCGGGCCCGGCGGTGCTGACGTACGGCTCAAGCTGGAGGGGCTGGCGAGCCTGGTGCGGGACCTGGCGGCGCCCGCCGAAGCAGCGAGGGCAGCAGCGTGACCGGCGCCGCACAGATGCTGACGGTCCGGGTGCCGCTTGCGGTCTGGAAGCAGCGGGGTGGGCGGAAACTGGTGCTGACGCCGGGCGGCACCACGAACCGCGGCGCCGCGGCTGCCGACACCACATTGGTGAAGGCGCTGGCCCGGGCGTTCCGGTGGCGGCGGATGATGGAGACGGGCCGGTACGGCACGATCGACGAGCTGGCGGCGGCCGAGAAGATCAACTCGTCCTATGTCTCGCGCCTGATGCGGCTGACGCTGCTAGCGCCAGATATCGTCGAGGCGATCCTGGACGGGCGGCAGCCCGAGGCGATGACGCTGCCGGGGCTGATGGAGCCGTTTCAGGTGGAGTGGGTCAGTCAGCACTTCGAGCCGGGGATCAGCGCGAGGGGGGAGGAGAGTTCTGGGCAGACAGGGCTCGTCTCCACGCGCCGAGCGTTGCGACGAAACTCGGCGGACCGTAGCCCGCCATTGCTCTGCCGTCCTACCATCAGTGGCCCCGGAGCCGAGAGCCCCGCCACGGGGCCTTTCGAGGAGGCAACTTACGCTTCAGGTGAAGCATAGCTACCTCGCTTCACGCCGCGCATGGCACGTTGGGTGACGTCCAGGACGTGCTGAGCTTTTGTCCGCGTGGATCCAGAAAAAAGTCGCCCCGGCCGACACTTTTCGCACCGGCCGTCTTCGAGGCGATCCTAGACGCGTTGCCGCTCGAACTCCGGCGGATGGTCTTCCCCGGCAGCGATGCCGGGGCCTCATTGAAGCTAGACCGATTCGTCGGAAGTCGGCCGAGACAGCACGTGTCTTCCCCGGCAGAAATGCCGGCGCCTCATTGAAGCAGCGGCGGCGGGCCGAGGCCATGGCGCGCAAAATTATTGCGCCCTGCAATTGCGAATGACTTGCAATTGAACGCCGGCCATGGTTCAACCTGCCCCAGACGATCAACGCGCCCGGCTTGGGCCGCCGAACCGACGAGCAATGAGCAACCAGGACAAGGACCCCCAGCGCCGGCCAGCCCCCCGCCCGATGGAAAGCGCCACCGCCGCCATCAGCAGCACCGAGCTGCTGGCCGGGGGGAAGGAGCTCCGCATCAGCCACGGGGGCGAGGAGTACCGCCTCCGCCTCACCGCCAGCAACAAACTGATCCTCACCAAGTAACCCCCACGCCAAGCCAGCCAGACCGGCGCTGCCAGCAGCCCGGAGCATTCGCCAGCCAGGCCCGCCCGAACCCATGGACGAGACCCGGAATGGCCCAGACACATCCCTCCAGCACCGCCGTCATCGGTGGCGCCATCGCCTTGCTGCTCACCGCGCCCGCCCAATCACAGCCCGCGGCCGAGACCACCACCCTCGCACCCGTCACCACCACCGCCACCCGCAGCGCGCGCTCGGTCGATGAGGTGCCGATGACCGTCACCGTCATCGATTCGGAACAGCTGGAACGGCAGAACGCCGTGCGGCCGCAGGACGCCATCCGCTACGAGCCCGGCATCTCCTTCTCCAACCAGCCTCTGCGCGGCGGCGGCGGCAACTTCAACATCCGCGGCATCGGCGACAACCGGGTGCGGGTGCTGACCGATGGCGTGCGCCTGCCAGATTTCCCCGAGAGCAACCTTGGCGCGGGCACCTTCACCCGCGACTTCGTCGACCTGGAGACGGTGCGGCGGCTGGAGATCGTGCGCGGCCCGGCCTCGGCGCTTTATGGCTCGGACGCGATCGGCGGCGTGGTCAACTACATCACCAAGGACCCGGGCGATTATCTGGCGCCAGGCCGCAACACCGCCGCGCTCGGCCGCTTCGGCTACAGCGGCGCCGACCGCTCCTTCTCCGAAAGCGTCCTCGGCGCCGCGCGGGTGGGCGATGTGGACATGATGCTGCAATACACCCGGCGCGACGGCCATGAGCTACGGCCGAGAAGCAACACCCTTCTGCCCAACCGGCAGGATTACAGCGTCAACAGCCTGCTCGGCCGTGTCGTCTGGCGCGCCACCCCGGCCGACACCTTCCGCCTGACCGGCGAATGGCTGGAACGCACCACCAGCACCAACATCCTGACCGACCGCGCGACGACCGGCGCGGGTGCCGCCGCCACCACCGTGCAGAACAGCCGGGGCGAGGACCGCACCGCGCGCGGCCGCGTCCAGCTCGACTGGTCGCACACCGAACCCCTGCTCTTCGCCGACCGCATCGACCTGCGCACCCACTGGTCGCGCCTCGACCGGCGCGAGGAGACGACGCAGAACCGCTATGTCGGCGCCGGCAGCCCCTATGGCTCCACCGCCAACCGGCTGCGCTACACCGATACGCGGCAGGAGCAGCAGATCGCAGGCTTCGACCTGCAATTGCGCACCGCGCGCGACTTCCTGGGCGCCAACCACCGGCTGACCTATGGCGTGACCTTCGACCACATCACCACCGCCCGCCCGCGCGACCGCTTCGAGACCAACCTCACGACCGGCGTGACCAGCCGCACCGTGGCGGGCGAGACCTACCCGAACAAGAACTTCCCCGACACCACGACCTACCAGACCGGCGCCTATCTGCAGGACGAATTCAGCTATGGCCGGCTGACCTTCCTGCCCGCGGTGCGGCTGGACTGGTACAGCCTGCGCGCCAGCCCGGACGCCGATTTCCTGCGCTCGGCCTCGACCGTGGGCTCGGCCGCCGTGCGCAACCTCGACGCCTTCGCCGCCTCGCCCAAATTCGGCGTGACCTACCGCATCGACCAGACCTATTCGGTCTACGCGCAATACGCCCGCGGCTTCCGCGCGCCGCCCTATGACACCGCCAATTTCGGCTTCAGCAACCGCCAGTCGGGCTATGAGATCCTGCCCAACGGCAATCTGCGGCCGGAGACGGTGGATGGCTTCGAGGCGGGGGTGCGCGGCCGCTTCACCAGCAACTCCTCCTTCCAGATCGCGGGCTTCTACAACCGCTACAGCGACTTCATCGCGACCCAGGTGATCGGCACCTCGGGCGGGCTGCAGCAGTTCCAGTACCGCAACCTCAACAGCGTGGAGATCTACGGCGTCGAGGCGCGCGGCGATTGGCGGATCACGCCGGAATGGCGGGCGCGCACCGCCCTCGCCTATGCCCGTGGGCAGGATCTGAACACCGGCCGGCCGGTGGATGGGGTGGACCCGTTCCGGGTGAACCTGGGCGCGGCCTGGTCCGCCCCCGCGGGCAGCCGGCTGGAAGGGCTGGGGACGGAGGTGAATGTCACCGCCGCCACCCGCAACAACCGCGTCAGCAGCGCCGCCTACTACCGCGCGCCCGCCTATGGCGTGCTGGACCTGGCGGCGCATTACGATTTCGGCCGGGGCATCACGCTCAATGCCGGGCTCTTCAACGTCACCAACACCCGCTACTTCCTGACCAGCGATGTCAGCGGCATCTCGGGCACCAGCACGCTGCGCGACCTCTACGCCCAGCCCGGGCGCTATGCCGCGGTCAACCTGATCGCGCGGTTCTGACGTGTCCGGGGCGGCCGTCTCGCCGATGCCGGGCTTCGCCGGGCGGTCCGCGCAGGCGGGCTGGCCGGCGGAGCGCCGCTATGGCTGGGCGGTGCTCACTTCGGTCATCGCCCATCTCGCGGCGGCGCTGCTGGTAATGCTGGCGATGCGCAATGCCGATGTGGCGCCGTCCGGCCTGACTGCCGGGCAGGTGCCGCTGGAGGTGGTTTTCGCGCCCGCGCCAGGCGCCGCAGGGCGCAGCGGGGAGCACAGGCCGGTGGCCGAGGCGCCCCTCCCGGCCGAGGCGGCGCCAGCTACGTCGGCCGAGGTGCGGGCCGAGGCGCCGGCAGATGCCCCGGCCGGGGCCGCGCCACCCCTGCCCCAGCCGCCGCCCATGGCTGCCCCCCCGCTGTCGCCAGCGCCGATGCTTGCCGCGGCCCCGGCACTGCCCTTTCCCCTGCCCCTGCCGCCGCCAGCGCCGGTCTTGGCCCCCATGCCACCCGCGCTGCCCTTGCCGCTGGCACCACCTG
>JAKFUL010000029.1:0-54305 GCA_021732665.1 Acetobacteraceae bacterium
CAAGCCCACCGCGCCCCAGCCCCTCGCCGCCCCTGCCGGTGCCGCCCAGCCCGGTGCCGCCGCCGCCGCAGCCGCGGCAGGAGGCTGGAACCGGCCAGACGCCGCCCGTCGAGCGCCCACAGGAGCGCAGCGCCAGCGTGCTGAACACGCTGGAACGCTTGCGCGCGGCACAGCAGCAGCAACAGCCGCCCACCGCGCGGCCCAACCCCGCCGGCGCCCCCGCGCAGGGCGGCGGCGCGCCGCAGGGCACCGCCAACCTCACGGCGGCCGAACGCTCGGGGCTGGCGGATCGCATCGGCGAATGCTGGTCGATCGATGCCGGCGCGCCGGGGGTGCAGAACATCGTGGTCGAGCTGCGGGTGGAGGTGGATGCCGGCGGCACGGTGCGCATCGTGCGGCCCAATGGCGGCGTCCCCAGCGACCCGCGGGCCAGGATGGTCTATGAAGCCGCGCGGCGCGCCTTGCTCGACCCGCGTTGCAACCCGCTGCCTTTGCCGCCGGCACGGCTTGCCGCGCTGCGCGACACCGTCTTCCGCTTCAATCCGCGCGATCTCGGCCTGCGGTGACGCATCCGAATCGCCGCCCGAGACGTTTCCTTTCGAGGCATGTCACACGCGCTTGCCTTGACCACGCCGCCTGCGGCAACCAACTAGCCGCCACCGCCGGGAGCCCTTAGCCCATGTCCATCATCACCCGCCGCACAGCCCTTCTGGCCCCTCTCGGGGCTGGCATGGCCCAGGCGCAGACCGCCCCCGGCACCGGCTCGGTGGTCGACATCACCCGCGCGCGCACCGAGCCCGTGCCCATCGCGGTGCCCGACATGGCCGGCACCACGCCGGACGGCCAGCGCCTGGGCCGCGACATGGCCCGCGTCATCCTCAACAATCTGCGCAATTCCGGCCTGTTCCGCCCGGTCGACCGCGCGGCCTTCATCCAGACGCCGGAGGCCGCCGCCGCCACGCCACGCTTCCAGGACTGGCGGGTGATCGGCGCCACCTTCCTCACCACCGGCCGCGTCTCGACCTCGGGCGACCAGCTGCGCGTCGAATTCCGGCTGTGGGACGTGCTGCCCGAGCAGCAGGCGCTGGGCACCGCCTACAACGCCGCCATCTCCAACTGGCGGCAGATCGCCCACATCATCTCGGATGACATCTACCAGCGGGCGCTGGGCGAGCAGGGCTATTTCAACACCCGCATCGCCTTCATCGCTGAGAATGGGCCGCGCGACCGGCGCTCCCGCCGCCTGGCCATCATGGACCAGGATGGCGAGAATTTCCGCTACCTGACCGATGGCTCGGTGCAGGCGCTGACGCCGCGCTTCCACCCCAACGCGCAGCAGATCGCCTTCATGAGCTACGCCAACAACCAGCCGCGCGTCTTCCTGTTCAATGTGCAGAGCGGCCGGCAGGAGGTTCTGGGCAATTTCGGCGGCATGACGCTCAGCCCGCGCTTCTCGCCCGATGGTCGCTCGGTGGTGCTCTCGGCCGTGCGCGGCGGCGATGCCAACATCTTCGTGGTCGATCTGGGTTCGCGGCGGGAGCGGCAGCTGACCTCGGGCGGCGGGCTCGATGTGTCGCCCAGCTTCTCGCCGGACGGCGCTCAGATCGTCTTCAACTCCGACCGGGGCGGCGACCAGCAGCTTTATGTGATGGATGCGGGCGGCGGTGGCGCGCGGCGGATCAGCTTCGGCCAGGGGCGCTATGCCACCCCGGTCTGGAGCCCGCGCGGCGACCTCATCGCCTTCACCCGCATCGGCCGCGGCGGCTTCGCCATCGGCGTCATGCGGCCCGATGGCTCGGGCGAGCGCATCCTCTCCGAAGGCTGGGGCATGGAGGGGCCGACCTTCGCCCCCAATGGCCGCGTGCTGATGTTCTACCGCGAAAGCCCGGCCCGGGATTCGCGCGGCAATGGCTATTCCGCGCGGATTTCCAGCATCGACATCGCCGGCTTCAACGAGCGTCAGGTGGTGACGCCGACCGATGCGTCGGACCCGTCCTGGAGCGCGCTGCTGAGCTGAGGGCGCCTAGCGGCCGTTCGGCGGCGCCTGTATATGCCGCCTTCTGGCGGTTTTCGGGGGCTTCTGGCCGAATGAATTGGGTTGATGCAGTGGCGCTCGCGGTACTGGTCGTCTCGGCCATCATGGCCTTCTGGCGTGGCTTCGTGCGCGAGGTGCTGGGCATCGCCGCCTGGATCGGCGCCGTGATCGCGGCGTTCGCCGCCAGGCCCGCCGCCAAGCCGTTCTTCGACAGCTTCGTCGATCCGCCCTGGCTGGCCGATGGCCTGGCCGTGGGCAGCGTCTTCCTCGTCGTGCTGGTGGTGCTCACCCTTGTCGTGAACGCCATCGCCACGCGGGTGGAGGACAGCGCCCTGGGCGGGGTGGACCGCTCGCTCGGCGCCGTGTTCGGCCTGGCGCGCGGCGCCTTCCTGGTGGTGCTGGCCTATATCATCGGCGGGCTTTTCCTGCCCGCGACCGATCGCTGGCCGGAAGCCGTGCTGCAGGCGCGCGGCCTGCCCAGCGTGGTCTCCGGCGCCCAGGTGGTGGCCGCCCTGCTGCCGCCCGACTACCGGCCGCGCATAGCAACCCCACCGGAACGGCGGGTGCCCACGCAGGAAGACCTGTTGCGTCCGCGTGTCGGCAGTCGCACATAGGGGGCGTCGCGGCTTAAGGGCCGGCATTCGGGGCTCGAAAGATCGCATGGACCTGACCACCCACCCATATGATGACGACAAGTTCCACGAGGAATGCGGCGTCTTCGGCGTCTGGAACCATGTCGACGCGGCGGCGCTGACCGCGCTCGGCCTCCATGCGCTGCAGCATCGTGGGCAGGAGGCCTCGGGAATCGTGGCGCTGTCCGAGGCCGGGGTGTTCAACACCCATCGCGGCCTGGGGCTGGTCGGCGATATTTTTGGTGACGCCAAGGTGATGGCGCAGCTGCCCGGCCGCGCCGCCTGCGGCCACAACCGCTACGCCACCACCGGTGAGACGGCGCTGCGCAACGTGCAGCCGCTTTATGCCGATTTCGAGTTCGGCGGTTTCGCCGTGGGGCACAATGGCAACCTGACCAACGCCCAGGTGCTGCGGCGTGCCCTGGTCAAGCGCGGCTGCCTGTTCCAGTCCAGCACCGATTCGGAGGTGTTCATCCACCTCATCGCCATCAGCCTCTATACGAACGTGGTGGACCGGCTGATCGACGCGCTGAAGCAGGTGCAGGGCGCCTATTCGCTGGTGGCGCTGCATGATGGGGCGCTGATCGGCGCGCGCGATCCGCTGGGCGTGCGGCCGCTGGTGCTGGGTTCGATGCCCAACGCTGGGGGCCAGCCAAGCTGGATCCTGGCCAGCGAGACCTGCGCGCTGGACATCGTCGGCGCCGAATTCGTCCGCGATGTCGAGCCGGGCGAGTTGGTGGTGATCGACGACAGCGGGCTGCGCAGCATCAAACCCTTCGCGCAGACCGCCAGCCGCTTCTGCATCTTCGAATACATCTATTTCTCCCGGCCCGATTCGGTGGTCGAGGGCACCGGCGTATACGAGACCCGCAAGCTGATCGGCGCCGAGCTGGCGCGGGAGAGCCATATCGCCGCCGATGTGGTGGTGCCGGTGCCCGACAGCGGCGTGCCGGCCGCCATGGGCTATGCCCGCGAGAGTGGCATTCCCTTCGAGCTCGGCATCATCCGCAACCATTATGTCGGCCGCACCTTCATCGAGCCGACCGACCAGATCCGCCACCTCGGCGTGAAGCTCAAGCACAGCGCCAACCGCGCCATGCTGGAGGGCAAGCGCGTGGTGCTGGTGGATGACAGCATCGTGCGCGGCACGACGTCCAAGAAGATCGTCGAGATGGTGCGCCTGGCCGGGGCGGCGGAGGTGCATATGCGCGTCTCCTCGCCACCCACCACGCATAGCTGTTTCTACGGCATCGACACGCCGTCGCGCCGGCAATTGCTGGCGGCGCAGCACAATATCGAGGAGATGGCGCGGCTGATCGGCGTCGACAGCCTGGCCTTCATTTCGCTGGATGGGCTCTACCGCGCGCTGGGCTATGGCAAGCGCAACAATGCCGCGCCGCAATTCTGCGACGCCTGCTTCACCGGCGAATACTCCATTCCGCTGATCGACTGGCCGAGCGAGCAACCGCAGCCGGCGCTGATCCCCGGCAAGTGACCATGGAGCCATTGGAAGGCAGCGTCGCCCTCGTCACCGGCGCGTCGCGCGGTATCGGCGCGGCCGTGGCGGTGGAGCTTGCCCGCCTCGGCGCCCATTGCGTGCTGACGGCACGCACCCAGGGCGGGCTGGAGGAGACGGATGACGCCATCCGCGCGGCGGGCGGGCGCGCCACCCTGCTGCCGCTCGACCTGATCGAGGGCGCCGAGCAGATCGACCTGCTCGGCCCCAGCATCGTCGAGCGCTTCGGCCGGCTGGATGTGCTGGTGCATGCGGCCGGGCTGCTGCCCAAGCTGACGCCGGCCGCGCATATCGAGCCGCGTGACTGGGGCAATTCCCTGGCGGTGAACCTCACCGCCGCATGGCGCCTGATCCGCACTGTGGAGCCTGCCCTGCGCGCCGCGCCGGCCGGGCGGGCGGTGTTCCTGACCGATGCGCGGGCCGAGACCCCTTCGGCCTATTTCGGCCTCTACAGCGCCGCCAAGGCTGCGCAGCACCATCTGGCGCTGTGCTGGGCCGAGGAGCTGGCCAATACCGCCATCCGGGTCAATCTGGTGGAGCCCGGGCCGGTCGGAACCCGACTGCGCCGCGCCGGCTGGCCGGGCGAGAACCAGGATGGGCTGGCCACCCCGGCCGATGTCGCCCCCGCCATTGCCGCCCTCTGCCTGCCCGGCGAGACCGCGCATGGCCAGGTCATCCGGACCGGCCGTTGAACTACCGCCACGCCTTCCACGCCGGCAATTTCGCCGATTGCATGAAGCACGCGCTGCTGGTCTGGCTGCTGCGCGCCATGCAGCGCAAATCCACGCCCCTGCGGCTGCTCGACACCCATGCCGGCCGCGGCGCCTATCCGCTGGATTCCGAGGAAGCCCGGCGCAGCGGCGAATGGTGGCATGGGGTCGGCCGGCTGATGGCGGTCACCGATGGGCCGCTGGCCGAGTATGTCGCGCTGCTGCGTGAACTCGGCATGCCCGCCACCTATCCCGGTAGCCCCAGGATCATGCAGGCGCTGCTGCGGCCGGGCGATGCGCTGGTGCTCAACGAGCTGCACCCCGAGGACCACGCGGCGCTGCGCCAGGCCATGCGCGGCACGCCCGTGCATATGCGCGACGCCTATGAATGCGCCCGCGCCCTGACCCCCTTCCCCGAGCGGCGCGGCCTGGTGCTGTTCGACCCGCCCTTCGAGGCGCCGGACGAGTTCGAGCGGCTGGCCGCCGGCATCGCCCAGGTCTGGGCGCGCGCGCGGGCATGTCCAGGCTGCGTGGTATCCCATCAAGCACATGGCGCCGGTGCTGGGTTTTCACACCGCCCTGCGCGCGGCCGGGCTGCGCGACGTGCTGGCGGCCGAATTGTGGCTGCGCGAGCCGCTGGACGCGGCCCGGCTGAATGGCTGCGGGCTGCTGGTGCTCAACGCGCCGCAGCATTTCGAGGCGGAGGGCGGCGCCATCATGGAAGCCCTGCTCGAACGTCTGGGCGATGGCGAGGCCGGCGCGGGGTGGCGGATGCAGCGGGTGGCCGATGAGTGAGATCGTCATCCTCGGCGCGGGCGCCTGGGGCACCGCGCTGGCGCTGCATGCGCTACGCCAGGGGCATGGCGTCCGGCTCTGGGCGCGCGGCGCCGCGCGATGGCCGGAGAGCCGCGAAAATCCCCGGTTGCCCGGCCATGCCCTGCCTGCGGCGCTGCGGATCGAGGCGGAGATCCGCGCGGCCATGGCCGGCGCCGACCTGGCGATCATGGCCGTGCCGGTGCAGCACCTTCGCGCCGTTGGCCGCGACCTGCCGCCCATGCCCATGCTGCTGGCCAGCAAGGGGGTGGAGGGCGCGACCGGGCTGTTGCCCTCGGAAATCCTGGATCGCGCCCAGCTGGGCGTGCTGTCGGGGCCGAATTTCGCGGGCGGGGTGGCCGCCGGCCTGCCGGCGGCCGGTGTGATCGCCAGCAGGCATCCCGCCCTGGCCAACCTGGCCATGGCCATGCTGGGCGGGCCGTCGCTGCGGCTCTATTCCAGCGACGATCTGCTGGGTGTGCAGGCAGGGGGCGCGGCGAAGAACGTGCTCGCCATTGCCGCCGGCGCCGCCATGGGGGCGGGCCTGGGCGAAAATGCCCGCGCCGCCCTGATCACCCGCGGGCTGGCCGAACTCTCCCGTCTGGTGCTGGCGCTGGGCGGGCGGGCGGAAACCGCCGCCGGCCTGTCCGGCCTGGGCGATCTGCTGCTGACGGCGAGCAGCCAGACCAGCCGCAACACAGCGCTGGGCATGCGGCTCGGCCAGGGCGAGAGCCTGGAACAGGCCCTGGCGGAAAGCCGCGGCGTGGCCGAGGGCGTGGCCACCGCGCCGGCCTTGCTGGCCCGGGCCGAGCGGCTGGGGGTGGAGCTGCCGATCTGCGCCGCCGTCGCTGCCATGCTGGAGGGCCGGGCCTCGGTGCGCGAGGCCATGGCGGCGCTGCTGGCGAGGCCTTCCCGTCCGGAGACGTGACGTTATAATATAGCGCATGCGCCGTCGTCTCCTCCTCGCCTCCATCGCGGCACCTGCCCTGGCCCAGCCGCGCCCGGTGCTCGTCGCCTCTTTTTCCATCCTCGGCGACATGCTGCGCGAGCTGGCGCCGGAGGGCGCCGAGATTCGCGTGCTGGCCGGCGCCGATACCGACGCCCACAACTTCCAGCCCCGGCCCTCGCATGCCGAAGCGCTGCGGGGCGCGGCCCTGGCGCTGCGCAACGGCCTGGGCTTTGACGCCTGGTTCGATCGCCTGGTTCGCGGCTCGGGCTTTCGCGGCCGGCTGGTGACGGCCAGCGAGGGTATCGCCGCCCGCCCGGCAGCCCCCGGCGGCCACGGCCATGGCGGGGCCGACCCGCATGCCTGGCAGGATGTGGCGCTGGCCCGGCATTACGCCCGGCGCATCGCCATGGGGCTGGAGGCGATCGGTCTGCCGCATCGGGGCGAGGCTTATGATGCCCGGCTGGCTGCGCTGGATGGCTGGGTGCGGGCCGAGATCGCCCGGGTGCCTCCCGGGCGCCGGATCGTGCTGACCAGCCATGACAGTTTCGGCTATTTCGGTGCCGCCTATGGCGTGCGCTTCCTGGCGCCGCAGGGCGTCTCGACCAGCGCCGAGCCCTCGGCCCAGGCGATGGCCACCCTGATCCGGCAGGTTCGCGCCCAGTCCATCACCGCGGTGTTCATGGAAAACATCGGCAATCCGGCCAATCTGCAACGGCTGGCGCAGGAGGCCGGGGTGCGGGTGCGTGGCCGGCTCTACGCCGACGCGCTGTCGCCGCCCGACGGCCCGGCGCCAGGCTACGAGGCGATGATGCGGCACAATGTCGGGCTGATGGTCGCGGCCATGCTGGATTGAGCCCGGCCCGTCAGCGCTCGCCCCCGCGCAGCCGCCAGTAGACCATGTCCGCCACCAGCTCGCCCAGGGAGCGATTGAGCGCCTCCAGCCTGACCAGCAGCACCAGGCGGGCCCGCACGGCGTCCAGCTCATCCTCGGTGAACAGGATCGGCAGCAGGCCCGAGGCGCGGACCAGCCCCAGCAGCAGGGTGTCGCGCGGTTCGGGCAGGTCCTCGCCCAGCACCATGGTGCGCAGGCGGGTGCGGACCTCCGCCGTGTCCTCGCGGCCCGGCGCCTTGGGGTAGCGGGTGCCGAAAAGCCGCAGGAAGCCGCCGCGCTCACGCCGCAGCAGGCCGTCGGCCACCAGCGTCTCCAGGATGGTCGCGCGGGAGGCGTCGGCATCGCGGCTGAGCAGCATCAGCGCGGCGCGGCTGTTGGCCGGCGCCTCCATCGTCAAAAGGCGCAGCGCGTCGTCGAGCAGCGCCTCGCCGGTCGGCGCGCCGGAGGGCAGCAGCAGCCGCTCGCCATCGGTGTCGACCCGGCCGAGGAGCGACAACTCCATCAGCAAGGCCCCGGCCAGGGCGGTGCCCGCCGCAAGCCCCTGCCGGCCCACCACCTCGCCCGTCGCGTCATCGAGCGTGAGCAGCACGATCTCGTCATGCAGGCGCATCATGCCGCCACGGCCAGCGACCAGGGCGACATCGCGTCGGTGATGCCCACCAAGCCCTCCGGGCCACGTTGGATCAGGTTGGGGCAGGCGAAATTCACCGGCAGCACGCCGTGATCCACCTCGGTGACGGCGCCATCGCGGGCCAGCGCGGCCAGCACCTCGGCGCCCAGCGCCCGGTCGGCCGTCACGCCATCGGGGCTGCTGACATCGAGACGGGGGTGATGTGCCGCGGTCTCCGGGTCCATGCCGAAATCGGCGACATAGGAGAGCAGTTGGAAGACCGAGGCCATGATGCGGCGGCCGCCCGAGGCACCGGTGGCGATCTCGGGCACGCCGTCGACGGCGGCGATGACCGGGCACATGTTGCACAGCGGGCGCTTGGCGGGGGCGATGGCGTTCCTCGCCTCCGGCCTCGGGTCAAACCACATGATGCCATTGTTCATCAGCACGCCGGTCTGCGGCAGCACCACGCGGCTGCCCATCGAGGAAAGCAGCGTGGTGGTCATGGCCACCATCATGCCATCCTTGTCGGCGACGGTGAGATGGGTGGTGCAGCTTTCCGCCGCGGCCGGCTCGGCATCGCCGAGCCCCGCCAGCCGGTCGGCATAGGCTGCGCGCATGGCCCGCGCCAGGGCGGCGTACCAGCCGGCATCGGGGGCTGCGCCGACCGGCACACCGGCCATCTGCCGCAGCACCTCGATCAGGGTGGGGGCGGCGGTCAGGCCATTCGCCAGCATCAGCGTCCGCCCCCGCCACTGCGCGGCGATGGCCGGCAGCACCCGGGCGCGGCATTGCGCGAGGTCGGCCGCGTTGAGGAAGCCGCCCATTGCCTGGGCATCGGCGGCCACAGCGCGGGCCACGTCGCCTTCGTAGAAATCGCGCAGGCCGGCATGCTGCAGCCGCTCCAGCGTGTCGGCCAGATTGCCCAGGCGGAAGAAGCCGGGCGAGCCCTGATAGGGCGCCACCGGCGGCAGGCCGTTCGGCAGGTAGATGGCGGCACTTTCGGGATAGAGCCGCAGTATGGCGGCGCTGTTGGCGATCTTCAGCGTCGTGAACCAGTCCTGCGGCAGGCCGCGCCTGGCCAAAGCCACCGCGGGCGCCAGCACATCCCCGATCGGCAGCCGGCCGTATCGCTCGTGCAGCAGGGCATAGCCGGCGACGGCGGAGGGCACGCAAAAACTCCTGGCCCCATGCACATTCACATCGCCCACCACTTCCGGCCAGGCGAAGAGGTCGGAGGCGATCTTGCCGGTCATCGGGAAGGCGCGGGGGTCCAGCCCGCCGGGCGAGACGGGGCCGAAATCGAAGGTCTCGGCCGGGCCGCCGGGGCGCATGACCTGGGCAAAGCCGATGCCGCCCAGCCCGCTGTTCCAGGGCTCCATGGCGGCGAGTGCGAAGGCCCCGGCCACCGCGGCATCGGCGGCGGAGCCACCCATGCGCAGGATCTCGGCCCCCGCCTCGGCGGCGGCGGCGGCCTGGCTTGCCACCATGCCGCCCTGGCCGCGGGCGGCGGGCTTCCTCACCTGCCAATGCTGGGTGCGATGGGGCGACGGGACATAGGTCATGCGGGTTCTCCTGCAACATCGTCATGCAGCTTGGGCGGGGCCGCAAGGTGAGGATTTGGCGCGACGGCCGATGCCGTCGTCCAGCCCGAAGCCACCCCGCGGTGCCGCTGCGATGAGGCGGCGTCTTCAGCGCAATGATTTGGCGTGGCGCTTCAGGGCGGTCATCAACCGAAAGAGGGGTTGGCGCGAGCGGGCGACGAGCGCGCCGAAATCGAAGGGCTGGTCCTGCCTGTAGCCCCAGCGCCTCGGCATCCAGGCGCCCGGCTGGTTCAGCCCGGGGTCGGAGCTGTGGACAGTGGAATAATTCGCTGCCCGCATGGCCTTCAGCACCCGCCGATCATAGGCGCCAAAAGGGATGGCCGCGCTGTGCAGCGGCTGGCCGATCGTCTGTTCGAGCATGGTTCGCGCGGCGTGAAGTTCACGCGTGAGCCCGGCGGCATCCAGCGCGGTCCAGGCGACATGGTCCATGCCGTGGCTGCCGATTTCGAAGCCCATGCCACGCAACTCCCGCAGATCGGCGCCGGCGAGGTAATGGCGCTGCCCGATCCTGCCGGCACAGGGGAAAAATGCCCCCCTGATGCCCCGATCCAGTAGCAAGGGTGCCGCGATTTCTATATCACTCCTGTTTCCGTCGTCGAAGGAGGCGAGAAGCTCCACGCCCTGCTCGCTGGCCGCATCCCCAGCCGCGCGGATGAAGGTTTCAAAGGCCTGGCGCGGCATCCAATACGGGCGCTCCGCCGGCGGAACATGTGGCGGCGCCTCACCAATCCCATGAAAAATACAGACAAGATTTTGCATGACGATCTTCCTGTACCGCCCGACCTCAGCCTCGTCCACAATAAGGGATCGTGATGCAAGCCATCATCCTGCGCGTCTTCGCTGAGATCTGGCGCGAGCAATATGGCACGGCCCCGCCGGTCATCGAACTCCAGGCGCCGCTGCTGGATTGCGGCCTGGACAGCCTGGGCTTCGCCGTGCTGGTGACGCGGCTGGAGCTGGAGCTGGGCTACGACCCGTTCACCCTGTCCGATGAGGTCTTCTACCCCCGCACCATGGCTGAATTTGTCAGCTTCTACGAACAGAACAGGCCGGCAGATTGACGCGTCTCGGCCAAGGCCTGGCGCTGCGCCCCTGCACCACCCCATTGCTGGTGACCGGGACGGCGGTCCTTCGCCTCGCGGACTTGCCGCCGCCCGGCCGCCTGCCGCCTTCCGGCGCCGCGGTGACGGTCTCGATGCATGGTGTGGCAAACCTGCTGGCCGCGCTGGTGGCGCTGGACGGCCATGCCGCGCGCATGCTGCTGCTGGCCGGCGACATGCCGGCCGCCGAGGTTCTGCGCCTGGCCGAGGCCGCGGGCTGCGACGTGCTGCTGTCGGATCGCGCCGACCTGCCCGGCGCGATCAGGCCGGAAGCCGGCCACGGGGCTGGTCCGCCCGGCGTCACCCGCGCGACCGAGTGGATCCTGGCCAGTTCGGGCACCACCGGTCTTCCCAAGCTCATCCGTCATGATCTGAGCGGCCTGTCGCGCAGCGTGCGGCCGCTTGCCACCGGCGCGCCGCGGCCGGTCTGGGCCCTTGGGTATGAGCCCACGCGCTTCGCCGGATTGCAGGTGCTTCTGCAGGCGGTGCTGGGCGGCGGCACGCTTGTCGCGGCCGAGGCGGGCACGGGGTTGGCGGCGCGGCTTGGGCTGTTCACCCGTGCCGGATGCACCCATTTCTCCGCCACGCCCACGCTGTGGCGGCAGATCCTCATGCATCCCGCGGCGGATGGCCTGAAGCTGCGGCAGATCACCCTGGGTGGCGAGATCGCGGACCAGCCGGTGCTGAGCGCGCTCGCCACCCGCTTCCCCGCCGCCCGGATCACCCATATCTATGCCTCCACCGAGGCCGGCGTCGGGTTTTCGGTGACCGATGGCAGGGAAGGGTTTCCGGCCGGCCTGCTGGAAGGCGGCCGGCTTCGCATCGACGAAGGCCGCCTGTGGATCCGCCCCGCGGGTCCGCCCCCCGGATCCCTCGGCCCGATGCCCTTGCCGATGAACGAGGACGGCTTCATCGACACCCGCGACAGGGTTGAGCGGCGTGGCGATCGCGTCCATTTTCTGGGCCGGGAGGGTGGAGGCATCAATGTCGGCGGCGCAAAGGTGCAACCGGAAATGGTGGAGCGCGCCATCCTCATGCTGCCCGAGGTGGCCCTGGTGCGGGTGACGGGCAAGCGCAATCCGCTCAGCGGCGCTGTCATCATCGCCGAGGTCGTCCCGCGCGAGCCGCCCGAGGACCAGGCGGGGTTTCGCCGCCTGGTCATCCAGCACTGCCGCGCGACGCTGCCGCCCGAGGCGGTGCCGGCGCTGATCCGGCTGGCGCCGGAGCTGGCGGTGAATGCCTCCGGCAAGCTGATGCGCGGCTGAGGCGGATGCGCAACATCCTCGTGACCGGCGTGACCCGCGGCCTGGGCCTCGCCATCGCCACCCGGCTGGCCGCGGACGGCCATCGCGTCATTGGCCTGTCGCGCCAGCTCAGCCCGGCCTATGCCGCGCTGATGGCGGCCCATGCCGGCCAGGTGCTTTTCGAGCCACTGGACATCGCCGATATCGAGGCCATGCCCGCCCGGGTGCAGGCGGTGGTGAAGGCGCATGGCGTGCCGTTCGGGCTGGTGAACAACGCCGCCACCGGGCGCCATGGCGTGCTCGCCACCATGCATCGCAAGGATATCGACATCATCCTGCGCACGAACCTGACCGGGCCCATCACGCTGACGAAATATGTCTCGCGCCAGATGCTCGGTCAGCGCGAGGGGCGGATCGTTCAGATCACCTCGATCATCGCGCGCACCGGCTTCAACGGTCTCTCCGTCTATGCCGCCAGCAAGGCGGGGCTGGAGGGTTTTTCGCGCTCCCTGGCGCGCGAGCTGGGGCGGGCGGGGATCACGGTGAACTGCGTGGCGCCCGGCTTCATGACCACCGAGATGACCACGGGCTTCGATGACGAGCAGATGTCGGCCATCCGCCGCCGCGCCCCGCTGGGCCTGGCGGAGACGTCCGATTCCGCCGCCGCGGTGTCCTATCTCCTGGGGCCGGATGCGGCGCGCGTCACCGGCACCGTGTTGACCGTGGATGGCGGAAGCACCGCCTGAATCATGCGGATCCGCGCCATCGAATCCGACGATCTGCCGGCTGTCACCGCGCTGCTGGCCGAGGGATTTCCGGCGCGCCCGGCGACGGCATGGCGCGCCGGGCTGGCGCGCCTCGCGACCCGGCCGCAGATCCAGGGCTTTCCCCGCTTCGGCCTGGTGATGGAGGACGAAGCCGGCCCGCAGGGCGTGATCCTGCTGATCACCGCCGCCGCGCCGGGCGGCACACGCAGCAACCTCTCCAGCTGGTATGTGCGGCCGGCGCATCGGCAGGCCGCGGTGTTCATGCTGCAGAAGCTGCTGCGGCTGAAGGGCACGACATTCCTCAACCTGACCCCGGCGGCGCATGTGCTGCCCATCATGCAGGCGCTGGGCTTCCGGCCCTACACCGATGGCACCCAGCTGCTGAGCCTGGCCGATGCTTGGCGCCCCTCGGCGCCGGTCCGCGCGTTGGATGCCGCCAGCGCGGCACGGCTGCTGCCGCCCGATCAGGCGGCGCTGGCGGCGCGGCATCTGCGCGATGGCTGCGGCGCGTTGCTGCTTGAGGATGCCGCCGGGCCGGCACTGGCGCTCTACCGCGTGAAGCGTGTGAAGCGCGTGGTGCCGGCGGCGCGGTTCCTGGCCGGCCCGCCGGCGCTGCTGGCGCGCCAGGCTGGCGGGTTGATGCGCCATCTGCTGGGGCGCGGCGTCGCGCTGGCGATGCTGGACCGGCCGATGGGTCTGGCATTGCCGCACGGCACCGCGCTGCCAGGCCGCGACATCCGGTATTTTCGCGGCCCGGAGCCGCCCGAGGCCGGTGATCTGGCCGATACGGAGCTTGCCATCCTGGGGCTCTGACCATGCTCCCGCGGCGGGAAAGCCCGGCGCAGATGCCCCCTTGCCCACCAGGCTTTCCCCGTGAACCCGCGCGAGGTTGAAGTGCGGGAGCTGAGGGCAGTCACGCTCGAAATCCGTGGCTTGCAGGTGGCCGACGAATTGGCTTCGGCCTTCCTCACCTGCCGGTGCTGGGTGAGATGGGGCGAGGGGCAAATGTCATGCGGCTACCCCTGCGCCATGGTCATGCAGCCGGCGCGGGGCCGCAAGGTGACGATTCCGAGTCATGCTTGGAAGCGGAACGGGAATGACTTACATGGATGTTGGATTAACAACACGAAAGGATCACCATGTTCGGCATGTTCAAATCCCAGAGCGCCATCGAGCTCACGCCTCGCAACGGGCTGGTCATCTCGCTCATCTACTGCATGGGCGCGGATGGCGAGATGGACCAGGAGGAGATCGCCCATCTCATTTCCGTGCTCGGGCCGCGCGCCAGCCGCGAGATGCTCGATGGCTGCATGAAATATGCCCGCGCCACCAAGCCCGAAGCTTTCCTGGAGGCTGTCGCGCCCAAGCTGAATGACCAGCAGAAGCTCTGCATCCTGTTGAACATGGTGGACAGCGCCATGGCCGATGGCGAGGCCGAGCCGGAGGAGCAGGCGCTTTTCGGCCAGTTCCAGCGTGCCTTCGGCATGGGTGACGACGTGCTGCGGCAGCATTTCCAGACGCTGGTGGCCAAGAACGATCGGTCCGTGTTCGACCGCTGAGGGCATCGCGCGCCCCTCCGGCCCAGCCTGCCCCCTTCCACGCCGGGGCTTTCCCCAGTAAGCCCGCGCCAGTTTCACGCGCGGGATTTGAGGGCGGTCATGGTCGAAATCAGTGGTTTGCAGGTGGCCGACGAGCTGGCGGCCTTCATGGCGGAAGAGGCGCTGCCGGGCACCGGCATCACGCCCGAGCATTTCTGGGCGCAATACGCCGCCATCCTGGCTGATCTCGGCCCGAGGAACGCCGCCCTTCTGGCCGTCCGCGACGCGCTTCAGATGAAGATCGACGCCTGGCACCGCGCCTTTCCCACCCGCCCGGTCAATGCCGAGGCTTACACCCGCTTCCTGCGCGAAATCGGCTATCTGCTGCCAGAGGGCGAGGATTTCGCCGTGGACACGGCCTTCGTCGATGACGAAATCGCCCGCATCGCCGGCCCACAGCTCGTCGTGCCCACCTCCAATGCCCGCTTCGCGCTGAACGCCGCCAATGCGCGATGGGGCAGCCTGTATGACGCGCTCTACGGCACCGACGCGATCGCCGGCCCGCGCAAGCCCGGCTACGACGTGGCGCGCGGCGCCGAGGTCATCGCCTATGCCCGGCAGGTGCTGGACGATATCGCGCCGCTGGAAGCCGGCAGCCATGCCGATGCGCATTTCTACGAGCTGCATGGCAACGCGCTGGCGGTGAAGCTGGACAGCGGCAGCGTGGGCCTGAAGGATCCGGCGCAATTCGTGGGCTACACCGGCGAGGCCAGCGCGCCCCGCACCATCCTGCTGAAGCACAACGGGTTGCATGCCGAGATCGTGATCGACCGCGGCCACCCCATTGGCAGCACCGACCCGGCGGGCGTGGCCGACCTGGTGCTGGAATCGGCGCTGACCACCATCCAGGATTGCGAGGACAGCGTGGCCGCGGTGGACGCGGCCGACAAGGTGCTGGTCTATCGCAACTGGCTGGGCCTGATGAACGGCACGCTGGAAGCGAGCTTCGAGAAGGGCGGGAAGACGATGACACGGCGGCTGAACGCCGACCGCGTCTTCACCACGCCCGAGGGCGGCACGCTGACCCTGCATGGCCGTTCGGTGATGCTGGTGCGCAATGTCGGCCACCACATGATGACCGATGCGGTGAAGCTGGGCGGTGCCGAGACGGCCGAGACCATCCTGGACGCGATGTGCACCGTGGCGATCGCGCTGCATGACGTGAAGGCACAGCGCAATTCCCGCCAGGGCAGCGTCTATATCGTCAAGCCCAAGATGCATGGCCCCGATGAGGTCGCCTGGGCCAATGAGTTGTTCGCGCGCATCGAGGACGCCTTCGGCGTGGCGCGCAACACGCTGAAGATGGGGATCATGGATGAGGAGCGCCGGACGACGGTGAACCTCAAGGCCTGCATCCGCGCCGCGAAGCACCGCGTGGCCTTCATCAACACCGGCTTCCTGGACCGCACCGGTGACGAGATCCACACCTCGATGGAAGCCGGCGCCATGATCCGCAAGAACGACATGCGCGGCACGGCCTGGATCAAGGCGTATGAGGATTGGAACGTCGATGTCGGCCTGATCTGCGGGTTGCAGGGCCATGCCCAGATCGGCAAGGGCATGTGGGCGATGCCCGATGCCATGGCCGCGATGCTGGAGCAGAAGGTCGGCCACCCCCGCGCCGGCGCCAACACCGCCTGGGTCCCCAGCCCCACCGCCGCCACGCTGCACGCGCTGCACTACCACAAGGTGGACGTCATGGCCCGCCAGGCCGAGCTGAAGGCCGGCGGCCGCCGCGCCCTGCTGGCCGATATCCTGACCGTGCCGGTGGCGGAGAACACCAACTGGGAACCCGCCGCTTTGCAACAGGAGCTGGACAACAATGCCCAGGGCATCCTCGGCTACGTGGTGCGCTGGATCGACCAGGGTGTCGGCTGCTCCAAGGTGCCGGACATCAACAATGTCGGGCTGATGGAGGACCGCGCCACGCTGCGGATTTCCGCCCAGCACATCGCCAACTGGCTGAAGCATGGCGTGGTGACGCAGGCGCAGGTGATGGAGACCATGAAGCGCATGGCCGCCGTGGTGGACGGCCAGAATGCCGGCGATGCCGCCTATACGCCCATGGCGCCGGGCTTCGATGGCGTGGCCTTCAAGGCGGCGGTGGAACTGGTGTTGCAGGGCGCGACGCAGCCCAATGGCTACACCGAATTCATCCTCACGGCGCGGCGGCGGGAAGCGAAGGCTGCCTGAACCGTCGGCCGGCACGCTGGCGGCCCGCGGTTAGGGTAGGCTGCGGATGGCGGTGATTTGGCTGGGGAACCTGGATTCGAACCAAGACTGTCCGAGTCAGAGTCGGA
This sequence comes from Acetobacteraceae bacterium, assembly GCA_021732665.1. Classification (GTDB taxonomy): domain Bacteria; phylum Pseudomonadota; class Alphaproteobacteria; order Acetobacterales; family Acetobacteraceae; genus Rhodovarius. Next base: position 16,771 of record JAKFUL010000029.1, read on the forward strand.
AGTTCTACCGTTAAACTATTCCCCAACGGCGATGCGGCTTATAAGCCCGGGCCCGACGGACCGCAACCTGCGCGGGCGACCAAGTTTTTCCTTGCCCGTTCCATGCCTCTGCCCGAACATGACGATGTTGTGGCACAGCTGGGTGCCGCGTCCTGCCGTGATGGAGGTGTTGCCGAAAATGGCTGATGGCGCTCTCCCCCTGGATGCGCTTCCCAGTGTGGCCCGGATGCCCGAGGCCGCGCAGGGCATCGTCATGCCCGGCGCGCCGCTCCCCCACCGCGCGCCGCGCCGTGAGCCGATGTTCTATGCCGCGCTCGACCTGGGCACGAACAATTGCCGCCTGCTCGTGGGCGCGCCAACCCAGAACGGCTTCCGGGTGGTGGACAGCTTCAGCCGCATCGTGCGCCTGGGCGAGGGCCTGGCCGCCACCGGCCGGCTGAGCCAGGCCGCCATGGACCGCGCCGTGGACGCGCTCTCGGCCTGCGCCGACAAGCTTGCCCGCCGCCGCATGCGCGGCTTCTCGGCGGTCGCCACCGAGGCCTGCCGCCGCGCCGCCAACGGCCCGGAATTCCTCGCCCGCGTGGCCGCCGAAACGGGTATCACCCCGCGCATCATCGGCGGGCGGGAGGAGGCGCAATTGGCGCTGGCCAGCTGCGCGCCCCTGCTGACCCATGGCGACCGCCGGGCCATCCTGTTCGACATCGGCGGCGGCAGCACGGAAATCGCCTGGGTGCGCCTGCCGCCGCCAGGCGCGCATGGCACGGAGCCCATCCTCTCCGGCACCATCTCCATCCCCGTGGGCGTCGTCACCCTGGCCGAAAGGGCGGGCGAGAGCTGTTTCACGCGCGAGGGCTTCGAGGCGGTGCGCGACGAGGTCGCTGAAAAACTCCGGGCCTTCGACGCGGTACACTGCATCGCCCAGGAGATCCGCCAGGGCGGGGTGCGGCTGATCGGCACCTCCGGCACCGTCACCACGCTCGCGGGCACGGTACTCGACCTGCCACGCTACCGCCGGCAATGGGTGGATGGTGTGTGCCTCGACGCCGAGGAAGCTGACGCGGCGCTGGAAAAACTCTTTTGCATGGGCCGGGAAGGCCTGGCGAACCACCCCTGCATTGGGCCGGAGCGGGCCGACTTCGTGCTGCCCGGTTGCGCCGTCTACGCCGCCATCCGCCATGTCTGGCCGGTGCAGCGCCTGACGGTGGCCGATCGCGGGCTGCGCGAGGGCATGCTGCTGAAGCTGATTCAGGCTGACCGTGCCATGGGGCGGTGGTGACGGCGGGCACCTGGCCTCCCGGGCTCAGTCGAACTCAACCAGGTCCCGATAGGCGTGCCATGTCGCATGCGCGATCAGCGGCATGGCCAGTGCCAGGCCCAGGAAGAACGGGACCAGCGCCAGCCCGGTGAACAGCACGATCAGCCCGGCCCAGAGCGCCATGGGCTTGGGATTCTCCATCACCGCCTGGATCGAGACCGTCACTGCCTCCAGGAAACTCACCTCGCGATCCACCAGCATGGGGATGGAGATGGCGCAGGTGGCGAAGGTCCCCAGGGCCAGCACGGCGCCGAAGCCGGTGCCGATCACCAGGAAGGGCAGCAACTGGCCTGACTGCAGCATCCGCCATGGCAACTCCTCCAGGCTGGGCGCGAAATTCAGCCCGAAGAACAGCGCGAAGAGGAGTCCGGCCACCCGCACCCAGAACAGGTTGATGAGCAGCAGCATGGCGCCGATCATCGCCAGCTGGGTGCCGTTGCGGCGGAAACCCCCCATCGCCTCATCCAGGCTGGTGCTCTGCCCGGCCGCCTGCCGCCGGCTTACCTCATAAAGCCCCGCCGCCAGCAGCGGCGCCAGCATGAAGAAGCCGGCCACCGCCGGCAGGACGGCCCAGGCCAGGCCCAGTTCCAGCATCACCCAGGTCAGCACCCAGCCGAACAGCGCCAGCGCGCCGCCATAGGTGAAGCCCACCGCCTTGTTGGCCATCAGATCCCGCCAGCCCAAAGTGAGCCAGACCCAGGGGCGGTCGGTGGCGACATGGCGGATTTTTCGCCGGCGGGCCGGCAATGGGGCGATATCGGCGTCGGGCGCGGCGGCGTCTGTCATGGAACGCTTTCCGAAGGTTTCGGCACGCAGTGTAACCATACCATGCGCGGCGTTGTTTGATCCATGTCAAGGACGCTGTCGGGGCACTCGCCTCTACTGCCTTCGTGCAGAGGAGAGCGGCCGCATGCCATCGCGCAGCGAAATGACCTATGTGGAGGCACCGATCCGGGCCTTCGCCGTCGCCACCATGTTCTGGGGGGTGGTGGGGTTCCTGATGGGGGTGCTCATCGCCTCGCAACTCGCGTGGCCCCTGCTGAACCTGGACCTGCCCTGGACCAGCTTCGGCCGGCTGCGCCCCGTGCATACCTCGGCGGTGATCTTCGCCTTCGGCGGCAATGCGCTGCTCTGCACCTCGCTCTACATCGTCCAGCGCACCTGCCGCGCCAGGCTGTTCGGCGGCAATGACATGGGCTGGTTCCTGTTCTGGGGCTACCAGTTCTTCATCGTCTCGGCGGCACTCGGCTATGTGCTCGGCGTCACCCAGGGCAAGGAATATGCCGAGCCGGAGTGGTATGTGGACCTCTGGCTGACCCTGGTCTGGGTCGCCTACCTCGTCGCCTTCGCCGGCACGATCGTGAAGCGCGAGGAGCCGCATATCTATGTGGCCAACTGGTTCTTCCTCGCCTTCATCATCACCGTGGCCATGCTGCACATCGTCAACAACCTGGCCTTGCCGGTGGGCGATGGCTCCTCGCATTCCTACGGCCTGGCCGCCGGCGTGCAGAACGCCATGATCCAGTGGTGGTATGGCCACAACGCCGTGGGCTTCTTCCTCACCGCCGGGTTCCTGGGCATGATGTACTACTTCATCCCGAAACAGGCGAACCGCCCGGTCTATTCCTACCGTCTCTCGATCGTCCATTTCTGGTCGCTGATCTTCCTCTACATCTGGGCCGGGCCGCACCACCTTTTCTATACCGCGCTGCCGGACTGGGCGCAGACGCTGGGCATGGTGTTCTCGGTGATGCTGTGGATGCCGAGCTGGGGCGGGATGATCAACGGGATCATGACGCTCTCCGGCGCCTGGGACAAACTTCGCACCGACCCGGGCCTGCGGTTTTCGGTCACCGCCGTCGGCTTCTACGGCATGAGCACCTTCGAGGGGCCGGTCATGTCCATCCGCGCGGTGAACGCGCTGAGCCACTACACCGACTGGACCATCGGCCATGTGCATTCCGGTGCCATGGGCTGGGTCGGCTTCATCACCTTCGGCGCGCTGTACTGGCTGTTTCCGGTGCTGTGGAAGAAGAAGGGGCTGTATTCCACCCGCCTGGCCGATTGGCACTTCTGGATCGCGACGCTCGGCATCGTTCTCTACATCACCGCGATGTGGGTCAGCGGCATCATGCAGGGGCTGATGTGGCGGGCCTATGACGAGAATGGTTTCCTGCAATACAGCTTCATCGAAACCGTCGCCGCCATGCACCCCTACTACGTCATTCGCTGGCTGGGGGGCGTGCTGTACCTGAGCGGCGCGCTGATCATGGCCTTCAATCTCTACAAGACCGTCACCCAGGTGGAGGGCAGCCAGCCCGCCGCCGCACCTGCCAACGCCCTGGCGGCGGAATAGGGGACCCCAAAGATGTTCAAGAAATTCTCCCACGGGCCGATCGAGCGCAACGTGCTGATCCTGGGCGTGCTCACGCTCATCACCGTCTCGCTGGGCGGCCTGGCCCAGATCGTGCCGCTCTTCACCATCGAGAGCACGATCGAGCGGGTGGCGGGCATCCGCCCCTACACGCCGCTCGAACTCATGGGCCGCGACATCTATGTGCGCGAGGGCTGCTACGCCTGCCACAGCCAGATGATCCGCCCCTTCCGCGACGAGGCGGAGCGCTACGGCCACTACTCGCTGGCGGCCGAGAGCATCTATGACCGCCCCTTCCAATGGGGCAGCAAGCGCACGGGGCCGGACCTGGCGCGCGTCGGCGGCCGCTACTCCGACGATTGGCAGGCGGCGCATCTGCGCAGCCCGCGCGACCTGGTGCCGGACAGCATCATGCCGCCCTACTCCTTCCTGGACCGGCCGCTGGACGCCGCCCGGGTGCCGGCCTCCCTGCGTGCCCAACAGCGCCTGGGCGTGCCCTACTCCGACGAGCACGTGGCCCAGGCGATGGCCGACCTGCGCACCCAGGCCGACCCGGACGCCGACCCCACCGCCTTCAACCGGCGCTACCCGCGCGCGCGGCAGGGCGTGTTCGACGGCAACCCGCGGCAGCTGACCGAGATGGACGCCCTCGTCGCCTATCTGCAAATGCTCGGCACGCTGGTGCAGTTCCGCGACGTCACCCCCGAACAACTTCGGCAGCAGTGAGAACCGCCATGGAAATTTCGCAATATCAATGGATTTTCTCCACGCTCTGGGTGACGTGGTTCTTCATCCTGTTCACCGCGATCCTGGTCTGGGTGCTGCGGCCGTCGCGCCGCAGGGCGATGAACGACGCCGCACAGATCCCCTTCCGCGAGCAGGACTGACGCCATGGCCCTCAAGATCGAGAAAGACGCCGTCTCCGGCACCGACACCACCGGCCATGAATGGGATGGCTTGCGCGAACTCAACACGCCGCTGCCGCTGTGGTGGCTCTACACCTGGTATGCCTGCATCGCCTTCGCCGCGGTCTGGGTGGTGCTCTACCCGGCACTGCCGATCTCCGGCGCCACCGGGCTGCTCGGCTACACCGCCCGCGGCGCGCTGCCGGCGCAACTCGCGGCCGAAAACGCGGCGCGCGAACCCATGCGGGCCCGGATCCGCGCCGCCACCCCCGAAGCCATTGCGGCCGACCCCACGCTGCGCGCCTTCGCGGTGGCCGGCGGGCGCATCGCCTTCGCCAACAACTGCGCCGCCTGCCACGGCGCCGGCGGCCAGGGCGCCACCGGCGGCTATCCCAGCCTGGCCGATGACGACTGGCTGTGGGGCGGCGAACTGGCCGATATCCACACCACCATCACCCACGGCATCCGCAACCAGGACAGCGAGGAAGCACGCCTCTCGGCCATGCCGGTCTTCGGCTCGGGCATCCTGACCACGGCACAAATCCGCGACGTGACCGAACACGTCCTGTCGCTGACCCAGCGCGCCACCGACCCAGCCGCCGCCACCCGCGGCGCCGCTGTCTTCACCGAGAACTGCGCCTCCTGCCACGGCGAGAACGGCGCCGGAAACCCGCAATTCGGCGCGCCCAACCTCTCCGACCAGATCTGGCTGCATGGCCGCGAACGCGCCCAGATCATGGCCTACATCACCGCGCCGCGCATGGGCGTGATGCCCGCCTTCTCCGGCCGCCTGGACCCGGCGATGATCAACATGCTCACGGTGTACGTGCATACGCTGGGCGGCGGGCGTTGATGGTGGTGGTGAGCGTGGCCCTGGGTGAAGGCTCTGCCTTCCCCCAGACCCCCATCCGCCAAAGGCCGAAATGCCCTTGGAACCCAGAAATTTATCGGAGGGTGAGGGAGGGGGCGGACGGTCCCGCTGGACCTGCGATCGCGCCGGCCCCCTCCCTCACCCTCCGATCAGAACGCGGTCCAGGAGCCCGTCGGCTCCTGGTGGGTGGGGGTACGGGGGAGGGCAAAGCCCTCCTCCGGGCAGCGCTCGGCACCTCGCCATGAACGCCGTCACCCCGCCCTCGCTCTACGCCGCCCATGCCAAGGTGCAGCCGCGTGCCGTGACCGGCCGTGTGCGCAGTGTGAAGTGGGCTGTGCTGATCGTGTTGCTGGGGTTGTATTACGTGGCGCCCTGGTTGCGGTGGGATCGTGGGCCGGGGGTTCCGGATCAGGCGATTCTGGTTGATGTCGCGCATGCCCGGCTGTTTTTCTTCTGGATCGAGTTGTGGCCGCAGGAGGTGTATTTCCTCACCGGCGCCTTGGTGCTCGGCGCCATCGGCTTGTTCGCCGTCACGTCGTTGTTCGGGCGGGTGTGGTGTGGGTTCACCTGTCCGCAGACGGTCTGGACCGATTTGTTCATGTGGGTGGAGCGGCGGATCGAGGGTGACCGCAATGCCCGGATCAAGCTCGATGCCGAGCCCTGGAGCCCGCGCAAGCGGCGCCTGAAGTTCTACAAGCATGCGGCCTGGATCGGCGTGGCGATGGCCACCGGCGGCGCCTGGATCATGTATTTCAACGACGCGCCGACCATCGCCTGGCAGATGCTGACGGGCCAGGCCGGCCTCACCGTCTATTTCTTCTTCGGGCTGTTCACGCTCACGACCTACACGCTGGCCGGTTTCGCGCGCGAGCAGGTCTGCATCTACATGTGCCCCTGGCCGCGTTTCCAGGGTGCCATGCTCGATGACCAGTCGCTGGTGGTGACCTATCGCGACTGGCGGGGCGAGCCGCGCGGCAAGCTGAAGGAGGAGGGGCATGGGGATTGCGTCGATTGCGGCGCCTGCGTGCATGTCTGCCCCACCGGCATCGATATCCGCGAGGGGCAGCAATTGCCCTGCATCGGCTGCGGGCTATGCGTGGATGCCTGCAACGAGGTCATGCGCAAGGTTGACCGGCCGCAGGGGCTGATCGGCTTCGAGACGCTGGGCAATCTGGCAGCCAGCCAGGCCGCCGCGGCTGTTCATGCGCCCGGGCCGGCCAGGCTTGCCGCCAGCATGGCGGCGCGCCGCTTTCCGCGGCTGCTGCGGCCCAGGGTGTTGGTGTATGGCGCGGTGCTGTCGGTCGTGATGGCGGTGATGGCCGGTGCCTTCATGTTCCGCGACACGCTCTCGGTCTCGGTGTTGCGGGACCGCGCGCCGCTGTTCGTGCAGCTTTCCGATGGCGGGGTGCGCAATGCCTTCACCATCAAGATCGTCAACAAGACGCGCGAGGTGGCCAGCTATGCCCTGGTGCTGGAGGGTGCGCCGGGTGTCGGCATCCTGGCCCAGGGGGCCGAGGCGGATGCGCAGGGCCGCCCGCTGCTGACCACACGCGCCGATGGCATCACCGAATGGCGGGTGCTCGCCACCGTACCGGCCGGGCTGCGGCTGCCGGCGAACCAAGCCATCTCCTTCCACCTGCATGACGCAGGCGGTCATGACGTCGCCCATGCCCGCAGCGTCCTCCTGGGGCCCAGGCCATGAATGTGAGCGAAAACTTCGACCCGCGGCGCGGCCGGTGGATCCCCTGGGTCTTCGTCGGCCTGATGGGCCTGGTCGTGGTGGTGAACGGGGTGATGGTGATCCTGGCGCTCAGCACCTTCACCGGCATCACCACGCCCCGCCCCTATGACCGCGGCCGCACCTACAATGACGTGCTGGAGGAGGCGGCCAGGCAGGAGGCGCTGGGCTGGCAGCCACAGGTGGAATTCGTCGGCCGCGAGCTGCGCGTGCGGGTGCGCGATGCCGCGGGCGCCCCGGTGCAGGGCCGGCTGGGCGGTGTTTTGCAACGCCCGCTGGCGCGTGACGCCCTGCCGCTGGAGTTCCGCCCCGCCGGCCTGGGCGTCTGGGTGGCCGAGATCACCCCGCCGCTGCCCGGCCAGTGGGAGGCCCGGCTGATCCTGCATGGCCGCGAGGGCGCGCTGGAAATCCGTCAGCGGATCATGGCGCCGTGAACGCCCGAAGCCCCGCCCCGCACGCGCCCGAGGCGCTGTCGCGCCCGCTCTGCCAGCATTGCGGGGTGGCGCTGACGCCGGGACAGGTTGGCTTCTGCTGCGCGGGCTGCGAGGCGGCACATGGGCTGATCCGCGGCATGGGCCTCGATGCCTTCTACCGTTCCCGCGAGGGTGCGGCCGGCCTGCTGCGCCCGGTGAAGCCGGTGGCGGCCGACCTCGCCGCCCGTGCCGAGGCGCTGCCCGATGGCGAGCACCGGCTGGACCTGCTGGTCAGCGGCCTGACCTGCGGCGCCTGTGTCTGGCTGGTGGAGCAGTCCCTGGCGATGCGGCCGGAGGTGCTGGCGGCGCGCGTCAGCCTGACGACGCGGCGCCTCACCCTGCGCTGGCGCGGCGCCCCTGCCCTGGCCGATGATTTTGCCCGCGTGCTGGCGCGCCTGGGTTTCCGCGTCGCCCCCTGGTCCCCGGCCTGCCTGCGCGCCGCCGATGATCAGGAGGGCCGGATGCTCAGCCGCGCGCTGGGCATCGCCGCCTTCGGCTCGATGAATGTCATGCTGGTCTCCGTCGCCGTCTGGGCGGGTGGCGACATGGGCGAGGCGACGCGGGCGCTGATGCATTGGCTGGCCATGCTCATCGCCCTGCCGGTGGTGCTGGTGGCGGGGATGCCGTTCTACCGCTCGGCGCTCGCCGCGCTGAGGGCGGGGCGGCTGAACATGGACATGGCGGTGTCGCTGGGGGTGATCGCCACCACGGCGATGTCGGTCTCGGAGACGCTTCGGAACGGCCCCTTCACCTGGTTCGACGGCGCCACCACCCTGCTGGCGCTGCTGCTGGCCGGGCGGCTGCTGAATCATGCCGGGCGCCGCCGCGCGCGGCAGGCCGGGGCGCAGCTTCTGGCCATGCAGCAGGGGCACGCCACCCGCGTCAGCGATGGCGTGACGGAAACCCTTCCCCTCGAAGCCTTCGCCCCCGGCGACCGGGTGCTGGTGGCGCCGGGCGAGGCCTTGCGGCTCGACGCGGTGCTGCAGGACCGCCACGCCCTGCTCGACACCGCCGCCACCACCGGCGAGGCCATCCCGCGCGAGTTTTCCCAAGGCGAGGCGCTGCCGGCCGGCAGCACCAATATGGGCGGGGCCTTTACCGCTTGCGTCACCGCGCGGGTTGCCGATGGCTCGCTGGCCCGCATGGCGCGGCTGCTGGAACAGGCCGAGCAGGCGCGTGGCGGGGTCACGCAACTGGCCGACCGTGCCGCCGGCATCTATGTGCCCGTGGCCCATGCCGTGGCGTTGGCCACCTTCCTGGGCTGGTGGTGGCTGGGCGGCGAGGGCTGGCAGGCCGCCCTGGTGCCCGCCGTCGCCGCGCTGATCGTCACCTGCCCCTGCGGTCTCGCCATCGCCGTGCCGGCGGTGCAGGTGGTGGCCGCCGGCGCGCTGTTCCGCCAGGGCGTGCTGCTGGCCCGACCCGATGCGCTGGAGCGCCTGGCCAGCGCCGACCACGTCGTGCTGGACAAGACCGGCACCCTGACCGAGGGCCACCCCCGCCTGCTTCCCGGCGATTATTCCGGCGAAACCCTGCGCCGCGCCGCCGGCATGGCCGCCGCCAGCCGCCACCCCCTCGCCCGCGCCCTGCTGCGCGCCTGCCCCGACGCGGCCCTCACGCCAGGTGTGGAGGAAATCCCCGGCAGCGGCCTGCGGGCGGGCGAGGCGCGCCTGGGCAGTGCCGGCTTCACCCGCGCGCCCGCACTGCCCGATGGCATGGCGCTGTGGTTCACCGCCCCGGGCGAGGCGCCGACGCGTTTCCGCTTTGCCGACGCCCTGCGTGAGGACGCGGCACCCGCCATCGCCGCGTTGCGCCGACAGGGACTGGGGCTCGAAATCCTTTCCGGCGACGCGCCGGCCTCGGTCTCCGCGGTGGCCGATGGCCTGGGGATCACGAACTGGCGTGGGGCGGCGACGCCTGAGGCCAAGGCCGCGCGCGTGGGCCTGCTCATGGCCCAGGGCCGCCACCCGCTGGTCATCGGCGATGGCTGCAATGACGCGCTTGCCCTGGCCTGCGCGCATGTCTCGGCCTGCCCCGCCGGCTCGACAGACCTGGCGCAATCCGCCGCCGATATCGTGCTGACCGCCGAAGGCCTGGCGCCCATCCCCGCCGCCATCGCCACCGCCCGCCGGGCGCAGGCGATCGCGCGGCAAAACATCGGCTTCTCCCTGGCCTATAATCTGGTGGCGGTGCCCATGGCGGTGGCTGGGCTGGTGACGCCGCTGCTGGCGGCGGCCGTCATGGCCTCCTCCTCGCTCATCGTCATCCTGAACGCGCCGCGCGCGGGGCGGGCGACATGGACGCGCTGATCGTCCTCATTCCCGTTGCCCTGGGCCTTGGGCTGCTGGGCCTTGTCGGCTTTCTCTGGGCGCTGCGGCGCGGCCAGTATGACGACCTGGACGGCGCCGCCGCCCGCATCCTTTTCGACGACCCACCCAACAAGGACCGAACATCATGACCGCCGGACGCGTCTTCTTCCTGGCCCTCGCCGCCATCATCGCCGTGGTGGGCCTCTTCGCCGCCGCGGCGGCCGATGACTATCTGCACGGCTTCGGCCTGGCGCTGACCGGCTTCGGGTTGTTTTTCGCCGCCAGCACGGTGAAACGGCATTTCGACGAGCAGGAAGGGCACTGACCACCACATGCCTTGAGATTGCCCGGGCGAAGGCGCTACCCTCCCGCGAAGGATTGAGGAGGGCAGCCGGTGAATCCACTCGACTTCGTCAGCGGTGCTGCCGTGGTTCGCGCCAGCACCCCCGCGGCCTGCGAGCGCTGCGGCTCGCGCGTCGTGGGAGTCTGCGCGGCGCTCGACATCGCCGGGCTGGACGAGATTTCGCACGAGACCCGCCGCACCCCGGTGAAGGCGCGCGAGTCGCTGTTCCGGGAGGGCGATCCCGCCAGCTCCATCGTCATGCTGATGAACGGCACGGCCAAGCTGTCCAGACTGATGCCCGATGGCCGGCAGCAGGTGCTGGGCTTCCGCTTCTCCGGCGACATCATGGGCTTCACCCAGGGCCGCATGTACGCCTCCGACGCCGAGATGCTGACCGATGGCAATATCTGCCGGATGACCCGGCCGCAGCTGGAGGCGATGCTGGAGCGTTTCCCCGCCACGCAGCGCCGCTTGATCGACCTCTGCGCCCAGGAGCTGGCCTTGACGCAGGACCAGCTGGTGACGGTGGGCCGGCGCCATGCCGAGCAGCGGGTGGCTGCCTTCGTGCTTTCGCTCGCCGAGGCCGCACGCCGCCGTGGCACCCCACCGTCGCTTTTCGACATGCCGATGACGCGCGCCGAGATCGGCGACCTGCTCGGCCTGGCGCTGGAGACGGTCAGCCGTGCCTTCACCGCCCTGCGCAAGCGCGGCCTGGTGCGCGAGCTGGGCGGGCACAAGGTCGAGCTGCCCGATATGGCGGCGCTGGCGGCGCTGGCGGATGGCGATGGCTAGCCCGCCATCGCGGCCCGGGTGTGCGGCGCCGCTTCCAGCCGCAGCAGGGTGAGATCCGACGCCTCGTCCACATCATGCCAGGGGCTGGTGGTGTACAGGCCGAGCCCCGCCGCCCGCCCGGCTTCCAGCGTGGCGGCAAGCGTGTCCGCGCTGCTCCAGGGAATGCCCTGGAAGAGGGCGGTGCTGGGCCGCCGCAGCGCCACCGCGCAATAGCCGCCATCCAGCGCCGGGATGAAGGCGGCGTCGTGGCTGTCCAACGCTGCCAGGCATTCCTCCAGCAGGGCGGGCGGCAGGTCCGGGCTGTCGGTGCCCAGCAGCAGGGCGGGGTCACCCAGGCGGAACAGCTGGTCGAAGGCCGCGCTCATCCGCGCGCCCAGGTCGCCGGACACCTGCGGCCGGCAGGCCATGCCTGGGGGGAGAAGTGCCAAGACCTCATCCCTGGCGTCGTCGGGCGCAAAGAAGGCGCAGGCAGCCCCCAGGTCCGAGGCCAGCGCCGCGCTGTCGGCCAGGAAGGCCGCGGCCAGAGCGGCCGCGCGCTCATTGCCCAGCGTCGCCGCCAGCCGCGTCTTGGCGAAGCCGGGGCGGGGCGCCTTGCACATCAGCCCGATAACCCGCATCCGTCTTCTCCGTTTTAGTGTAACCTCCGCATGACCGAAAGCGAAGGCCACGCATGTCCCGCAAACCTCACCTGAAGAACGGCGTGCTGCAAGCCGATCTCTGCATCATCGGCGCCGGTTCCGGTGGCCTCAGCGTGGCCGCGGGTGCGGCGCAGATGGGCGCCGCCGTGGTGCTGATCGAAAAGCACCTGATGGGCGGCGATTGCCTGAACACCGGCTGCGTGCCCAGCAAGGCGCTGATCGCCGCCGCCCATGCCGCGCAGGCGCAGCGCTCGGGCGCGCGCTTCGGCGTGGCGCCTGTCGAGCCCCAGGTCGATTTCGCCCAGGTCATGGCGCATGTGCATGGGGTGATCGCGGGCATCGCGCCGCATGACAGCGTGGAGCGCTTCGAGGGGCTGGGCTGCACCGTCATCCAGGCCGCCGCCCGCTTCACCGGCCCGGGCGAGGTGGAGGCCGGCGGCCAGCGGATTTCGGCCCGGCGCTTCATCATCGCCACCGGATCGCGCGCCGCCCGGCCGCCCATCCCAGGCCTGGCCGAGACGCCGCACCTGACCAACGAGACGCTGTTCGAACTGACCGAGCTGCCGACCCATCTGGCGGTGATCGGCGGCGGGCCGATCGGCCTCGAAATGGCCCAGGCTTTTCGGCGCCTGGGCAGCGCGGTCACGGTGCTGGAGCGCGCCACCATCCTGCCGAAGGATGAGCCGGAAGCCGTGGCCGTGGTGCGGGCTGCGCTGGTGGCCGAGGGCGTGCGGATCATCGAGGGCGCGGCCATCGCCCGCATCGATCCCGGCCGCATCACCTTGTCCGACGGCGTGCTGGAGCCCAGCCATATCCTGGTGGCGGCCGGGCGCCAGCCGGTGGTGGAGGGGCTGGGGCTGGCCGAGGCCGGCATTGCCTTCACGCCCAGGGGCATCACCGTGGATGCGGGGCTGCGCACCTCCAACCCGCGGGCGTTTGCCATCGGCGATTGCGCTGGTGGGCCGCAATTCACCCATATCGCCGGCGCCCATGCCGGCATCATCATCCGCCGCGTGCTGTTCGGCCTGCCGGCGAAGACCGATTACCGCGCCCTGCCCTGGGTGACCTATACCGACCCCGAACTGGCCCATGCCGGCCTGACCGAGGCCGATGCGCCGGGCTGCAAGACCCTGATCCAGCGGCTGGACGGCAATGACCGCGCCCAGGCCGAGGGCGCGACCGAGGGGCTCATCAAGATCGTCCTCAGCCCGAAGGGCGTGATCCTGGGCGCCACCATCGTGGCCCCGGGTGCCGGCGAGATGATCAGCCTCTGGGGCCTGGCCATTCAGAAACAGATGAAGATCGGCGCCATCACCGGCGTCACCTTCCCCTATCCCACGCTCTCCGAGGTCGGCCGACGGGCGGCGGGCGCCTGGTTCACCCCCGCGCTGTTCGGGCCGAAGACCCGTTTCTTTGTCGGCCTGACGCAGAGGTTCCTGCCATGAAGAAGATCGTTATCGTGCTCGCCGTGGTGGCGCTGTTGCTGGCGCTGCGCTTCACCGGGCTGGGGGAATTGCTCTCGCTCGACACCCTGGCCCGGCACCGCGCGGTGCTGACCGGCTGGGTGGCCGAGAACCCAATCCTGACGGCCCTGGCCTATCTGGCCATCTATACCGCCGCGACCGCCTTCTCGGTGCCCGGCGCCCTGGTGCTGACGCTCAGCGGCGGATTTCTGTTCGGCGCGGTGCTGGGCACGGCGCTGACGGTGGTGGGCGCCACCGCCGGTGCCACGCTGGTCTTCCTCTTCGCGCAGCGGGTGTTCGGCGCCGATGCCCTGCAGAAGATGGGCCCAAGGGCCGAGGGGCTGGCCCGCGGCATCCAGGCCAATGCCTGGTCCTACCTGCTGGTGCTGCGGCTGGTGCCGTTGTTTCCGTTCTTCCTGGTGAACCTGGTGCCGGCGTTTTGCGGCGTGCGGACCTCTGTGTTCGTGGCCACCACGGCGCTGGGTATCATCCCCGGCACGGCGGTGTTTTCGCTCAGCGGCGCGGGGCTGGGCCGGGTGCTGGACGCCGGCGGCACGCCGAGCCTTTCGGGCATTCTCACCCCCGAGATCATCGCGGCACTCTGTGGGCTGGCGGCGCTGGCGCTGCTGGCAATTCCCCTGAAGAAGCGGTTCAGCGCTTCCGGTTGACGAAACCGGCCATCATGTCGCGCGGCTCGGCGGTGTTCCAGCTGGCGGCGAAAGCGGGGATGCCGGCTGCGATGGCCTGGGACAGCGGCAGATCCTCCCACTGACGGATCAACGCCTTCTGGTTGCGGATCGCCACCGGGCCGGCATGGGCGATGAGGTCGCACCACTCGTCGCAGGCCGCGTCCAGCGAGGCCACGGGCACCACGCGCTCGCAAAACCCCCATTCCAGCATGGTTGCGGCCGCAAAGGTCTCGCCCAGCAAAAGCAGCCGCCGGGTGCGGCCCCAGCCGATCAGGCCGGGCAGCAGCGCCGCCTCCACCACCGAGGGGATGCCGACCCGCACCTCCGGCATGCCGAATTGCGCGGTGTCGGCGGCGATGCGCAGGTCGCAGGCGGCGGCGATCTCCAGCCCCGCGCCCAGGCACCAGCCATTGATCCGGGCAATGACCGGCACCGGGCAATCGCGGATCGCGGCGCAGGCGGCATGCACGCGCTCGATGAAGGCCCGGCCCTGGGCGGGCGTTTCCACCCGCGCCATCTCGGTGATGTCGGCGCCGCCGATGAAGGCGCGGGCGCCCTCGCCGGTCAGAATCACCGCGCGGGCGTGCCCCGGCACGGCGGCGAAGGCCTCGGCCAGGGCGACCAGCAGCGCACTGCCCAGGGTGTTCAGCTTGCGGTCATGCGCCACCGTCACGCGGGCGACGGCGCCGGAGAAATCGGTGGCGATCAATGCATCACATCCCCGCCATTGGGCGAGAGCGTGGCGCCGGCGTAATTGGCGCCGCCGGGGCCTGCCAGCAGCAGCGCGGTCCAGGCGATATCCTCGGGCACGCCCATGCGGCCGACCGGCAGGCTGGCGGCCATCATGGCATTCCATTCCGGCCCGCGCTGCGCGGTCAGGTCTGTGGTGATGGCGCCGGGTGCGATGGCGTTGACCAGCACGCCGCGCGGCGCCGCCTCATGCGCCAGGGCCCGGGTGAAGCCGATGATGCCGGCCTTGGCGGCGCAATAGGGGATGATCTGGGCCTGGCCCTTGAAGGCGAGCTGGGACGCGATGTTGATGATCCGCCCCGAGCCGCGCGCGATCATCGCCGGATAGACCGCCTGGGCCATGACGAACATGCCCTTCATGTGCACGGCCATGATGCGGTCGTAATCGGCCTCGGCAAAACTCTCGAAGGGGCCACGGATGTTCATGCCGGCATTGTTCAGCAGGATATCGGGCGCACCCAGTGCCGCGGTCGCGGCGGCGGCGAAGGCGCGAACCGCCGCGCTGTCGCCCATGTCCGCTTCCATGTGGAAGACGCGGCGGCCGAGTGCCGCGACCTCGGCGGCGAATTCCTCCACCCGGGCCGTGTCGCCGAGATGGTTGAACGCGATATCCGCCCCCTCCTGCGCGAAGAGCAACGCGCAGGCCCTTCCGATGCCGCGGCTGCCGCCGGTGACGATCGCGATTTTCCCGGCCAGCTGGCTCATGCCCAGATCTCCCTCATCGCCTTGATATATCCCTCGCGGATGCCGCGGGCCTGGATATGCTGGCCCGCTTCCACCAGCACCCTTCCGGCCACCGCCACGCTCTTCACCACGCCGCGGCCGGGGCCGAAGACCCAGGCATCCAGCGCCGCATCGCCTTCCAGCCCCAGCAGGTCGGCGTTGGTGGTGTCCAGCTCCACCCAGTCGCAGCGCAGGCCGGTGGCGAGGCCGCCGATGGCCGCCCCCGAGGCCTGGGTGCCGCCGGCCAGCGCCGCGTCGAACAGTTTTCGCGCGGGATGTGGGGAAGCTTCGGAGGTTGCCACGGCGCGCGCCTCCAGCTTCAGCCGCTGGCTGGTCTCGAGTTGGCGCAGCTCCTGCGCCGGGTCGAGGCAGACCTGGCTGTCGCTGCCGATGCCAAGCCGGCCCCGCCATTCCGGCAGGCGGAAAATGCCATCGCCCAGCGAGGCCTCGGTCTGCGGGCACAGCCCGGCCACGGCGCCGCTCGATGCCAGCCCCGCCACCTCGGCATCATCGAGATGGGTGGCATGGATGAAGACCCAGCGCGGGCCGGAAAACCCGTTCGCCAGCATCCAGGCGGCGGGGCTTTGGCCGGTGGCGGCCTGGCATTCCGCCACCTCGCGCTGCTGTTCGGCCAGGTGGATGTGGATGGGCAGGCCGGGGACAGCCGCGATGGCTGCGAGCATTTCGGGCGTGACGGCGCGTAGCGAATGCGGCGCGAAGCCCAGCGAAACCAGTGGCCCCGTGTGGCGGCCGAGATCGGCCATCATGGTCATATAGACATCCAGATCATGAAGGAAAGGCCGCTGGCCGGGCACCGGATCGGCGCCAAAAATCCCGCCATGGCGGTACAGGCTGGGCAGCAGGGTCAACCCCATGCCGGTGCGCGCCGCGGCCGCGATCTGCCGCAGCCCCATCTCCTCGCGCGCCGCATAGGGTGTGCCGTCGGGGCCGTGGTGCAGATAATGGAATTCGCAGAGATGGGTGTAGCCGCGCTCCAGGCATTCCATTTGCATCTGCGCCGCCACCGCCTCGGCGCGGTCGGGGTTCATCCGGGCGACGACGGCGTACATCGCCTCGCGCCACGTCCAGAAGCTGTCCTTCGTGGCGCTGCGGCGCTCGGCGCGGCCGGCCATGGCGCGCTGGAAGCTGTGGCTGTGCAGGTTGGGCATGCCGGGGACGACCAGCCCCAGGCGCCGCGCGGTGCCGGGGGCGGCGCCGGGCCGGACCGCTGTGATGGTGCCGGCGGCATCGGCCTCGATCAGCACATCCGCAGCCCAGCCCGCCGGCAGCAGCGCCTGTCTTGCCCAGAAAGAAACCATCTGCACCTCCGGTCTCCTCTCTAACCGGCTTGCGCGCGGCGCGCGATCCGTCAGCATGCGGGAATGATCACACGCCGCCTCGCCCTTTGCCTGCTGGCCGCGCCCGCGCTGGCGCAAACACCCTTCCCCGCGCGCCCGGTGCGGCTGGTGGCGCCCTTCGCCGCCGGCGCCAGCCTGGACGCCACGGCCCGCCTCTTCGCCCGCTTCCTGGAGGCGCGCTGGGGCCAGCCCGTGGTGATCGAGAACCGCACCGGTGCGGCCGGCAATATCGGCGCCGAGGCGGTGGCCCGCGCCACCCCCGATGGCCTGACCCTGCTGGTGGCGCCGACCGGGCTGATGACGGTGAACCCCAGCCTCTACCCCAATCTCGGCTTTTCCATCGAGAACGACCTCGCCCCCGTGGCCATGCTGGGCAGCCTGCCGAATGTGATGGTGGTGCCGGCGGGCGGCCCGGCCAGCGTGGCGGAATTCGTGGCCACCATCCGCGCGGCCGGGCGGCCCTTCACCTTCGGCTCGCCCGGCGCCGGCAGCCTGGTGCATCTCTCGGGCGAGCTGTTTTCCCGCGAGGCCGGCATTCCCGCCACCCATATCCCCTATCGCGGCAGCGCGCCGGCGCTGGTCGATCTGGTGGCGGGACGCATCGATGTGATGTTCGAGAACCAGCCCGGCGCCCTGCCGCTGATCCGCGATGGCCGCCTGCGCTCGCTGGCGGTGACGGCGCCGGCACGCAGCGCGGCCCTGCCCGATGTGCCGACCACCGCCGAGGCAGGGCTGCCCAATGTGCTGGCCGTGCCCTGGTTCGGCCTCTTCGCCCCCGCCCGGACGCCGGCCGATGTGGCGCAGAAGATCGCGGCCGACGTCGCCGCCGCCCAGGCCGATGCCGGCGTGCGGACGGCGATGGAAGGCCTTGGCCTCACCCCCGAAACCCTTGGCCCGGACGGGCTCCAGGCGCTGATCACCCGCGAACGCGGCGTCTTCGGCGGCATCGTCCGCGCCGCCAACATCACGGTGCAATGATGCCCTACGAACAGGTCCATATCGACTTCATCAACGGCCCGGACATCGAGGCCCTCGGCCTGACCGATGACGAGATCATGGCCGCGATCGAGAAAAGCCTCGCCGCCCAGGGCCGCGGCCACACCGTGGTGGACCCGCGGCTGCACCACATGCCCGGCGTGGCCAATGGCCATTTCAACGTGCTGCGCGGCTATGTCGGCGAGGAGATCGGGCTGTCCGGCGTGAAGGTGGTCGGCGACTTCGTCGACAACTACAAGGAAAACCTGCCCAGCGAACTGGCCACGCTGCTGCTGCTCAACCCGACCAATGGGCGGCCCCTGGCCATCCTCGACGCCTCGCACATCACCGACATGCGCACGGGCGCGGTCAGCGCGGTCGGCGCCAAGTATCTGGCCCGCAAGGGATCGAAGGTGCTGGGCCATATCGGCGCGCGGGGCACGGCCTATTGGAATGTGCGGCTGATGGACCGGATCTTCGATTTCGACGAGATTCGCGTCCATTCCCGCCGTCCCGAAAGCCAGGAGGCCTTCGCCGCCAAGCTGGAAAAGGATCTGGGCAAGAAGATCACCCGCTGCTCGGATTGGGAAAGCGTGGTGCGCGGCGCGGATATCGTGGTCGAGGCCTCGCGGCTCGACAAACCCACGCCACTGCTCAAGACGGAATGGATCAAGCAGGGCGCGCTGGTCATGCCCTATGGCACCATGTCGGCGGTGGAGCTCAGCCTCACCGACATCATGGACAAGATGCTGATGGATGATTGGGGCCAGGCCAGCAGCGGCAAGCTGGGCGCGCTGCGGGCGCATGTCGATGCCGGCAAGCTCTCGGCCGAGACGCTGCATGCCGAGCTCGGCCAGGTCGTCGCCGGCCTGAAGCCCGGGCGGGAGCGGGATGACGAGACCATCCTGCTCTGGCATCGCGGGTTGTCGCTGAGCGATATCGCGCTCGGCCACGCCATCTGGACCAAGGCAAAGGCGCACGGCGTGGGCCAGCGCCTGCGTTTCTTCTGAGGATACCGCCATGACCCAGGCCACCCCATTCCCCGCCGGCGGCTTCCGCTTCCTCCCCGGCGGGCAATTCTCCAATGGCGTGGCGGCCGAGCCCGGCTTTGCCTTCCGCCGCCTGCGTTTTCTGGCACCCCTGCCGCTGGCCCAGGGGTTGGCGGCGGCGGCCCGCATCATCACCGCCGCGGGCCGGCCGCTCACGGCGCTGGCGCTCTGCGAGCTCCGTTCCCCGCTGCCCCTGCCGCGCGATGAATTCCTGGCCTTCAACGAGCGGTATCTGGGCGCCCTGCGTGCGGCCGGATTCTCCGCCGAAAAGCCCTATCCGATCGGCCGCAGCAACCTGGCCCCCATTCTTGCGCCGCCCGCCGAGGTGGTGCTGTACGCCGTCACCTTCACCGTGCCGGTGGCCGGCGGCGGCCAGGATTTCTTCATCTCCGGCAAGCCGGAAAGCCGCCAGGGCGTGCCCTGGGAGCAGGGGATCGTCGGCGGCGATGACGTCTCCGAGGCCGGGCTGCTGTTCAAGGCGCAATATGTGATGGAGGAGCTGCGGGCGCGCATGGCGGAGATCGGCGCCGACCCGCTGCGCATCTCAGCGGCCCAGGCCTACACCATCCACCCGCTGGCGCCGGTGCTGCAGACGGTGCTGGGGGCCGCGCCCATGAACCTGGGCGGGCTGACGTTGGTGCCGGCGCATCCACCGGTGACCGGGCTGGCGTTTGAGGTGGATGTTCGCTCGGTCAGCGAGGAGTGCATCGCCGGCCCGCAGGCGTGAGCATGCCCATCCGTCTGGGCATCATCGGTTTCGGCATCATGGGCGAGCGCCTGCTGCGCGCGGCGCTGGACCACGCCGGCGAATTCGTCACCCCGAGCGGTGTGTGGGACCCCTCGGCGGCGGCGGCGACACGGCTGGCATCCGTGCCGGGAGCGGCCCCCATGTTGGACTCCGCCGAGGCGGTGATCGCGGGGTGCGATTGCCTTTACGTCGCCGCCCCACCAGCGGCGCATCTGCCGCTGGCCCGGGCCGCGCTGGCCGCCGGGCGCGCGGTGTTCCTGGAAAAGCCGCTGGCCACCGATCTGGCGCCGGCCCGGGCCTTCGTGGCGGGTGCTGCCGGCGCGCGGGCGGCGGTGAATTTCCCCATGGCCTCCTCGCCCGCCGTGTCGCAGCTTTTCGCCTGGAAGGCCGGGCTGACGCCGGAATCGGTCGCCATTGAGGTCGCCTTTGCCCACTGGCCACGCGGCTGGCAGCAGGATGCCGCAAGCTGGCTGGCGCGCCGCGCCGAAGGCGGCTTCACCCGTGAGGTGGTGTCGCATTTCCTCTTCCTGACCCGCCGCATGCTGGGGCCGCTGGCCCTGCTCGATGCCCAAGCGACCTTCCCCGATGGCGATGGCGCGGAGACCGCGATCACCGCTGTTCTGACCGCGGGTGGCGTGCCGGTGACGCTCTCCGGCGGCGTCGGCACAACGCCGAAGGACGACCACAACACATGGACGCTGAATGGCCAGCTTCGCCTGCGCGACTGGTCCTTCGCCGAGCGCCTGGCCGATGGCATCTGGGCCCAGGCAGCCGATGCGCTGCCGAACGAAAGGATGCGCCCGATGGTCCTGCGCGGCCAGCTCCGCGCCGTGGCGGCGATGACGCGCGGCGAGCCGCACAACCTCGCCACCCTGGCCGAGGCGCTGGAGGTTCAGGAGATCGTCGAGGGCATCCTCAGCCCTGCACCCAGGCCACCCGGCTGAGATAGGTCTGCAGGAAGCTCCGGATGCGCGGCTCCGCGGCTTCGGAGAAAATCTCCCGCGGGGAGCCGGTCTGCACCACCTGGCCATGGTCGAGGAAGACCACGCGATGCGCCAGCCCGGCCACGAAACCCATCTCATGGCTCACCACCAGCATGGTGGTGCCGCTGGCGGCGAGGTTGCGGATGACGTCCAGCACCTCGGTGGTCAGCTCGGGGTCGAGCGCCGCGGTGGGTTCGTCGAAGAGCAGCACGCGCGGTTCCATCGCCAGGGTGCGGGCGATGGCCACGCGCTGCTGCTGGCCGCCGGAAAGGGCCGCCGGCTTGCGCGCCGCCAGGGCCGCGAGGCCGACCTGGGCCAGCGCCGCCTCGGCCTTTTCCGCCGCCGCCGCCGCCGGCATTTTCCGCACCAGGCGCAGGGCGAGGGCGACATTCTCGCGCGCGGAGAGATGCGGCCAGAGATTGAATTGCTGGAACACCATGCCGATCGCGCCATCGCCCGGGCGGGTCGTGCGGCCCTCGACCTGCACGCTGCCGCCGGCGATATCGTCCAGCCCCGCGATGCATCGGAGCAGCGAGGATTTGCCCGAGCCCGAGGGGCCGATCACGCCGATCACCTCGCCCGCCGTCACGTCGAGATCGATGCCGCGCAGGATTTCGGTGGCGCCCACGCGGCGTTGCAGCCCGCGCACCTGCAGGATCGTGCTCATGCCGCGAGCGCCCTGGCGATCCGTCGTTCGGCCGTGCGGGCACCCCAGGCGGTCAGCTCCGACAGCGCCCAATAGACCAGGGCGAGCACCAGCAGGGTCTCGGCGAAGGCGAAGGTGGAGGTGCCCACGCCCTGCACCCGGAAGGTGAGCTCGGGCACGGTGATGATCGACAGCACGGCGGTCTCCTTGATGAGGATGACGCAGAGATTGGCCAGCGACGGCAGCACGCCCAGCGCCATCACCGGCAGCATGATGCGCAGCACGGCCTGCGGGCGGGAAAGGCCGAGCATGCGCGCGACTTCCAGCTGCCCCGGCGGCACGGCCAGGAAGCCGGCGCGGAAGACCTCGGAGAAATACGCCGCGCCATAGAGCGAGAGCGCCAGCAACCCCGCCGTCACCGGCGCTAGGTCGATGCCGATGAACGGGCCGCCGAAGTACAGAAGAAAACACTGCACCAGGAAGGGCGTGCCACGAACCGCCTCCACCGCCATGGCGAGCGGCAGGGCCAGCGGCCAGGGCGCGAAGAAGCGCAGCGCACCGACCAGGAAACCGCCGGCCATGCCCAGAGCCACCGCCGCCAGCCAGATCGCCAGGGTCACCGGCAAGCCCTGAGCGGTGGCGACGAGACTGTCCTGCAGGGCCTGCATCATGCCGGACGGCCCATGCTCTTGCCCCTGGCCAGCATCG
Source organism: Acetobacteraceae bacterium (assembly GCA_021732665.1). Classification (GTDB taxonomy): domain Bacteria; phylum Pseudomonadota; class Alphaproteobacteria; order Acetobacterales; family Acetobacteraceae; genus Rhodovarius. Next base: position 38,618 of record JAKFUL010000029.1, read on the forward strand.
AGAGCGCCACATTGATCACGAGATAGATCGCGCCGCACAGCGCATAGGCGGGCAAGGGCTCGAAGGTGCTGGACGCCAGGGCCTGGGCGCTGCGGGTGAGTTCGAGAATTCCGACCACCGAAATCAGCGACGACGCCTTCACGATCAGGATCGCCTCATTGATGATGGCCGGGCGCATGGCCTGCACCGCGATGGGAAGCTGGATGCGCAGCAGGATCTGCTGCGGCGAAAGCCCCAGCAGCCGCGCCGCCTCAACGCCGCCCTTGGGCACCAGGGCAAAGCCGCCGCGCAGGATCTCGCCCATATAGGCCGCGCAGCACAGCCCGACCGTGCCCACGGCGGCCACGATCGCGGGCAGGTCGATGCCCAGGAAGGGCAGCGCGTAATAGGCCAGCAGCAGCTGCACCAGCAGCGGCACGCCGCGGAAGAAGCTGATGTAGATCGCCGCCCAGGTTTTTCCGCGCGCGCTCGCGACCGCAATCGGCACCCCAAGCGAGAAGCCGATGGCGATGCCCAGCGCCGAGATCCAGATGGTCGCCCAGGTCGCCGCCATCATCGATGGCAGCGCCTCGGCCAGGAATTCCCAGCTCAGGCGTTCGCTTCCACCACGCGGGCCGGGACCTCGAAGGATTGGCCGAACCACTTGGTTTGCAGCGCGGCCAGGCGGCCATCGCCGCGCATGGCGTCGATCACGCCGTCGATCGCGTCGATCAGCGGCGCGGTGTCGGCATCCTTGCGGCCGAGATAGCCGAAATAGACCCTCGCGCCGAAGGGCGGCGCCACGACCGAGAACATGCCCCGCCGCTGCTGCGCGACATAGGCGATATTGGGCAGCGAATTGGCCACCGCCACGATGCGCCCGGCGGCGAGGTCGGCGTAGGATTCGCTGAAGGACTGGTATTCGCGGATGGTCACGCCGGCGAGGTTCTCGCGGGCGATGAATTGCTGCAGCTGGGTGAGCTGCGCGGTCGCCTGGGCGCTGCCCACCACCTTGCCGGCGATGTCCTGCGGGCGGGCGATGGTCGCGTCGCTGCTGCGCTTGAGCAGCGCCACGGTGGCATCGGCGATGGGGGCGGTGAAGCGGTAGCGCTCCATCCGCGCGCGGGTGATGGTGGCGGGGCCGGCGACGAGGTCGAAGCGGCCGGCCTCAAGCCCCGGAAGAACACCCGGCCAGGGCAGGTCCTGGAAGCGGATGCGCACGCCCAGCGCCGCGCCCACCACGGCGAAGAGCTCGCTGTTCAGGCCGGTCTGGCGGCCACCCTCGGTGAAGTCGAAGGGGGCGAAGTGCAGTTCGGTGGCGATCATCAGTTCGCCGGCGCGCCGCGCCTTGTCCAGGTTGTTGGCACGTGCGCCAGCCAGCGGCGCGAAGATGGCGGGCGTGGCGAGGCCGAGGGTGCGGCGGGTGATCTTCACTTGGGTCATCATGCTCTCCTGATCCCTGCCTGGCCGGTTGACCTGACAGGCCACGTGCCTAGTTTGGCTTGCAATGGATCAAGGATGCACCATGCCCGACCATGCCGTCCAGAAAGCCCTGCCGGTGATCGATCTGGGGCGCCAGGATTTGCCCGCGGTTGCGGCAGAGATCAGGGCGGCCTGCACAGGGCCTGGGTTTTTCTACATCCGCGGGCATGGCGTCGCGCCCGAGGTGATCGAGGCGGCGGTGACCGCGGCGAAGCGCTTCTTTCACCAGCCCGCCGAGGTGAAGCGGCTGACAAAGGCCAATCTCGTCCATCGCGGCTGGCACGCCGCCGGCGGCGCGGTGATGGAGGGCGCGACCAAGCCCGACCTGAAGGAGTTTTTCTCGATCGGCCTCGATCTGCCGGAGGACCACCCGGCCGTGCTGGCGGGCGAGAAGCTGCGCGGGCCCAATCAATGGCCCGAGGCTGTGCCGGAGCTTCGCCCGGCGATGGAGGCCTATTTTGCCGCCATGGCCGCCTGTGGTGCCAGGCTGCTGGAGGCGGTGGCGCTGAGCCTGGAGCTGTCGCCCGACTTTTTCGCCGAGCATTACACGCTGCCCCTGCAACGCACCCAGGCGATCTTCTACCCGCCGCAGCCGCCCGATGACCTCGACGGCTTCGGCGTGGCGCCGCACACGGATTTCGGCTGCATCACCCTGCTCTGGCAGGACAACAGCGGCGGGCTTGAGGTGCGCGAACGCAGCACTGGCGAATGGATTCCGGCACCCCGGCTGCCCGGCACGCTGGTGGTGAATGTGGGCGACCTCTTGGGCCGCTGGAGCAATGACCGCTTCGCCAGCACGCCGCACCGGGTGGTCAACCGCTCGGGCCACGAACGCTTCTCCATCGCCACCTTCTATGACCCGAACTTTTCCGCCCCCATCGACCCGCGGGCGCTGGGAGCCACCCAGCCGATCTACGAGCCCACGACCTGCGGCGCGCATATCCTGGGCCGCTTCGCGCAGGCTTTTTCCTATCGAAAGGGCGCCTGATGAACACGCGGCTCCGCAACGCCCCTGCCATCCGCAGCCCGCGTGGCCTGACCCTGAACGCAAAGCACTGGTCCACCGAGGCACCGCTGCGCATGCTGATGAACAACCTCGATGACGAGGTGGCGGAGCGGCCGGGGGAGCTTGTGGTCTATGGCGGCATCGGCCGCGCCGCGCGCGACTGGAATTCCTATGACCGCATCGTGGAAACCCTGAAGCGGCTGGAGGAGACCCAAACCCTTCTGGTGCAATCCGGCAAGCCGGTGGGCGTGTTCGAAACCCATGCCGATGCGCCGCGCGTGCTGATCGCCAATTCCAACCTCGTCCCGGCCTGGGCGAATTGGGAGCATTTTTCCAAGCTCGATCGCCTGGGCCTGATGATGTACGGCCAGATGACCGCGGGGTCCTGGATCTATATCGGCACCCAGGGGATTGTTCAGGGCACCTACGAGACCTTTGTCGAGGCCGGGCGGCAGCATTTTGGCGGCAATCTCAAGGGCCGCTGGATTCTCACCGGCGGCTTGGGCGGCATGGGGGGCGCGCAGCCCCTGGCCGGGGTGTTCGCGGGTGCCTCGGTGCTGGCGGTGGAGTGTCAGGCCAGCCGGATCGAGAAGCGGCTGGAGACACGCTACCTGGATTACCGGGCCGATGACCTCGACACCGCGCTGGCCATGATCCGGGGCGCCGAAAAGCCGATATCCGTGGGCCTGCTGGGCAATGCCGCGGAGGTCTTCCCCGAGCTGGTCCGGCGTGGCGTGGTGCCCGATATCGTCACTGACCAGACCTCGGCGCATGACCCGGTGAATGGCTACCTCCCCGCCGGCTGGACGGTGAGCGAATGGGAGGCCAAGCGCGAAACCGACCCCGCCGCCGTGGCCGCGGCGTCGAAGAAATCCATGGTCGTCCATGTCCAGGCCATGCTGGATTTCCAGAAAATGGGCAGCGCCGTGCTGGATTACGGCAACAATATCCGCCAGGTCGCGCGGGACGAGGGCCTGGCCAATGCCTTCGATTTTCCGGGCTTCGTGCCGGCCTATATTCGGCCGCTCTTCTGCCGGGGGATCGGGCCGTTCCGCTGGGCCGCGCTTTCGGGCGACCCGGACGATATCCGCAAGACCGATGACAAGGTGCGCGAACTCATCCCCGATGACCCCCATCTGCACCAATGGCTGGACATGGCGCGGGAGCGCATCGCCTTCCAGGGCCTGCCCGCCCGCATCTGCTGGGTCGGGCTTGGGCAACGCCACCGCCTCGGCCTCGCCTTCAACGAGATGGTCGCGCGCGGCGAGATCGGCCCGGTGGTGATCGGCCGCGACCATCTCGACAGCGGCTCCGTCGCCTCGCCCAACCGCGAGACGGAGAGCATGATGGATGGCTCGGACGCGGTGTCCGACTGGCCGCTGCTCAACGCGCTGCTGAACTGCGCCTCGGGCGCCACCTGGGTGTCGCTGCATCATGGCGGCGGGGTGGGCATGGGCTATTCGCAGCATTCCGGCATGGTGATCCTGGCCGATGGCACCCCGAACGCCGCGCGCCGGCTCAAGCGCGTGTTGTGGAACGACCCGGCGACGGGCGTGATGCGCCATGCCGATGCGGGCTATGACATCGCCCGCGACTGCGCCCGCGAATTTGGCCTCGACCTACCCAGCCTGACCTGATGCCCGTCATGTTTTGGCGCTTGCGCCATCGGCCTCGGACTGCAAGCTGGTGTGTCAAAGGAGACCGCGCGGATGCGTGACGCCGTCACACCAGGCCAGGCCAGCCTCGCCACCCTCTGCGCCGTGGGCGAGGGCAGCCCGTTGCGGCTGGCCGAGGGCTGGCGGGCGGCGGTGGAAGCCAGCCACGCCGCGCTGGCGGCCCAGCTTGCCACCGGCGCCGCGCTCTATGGCGTGAACACCGGCTTCGGCAAGCTGGCGCAGACCCGCATCGCACCGGACGAACTGGCGCAGTTGCAGCTCAACCTGCTGCGCAGCCATGCCGCGGGGGTGGGCAAGAAGCTCGCCCCGCGCATCGTGCGCCTGGTGCTGGCGCTGAAGGCGCTATCCCTCGCGCGCGGCGCCTCGGGCGTTCGGCCGGAGGTGGTGGAGGCGCTGATCCTGCTGCTGGATGAGGATGTGCTGCCCGTCATCCCCTCGCGCGGCTCCGTCGGCGCTTCGGGCGATTTGGCGCCGCTCGCCCATCTGTCGCTGGTGCTGGTGGGCGAGGGGCGGGCCTTGCTGCGCGGCGTGGACGTGCCGGCGGCGGAGGCCCTGCGCCGGATCGGGCTGGCGCCGCTGGTGCTGGGGCCGAAGGAGGGGCTGGCGCTGCTCAACGGCACCCAGGTTTCCACCGCCATCGCGCTGGACGCGCTGTTCCGTGGCCGGCGGCTGTTCGACACCGCGCTGGTGGCGGCCGCGCTGTCCACCGAGGGGCTGCGCGGCTCCGACACGCCCTTCGACCCACGCATCCACGCGCTGCGCGGCCAGCCCGGGCAGATTCGCGTGGCTGCCGCGTTGCGCGGGTTGATGGCAGGCAGCGCGATCCGCGAAAGCCATCGTATCGATGACCCGCGGGTGCAGGACCCCTACTCCATCCGCTGCACGCCGCAGGTGCTGGGCGCCTGCCTGGACGCCTTCGACCACGCCGCCGGCATTCTGCAACGCGAAGCCAATGCGGTGACGGACAATCCGCTGGTGATCGGCGGCGATGTGCTTTCGGGCGGCAATTTCCACGCCGAGCCGGTGGGTTTCGCGGCCGACCACATGGCGCTGGCACTGGCCGAGACGGGCGCGATTTCCGAGCGCCGGCTGGCGCTGCTGATCGACCCCGCGCTGTCCGGCCTGCCGGCCTTCCTGGTGCGCGAGGGGGGGGTGAATTCGGGCTTCATGATCGCCCAGGTCACCGCCGCCGCGCTGGCGGCGGAGAACCGGCATCTGGCCAACCCACGCGTGACCGACAGCCTGCCCACGAGTGCCAACCAGGAGGATCATGTCAGCATGGCCACCGGCGCGGCGCTGCGTCTGCGGCCGATGTATCGCAACCTGGCGGATATGCTGGCGATCGAGCTTTTGGCCTCGGCGCAGGCCGTCGAGTTCCATCGCCCGCTGCGTAGCTCCGCCGCGCTGGAGGCGGCGCATGCGCTGGTGCGCGGGGTGGCCGCCTTCTGGGACCGGGACAGGTTGATGGCGCCGGACATCGCCGCCGTCTCGGCCCTGGTGCGGGCCGGGCGGTTCGCCGCGCTGGCGGGGGAATACTGATGTTCGACGCGGTCTGGCTGAACTGCCATGTCGCCACCATGGCCGATCCGGCGATGGAGGTGATCGAGAACGCCGCCGTGGCGGTGAATGGCGGCCGCATCGCCTGGGTCGGCCCGCTGTCGCAACTCCCCGCTGCCGCGGCCAGCGAGCATGATTGCGAGGGCGCCTGGCTGCTGCCCGGGCTGATCGACTGCCATACCCACCTGGTCTTTGGCGGCGACCGTGCCGCCGAATTCGAACAGCGTCTGGGCGGCGCCTCCTATGAGGAAATTGCCCGCGCCGGCGGCGGCATCCTCTCCACGGTTCGCGCCACCCGCACGGCGACGGAGGCCGAGCTTCTGGCCGCGGCCCTGCCGCGCCTGGATGGGCTGCTGGCCGAGGGTGTCACCACGGTCGAGATCAAATCCGGCTACGGGCTGGATGCCGGGAATGAGCTGAAGATGCTGCGGGTGGCGCGCGCCCTGGCCGCCCAGCGCCGCGTGGCCGTGCGGACCAGCCTGCTGGCCGCCCATGCCACGCCGCCGGAATACGCCGGCCGGCGCGCCGACTACGCCCGCCACGTGGCCGAGACCATCATCCCGCTGGCGGCGGCGGAAAACCTGGCCGATGCGGTGGATGCCTTCGCGGATTCCATCGGCTTCACCAATGAGGAAACCGAATGGGTCTTTGCCGCTGCCCGCGCCGCCGGGCTGCCGGTAAAGCTGCATGCGGACCAGCTGACCGACCAGGGCGGCGCGGCACTCGCGGCCCGGCATGGCGCGTTGAGCGCCGACCACCTGGAGCGCGCGAACGAGGACGGGCTGGCGGCGATGGCCGAGGCCGGCACCGTGGCCGTACTGCTGCCCGGCGCCGCCTTCACCCTGCGCGAGACGGCACACCCGGATGTGGCGGCCATGCGTCGGCAGGGCGTGCGCATGGCGCTGTCGACCGACATGAACCCCGGCTCGTCGCCCGCGCGCTCGCTGCTGCTCATGCTCAACCTGGGCTGCACGCTGTTCCGCATGACGGTGCCCGAGGCGCTGCTGGGGGTGACGCGCCACGCCGCCATGGCGCTGGGCCTGCCCGACCGCGGCATGCTCGCCCCTGGGCTGCGGGCGGATTTCTCGCTCTTCGCCATCAACCGCCCCGCCGACCTGTGCTACTGGATGGGGGCGAATCCTTGCGTCGGCCGGGTCGTCGCCGGTGAGTGACACGGCCCAGCTCCAGGCCTTCATGCGCCAGCATTTGCCACTGGCCGAGGCCTGGGGGGTGGAGCTGCTGGCGGCCGAGGATGGCGTGGCCAGCCTGCGCCTGCCCGCCAACCCGCAATTGCTGCGGCCGGGCGAGACGGTGTCCGGCCCCGCCTTGATGGGGCTGGCGGACATGGCGATCTGGGCCGCGCTGCTCTCCACCCGCCATGCTCGCCACAACAGCGTCACCAGCAGCATGAACGTGAATTTTCTGGCCCCCGCCGGCCCCGGCCCCGTGGTGGCGCAGGCGCGGGTGGTGAAGGCCGGCAAACGGATGATCTATGGCGACATCCTGATCTTCGCCGAGGGGGCCGACAAACCCTGCGTGCATGTCACGACGCATTGGGTGGTGATTGCGGCGCAGTAAGCCTGGGCTTCCGGCCCGTGCCAGCCTTTGCTAAAGCCCAGGCCGGCCGTAAAGGAAACCACCCCATGAAGCTCACCCGCAAGGTCCGCGAAATCCTCTCCTGGTATGAGAGCGACAACCCCGGCACCAAGTCCAACCTCGCCCGCATCCTGATGACGGGCAAGCTGGGCGGCACCGGCCGCATGGTCATCCTGCCGGTGGACCAGGGTTTCGAGCATGGGCCCGCGCGCAGCTTCGCCCCCAACCCCGCGGCCTATGACCCGCATTATCATTTCGAACTCGCCATCGAGGCCGGGCTGAACGCCTATGCGGCCCCCCTCGGCCCGATCGAGGCGGGTGCCGGCACCTTCGCCGGCTGCATCCCGACCATCCTGAAGGTCAACAGCTCGAACAGCCTGTCCACCACCAAGGACCAGGCGATCACCGGCTCGGTCGCCGATGCGCTGCGCCTGGGCTGCTCGGCCATCGGCTTCACCATCTATCCCGGCAGCGAATACCAGTTCGAGATGATGGAAGAGCTGCGCGAGATGGCGGAGGAGGCCAAGGCCGTGGGCCTGGCCGTCGTCGTCTGGAGCTACCCGCGCGGGCCGATGCTGGACAAGGTGGGCGAGACCGCGCTGGATATCGCCGCCTATGCCGCGCACATGGCCGCACTGATGGGCGCCCACATCATCAAGGTGAAGCCGCCGACGGACGCCATCTTCCTCGACGCCGCGAAGAAGACCTACCAATCCCACCCCGTCGAGGTGAAGGACGCCGCCGCCCGCTTCGCCCATATCGTCAAGGCCTGCTTCAATGGCCGCCGCCTGGTGGTATTCTCGGGCGGCGAGGCGAAGAGCGCGGATGCGCTGCTGACCGAGGTGAAAGCCATTCATGCCGGTGGCGGCAATGGCTCCATCGTCGGCCGCAACGCCTTCCAGCGGCCGAAGGAGGAGGCGCTGAAGCTGCTCTCCGACATCATCGACGTGTACAAGACCAAGGCCTGATCCGCCCCGCCGGGCGGCCTTCCGCCCGGCACCGCTGCAACCCCGGGCGCTCTCACCGGTTCTTCTGGCAAGGCGGCATATCGCCGCCGAAACAGAGGAACCACAGTGATGCAGCAGAACAGCCATAGGCTGGCGATCGCGCTCGGCCTCGCGGCCGCGACACCGGGCTTCGCCCAGCCCCAACCCACCGAGCCGACCCGCCCGCCCGAGCGCATCGCGCCCAGCGCGGCGCCGGTGACACCCGCCACCAACACGCCCGGCGCCGCCAGCATTGCGCCGGGCGCAGCCAGCACCGGACCGGCTGCCGCGGGCGGCACGCAGTCCACCGCGCCCCGGCCCGCATCGGCACAGCCCTTGGCCATACAGGCCGCGCCCGTGCAGCCCACGCCCCGGCCTGGCGTGTCCACCGCGGCCGCCCCGGTGGCCGGCGCCAACAGCTTCACCGAGGGGCAGGCGCGCAGCCGCATCGAGGCCGCTGGCTTCACCCAGGTTTCCAACCTGGCGAAGCAGGATGACGGCATCTGGCGTGGCGAGGCCATGCGCGGCGGCAGCCGCGTGATCGTGATGCTCGACTTCCACGGCGACGTGTCGGCCCGCCCGTAACCCAGGAAGATCAATACCATGCAAACAACACCCATCACCCGCGCTTTCGATGACCACGCCGCGGCCGAGCAGGCACGCAACGCCTTGTTGTCCGGCGGGATTCCCGACAGTGCCATCAGCATCGTCGCCCGCGTACCGGATGAGACCGCGGACGGCACCGAAGCGGTCGCTCCCGTTGCCACCGGCGCCGCGCTGGGCACCCTCGTCGGCGGTGGCATCGGCGCCCTGACCGGTGTCGGCCTCATGGCCATCCCCGGCGTGGGCCCCATCGTCGCGGCCGGCTGGCTGGTGGCGATGCTGACCGGCGCCGGCGCCGGCGCCATGGCCGGCGCCGGCGTGGCGGCCGCCGCGGATGGCCTCTACGGCACCCTGCACAAGACCGGCCTCAGCGATGAGCATTCGCAATTCTACGCCGAAAGTGTCACGCGCGGTGGCACGCTGGTGCTGGTGCGCAGCGAGGATGGGGTGCAGCGCAGCACCGCCGAGGAGATCCTCAGCCGGTCCGGCCATGTCGATCTGGAGACCCGCTCACAGGAGTGGCGTGACGCCGGCTGGCGTGGCCATGACAGGAATGGCGTGTCGGTGGATACCAGCCGGCGCTACGGCTCGTGACGTGATGTGCTGCCCGGGATGCCGGGCAGCGCCTTCTCGCGGCCGCGCAGCACCCTCGACAGCCGCGTGACCCCGGCAATCTGCTGCCGCAACCAGCCACCCCGGATATAGGCCTCGGGCGCGCCAGGGTCGCCGGTACGGGGGAAGATGTCGCGCCTGAAATCCGCGGTGCCGAACACCCAGTCCCACACCGGCAGCAGCACGGCGTAGTTCTTGCCGGAGGCACCGACGCTCAGCAGCCCGTGATGCAGGCGGTGGAAGCGCGGCGAGACGATCAGCCGCTCCCCGATCCGGCCGAAATGAATGCGCGCATTGGCGTGCGACAGGCTCTCTGCCAGCCGCAGCACCATCAGGATGATGGGGAACTGCCCGGGCGGCACGCCGATCAGCACCGCAAGCCCGGCCAGCCAGGCCGCCGCCAGCACATCATCGAGCACATGGTTGCGGTCATCGGTCCAGAAGGTCATGTGCTCCTGCGCGTGATGCAGGGAATGCAACGCCCACCACCAGCGGAATTCATGCTGGAAGCGATGGCGCCAGTATTCGAAGAAATCCAGCACCACGATGTAGATGGCCATGGCCAGCAGCGGCGCGTCGCGCAGGCCGGGCCAGAGATCCTCGATGGTGGGCGGAATCCAGCCGCTATCGGCCAGCAGCCCCTCCAGCCGCACCTGGATGGCGGCGAAGAGGACGAAGCCGAGCAACGGCAAAAGCCCCAGGCGCGCCAGCAGGGTGTAGATCACATCGGTGCGCACGGCGGGGCCGGACTGGCCGCGTTCCACCGGCCGCCAGGCCTCCAACGGCCGGCAGACCAGATAGACGACCAGCACCTGCAACACGCCGAACAGGAAGAAATCCACCCAGTCGAAGGCTTCCTCGGCCCAGGCCATCAGGCCGAGCCGGTACATCGCCGGCTGCACCGCGCCCTCGAAGAGGAAGGTGGCCAGGCGCAGGTAAAGATCCTCGAGGACATCCATCAGGCGCCCTGCGGCGGCAGGGGCGCGAAGCAGAAGCCGCGGGCCTGCAAGCCGCCGATCAGATCGTCAAATATTCCGGCGAAGGGCTCCCGCCGGCTGCGCACGCCCCAATGCATCACCAGCACCTCGCCGTCGCGGATGTTTGCGAGGTTGCGGCGCAGGAGCGCGGCGTTGGGGTGGGCCTCGCTGGCAAGTTCGTCGCCGAGAAAACCATGGGCGCTCCATCCCTGATGGCGCAGGCCGCAGGCCTGGGCCATGCGCCGTGCCTCGGGCGTCACGATGCCCCCCGGGGCGCGCCAGAGCGGCAGGACCGGGGCATTGGGCACCATGGCGCGCAGCGCCTCGATGGGCCGCGCCAGCTCGGCGCAAAGCGCGGCCTGATCGAGGATTTCCCCACCCTCGCGCGCGCGGGAGACATAGCGGGTGCGGCCTGGCCCGGCATCGCCGGTGAAATACCAGTGCCGCCAGGTGTGGCTGGCGAAGACATGGCCTTCGGCCGCGCGGGCGCGCCAGAAGGGCGCCCAGGACGCATCCAGGGTGCGGTCGCCGCGGAAACTCGGCTCATGCGCCACGAACAGCGTGGCGCGCACCTGGCGCCGGCGCAGCACCTCGGCCAGTTGCTCGGCCTCACGCGACCAGCCGGTGTCGATCGTCAGATACAGCGTGCCGCGGCAGCTTTGCGCCAAAGCGGGGCCGGCCAAAGCGGGGCTGGCCAGCCCGACGGCCAGGAGCGCGCGGCGGCGCATCAGCGGCCGCGTTCCACCCGCACCGGGGTGATCACCAGGTTCGGCATGTCGGCGCGGCGGCTGGCGCGCGGCGCCACGCTGGGGCCGGGCGCCAGGCTGGGGGCGCTGGCCATGACCGGTGGCGCCGGCCGGTCGGCCGGGTTTTCGCCCGGGCGGGGCGCCAGTGGCCGGGGCAGGGGGCGGCTGCCGGAGGTGGCGCCGGGCATGATGGCGGCGAAATCGGCCCGCACCCCCTCCCGCCTGGGCATGACGAAAATGCCGTGCGGGCTGCGGCCGACGCGGATCTGCTCCAGCGCGCCGGTGCGCGGGTCCAGCACGCCCACCCGGCCCAGCCAGCGCAGCGTCATCCACAGCCGGCCATCGGGGTCGAAGGCGATGCAGTCCGGCCCGCCCGGCACGTCGAAGCGCCGCTTCACCTCCAGCGTGACCGCGTCCACCTCCCAAACCCCGGATTCGACGCGGGCGGTGGCGTAGAGGCTGCGGCCATCGGGCGAGGGCACCACCACATGCGCGCCACGGCCGACGGAGAAGGCGTGGCTCACCGCGCGCGTTGCGGGGTTGAGCTGGACGAAGTCGCTGCTGCCCATCAGCCCCACCAGCAACCGGCCGCGATGCCAGATGATGCCCGCGGGCTCCGGCCCCACCGGCACCGTCCAGGCCGCTTCGCGCGTCGCGAGGTCGATCGCCACCACCTCGCCGCTGCCTTGCAGCGTGACGTAGACGAAGCGGCTATCGGGGCTGAAGGCGACGTGGCTGGGCTTGTCCGGCTGGTTCAGCCGCGCCAGCAGGGCCAGGGTGCCGGCGTCGTAGATGTCGATCTGGTCGCGGCGCAGGCTGGCGACCACGAGGTGGCGGCCATCGGGGCTGTATTCCAGGTGATAGGGGTTCGAGATTCGGACGCGCTGGCGCAGTTCGCCCGTCGCGGGGTCAAGGAAGACCAGCTCATTGCCGCCGCTGTCGCCCACCACCAGGGTGTGGCCATCGGGGGTAAGGACGGCGTGATGCACCTCCCGCAGCGCCGGCATGCGCCGGATTTCCGTGCGCTCCCGCGCATCGAGCACGGAAATCGAGGCATCGCCGGAATTCAGCACGAAGACGATATCGGCCCGCGCCATCGGCGCAAGGCCCATGCAAACGAATACAACAAAGAAAATTCGCCACATGGGCCGCGCGCTCACAAGGTCAGGAAGGATCTTAAGACTACAGCAATGCGGTTAAGGCAAGGCGAAGACTACTCGGCGGGGGTGAAGCCCAGCGAAACGCCGTTCATGCAGTAGCGCTGCCCGGTCGGCCGCGGGCCGTCATCGAAGACATGGCCGAGATGGCCGCCGCAATTGGCGCAATGCACCTCCGTCCGCGTCATGAAGAAGCTGCGGTCGGTGGTGGTGGCGATGGCGCCGTCGATGGGGGCGTAGAAGCTGGGCCAGCCGGTGCCGCTGTCGAACTTGGTCTCGGCGCGGAACAGCTCCGTCCCGCAGCCGGCGCAGGTGAAGACGCCGGCGCGCTTCTCACGGTCGAGCGGGCTGGTGCCGGCGCGCTCCGTCCCATGCTCGCGCAGCACGCGATAGGCCTCGGGGCGGAGGATGGCACGCCACTCCGCCTCGGTCTTGCTGACGGGGAAGGTCCCGGTGGCGGTTTTGGAACCGAACATCACGCGCTCTCCTTCAGCCGGGTCATGAAGCTCTTGCGGAATTTGGCCACCTTGGGGCCGACCACGGCGCGGCAATAGCCGGACCAGGGGTTCAGGCGGTAGTAGTCCTGATGCTCCGGCTCGCCCGGCCAATAGGTCTGCGGGCCGACCAGTTCGGTCACCAGGGGAGCGCCCCAGAGCTTGAGGCCTTCGATCTCGGCCATCACCTCGCGCGCCGTCGCCATTTGCGCGTCGTCCTGCGCGATGATGATGGAGCGGTATTGCGGGCCGACATCGGCGCCCTGGCGGTCCTTCGTCGTCGGGTCATGGATGGTGAAGAAGATGCGCAGGATGTCGGTGTAGCTGACGATGGCGGGGTCGAAGACCACCTTCACCACCTCGGCATGGCCGGTGCGCTTGGCGCAGACCTGCTCATAGGTGGGGTTGGGCTGGTGGCCGCCGGCATAGCCGCTTTCCACCGCCACCACGCCCTTCAATTCCCGGTACACCGCATCGAGGCACCAGAAGCAGCCGCCACCCAGGATTGCAGTCTCGGCCATAGCCCTCTCCTTTTCCGTTGTCTGGAAGATGGGGAGGATACGCCGGATGCGCCAGATGGTTACGCCGGCGCCGCGCGCCCCATATGACGGGCGCCATGGAACCCGAGCAGACCCACGCTACCCTGGACATCCTGGTCATCGGCGGCGGCATCAACGGCGCGGGCATCGCGCGTGACGCCGCGGGGCGCGGCCACAAGGTGCTGCTCGTGGAGCGCGGCGACCTGGCCCAGGCCACCTCCTCCGCCTCCTCCAAGCTGATCCATGGCGGGCTGCGATACCTGGAGAATTACCAGTTCCGCCTTGTCGGCGAGGCGCTGGCCGAGCGCGAGGTGCTGCTGCGCCTGGCGCCGCACATCATCTGGCCGCTGCGCTTCGTGCTGCCGCACCGGCCCGAGATGCGGCCGCGCTGGATGATCCGCGCCGGGCTGTTCCTGTATGATCACCTGGCGCGCCGCGCCACCCTGCCGGGTGCCGAGGCCTTCCGCACCCATGGGCATCCCTTCGGCCTGCCGCTCTCGCCCGCCATCACCCATGGCTTCGCCTATTCTGACGCCTGGGTGGAGGATAGCCGGCTTGTGGTGCTGAACGCGCGCGACGCGGCGGCGCGCGGCGCGGAGGTCGCGACCCATACCGCCTTCACCCACGCCGCGCGCCACGCCCGCCACTGGGACGTGACCCTGGGCGATGGCCGCCTGTTGCGGGCGCGGGCCGTGATCAATGCCGCCGGCCCCTGGGTGGCGCAGGCCCTGGCGGCGACCCATGCCCGGGCCGCGGGCGGCGTGCGGCTGATCCGCGGCAGCCATATCGTGGTGCCGCGGCTGCATGCCGGCGAGCAGGCCTATATTCTGCAGAATGACGACCGCCGTGTGGTCTTCGTCATTCCCTATGAGCGGGATTTCTCGCTGATCGGCACCACCGACGTGCCGCATGAGGGCGAGCCGGGGGCCGCGCATTGCACGGATGCGGAGGCGGAATATCTCTGCGCCGCCGTCAGCCGCCAGTTCCGCCGCCCGGTCACGGCGTCGGATATCGTCTGGCGCTATTCCGGGGTGCGGCCGCTCTTCGATGACGGCGCCGAGAACCCCTCGGCCGTCACCCGCGACTATGTGCTGAAGCTGGACCGCGACGGCGCGCCGCTGCTGAACATCTATGGCGGCAAGATCACCACCTATCGGCGCCTGGCGGAGGAGGCGACGGCCATGGTCGGCGCTGCGTTGGGCCGGGCAGGCATGGCCTGGACGGCGGGCGCTGCGTTGCCGGGGGGTGACCTGGGCGGGCTTTCCCTGTCTGATTTCGAAGCGGAGATGGGCCGACGCTACCCCTGGCTGGCCGGGCTGCCCCGCCTGGTGCGCACCCATGGCGCCGAGCTTGCGGCGATGCTGGACGGCGCGCGCGGCCCCGCCGATCTGGGCGAGGATTACGGCGCCGGCCTGACCGCGCGGGAAATTTCCTGGATGCGCAGGCATGAATGGGCGGTCTCGGCCGAGGATCTGCTGTGGCGGCGCACCAAGCTCGGCCTGCATCTGGACGCCGCGGCGCGCGACAGGCTGGCCGCCGCCTTCGGCTGAGGCCCAGGCGAAGGAATCACATCAGCCCCGCCGCGTTTACCGGCTGGCAATCCAGCCATGCGTAAGCTCCTGCCATCGTTCAAGAGGAGCTTCATCGTGCCAAATGTGGTTTTGGGCTGGTTTTTTGGTGGCAGCGTAGCCGAAAACACCGGCGGTTCCGCCTCGCTGGGCTTTCTCGACCTGGATATCGCCAATTTCCCGGCGCCGATCGACACGATCACGATCGCACCCGTCGGCGGCACGTCCTTCGTGGTCGATCTGATCACCTTCGAGGTGACCGCCTTTGGCGATTTCGACTATGAGACGCTGTCGTCGGTTCCGCTCAGTGTCTACATTCTTTTCCAGGACAGCAGCGACAACGGCGCCGGCGAAGCGCTGAACCTGACCATCACCGATGTGAACGAGGCGCCGAGCGTGACCTCGGGCGCGACGGCGAATTTCGCCGAGAATGCCTCGGGCACGGTCTATACGGCGACGGGGACGGACCCCGATGCCGGCACGACGCTGAGCTGGACGCTGGGCGGCGCCGACGCGGCGCTGTTCGATATCGACTCCGCCACCGGCGCGGTGAGCTTCAAGGCTGCGCCGAATTACGAGGCGCCCGGCGATGCCGGTGGGAATAACGTCTACGACATCACCGTCACGGCGTCGGACGGCACGCTGAGCAGCTCGGCCCAGGCCGTCGCCATCACCGTGACCAATGTGAACGAGGCGCCGAGCGTGACCTC
>JAKFUL010000029.1:54315-61257 GCA_021732665.1 Acetobacteraceae bacterium
CCGGCGATGCCGGTGGGAATAACGTCTACGACATCACCGTCACGGCGTCGGACGGCACGCTGAGCAGCTCGGCCCAGGCCGTCGCCATCACCGTGACCAATGTGAACGAGGCGCCGAGCGTGACCTCCGCGGCCAAGGCGAATTTCGCCGAGAATGCCTCAGGCACGGTCTATACGGCGACGGGGACCGACCCCGATGCCGGCACCACGCTGAGCTGGACGCTGGGCGGCGCCGACGCGGCGCTGTTCGACATCAATTCCGGCACGGGCGCGGTCAGCTTCAAGGCGGCGCCGAATCACGAGGCGCCCGGCGATGCCGGCGGGAATAATGTCTACGACATCACCGTCACGGCGTCGGACGGCAAGCTGAGCAGTTTGGCCCAGGCCGTCGCCATCACCGTGACCAATGTGAACGAGGCGCCGACGGTCGCGGCCTATCTGGGCGTCAGCACCGCCACAATCCCCGAAACCGCCGCCGAGGGCCGGGCCGTGGGCCGCGTGACGGTGAGCGACCCGGATGCGAGCGACAGCGTCAACCTTTCGCTGGTCGGGCCGGATGCGGCGAATTTCGTGCTGGATGGATTGTATCTGCGGGTGGCGCCCGGGGCTGTCTTCGATTTCGACAGCGACCCCAGCCTGTCGGTGACGGTGCGCGGCACCGATCTGGGCAGCCTGACCTCCGACCAGGCCTTCACCATCAACGTGCTTGACGTGGTCACCCAGCAGCAGGCCGTGCAGGCGGCGCTGGGCGGCAGCGGCTCTTCGGTGGGGCTCACCGTCGTCGTCACCGATGATGGTCCGCAGTTGCAGCGCGGTTCCGCCACCGTCGTTCTGTCGGGGCTGAGCGACCTCACCACCGCCGATGGCCTGCTGGGTTTCGGCGCGAACAGCACCCTGGCGGGGGTCGAGCGACTCTTCCTCGGCCTGATGGGGCGCTCGACCACGGGCACCGAGATGATGGATGCCAAGGAGCAGCTGGACCATGGCGCCACCCTCTCCGACATCGCCACCGGCCTGCTGAATGGCGCGGAATTCAGCAGCTATGTGCTGAGCCAGACCAGCCAGCCGGACGCGACCTCGCTCAGCACCACGGCCTTCGTGGAGCTGATGTACAATCGCATTCTCGGCCGCGCATCGGACAGTCCGGGCCTGGATTTCTGGTCCTCGATCCTCGACAACGGGCTCGTGTCGCGTGTCGATGTCGTGCTGGGCTTCAGCAACAGCGTCGAGGCGAAGGCGCATTACAGCTCCGGTACCCAGGCGCTTTGGGCGGCCGATATCCAGGCCTACCAGGTGCGCAGCCTTTACGACGTGGCCTTCAACCGCGAACCTGATGCCGGCGGCCTGGCCTTCTGGTCCTCTCTGATGGACCAGGGCCTGCCCATCGGTGTGGTGGCCGACTACATCGTGGCCTCGTCCGAATTCCAGGCCCATATCAACGGCCTCACCACCACGCAGGTGCTCCAGCAATTCTACCAGGACGGGCTGGAGCGGGCGGCGGATGGTGAGGGGCTGGTGTACTGGACCAACGTAGTCGACGGCGGCCTGGCCGATTGGTCGGATGTGCTGGTGGGCTTCGCGCTCAGCGCCGAGCAGTCCGGCCAGCTGGAAAGCTACCGCGCCGGATCGGACATATTTGTCGCCTGAAAGCCCGGGCTTTCCGCCCGGCCGCTTTCCCCTATCCTGGCCGCAACCAAGGCCAGGAATGATGACGGAAGAAGCCACCACACCCATCCTCACCCGCCAGGGCTCCATCGCGACCCTGCGGCTGAACCGCCCGCGCCACCTCAACCGGATCGAACCGCCGGATCTGGACGCGCTGGCCGCGGCCTTCGCCGAGGTGAATGCCGACCCTTCTCTGCGGGTGATGGTCTTCACCGGCACCGGCCGCGCCTTTTCGGCCGGCTACCATCTGGGCGACCTGGCCAATCGCCCCGATGCCGCCGTCACCACCGGCGGGCCGCAGACCAGCTTCGAGGACGTGGCCAGCCTGCTGGAAAACCTGCGCGTCCCGGTGATCTGCCGCCTCAATGGCGGTGTCTATGGCGGCAGCACCGATCTGGCGCTGTGCTGCGATTTCCGGATCGGCGTCGACGGCATGGAAATGTTCATGCCCGCGGCCCGGCTGGGCATTCACTACTACCCTTCAGGCATGCTGCGCTACACCTCGCGCCTGGGCCTGAACAACGCCAAGCGGCTGTTCCTGACGGCCGAGAAGCTACAGGCGCCGGAGCTGCTGGCCATTGGCTACCTCACCCAGCTGGTGCCGGCAGATGGGCTGGATGGGGCTGTGGAGACGCTGGCCAGGCGCATCGCCGCGATGGCGCCGCTGGCGGTGCAGGGCATGAAGCGCGGGCTGAACGAGATCGCCCGCGGCGAATTCGACGCGCAAGCCTGCGCCGCCCGCGCCAAGGCCAGCCAGCAAAGCCGGGATGTGAAGGAGGGCCTGGCCGCCTTCCGCGAGAAGCGCGATCCGGTTTTCGAAGGGCGGTAGCCTCAGGCCGCCTGGCGCCGCACCGCGCTGATCTTCTGGTTCATCTAGACCCCGGCGGGTGTTTCGCCGTCTCACCGGGCTGACACGGGACGCGCTGCACCAGTAAGCGTCGCTTAAGTGCGTGCCGGGTAAATGGCATCCACCCCTTCGATGTTGGAAACGCCCGATGCCCAAGCTTTCTCGCCGCGGCCTGATGATGAAAATCGCCCTTATCGGCGTTCTCCCAGCACTTGTGGCTTCGGTGCTGGCCATCGGCGCCGGGCTGTTTTCCATGGACAGCCTGCGGCATACGCAGATGGAAATGGCACTCTCGCAGGCAGCCAACCGTGCCGAGGCGGCGCTGCATGACAGTCAGGTCGCCATGCGCACCATCGCGCTGGGCAATGCCTTGCGCCCCAACATCATCGCCGCCACGGCGGCGGCGGACAGGGCCGCGCTGCAGCGCCTGCTGACCACCAGCCTGGAGGCGACGCGCGCCAGCGACCCCAGGCTGAGCATTCTTGAGGTGACCAATGCTGCCGGTGTCGTGCTGATGCGCGGCCACAACCCCGCGCAGGCAGGGGATGACAAGTCGCGCGAGCAGGACGTCGTCGCCGCTCTGGCCGGCCGTGCGGAGCTCACCGTCACGGTCTCGCCGACCTCCGGCCTGATCAGCTTCGGCGCGGTCGTGCCGATCCGTGACGGCCCGAATGTGGTGGGCAGTCTCCGCGCCGCCGGAATCCTCAACGAAGGGACGGCGCGCGCGTTGGCGATGGCGACATCGGCCGAGGTGGCGCTGTTCCGCGGCACGACGTTGCGGGCGGCAACCCATGCCGCATTGACCGAGCAGGTCCTGGCACCGGCGCTACGCCCTGATTCGCCGGCCCGCATGTCGCGGGGCCTGGATGTGCAAATCCCTGGCGCCGGCCACTTCCAGCTGCGCGTGCTGCCGATCGTGGCGTCCGGCAACCACCAGGCCGGCGCGGTGTTGATCGCCATGCCGCTGGCCAGCTGGGATGCGGCGGCGCGCTTGGGCCTCCTCACCAACCTCGGCGCCGCCGCGCTGGTGCTGCTGCTGGCGCTGCCGTTCGCCATTTTCCTGGCCCGCGGCATCGCCCGGCCGCTGACCGGCATGGCGGCGGCGATGCGCGGGCTTTCCGAGGGCGATCTTGCCGTCGAGATCCCGGGGCGTGGGCGGCGGGACGAGGTGGGCGCGATGGCCGCAGCACTGGACGTGTTCCGGCACGGGCTGGCCGAGCGGCAGCGGCTAGAGAAGGAGGCCGAGGCGGGGCGCAGGCAGCGGGAACGCCGCGCAAGCGCGATGGAAGACTATACGAAGGATTTCGGCCAATCCATCGCCGGCGTGATGGAGCAGCTGGAAGCGGCTGCGGCGCAGATGCGCGGGGCGGCGCATGGCATGTCCGAAGCGGTCGGCGCCACCCAAGAACGCGCCTCCGGCACCGCCGGCGAGGCCCTCCAGGCTTCCGAAAGCCTGACGGCGGTGGCCGCGGCGGTCGAGCAGATGTCGGCCAGCGTCGCCGAGATCAGCCGCCAGGTCGCCCGCGCCGCCGCCATCGCCACCGAGGCGGTGGGCGAGGCCGCGACCTCCGATGAGCGCATGCAATCCGTCACCCGTAGCGCGGATCGCATCGGCGATATTCTGGGCGTCATCGCCGATGTGGCCGGGCGCACCAACCTGCTGGCGCTGAACGCCACCATCGAGGCGGCGCGGGCGGGCGAGGCCGGCAAGGGCTTTGCGGTGGTGGCGAGTGAGGTGAAGGCGCTGGCGGCACAGACCGCGCGCGCCACCGACGATGTGGCCGAGCAGATCAACGCCATGCGCCGCGCCACGGCCGAGGCCGCGGGCGCGATGCGCGGCATGACGCAGACCATCGCGCGCATCGACGAGGTGGCGACGACCATCGCCGCCGCGGTGGAGGAACAGGGCGCCAGCACGCGCGAGATCACGGCGCGGCTGCAATCCGTGGCCGGGGCGACGGCCGGCGCCACGCAGGCCATGGGCGACGTCTTCGGCGTGGCCGCGGAATCGAGCACCGCCTGCCATACGGTGCAGGAATCGGCGGCCGGGGTGGAGGAGCAGGCGGCCACGCTGCGCCGCGAGGTGGAGAGCTTCCTCAACAACCTGCGCGGCGATGTGCAGGACCGGCGGCAGTTCGAACGCCGCCAGGTGAGCGGGCACTCGGCGGAGCTGGAAGTGGCGGGCCAGGTGACGAAGCTGGCGCTGCTGAACATTTCCGAGGGCGGCGCCGCGCTGCGCTGCAACCTCAATCTCGCCTCTGGCAGCGCGGTGCGCCTGACCCTGCCCGGGGCTCCTGCCATCTCGGCGCGGGTGGTGCGGTGCGAGGGCGGCACGCTGGGCCTCGTCTTCTCGCAGAGCGAAGGCATGGCGGTGGTGGAGCGGGTGATCGAGAGGCTGGCGCTCGCCCCGGCGTGACCCCCCTTCTGGTATGTTCCCGCCAGGGCTAGCCTGCCGCTGATCACGCGGAGGAACCGGGCCATGAACAATCTCTTCGACCTGAGCGGGAAGACCGCCATCGTGACCGGCGGCAGCCGTGGCATCGGCCGCGCCATCTGCATCCGGCTCGCCCAGCATGGGGCGCGCGTGGTGGTCTCGTCGCGCAAGCTCGATGCCTGCCAGGCGGTGGTGGATGAGATCACCGCCCATGGTGGCACCGCGATGGCGCATGCGGCGTCGATCTCCCGCAAGGAGGATCTGCGCGGGCTGGTGGATGCCACCATCGCGGCTTACGGGCAGATCGACGTGCTGGTCTGCAACGCCGCGCTCAACCCCTATTTCGGGCCGAGCCAGGAGATCCCGGACGAGGCCTATGACCGGATCATGAACGGCAATGTGCGCTCCAACCTCTGGCTCAGCCAGATGGTGATCCCGGCCATGGCGGAGCGGGGCGAGGGTTCGGTGATCTTCATCTCCTCCATCGGCGGGTTCCGGGGTTCGCCCATGCTCGGCATCTACGGCGTCTCCAAGGCCGCCGACATGCAACTGGCCCGCGCGCTGGCCACCGAATGGGGGCCGAAGGGCGTGCGGGTGAACACCATCGCCCCCGGCCTGGTCCGCACCGATTTCGCCCGCGCGCTGTGGGAGGATGCGGCCAATCTGAAGAAGCGGACCCGCGACAGCCCGCTGCAACGGATCGGCGAGCCGGACGAGATCGCGGGTGCGGCGGTGTTCCTGGCGAGTGCGGCCTCAGGCTTCATGACCGGGCAGAGCATCGTCATCGATGGCGGCGTGCTGGCCGGCCCACCCCGGGTGCAAGACGAGTAGAAGCGCCCTACATTCGCCCCATGGCCCTCACTCTTTCCATCCTCGACCAATCCTCCGTCGTCACCGGCCGCGGACCGGATGACGCGATCCGCGAGACATTGGCGCTGGCGAAGCGGGCCGATGAATGGGGCTACCATCGCTACTGGCTGGCGGAGCACCACAATTCCTCGGCCCATGCCGGCTCGGCGCCTGAAATCCTGATCTCAGCGATTGCTGCCACCACGCGGCGCATCCGCGTGGGAAGTGCCGGGGTGATGCTGCCGCATTATTCCGCGCTGAAAGTCGCGGAACAATTCCGGGTGCTGGAGGCGATCGCGCCGGGCCGCATCGACCTCGGCCTGGGCCGCGCCCCGGGCAGCGATGGCCGCACCGCCTATGCGCTGAACCCGCAGGCGGCCACGGCGGCCGATAATTTCCCGCAGCAGATCCGTGATTTGCAGGGCTGGCTGGGCGAGGGGCTGCCGCTGGACCACCCCTTCCGCGCCGTCACCGCCAGCCCCGCGGTGCCGACCAAGCCCGAGCTGTGGATACTCGGCAGCAGCGATTACGGCGCCCAGGTCGCGGCCTATTTCGGCCTGCCCTATTGCTACGCGCATTTCATCACCGATGGCGGCGGCGCCGAGCAGGCGATGGAGCTCTACCATCAGGGCTTCCGGCCCAGCGCCGCCAATGCCGCGCCCAACGCGGCGCTGGCCGTCTTCGCCCTGACGGCGGCGACGGAGGCCGAGGCGCATCGCCTCTTCTCCTCCCGCGCGCTGGCCCGGCTGTGGCGCGACCAGGGGCGTTTCCTGCCCCTGCCCAGCCCCGAGGAGGCCGATGCCTACCCCTATTCCGAGGCCGAGCGCGCCCATGTGCAGCGCCTGCGCGACCGCGCGCTGATCGGCACACCACGGCAGGTACGCGCCAAGATCGAGGCAATGGCCGGCGCGCTTGGTGCCTCCGAGGTCGCCATCCTCAGCCCCTGCCATGACGCGGGCGCGCGGGCGGAAAGCTACCGGCTGCTGGCGCTGGAATTCGGGTTGGGCGCGGCGCGGCTGGCCGCCTAGGCTCGGTACTCAATAGTTGTAGCGGCACGGCGATGTTGTGTGATTCCAAGGCTCATGCGGAGGGCCTTGGATGCGCAAAGGGTTGTATTGGCTGAGTGAAACGGAGTGGTCTCGGATCGA
>JAKFUL010000020.1 GCA_021732665.1 Acetobacteraceae bacterium
CCCCCCCACCAAAGGCCGAAAGGCCCTTGGAACCCTTGAATTGATCGGAGGTGGGAGGGAGGGGGCCAGAGCGAGCGTTGAGATCGCGCGACCGCCAGCCCCCTCCCTCCCACCTCCGATAAACCGAACACGGTCCAGGGCCGGGTCGGCCCTGGTGGGGGGTGCAGGGGGGCAAAGCCCCCTTGCGGGCCGCGCTCACAACCCCGCCTCAAGCCCGCCCATAGGTGTCCTCGATCCGCACGATGTCGTCTTCGCCCAGGTAGCTGCCCACCTGCACCTCGATCAGTGTCAGCGGGATTTTTCCCGGGTTTTCCAGTCGGTGGACGCAGCCCAGCGGTAGGTACACGCTCTCATTCTCGCGCAGCATGATCCGTTCATCATCGCGCACGACGATGGCCGTGCC
This sequence comes from Acetobacteraceae bacterium, assembly GCA_021732665.1. Taxonomy (GTDB): domain Bacteria; phylum Pseudomonadota; class Alphaproteobacteria; order Acetobacterales; family Acetobacteraceae; genus Rhodovarius. The sequence continues at coordinate 404 of JAKFUL010000020.1, forward strand.
GTTCACCACCACCCAGTGTTCGGCGCGATGAAAATGCTTTTGCAGCGAGAGTTTGCTGCCCGGCCGCACCGAGATCTGTTTCACCTGGAAGCGGCTGCCCTGGATCAGCCCTTCGTAATGCCCCCAGGGCCGGTACATCTTGCGATGTTCGGTGGCCTGCTTGATGCCCGCGGCGCGCAGCCGTTCCACCAGTTTCTTGACGTCCTGGGCGTGGTCGCGGTGCAGCGCCAGCACGGCGTCGTCGGTCACCACCAGCACGGCGTCTTCCAGCCCGACCACGCCGGTCAGGATGCCTTCGCTGCGGATGAAGCAGTTCTTCGCGTTGACCAGATGCACCGGGCCTTCGGCGTGGTTGCCCTGGGCGTCGCGCTCGGCGATCTGCCACAGCGCGTCCCAGCTGCCCACATCCGACCAGCCCAGCGTGGCCGGCACCACCGCCGCGTCGCCCGTGCGTTCCATCACCGCGTAGTCGATGGAGATCGAGGGCGCCTGGGCGAAGCTCGCGGCGTCGAGGCGGACGAAATCCAGGTCGCGCGTCGCGGCCGCTATGGCGTTGTGCACCGCGCCCAGCACATCGGGCGCGAAGCGCGTCAATTCCCGCAGCAGCGTGGCCGCCTGGGCCACGAACATGCCGCTGTTCCACAGATGCCGGCCGCCATCGAGGAAGCGCTGCGCCGTCGCCGCGTCGGGCTTTTCCACGAAGCGTTCAAGCGCCAGCACGCCTGGCGCGCCGTCCAGCGCGGCGCCGGATTCGATATAGCCGAAGCCGGTCTCCGGCGCCGTGGGCCGCATGCCGAAGGTCACGATCCGCCCCAGCCCCGCCGCCACCACCGCCTGCGCCAGGGCGGCATGCAGCGCCGGCACATCGGCGATCGCGCTGTCGGCCGGCATGATCCAGAGCACGCAGCCCGGATCGGTCTCCTCGGCCAGCAGGGCGGCGGCGGCGACTGCGGGTGCGGAGTTGCGCCCGGCCGGTTCCAGCAGGATGCGCGCGCCATCCACCCGGGCCTCGCGCAGCTGTTCGGCGGCGAGGAAGCGATGCGCCTCGTTGCACACCACGATGGGTGGTGCGAAGCCCGGGCCCGCGGCGCGCAGCGCGGTCGCCGCCAGCATGGTCTGCTCGCCCACCAGCGGCCAGAACTGCTTGGGATAGGTCTCGCGCGACAGCGGCCAAAGCCTGCTGCCGGTGCCACCGGAAAGGATGACCGGGATGATGGTGGGTTGGGTCGTGCTCATGCGCGGGCGGTCGATCCTGTTCGGCAGTGGCGGAGGTTTTGCCGCAGAAGCGGCGATGCCGGAAGGGTTGCCTCCGGCCCGGCGACGGCTTAGCCCCGATTCATGGCAGGATTGCAAACGGATCAGGGCCTTTACCTGTTGGATGGCCACAATCTGGCGATGGCCCAGGGCACGGGCATCGCGACCTATGCCCGTGGCCTGGCGGCGGCGGTGGCGGCGCAGGGTTTCCGGCCCGGGGTGATCCATGGCGCCGATCCGGGCCGGCCAATGGCACCGGGCAGGGCAGGGGGCGCGCTGCGCCTGGCGCGCCGGCTGGCCGGCCAGGCCGAGATCGCCTGGCGGGGCGGCGTGCTGCCGGTGCGCGCCGACGGGCCCGCGGTGGCCGGCCTGCCCGCGGGCACGCTGGCCTTCAACGCGCGCGACTGCATCGGCCGGGCGCATCTGCATCTGCGCAGGAGCGGCGCCATGCTGCCGCTGCGGATGCCCGCCGGCATCGCCCCGCGCGCCATGCACTGGACCTATGCAGTGCCGCTGCGGCTGGAGGGCGCGCCCAACCTCTATTCCGTGCTCGACCTCATCCCCCTGGTGATGCCCGAAACGACACTGACCAACCTCCCCCTCTACCGCCGCATGACCGCATTGATCGCCGACAGCGCCAGCCACATCGTCACCATCAGCGAATGGTCGCGCCAGGACATCATCCGCCTGCTGGGCGTGGCGCCCGGGCGGGTGACCAACACCTGGCTGGGGGTGGAGCCCGACGCCGCGACCCTGGCCCTGCCCGAAGCCGCGCTGGCGGCAAGCCTGGCCGGCCATGGCCTCGCCCTCCAGGGCTATTTCCTGTTCTACGCCGCGATCGAGCCGCGAAAAAACCTCCGCCGCCTGATCGACGCCTATCTGTCGACCGACATCGCCGCCCCCCTGATCATCGCCGGCAAGAAGGCCTGGCTGTGGGAGGCGGAGCTGGCGGCCCTGGCCGGGCGGGAAAACCTGCCCGATGGCCGGGTGCGGCTGCTGGGGCACCTGCCGCGGGGCGAGCTGATGGCGCTGGCGCGCGGCGCCCGCGCCGTGTGCTTCCCCAGCCTGTATGAAGGCTTCGGGCTGCCGGCGGTGGAGGCCATGGCGCTGGGCACGCCGGTGCTGACCAGCACGGCGTCCTGCATGCCCGAGATCGTGGCCGATGCGGCGCTTTGCGCGAACGCGCATTCGGTGCCGGCGCTGGCCCAGGCCCTGCGCGCGCTCGACTCCGACGCCGATCTGCGTGCCCGGCTGGCCGATGCCGGGCCGCGGCGCGCCGCCTTCTTCAGCCCGGCGCGCTATGGCGAGAGGCTGGCCGCGCTGCATGCGACGCTGGGGCTGATCGCGGATTGACCCGCGCGCCGCTTCTCGCCATCACCGCCACAGGAGGGCCCGCATGGCCAGCATCTCAGCGTCCGAACTGCTGATCGGGTCCGACGAGGATTTCGTCATCAACCTCTATCTTGCCGTGCTGCGGCGCTGGCCGGATCCGGAGGGGTTCGCCCATTTCACCGCCAAGATCGCGGGCGACGCCTGGGCCAGGCAGGGCGTGATGATGGAGCTCGCCAGCTCGCCCGAGGCGATCCAGCATGGCGACAGGCTGGACGTGCCCGACCCGCTGCCGCCGGCCGAGCCGCTGCGCGCCATGCAGGCGCAGCTGGCGCTGCGCAGCGAATACCTGCACCGCCTGGCCAGCGCGCCGCCGCCCGTGGCACCGGCCGCGCCGGTGGAGGCGACGGCGCCGCTATTGCGCGAGCTGCGCGCCGAGCTGGAGGCGCTGCGGCGCGAGATGCGCGAACGCCTGGCCGAGATCTCGGCCGGCCCCCTGCCGCAAAGCCCCGCCATCCCCGACATGGCGGATTACGTGAACGACATGCTTGCCCTGGCCGAGGCGCGGATGGAGCTGCGAATCCGGGGGCTGGAAAAGCGCTCGTCGTGAAGCCCTGGCCTGCCCTGCTGGTGTCGGCGCCGATGCGCGGCCCGGCGGGGCGGCGGGTGAGGCCGCTGCTGGCCGCCATCGCCGCACTCTGCCCCGCGCGGTTCATCGTGGCCGGCCCCAGCGAGGCCGATCTCGCGCCCGGCCCCGCGCTTGGCTTCGCCGAATGGCTGGACGAGCCGGCGCTGGACCACCTGCCGCATCTGCACATCCTGGCCGATGATGGTGCGGCGGCGCATGCGCTGCGCGCGGCCCTGCTGCGGCCCGGCGTCACGGTGCTCGACGATCCCGGCCTGGCTCGGCTGCACCGCGCCATGACGCTCGATACCGGGCAGGTGGAGCCCTGGCTGCGGCTGCTGGCGCGCCAGCACGGGCCGGCGGCGCGCCGGCTGGGGCGGGCGGCGCTGGCCGGGCTGGAGACGCCGGCGCAATGGTTCCGCATGCCGATGCTCGATGAGCTTGCCGAGGTCGCGCCGCTGCTCGTCACCCGCGGCCGCCATGCGCTGGGCTTCCTGCCGCCGGGCAGCCGGGCGGTGGCGCTGCCCGCGCCCTTTCCGACGCCCACTCCCAGCCCCGGGCCGGGCCGGCGGGGCCTGGCGCTGGCGCTGGCCCACCCGCTCTCGGCCCGCGCGCTGGCACCCCTGGCGGAGGCGGCGGCGCTGGCCGATGCCACCCTGCTGCCCTGGCTGCCCGGCGATGACCGGGCGCTGGAGGCCGCCGATGCCGCGCTGGCCCTGGCGCTGCCCTTCGGCGCCACGCCGCTCGACCCGCTGCGCCGGGCCCTGGCGCGGGGCCTGCCGGTGCTGGCCTGGGAGGGCGATCCGGCCGCGGAAATTCCCCCGCCCGCGGTCACCCCCATCGCCTGGCCGGCCGGGCCGCCGGCCCTGGCCCAGGCCATGCGCGCCCTGCTGGACGGGGCCGCGCCGCGCGGTGCGGCGGCGCTGCAACAGGCCGCGGCCCATGCGCCGCGCGACGCCGCGGCGGCATTGCTGGCGCTGGTTCCGGGTTGCCGGGTCGGCTGACCAGCCCCATAACCATTCGATGGCGAGACCGAGGGCCAATAGCCGCCCCGACCCTTCCGCACCGAGCCGACCCTGCGAGGCGCCCGACTGCCCGGAGCCCGGGGAGTATCGCGCGCCGAAGGACCGCACGCGGCTGCGCGAATACCACTGGTTCTGCCTGGCCCACGTGCGGGCGTACAATCTCTCCTGGGATTTCTACAAAGGCATGGCGCCGGAGCAGATCGAGGCCTCGCTGCGCCAGGACACGGGCTGGCAGCGCCCGACCTGGCCGCTGGGGCGCCTGGGCCATGGCCGGCTCGACCCCGAATTGCTGCGCGACCCCTTCGGCATCCTCAGCGGCGCCGCCGCCCGCCCCAAGCCGCCCGACCCGGCGCGCCCGCCGCCTGAGCTGCGCGCGGCACTCGACCTGCTCGACCTCAGCTGGCCGACCGACAGCGTGGCGCTGAAGACCCGCTACAAGGAGCTGGCCAAGCGCTACCATCCCGATTCCAATGGCGGCGACCGCAGCTCCGAGGACCGTCTGAAGGATATCAACCGCGCCTATTCGCTTTTGCGCCACAAACTGGCCGGCGTGCAGGCTTCCGCCCGCTGAATCCCTGGCTTACAAAACTCCCAACGTCCCGATGAATAAGGTAGCCGCATTGTCCGACAGCAGCCCCACCAGCATGATCAATATGCCCGACACCGAGGTGAATGCGCGCGATGTCTTCGGCGTCGACGTCAACATGATGGTGCCGGCCTACTCCGTTCGCACGGAGCATGTGCCGGAGCTTGACCCGACCTATCAATTCGACCGTGAGACGACGCTGGCGATCTGCGCCGGCTTCGCCTTCAACCGCCGGGTGATGGTCCAGGGCTATCACGGCACCGGCAAGTCCACCCATATCGAGCAGGTGGCGGCGCGGCTCAACTGGCCCTGCATCCGGGTGAATCTGGACAGCCACATCAGCCGTATCGACCTGATCGGCAAGGACGCCATCGTGTTGAAGGACGGCAAGCAGGTCACCGAATTCCGCGAGGGGATTCTCCCCTGGGCGCTGCAGCACCCCTGCGCGCTGGTGTTCGACGAGTATGACGCCGGCCGGCCGGATGTGATGTTCGTCATCCAGCGCGTGCTGGAGGTCGAGGGCAAGCTGACCCTGCTGGATCAAAGCCGCGTGATCCGCCCGCACCCGATGTTCCGGCTTTTCTCCACCGCCAACACGGTGGGGCTGGGCGACACGACCGGGCTCTATCATGGCACGCAGCAGATCAACCAGGGCCAGATGGACCGCTGGAATATCGTCACCACGCTGAACTACCTGCCGCATGGCCAGGAAGTGGCGATCGTGCTGGCCAAGCTGGGCGCCGAAGGCGATGCCGGGATGAAGAAGCAGGTCCAGGCGATGGTGGCGTTGGCGGACCTGACGCGCGCTGGCTTCATTGCCGGCGATATCAGCACGGTGATGAGCCCCCGCACGGTGATCACCTGGGCCGACAATGCGCGGATTTTCGGTGATCTGGCCTTCGCCTTCCGGGTGACCTTCCTGAACAAGTGCGACGAGGCGGAGCGCGGCACGGTGGGCGAATACTACCAGCGCTGCTTCAACCAGGAGCTGCCGATGGGGACGACGTTGAGGAAGGCGGGATAAGCAATGAGCGACTTATTGTCGGACCAATTGACGCAGTGTTCGGATCTCATTGAACGACTTAAATCGCTTATTGGGAAGCAGCGCCAGCTCTTGGAGCCTCTAGCAAATGCACTTCCTTTTGAGAAGGAAGGTGCGCGGTATCAAAATATCAAGAGATGCTTAGAGCGTGGGGAAAATTTGCTTTTGCCTTTAATTGAAAATCTTGCGGCTCAGGTCGAGGAATACGAAAGGCTTTTGAAAGAGGCAGCTGAGACGTGAGCGGCAAGCAGGACCTGACCCGTCAGGCTGAATTCAAGCGCGCCATTGCCCACCAGGCCGAGGCTGAGGTCGCTTTCCAACCCGGCCTTACCGCCTCCGCAGTGGATAGGTTGGCGTAATGCGCTACAGTAGGCGTGAAAGCGAGGTGGTCTGATGGCATTGCAACTCGGAGCATTGCGGGATGCGTTGACCGAAGCCGGTGCATCGGCCGATTTGGCGCGCAAGGCCGCAGAGGAAGTGGCGACCTATGAAACGCGCTTCGGCAAGATCGAGGCTGACATGTCCGTGCTGAAGTGGATGGCCGGGGCAAATATCGCGTTGACTCTGCTCGTCCTCGGCAGGACCTTCTTCAGCTGATGTCCGGCAAGCAGGACCTGACCCGTCAGGAAGAATTCAAACGCGCCACCGCCGGCGCGCTGCGCGCCATCGCGCAGCAAACCGAAGTCCAGGTCGCCTTCCAGCCCGGCCCCGCGGGCCTTGCCGGCAAGCGCGCGCGCCTGCCGCTGCCCACCCGCTCCCTCCCGCCCGCCGAAATGGCCAAGCTGCGCGGCGCCGCCGACGCGCTGGCCCTGAAACTCCGCCACCACAATGAATCCGCCCACGCCGCCCGCATGCCCTCCCGCAAGGAAGCCCGCGAGGTTTTCGACGCGCTGGAAGACGTCCGCGTCCAGCATATCGGCGCCGCCCACATGGAAGGCGTCGCCCACAACCTGCATGTCCGGCTGAACGAGGAATGCGAGGCCGAGGGCTATGACCGCATGACGCGCAAGGACCAGCTGCCGCTGCACGCGGCGCTGAGCCTGATCGCGCGCGAACGCATCACCGGCCAGCCCGCCCCCGCCGCCGCCCAGCGCATCCTCAAGGAATGGCGCGGCACGCTGGACGAGAAGGCCGAGGCGGCGATGGCCGACCTCGTCACCTCCACCGACAGCCAGGAAAACTACGCCCGCGCCGCCAGAAAACTGCTCACCGCGCTCGACCTCGCCGAAGCCGAGCTGGAAAGCGAGGCCGAGCAGGATGACGAGGGCGACGAGGGCGGCGACGACCAGACCCAGCAGGAGCAATCCAGCCAGGGCGAGGCCCAGGCGCAGGAACAGGAAGCCATGTCCGGCGCCGAGCCCGAGACCATGGAAGGCGAGGCCTCGGACGAGGAAGCCCAGGAATCCGAGGAGGAAGGCGCCTCCGCCGAGGGCGATGACAAGCCCGGCGGCCCGCAACAGCGCCGGGAAATCCCGCATGTCGATGACGGCAGCAAATACCGCGCCTTCACCACCAATTTCGATGAGGTGGTCGAGGCCGATGACCTTTGCGATCCGGAGGAGCTGACCCGGCTGCGGCAACAGCTGGATCAACAACTGCAACACTTGCAAGGCGTGGTCAGCAAGCTGGCCAACCGGCTGCAAAGGCGATTGCTCGCGCAGCAGCAGCGCGCCTGGGAGTTCGACCTGGAGGAAGGGCTGCTCGACGTCGCCCGCCTCGCCCGCGTCGTCGCCAACCCCACCATCTCGCTCTCCTACAAGCGCGAGCGCGAGGCGGATTTCCGCGACACCGTCGTCACCCTGCTGATCGACAATTCCGGCTCCATGCGCGGCCGCCCGATCACGGTCGCCGCCATGTGCGCCGATATCCTCGCCCGCACCCTGGAACGCTGCGCCGTCAAGGTCGAAATCCTCGGCTTCACCACCCGCGCCTGGAAGGGCGGCCAGAGCCGCGAGCGCTGGGTGCAGGAAGGCAAGCCGCGCAACCCCGGCCGCCTGAACGATCTGCGCCATGTCGTCTACAAGCCCGCCGACGCGCCGATGCGCCGGGCGCGGAAAAACATCGGCCTGATGCTGCGCGAGGGGCTGCTGAAGGAAAACATCGACGGCGAGGCGCTGGCCTGGGCCTATAAGCGCCTGCTGACCAGGACCGAGCATCGCCGCATCCTGATGGTGATCTCCGACGGCGCGCCGGTGGATGATTCCACGCTGAGCGTGAACCCGGGGAATTACCTGGAAAAGCACCTGCGCGAGGTGATCAAGGACATCGAGGCACGCGACCAGGTCGAGCTGATCGCCATCGGCATCGGCCATGACGTGACCCGCTACTACCGCCGCGCCGTCACCATCGTCGATGCCGAGGAACTCGGCGGCACGATGATGAAGAAACTCACGGAACTGTTCGACGAGGATGCCGCCGCCGCCTGGCAGCGCGCCTCCGCGGAGCGGGCGCCCGCTATCCTCTGAATGCGCCGCCGCGCTCTCCTGCTGCTGGCCCTGCCGGGCACGGCCTGCGCGCAAGGCTCGGGCGGCCCGCTGGCGACGCCCTTTGCCGTGCCGCCGCGGCCGGACGGGCCGCGCGCGCTGGGCGGGCTGGAGATCAACACCGCCGCCCTGGGCTTTGGCGGCCTCTCAGGCCTGCATCTGGATGACGCGCTGAACCTCACCGCCATCAGCGACACCGGAAAATGGTTCCGCGCCGCGCTGCAGATGCGGGGCGAGGCCCCCGCCGGCCTCGGCCCCGCCACCACCGGCCTGTTGCAGGATGGCAGCGGCGAGGCCCTGCGCCGCGGCCGCACCGCCGATGCCGAGGCACTGGCCCGCCTCCCCGACGGAAGCTGGCTTGTGGGTTTCGAACGCTGGCACCGGATCCGCATCTTCCGCCGTCTCGACCTGCCCGGCGGTTATTTCGAGGCCCCGCCGGGGCTGGAGCTGTCCGCCGCCAATGGCGGGCTGGAGGCGCTGGCGGTGCTGGCCGATGGCCGGCTGCTGGCGATCGCGGAATTCCTGGCCGACGCCGCCGACCCCACGCTGCTCCGCGGCTGGCTGGGCGGCCCCGGCGCCTGGCGCCCCACCAGCTACCGCCCCATGCCCGGCCATGGCGTGACCGACGCCGCCGGCCTGCCCGATGGCGGGGCGCTGGTGCTGGAACGCCGGTTTGCCCTGCTGGAGGGCGGCTTTTCCGCCCGCCTCGCCCATGTCACCCCCGCCGCCATGGCCCGCACGCCGATCATCGGCCAGACCCTGCTGCAATTCCCGGGCGACGGCCCGGGCGAGAACTGGGAGGGTATCGCCGTGCTGCGCCGCCCCTCCGGGCTATGGCTTGCCCTGATCAGCGACGACAACGAGAACAGCTTTCAGCGCAGCCTTTTGCTGCTCTATGCCTGGGCGGGCTGAGGCGCTGCCAGCAGCCGGGTTTCCGGCAGGGTCAGCCAGGCGCGGGTGCCCACGCCCGAGGCGGTCTCGAACACCAGATCCCCGCCATGGGCATGCATCAGGCTGCGCGCCAGGCTGAGGCCAAAGCCCAGGCCGCGGCTGTGCTGGGCCGGGCCGCGGATGGCGAGGTCATCGGCGGCCAGGCCCGAGCCCTCATCCTCGATGATGATGGCCACGAGGTTGCCCAGCCGGGCGAAGCGGATGTCGATGCCATCCTGCGGCCGGGTCAACCGCGCCGCGCGCACCAGCACCTGCACGACGGCGCCGCGCAGCGCCCTGGCATCGGCCAGCAGCAGCACCGGGGCCAGCGAGGCATCGAGCCGGCAGGCCCGGGCATTGCCGCCGAGCTGCGCGGTGGCGATATCCAGCGCTTCCTCCAGCAGCGGCTTCAGTCGCAGCTCCTCCACCCGCAGCCTGCGGGGGCCGCTGTCGCGCACCAGCAGATCGCCGAGGTGATCGGCCACCTCCAGCAATTGCAACGCCAGCGCCTGCGCCTCGTCGCGCGGCATCTCGGTGTTGCCGGCGAGGCGGCGAAGGGCGAGGCCGATGGATTGCGCCTCCGTCACCGCCTGGCCCAGCACCCGGGCATGGGCGGGCGGCAGCCCGGCGGGGCGGCGGCCACGCAGCGTCCATCCCAGAAACGCGGCGGAGGCCAGCGCCACGAGGAATGCGAGAATCTGGACCCAGGTCGGGACGGGGGCCGCCAGCAGGGAGATGTCTTCCATGCCGCTGAGAATGGCGGGGCGGCGGTGAAATCCGGGTTAACGCTGATCCGAGCGGGGGTGGTGGCGGGACCAGCTTTCCAGCAGCGCCTGGGCATCGACCGCGGTGTAGCGCTGGGTGGTGGACAGGCTGGCATGGCCCAGCAATTCCTGGATGGCGCGCAGATCGGCCCCGCCCCCCAGCAGGTGCGTGGCGAAGGAATGCCGCAGCGCATGCGGCGTCGCATGCTCCGGCAGCCCGGCCAGGCGGCGATAGTCGCGGAGGGATTTCTGCGCGATCGCCGGATCGAGCCTTTTGCCGCGGGCGCCCAGGAAGAGCGGCTCATCCGGCAGCGCGCCGGGCCGGTGTTCCAGCCAGGCGGCGATGGCGGCACGCACCGCGGGCAGCACCGGCACGATGCGGGTCTTGGCGCCCTTGCCCAGCACGCGCAGCGCCGCATCCTCGCCGGGCAGGGGGGCGTCGCGGATATCCAGCGCCAGCGCCTCGGAAATCCGCAAGCCGCAGCCATAGAGCAGGGTGAACAGCGCCATGTCGCGCGCGGCCTGGAAGGCGGGGCGTTCGGCGCGCGGCGTGTCATGCACCAGCCCCACCTCCTGCCCCAGCGCCTGGGCGTGGCTGGCGGAGATCGCGCGCGGCACCGGCCGTGGCACCCGCGGCCCGCGCAGCGCCGCGATGGCCATGGGCTTCAACCCCTGACGCTTGCCGAGAAAGCGCAGAAACCCGCGAATCGCCGCCATTTGCCGCGCCCGCGTGGCGGCCCCCGCGCCGGCGGCGGCGCGCGCGGCCAGGAAGGCCCGCATATCCGCCGGCCGCAGCGCTTGCAGCGCGGCCAGGTCAGGCTCCAGGCCAAGATAGCCGGTCAGAAACCCCAGGAAATCGCCGATATCGCGCCGATAGGCCGCCAGCGTATGCGGGCTGGCGCGGCGTTCGTCGCGCAGCCAGGCGAGGTAGTCGGTGGCGTCCAGGCTCACCGCGCCAGGCTCAGCGCGCCAGGCTCAGCGCGCGAGCGCTGCGCCCACTGCCCGGCCGAGGAAGGCCAGGCTCTCGGCGCCCGTCGTCGGCAGCGCATCGGGGTCGCGCGCGCCGATCGCCAGCAGCATGGGCTGGCCACCCGGGGCGGGCACGCGGGCCAGGGCGTCGCGGCGGATCAGCGGCGCGGCCTCGCGATGCAGCATCTCGGCGTGCATCGGCGTGGGCCGCACCACCGCGTCGCGGCCCGGCGGCAGAAGCTGGTTCAGCGTGCCGGCGGGCAGGCGGCTGACATTGCGCCGCGCCGTGGTCTCGCAGCCGAGATGGCAGGAATCGACGCCCAGCAGCGCGGGCAATTCATGGCGCACGCATTCCAGCGGCTCGGGCGCGCGCATCAGCGCCAGCACCGCCTCGCCCACCCGCGCGGCAAGGCCGAGGCCGGCGCGGCCGGTGGAAAGTGCGGCCTGCATGTCGGCATCCACCTCGCGCACATGCACGCGGGCGGCGGCCAGCATGGCGGCCATGTGGTCGGCCATGCGTTCGCCATGCACGCGCTGCGGCGGCTCCAGCTCGAGATAGAGGTCCGGCCGTAGCGCCAGGAAATCCGGATGCTGACGCAACCAGGCCTCGACAGCCTGCGCATCCACAGCCGGTCTGGTCAGGGTTGCTTCGCGAGGCGATTTCATAGGATGCTTTGTCCTGTTTTCTGCCAGTCGGCCAGGAATGCCTCCAGGCCGCGATCGGTCAGTGGATGCTTGAACAAGGCACGAATGGTGGCGGGTGGCATGGTCGCGACATGGGCACCGAGCTTCGCCGCGGTGAGCACATGCACAGGGTGTCGAACCGATGCTACCAGAACCTCGGTGGGAAATCCATAGTTGCGGTAGATTTGTACTGTATCCGCAATGAGTTGCATCCCATCCTGGCCGAGATCGTCAAGCCTGCCGACGAAGGGCGAGATGAAAGCCGCCCCCGCCTTGGCCGCCAGCAGCGCCTGCACCGGCGAGAAGCACAAGGTCACGTTGACCTTGGTTCCTTCATCGGCGAGCGCGCGGCAGGTGCGCAAGCCGGCCTCGGTCAGCGGCACCTTGACGCAGACATTGGCCGCGATGGCGCGCAGGAACCGGCCCTCGGCCAGCATGGTCTCGTAATCCGTCGCGGTGACCTCGGCCGAGACCGGCCCGGTGGTCAGCGCGCAGATTTCCGCGATCACCTCGGCCATGTTGCGGCCGGATTTGGCGATCAGGCTGGGATTGGTCGTGACGCCATCCAGCAGCCCGGTTTGAGCCATGGCGCGGATTTCGGACACGTCGGCCGTGTCCAGAAAAAACTTCATTGCTGTGCTTCGCTTCCTTTGGCGGCGACAGCGGTGTCCCCGCTGCCTGCCGCACAGTATGAGATTAGCCGATGATCAGCCAAGGCACCAAGTTAATTGACATTGCGAAGGCGGCACGGGTTCGCGTTGTGCTGCCTTTGCCACTCTCCTCTGCCTATGACTATGTTCTGCCATCGCATCTTTCTTCCCCGGCGGCGGTTCCCGTCGGCAGCTTTGTCGAGGTGCCGCTCGGAGCGCGCTTTGTTGTGGGCGTGGTATGGGATTCGTCAACCGAGGCGCCGGTCGAGGCCCACCGCCTGAAGCCGGTGCGCGCCGTGCTGCCCGCGCCGCCCATGACCGCCTCGCTGCGCCGCTTCATCGACTGGGTGGCCGCCTATACGCTCAGCCCGGTGGGTGCCGTGCTGCGCATGGCGATGAGCGCGCCCTCGGCGCTGGAGGCACCCGGCCATGCCGCGGGCTGGCGCCTGGGCGCGGCGCTTGGACAGCGCGTCACCCCCGATCGCGCCCGGGTGCTGGCAGCCCTGGGCGATGGCGCCGCCATGGCCGGCGACGCCCTGGCCCGCCTGGCCCAGGTCAGCCCCGCCGTGCTGCGCGGCATGGCCGATCGCGGCATGCTCATCCCCGCCCTGCTGCCGCGCGCCTCCCGTTTCGCCCGCCCCGACCCGGAACATGCAGGCCCCGCGCTGGAGGGCGAGCAGGCCGCCGCCGCCGCCGCCCTGCGCACCGCCGTCGCCGCCGGCACCTTTACCACCACCCTGCTGCGCGGCGTCACCGGCTCGGGCAAGACCGAGGTCTATCACGACGCCATCGCGCAAGCCCTGCGCCAGGGCCGCCAGGCGCTGGTGCTGCTGCCCGAGATCGCCCTCTCCGCGCAATGGCTGGAGCGTTTCGAGGCCCGTTTCGGCTGCGCCCCGGCGCTCTGGCACAGCGAGGTCTCGCCGGCCACGCGCCGCGACACCTGGCGGGCCGTGGCGCAGGGCCAGGTCAGCGTGCTGGTCGGCGCCCGCTCCGCGCTGTTCCTGCCCTTCCCCGATCTCGGCCTGATCGTGGTGGATGAGGAACATGAAAGCGCCTTCAAGCAGGAGGAGGGCGTGGTCTATCACGCCCGCGACATGGCGGTGGTGCGCGCCCGCCTGGCCGGCGCCGCCTGCGTCCTGGTCAGCGCCACCCCCAGCCTGGAGACCATCCACAACGCCGAGACCGGCCGCTATGCCGTGCTAGACTTGGCCGCCCGCCATGGCGGCGCGGCCCTGCCGGAGGTCCGCGCGCTCGACCTGCGGCTGCACCCGCCCGAGCGCGGCCGCTTCCTGGCCCCACCGCTGATCGAGGCGGTGAACGCCACCCTGGCGCGCGGCGAGCAGGCCATGCTCTTCCTCAACCGCCGCGGCTATGCGCCGCTCACGCTGTGCCGCGCCTGCGGCCACCGGCTGCAATGCCCGAACTGCACGGCCTGGCTGGTCGAGCACCGGGCGCAGCGACGCCTCGCCTGCCACCATTGCGGCCACACCCTGCCCACGCCGCCGGCTTGCCCCTCCTGCGGCGCCGAGCATTCGCTGGTCGCCATCGGCCCGGGGGTGGAGCGGGTGCAGGAGGAAGCCGCCGCGCTCTTTCCCGAGGCGCGCCGCCTGGTCATGGCCTCCGACAGCATCCCCGGCCCGGCGGCGGCGGCCGAGGCGGCGCGAAAAATCGAGGCGCGCGAGGTCGATCTCGTCATCGGCACCCAGATCGTCGCCAAGGGCTGGCATTTCCCGCATCTCACGCTGGTCGGCGTGGTCGATGCCGATCTGGGCCTCTCCGGCGGCGACCTGCGGGCCAGCGAGCGCACGGTGCAGCTGCTGCACCAGGTGGCGGGCCGGGCAGGGCGGGCGAGCGCGCCGGGCCTGGTGCTGCTGCAAACCTACAATGCCGACCACCCGGTGATGCAGGCGCTGGTGGCCAATGACCTGGCCGCCTTCCTGGCCGAGGAGAAGGCGCAGCGCGCCCCCGGCCACTGGCCGCCCTTCGGAAGGCTGGCGGCGCTGATCGTGTCCAGCGAGGATGCGCTTGAGGCGGCCCGCGCGGCGCGCGACCTGGGCCTGCTGGCGCCGGGTGGCGCGGGCATCACCGTGCTCGGCCCCGCCCCCGCGCCACTGGCCCAGCTGCGCGGCCGCCACCGCCACCGGCTGCTGCTGAAGGCCGAGCGCGGCGTGGCGGTGCAGCCGGTGCTGCGTGAATGGCTGGCCCGCGCCCGGCTGCCCAACGCCGTGCGGGTGCAGGTCGACGTCGATCCGGTGAGCTTCCTTTGACAGCGGGCCGCGCAGCACCTATATGCCGCGCATTCCCGGGAAAGTGGACGCGCCTTCGGGGCGTGCGCCCGCCTTTACCTCTGGTTCAGGACTACCGGGACAACCTGCCGAAAGTCTCACAACGGGCGACAGCCTCTTAAGGGACAGGGCATCATCAGAAGGGCCGCGCTCGTCAAACCGGGCCGGTGCAGCGCATGACCAAACGCGCAGAGTCGAAGTACAAGATCAACCGCCGCCTGGGTGTGAACCTGTGGGGCCGCGCCAAGTCGCCGATCAGCAAGCGCGAATACGGCCCCGGCCAGCACGGCCAGCGCCGCAAGAACAAGCCGACCGATTTCGGCGTTCAGCTGATGGCCAAGCAGAAGCTCAAGGGCTATTACGGCAATATCGGCGAAAAGCAGTTCCGCAAGTATTACGATGAGGCGGTGCGTCGCAAGGGCGACACGTCGGAGAACCTGATCGACCTGCTGGAGCGCCGGCTGGATTGCGTGATCTACCGGATGAAGCTGGCGATCACCCCCTTCGCCGCGCGGCAATTCGTCAACCACGGCCATATCCTGGTCAATGGCCGCCGGCTGAACATCGCCTCCTATATCGTCAAGGACAACGACACGATCGAGGTGAAGGAGAAATCCAAGCAGCTCACCGTGCTGCTGGATGCGACGCAGAACGCCGAGCGTGACGTGCCGGAATATATTGAGGTGGATCACCGGGCGATGCGCGGAAAATTCCTGCGCAGCCCCAAGCTCTCCGATGTGCCCTACCCGGTGCAGATGGAACCCAACCTGGTGGTTGAGTTCTACAGCCGATGAGCGAAGGGCCGGTGGAGGAGGCCTGGGCCTCCACCGGTGCCGCCCCGCGTCGGATCGGCCTGCGCGAGGCCTTCGGCATGCGCCCGGCGCAGCCCGAGCCGGAACCCGCCGCCCCGCCTGCCGAAGCCCTGCTGCCGGGATTGCTCGACGGCGCGAGCCGCGCGCTGCTGGGCCGCGATGCCCAGGTCGACGAGCATGACGCCCTGCGCCAGGCGCTCGGCCCGATGACGGGCCTGGACGTCGCCGCGCTGACGCAACGCGTGCTGGAAACAGTGCTGGCCGCGCAACCCCCGGCCCCCCCTCCGGCCGGCGGCACCCGGCTGGGCGACGAAGCGCTCTTCGCCGCCATCGTCAACGCCAGCTTCCGTGCCCTGCTCGGCCGCGAGGCCGGCGAGGAAGGTGTGGCGATCTGGAAGGCCCAGGCCTACCAGCGATTCCTCGATGGCAGCGTCGAGGAATTCATCCAGTTCTTCATCACCGTCGTGATCCGCAGCCCCGAATGGGTGCACCGCGTTCTCAACGACCAGACCCGCATCATGCGCGCGGGCTTCCTGCCGCGCGAAGGGGTGGAACTGACCGGACATATCAGCCTGGGCAGCACCGGCTACACCTCGGCCCTGTTCCGGCGCTTCAACCTCAAGCGCTGGAGCGGGCCATTCGACTGGCTCTCGGCCAACCCCGCGATCATCCGCGACATCATCGCCGATGATTTCCGCGGCTTTCTCGACCCCGATTCCTGGCGCAGCATCCCCGCCGAAGACCGGCCCGATGGCCGCTTCTACCAATGCCACAACCCTGTGCTGGAAAGCCGGCACGGCGCCGCCTGCATTCTGCACAGCGCCGATATGCGGGCCGATTCCGGGCTGTCCTACATGACCCGCTGCGTCGAGCGCTTCCGCCAGTCCATGCGCGGATTGGCCGGCAAGATCGTGCTGCAGGTGGCACCCGAGGGCGATGACCCCGGGCGCGACTTCCAACGCACCGCGCGCGCTCTCGAAGTGATCGGCCGCAGTTTTCAGTTCGTCATGGTCTCCCTGCTGCCCAGCCACGCCACCGGCCCCTTCCCGGAGGTGGAACCGGCGGGGATCGACGGCCGCCACCGCCTGCTCCGCCTGCGCATGCTCGGCCCGATCGTGGGGGTCGACGCGGTGGACATGCTGGATGATCTGGTGCTGCTGCGCGCGGCACTCGCGGCGCCGGGGATGGAGTAGGGGTCACCCGCGCCCCTTCTCAGGGTCCCGGGAACAGCGTGTCCGTGCGTCCCGTCACCCGATAGGCCAGCAGCCCGACATACTCGCGCAATGCCCATTCCGCCTGGCCCAGCCGGGCCGCGAAGGGTGCGTCATAGCCCGAGAGGCTGGTGATGCCCGTGCTGAAGTTCACCGGCCAGGCGGTGACCGGCCAGCCGGCCGCCCGAAACACCCCCATGGAACGCGGCATATGGCTGGCCGAGGTCAACAGCAGCCAGGTCTCGCCCGGCTTGGGTTCCGCGAGGGCGCGGGCGAGGGTGGCGTTCTCATGCGTGTTGCGCGCGGCGTTTTCGTAGGTGATGCGTCCCTCGGGCAGGCCCAGGCTGGTGAAGAGCAGGCGTGCCACATCGGCCTCGCTGAGCGCATGGCCCAGCGGGTTGGCGCTGCCGCCGGTGAAGATGATGCGGGCCTGGGGGAAGCGCCGCGCGAGCGCCGCGGCTTCGGTCATGCGCTCGGCCGCGCCGTTCAGGGCCGGGATGCCGCGGGCCTGGGTCAGTTCCTGGTCCACCGCGCCGCCCAGCACGATCACGCCATCGACGCGTGCGGGTGCGGGCTCGGGCCGGGAAAAACGGTTTTCCAGCGGCCAGGTCAGCCATGTCGCCAGCGGCGTGGCGGCGATGGCCAGGAACCAGCCCAGGCCCAGCAGCGCGGGCCACCGGCCCCAGCGCCGGCCGCGCCACAGCAGAAGCGCGCCCAGCACGGCCAAAGCCAGCGCCAGCGTGTTGGGCCGCAGCAGCAGCCAGAAAATCTTCGAGAACAGGAACAGCGCGTCATCCAGCATCTCAGCCGCCATCCGGGTCGCGCAAGCGCCACAGCTCGATCATGTTGCGCTCCTCGGGGAACACGTAGGCGAGTTCGTAGCCCGCCTCCAGCGCCGCGGCGATGGCCTGGGCCGCGGCCGGGCGCATGGTGCCCCAATAGCCGCGATCGACGACGATGAAGCGCGGCTTCGTGCCCAGGATGCGGTCGACCTCGCCATCCGTCGAATTGCCGGCGAGGTTGGCGAAGGCGCCAGTCAGATGCACCGGGAAGGGAAAGCGCGTGGGGATGCCGGCGCCGGCCAGGAAATACACCACCGGCTGGTAGTTCGGCACGAAGATCGCCTCGCCCGGCGGCAGTTCCTCGGCGATCAGCGCTGCCACGCGCGCCGGCACGTCGGGCGCGAAGAGCGCCGTGCCGCGCCAGAGCTTTGGCGCGGTGTCCAGGCGCCAGGGGTCTAGGGCGACAAGCCCGATGACCAGCGCCAGCAGCATGGCCGGCCGCGCCGGGGCGAGCCTGCGGGCCAGCGCCATGGCGCCGATGGCGGCCAGCAGGCTGAGCGGCGGCAGCCAGATCAGGAAGTAATGCGGGAAGAACTGCGCCGGTGCCGCCACCGCCAGCGTGGCGGCGGCGAACCAGGCCAGGCCGATCAGCGCCGCCACCCCGCGCGCCAGCAGCAGCCCCAGCCCGGCCAGGAGAAACAGCCAGAGCAGCGTCGTCATGGCGCCGATGATCCGCCACGGCGCGTCGCCGCCCGCCGCCCCCTGGGCATAGCGGAAGGGGGCGAGGAAGGTGCCGTCGAGATAGGCGTCCAGCTCGCCCATCGCGGCGTAGATGACGCCGAAGCCCAGCGTGGGCAGGGCGCAGAGCAGGGCATAGAGCGCGGCCATCCCCAGCAGGCGCGGCAGGCGCAGGCGGCCCCGCCACCAGGCCGGGAAGGTGAGCAGGGCAAAGGCCAGGCAGCCCTCGGCGGTGGCGACGGGCTTGATCAGCAGGGCCCAGCCGACCAGCAGCCCGATGGCGCAAAGCCGGCCCCAGCCCGGGGTTTCGGCGGGGCGGCAGGCGCTGTGAATGGCCAGCGCCACCGCCAGCGTGGTGAAGGGGGCGAAGAGGATCTCGGTGTTCACCGGCATGCCGCCCAGCACCAGGCTGTGGCCGACATAGAGCAGCGCCGCCGCATAGCCCGTGGCCGGCGGCAACCCCGCCGCGCGGGCGGCCAGGAACAGCCCCCAGCCGGTGGCGGAGACCGCCAGCACGCCGAGCAGCCGGATGGCGAAGATGCTCTGGCCAAACACCTGCATGGCGGCCGCGAACATCGCCGGCGCGCCGATCGGGTGCATGTCCCAGGCGGCGACGAGCGGCCAGCCGCCATGCATCCATTCCCGCGCCTGGATCAGGTAGAGGCTCTCATCCCAATCCATCACCGAGGGCAGGAAGCCCAGGGCGCGCAGCGCCAGCGCGACCGCCGGCAGGGCGGCGAGGGCGGCCCACCAGTGGCGGGCGAGCGGCGGGGGTGATGGCGGGTTCAATCGAGGCCTCGCGTTGATCGGCGCCGTTGTGCGACGGCGGGGCTTGCATCGCAACCGGTTGAGGCCGGGCTGAGGCTTTCCGGTGGCGACTTAAAAGCTTCATCAAATGCTCACCCTGAATGGATGGCCATGTGGCCCGCAATTTTCTAACTCGGCGGCAACTTCTCCTTAAGGATTGATGCGATGTCCGGCACCCTCTCGGCGACCCAGCTTTTCAACGTCAACAACGCCACCATCACCGGCGGCGGCGCCAATGGCGCCGAGGTCGCGGCCTATGATGCCGCGCGCAACCTCGTCTATGTGCTGGGCGCGGAGGGCGTCAATGCGCTGAACGCCAATACCGGCGCGCTGGCCTTCGTGGTGCCCCGGAGCGCCATTCAGCAGCCCGGTGGCGGCGCCGCGCTGCCGCTCGGCACCGCCAACTCCGTGGCCATCAACGGCAACAACCTCGTGATCTCGCTGGATGGCCCCGCCGCCGGCGCCAATGGCGCGGTCGCCGTCTTCACCGTCAATGCGGGCGGCACCGCCGCCACATGGCGCGCCACCGCCACCGTGGGCGCGGTGCCCGACCATGTGACCTTCACCCCCGACGGCACCCGCCTGCTCGTCGCCATCGAGGGTGAGCCCACGCAGGGCTATACGGTCGATCCGGCTGGCGGGCTCACCTCCATCGATGTCGCGACCTGGACGCCCACCTTCTATGGCTTCGGCGCCTTCGATGCCCAGGCCGCCGCGCTGCGCGCCTCGGGGGTGAAGCTCTCCAACGCGATTCCCGGCACGCCCGGCTACAATGCCGCGGTGCCCTCGGTCGACCTGGAGCCGGAATACATTACGGTCAGCGGCAACACCGCCTATGTGACATTGCAGGAGAACAACGCCATTGGCGTGTTCAATCTCACGACCAACGCCTGGACGGGCGTCCTGCCGCTCGGCCTGTCCAACTTCAACACCGCCGGCAACGGCATCGACACCTCCGACCGTGACGGCGGCGCCAATTTCCGCCAGGTGCCGGTCTTCGGCCTGTACCAGCCCGATGGCATCGCCAGCTTCGTGCAGAACGGCATCACCTATCTGGTAACCGCCAATGAGGGCGATGGCCGCGACTATGGTGGTGCCTTCGTCGAGGCGGTGCGCATTTCGGCCCTCGTGCCCGCCACCGGCTCCACGCCGCCCACCGGCATGCCGGCGCTCGACCCGACGCTGTTGGCGCTGATCCAGCCACGCCGTGGCGATGCCGATCTGGGCCGGCTGGAGGTCACCCGCTGGGCCGGCGACACCGATGGCGACGGCGATCTGGACCAACTCCAGGCCAGCGGCGGCCGCAGCTTCTCGATCTGGGAAGTCGGCGGCACGGCGACGGCGCCCACGCTGACCCAACGCTACAACAGCGGCAACCTGCTCGACACGCTGGTCGCGAGCCAGCTTCCCGGCAATTATGATGACGGCCGCGCCGACAACCGGGGCGTGGAGGCCGAGGGCATCACGCTGGGCACCGTGGGGGGCCAGCTCTATGCCTTTGTCGGCCTGGAGCGCGCCAACACCACCGCCATCTTCCGCATCGACAGCCCGACCAACCCCAGCTTCCAGGGCCTGGCCACCCGGGCGGGCGATCTCGCCCCCGAGGTCTCGGCCTTCGCCCCCGCCGGCGGCGGCAATCCGGCCAGGCTGATCGTCGCCAATGAGGTGAGCACGACGGCCACCGCCTACAACCTGTCCACCGCCACCGGGCCGAACTACACGCTGCAAATCCTGCATGGCTCGGATTTCGAGGCCGGGCTGCTGGCCACCCAGCGCGCCGACCGCTTCGCCGCCATCGTCGACCGGCTGGAAGACCAGGTCACCAACAGCATCACGCTGTCGGGCGGCGACAATTTCCTGCCCGGCCCCTTCGGCGCGGCTGGCACCGACCCCTCGGTCATCCCCGCCCTGCGGGCCTACTACGCCAATCTGCTGGGCGTGAATGTGGCCGACCTGACCGGGTTGTTCGGCAGCTCCTCGCCCTTCTTCGCGGCCGACATCGCCATCCTCAACGCCATCGGCATCGAGGCCTCGGCGCTGGGCAATCATGAATTCGACCTGGGCACCAACCCGCTGAACGCGGTGGTGGATTTCACCGCCGGCACCTCCGGCACCACGCTGGGCCGGATCACCAATATCGGCGCGCAATTCCCCTACCTCTCGGCCAACCTGAACTTCGCCGGCGACACCAATATCCGCAACCAGGTGACGCAGACGCTGCGTGAGGCCAGCAGCTACGCCACCCGCGCCTCCGACCTCGTGGACAACACCGCCGTCGCGGCCGAGGCGGCGGACGCGCAGATCGCGCCCTGGACCACCATCGTCGAAGGCGGCCAGACCATCGGCATCCTGGGTATCACCACCCAGATCCTGGCGGCGATCTCCTCGCCCGGCGCCACCCTGGTCAGCGACCCCGCGGCCGATGGCGGCCGCGACAATGTGGCCGAGCTGGCCACCATCCTGCAGCCGCTGATCGACCAGATGGTCGCCCAGGGGATCAACAAGATCATCCTGCTGAGCCACCTGCAGCAGTTCCAGAACGAGCTGGCCCTGGCGCCGCTGCTGCGCGGCGTGGACATCATCATCTCGGCCGGCAGCCACGCCGTCTTCGCCGATGCGACCGACGTGCTGCGCGCCGGCGACCGCGCGCTGGGCAACTACCCCGAAATCCGCCTGGGCGCCGATGGCAACCCGGTGATGATCGTCTCCACCGCCGCCGAATATTCCTATGTCGGCCGCCTGGTCACGACCTTCGACGCGAATGGCGTGCTGATCGCCGACCCGGACGGCACCGGCCCGCTGGGCGTGGGCGGGGTGAACCCCACCATCTCCGGCGCCATCGCCACGACGGATGCGAATGTGGCGACACTCTGGGGCAGCGACAACGCCTATGCCGCCGGCACCCGCGGCGGCGAGGTGCGTGCCATCACCAATGCCGTGGGCAACGTGATCACCACCCTGGACGGCACCCTGCTGGGCGCCACCAAGACCTTCCTGGAAGGCCGCCGTGGCGAGGTCCGCACCGAGGAGACCAATCTCGGCAACCTCTCGGCCGATGCCAATCTCTTCGTGGCGCGCCAGGTCGATAGCGGCGTGCTCGTCAGCCATAAGAATGGCGGCGGTATTCGCGCCGAAATCGGCTCGGTCTCGACCGGCGCCGTGCCGGTGGAGCTCGCGCCGTTGGCCAACCTCTCGGCCGGCAAGCCCGCGGGCGGCGTCAGCCGGCTCGACGTCGAGAACTCGCTGCGCTTCAACAACACGCTCTCGATCGTCTCGGTCACCGCGACCAACCTCAAGGTGATCCTGGAGCACGGCGTCGCCGCAAGCGCCGCCGGCGCCACCCCCGGCCAGTTCGGGCAATGGGGCGGGCTCAGCTTCTCCTGGAACCCCTCGGGCACGGCGCAGACGCTCAGCGGTTCGGGCGCCTCGGCCACGGTGGCCACCGCCGGCACCCGCATCCAGAACGCCGCGATCCTCAACGAGGATGGCTCGGTGCGCGACGTCATCGTCCAAGGCGGCGTGGTGGTCGGCGATGCCGGCCGCGCCATCAAGCTGGTGACGCTGAACTTCCTGGCCGATGGCGGCGACAGCTACCCCTTCCCGGCCTTCACCATCCCCGGCTCGCGGGTCGATCTGCTGAACAACGCGGCCCTGCCGGCGGGTGCCTCCACCTTCGCCTCCCGCGGCACCGAGCAGGACGCCCTGGCGGAATACATGCTGGCCACCTTCAGCGGCCCCGGCCGCCAGTTCGGCGCGCCGGACACGGCGGCCGCCGGCGACCTGCGGGTGATCAACCTGAGCCAGCGCGCCGATGCCGTGCTCCAGACCACCTCGTCGGGCCTGACCGGCACCACCGGCTCCGACCTGATCAACGGCACGGCCGCCAATGACGTGTTCACCGCCACGCTCGGCCGCGACACCTATCGCGGCGGCGCCGGCTTCGACCTGCTGAATTTCGGCCAGGTCGGCCGCGGCGATGGCGGCTACAGCTACGGCTCCTCCGGCGCCATCACCGGCTTCACCTGGGCCACCGCCGACCGCCAGGGCTTTGCCGGCTTCAGCCAGGTCGAGCGGCTGCAGCTGCTCGATGGCCGGGTCGATTTCATCGCCAACGCCGCGCCCGGGCTGGTGAACGCGCTCTATCGCGGCATCCTCGGCCGTGAGGGCGACGCCCGCGGCCTGTCCTTCTGGACCGAGCGCATGGAGGGTGGCCTCTCCACCGTCGACGTCGCCCGCAGCTTCCTGCTCTCGGCCGAGGGTGGTGCCGCCAACACCGTCTCGATCAACGCCTATATCACCAACCTCTACCAGACGGCGCTGGGCCGCGCGCCGGATGCGGCGGGCTTGAGCTTCTGGACCAATGTGGCCAATAATCTGGGCCCGGTGAATGGCCGCGCGGCGGTGGCCGACGGCATTGTGCGATCGGCCGAGGCGGGTGCCGACCCGCTGGGCATCGCCGCGCGGGGCATCGTCGCCGCCGATTTCGAAATGTCCTGGATCAACTTCAACTACAACACCCTGCTGGGCCGCCGGGCGGACCTGCCCGGGCTGCTGCAATTCGACGCGGCGATGGAGGCGGGGCTGAGCGAGCGCGCGGTGACCAACTCCTTCGTCAACAGCGCCGAATTCCAGGCCCGGTTCGACGGCCTGAGCAACGCCGCCTTTGTCGAGCAGATGTTCCAGGCGATCCTGGGCCGCACCGGCGATGCCGCCGGTGCGGCGATCTTCACCGCGGCGCTGAATGCCAACACGATCACCCGCGGCGACGCCGCCTTCTCGATGCTGAGCAGCCCCGAGGCGAACCCCGCCCTGCAACTGCTGACCAGCGTCGGCGTGGACCTGTTCTGAGGCGTCAGCCTGCCTGCTCCACCCCCGCGGCCTGCATCAGCGCGCGGGTCGCGGGGCTGGTGAGGTGGCGCAGCAGATCGGCCGCGACGGGTGCGGCCTGGGGCAGCAGCGCGACCGCGTAGGTGGTGTAGTTCTGCGCCTCGGCCGGCAGCGGGCCGAGGTAGCGCAGCGCGGGCACCATGCGGATCTCGGTGATGGCGGCGAAGCCGAGTTCGGCGCCCTGGCCGGTTCGCAGCCTCTCCAGCACCTCGGCGCCGGTGGCGAAGCGGAGCGCGCGCGGGGTGACGGTTGCGGTCACGCCCAAGCTTTCGAACAGCCGGTCCATATGCAGGCCGGTCGAGGCGCGGTTGAAGACCAGCGCCTGCGCCGCCTCCACCGCGCGGCGCAGCGCCGCCACGTCGGCGATATCGGGCTCCGGCGCCCCGGCGCGCACGACCACGCCGGCGCCGACGCGGCCCAGCGTGGCCCGCTCGCTGGTCAGCCGCCCGGTGGTGACGAGTTCGTTGATCAGGCCGACCGGGGCGATCAGCAGGTCGGGCATCTCGCCGGCCTGCATGCGTTCACGCAGCCGGGGCGCGGTGGCGTAGGTGATGCCGACAGGGGTGCCGCCGATCCGCCGGAAAGCCTCCACCGCCGGTTCCAGCCCCGGCTCCACCGCGCCGGCGCTGAGGACGCGCAGCTCCGCCGCATGGGCAAGCCAGGGCAAGGCGATCAGCGGCAGCAGGCGTCGGCGCATGGCAGTCTCCCGGGGGGTCAGTCGTAGCGCAGATCATGCGCCTTGCCGCCGAAAATCCGCCAGACGATGATGGTGTAGACCAGGATCATCGGCAGCACGATCAAGGCGCCGACCAGGATGAGCGACAGCGATTCGGGTGAGGTGGCGGCCTGCCACAAGGTCAGCCTCTCCGGCACCACGTAGGGGAAGAAGCTCCAGGCCATGCCGGCGAAGGCCAGGATGAACAGCCCGACGCCGCCCAGGAAGGGCAGCCGGCAATGCGCGTCGTCGGGCGCCGGCAGCCGCGCCAGCAGCCGGTGCAGGCCGATGATCAGCGCCACCGTCAGCAGCGGCATGGGCGCCAGGAACATGATATTGGGAAAGTCGAACCAGCGGGCGAAGATGCGCGGGCTGGCCAGCGGCGTGGCGGCCGAGATCAGCACGATGCCGAAGGCGACCGGCGGCAGGGTCAGCCTGGCCCAGCGCACCGCGCGCGCCTGCAATTCCCCCTCGCTGCGCCAGATCAGCCAGCCCGCGGCCAGGAAGGCATAGGCAATCGGCAGGCCGATGGCGGCCATGGCGGCGAAGCCCAGCGCGGCCCAGCTTTCCTCGAAGCCCAGGATATAGCGGCCGACCATCCAGCCCTGGCTGAGTGCGGCGATGAGGGAGCCTGCGAAGAACGCGCCATCCCACAGCGTCTTGGACCGCGCATTGGGCGCCTTGGCGCGGAATTCGAAGGCGACGCCGCGCAAGGTCAGCCCCACCAGCATGAAGGCCACGGGCAGATAGAGCGCGGTGAGAATGATGCCATGCGCGGTGGGGAAGGCCACCAGCAGCAGCCCCACCCCCAGCACCAGCCAGGTCTCGTTGGCATCCCAGAAGGGGCCGATCGAGGCGATCATGCGGTCGCGCTCGCCCTCATGCGCCGCGGCCGGCATCAGCATGCCCACGCCCAGATCGTAGCCATCGAGGATGACATAGGCGAGGACCGAGATGGCCATCAGCGCGCCGAAGATGACCGGCAGCAGCTCCGGCGCCAGGAAGGGGGTCATCGCCTATTCCGCCGGCACGGCGACGGGGCCGGGCTTGCGTTCATTGGCATAGCCCTTGTTCGCCAGCCGGAAGATGGTGGTGACATAGGCCAGCAGCAGCCCGGCATAGAGCACGAGATAGATGGCCAGCGAACTGGCGATGGTGGTGGCCGCGACCGGCCCCGCCGCCTGCGCCGTGGTCAGCACCCCCGTCACCAGCCAGGGCTGGCGGCCGATTTCCGTGACGTACCAGCCGGCCAGGGTTGCCAGCCAGCCGGAAAAGCTCATCGCCACCAGGCCCCAGAGTGCCGGGCGGGGCAAAGCGCCGCGCTTCCACAGGAACCAGGCGCAAAGCCAGGACAGGCCGATCATGGCAAGCCCGGTGCCGACCATGACGCGGAAGGCGTAGAAGACCGGCGCCACCGGCGGGTGCTCGCCGCGGAAATCATTGAGGCCGCGGATCACCGCATCGGGGCTGTGGCCCAGGATGATGCTGGCCAGGGCCGGGATGCCGATCTCGAAATGATTCTCCCGCGTGCGTTCATCGGGGATGGCGAAGAGGATCAGCGGCACCCGGCCCGAGGTCTCCCAATGGCCTTCCATGGCCGCGACCTTGGCCGGCTGGTGTTCCAGCGTGTTCAGCCCATGCATGTCGCCGACGAAAGCCTGCAAGGGCGCCAGGATGGCGCCGAGCACGATGCCGGTGCGCAAGCCCGCCAGCACCGCCGGCCCATGGTCACCGCGCAGCCAGCGCCAGGCGGAGAGGCCGGCGACGAGGAAGGCCACCGTCAGGCCGGAGGAGAGCAGCACATGCGTCAGGCGATAGGGCATGGAGGGGTTGAAGACGATCGCGAACCAATCCGTCGCATGCACCACGCCGTCGCGCAGCTCGAACCCCGCCGGCGTGTGCATCCAGGAATTCAGCACGATGATCCAGAAGGCGCTCATCGTCGTGCCGAAGGCGACGAGGAAGGTGGCGCCGGTATGCACCCAGGAGGCCACGCGCCTGAAGCCGAAGAGCATGATGCCGAGGAAGGAGGCTTCCAGGAAAAACGCCGTCAGCACCTCATAGGCCAGCAGCGGCCCGGCGACATTGCCCACGCGTTCCATGAAACCAGGCCAGTTGGTGCCGAACTGAAAGCTCATGGTGATGCCGGAGACCACGCCGAGCGCAAAGGAGAGCGCAAACACCTTCACCCAGAAGAAATACGCCTCCATCCATTTCTGCTCGCCGGTCTGCGAAAACCGCAGCTTGAAGAACAGCAGCACCCAGCCGAGTGCGATGGTGATGGTCGGGAACAGGATATGGAAGGAGATGTTCGCCGCGAACTGGATGCGGGCGAGGATGATCGGGTCCATGCGTCAGGCGTCCTTCTTTTTGCGGGCGAAGCCCACGACCTTGTCCGTCACTTCGAGGAACCGGGTGACCCGCGCACCGAGTGCCAGCAGGGTCTGCAATCTTTCGGTTTCCAGTTTGCGAATGTCGTCATACCAATTGGTCAGGCTTTCGATCATGCCGTGCATTTCGGCCATGCGGGCCTGGGCATGCGCGTCCTCGGGCGTCACCGCCTGTTGCATCAGCAATTCGCGCAGCACCGAAAGGGTCGGATCGACCTCGCGCTTTTTCCGCTCCTCCGCCAGCACGCGCAGGATCTGCCAGACATCCTCGGGGGTGGTGAAATGGTCGCGCCGGTCATCGGGCAAATGGCGCAGCAGCACCAGGTTCCAGGTCTGCAACTCGCGCAAGCCCATCGAGACGTTGGAGCGCGAGACGCCCAGGGCATCGACGATGGCATCGGCGTGCAAGGGCTCGGGCGCGAGATAGAGCAGCGCGTAGATCTGCCCCACCGTGCGGTTGATGCCCCAGCGGGAGCCCATTTCGCCGAAATGCAGCACGAAGGATTGCGCGAGGGGTGAGAGTTTCATCACGTTCAGCCATTTCAGTGATGACTGAAATTACGGTCGGTGCGGCCTTTCCGCAATGCCGGCCAGGAAATTTTCCACCGCGGCGAAATGCGTGGCCCAGTCGCCCGGCCGCCAATCCGCCATGCGGGCGATCTGCGCCGCGCGGGCCGCGCTGTCGGGCGCGGCATAGGTGCCGATCATCGCGCCCCAGCCGGTGACGTCATCGGGCGCCAGGTATTCCGGAACCGCCCCGCCAAGCTCACGCAGCACGGCGATGTCCGAGCAGATGACCGGCACGCCCGCCGCCAGCGCCTCGGCCACCGGGATGCCATAGCCCTCGGCCCTGGTCGGCAGCAGCAGCGCCCGGGCGCCCGCCAGCAGCCCGGCCAGCTCGGCATCCGTGCAATGGCCGCGCTCCTCGATCACGCCGCGGAACTGGCCGGCATCGAGCCTGGCCAGGGTTTTTGTCGCGCCAAAGCTGCGCCGGCCGACCAGCACCAGCCGCGGCGCATCGGCGCCCAGCCCCTGCCAGACATCAAGCAGCAGCGCGTGGTTCTTGCGCTTCTCGACCGTGGCGACGCAGAGGAAATAGGGCGCGGTGGCCGGCGGCGGTGTGGCCCACGGCGGCAGGTCCAACCCCAGCCCGGCCACCAGAATGGGCGGCGGCGGCGCGCCGCGCGCCGCCAGGAAGGCCAGCAGCGAGCCGCGCACGGCCTGGCTGAACACCAGCACCCCATCGGCCTGCCGCGCCACCTCGCGCAGCCGCAGCCAGGTCAGCGCCCGTTGCAGCAGCCGCGTGGTGTCGGGGTGTTCCAGCGGGATGAGATCATGCAGGGCGGGCATGAAACGCGCGCCCTGGCGCCGCAGCGCCGCAATCGCACGGCCGCGCTGCAAGCCGTGATGGGCGATGATGCTGAACACCGCGCCCGGCCGCGCCGCCACCGCCAGCAGATTTCGATGCGCGGGGTGAATGCGCCCCAGCACCGGCGCCACGGCCGCCGGCCCGCCTGGCAGCGCATCGAGCAGCGCCGCCACCTCCTCCCGCGCGATCAGGCCGAAGCGGCCCCGGCGGTCAGTGCCGGCGAAATGCCCGTCCGGCCGGCCCAGCACATGGCGGGCATAGGCCAGCTCCACCCGCTCCATCCCGCTCGGCCGGCCGCGATGGGCGGAGGCGAGCAGGCGGGAGATCTCCAGGATCCAGGGCGGCGCCCCGGACATGCCCGAGGCTCAGAGCGCGGCCAGGACGGCCTCGGCGCGGCTGACCTCGAAGGCGCCGGGGGCCTCGACGGCGATATGGCTGACCTTGCCTGCCTTCACCACCATGGCGAAGCGCTGGCAGCGGATGCCCAGGCCGCGCGCCGTCAGGTCCAGCTCCAGCCCCAGCGCCTTGGTGAAGGCGGCGGCGCCATCGGCCAGCATCACCACATCCTCGCCCACGCCCTGGTCGCGGCCCCAGGCGCCCATGACGAAGGCATCGTTGACCGACATGCAGACCACGGCGTCCACGCCCTTGGCGCGGAACTCGGCGGCGAGGGTCACGAAGCCGGGCAGGTGCTTGGCCGAGCAGGTGGGGGTGAAGGCGCCAGGCACGCCGAACACCACAACGGTCTTGCCCCCGAACAGCTCATCGGTGCCGATTTCCTTCGGCCCTTCCGCCGTGCCCTGCATCAGCTTCATGCTGGGGATGCTGTCGCCGACCTGGATGCTCATGGGATACCCTCCTGAATGAAGTCTGCGATGTAGCGCCGGGCGCGGCCCCTGTCATCGGGGCCGATCTTCTTGCGCCCCGGCCCCGGCGACGCCATGTTCGCGCGATGGCCAGGAAAGCTCCGGGGCGGCGCAAGCCTGTTCGCCCCCCAAAAGATGCCGCGGGCGATTGGCTGGGGGCCGAGTGGCTGACCGGCCAATTGCTCATCGCCATGCCGAGCATGCGCGACCCGCGCTTCGCCCAGAGCGTCATCTGCCTTTGCGCCCATTCCGAGGATGGGGCGATGGGCCTCGTTCTGAACCGCCCGCTGGAGAAGCTGAGCTTCACCGCGCTGCTCAAGCAGCTCGGCGTGGCGCCGGTGCCGCCGGCGCGATCCTTGCGGATGCTGGCCGGTGGCCCGGTGGATGGCGGCCGCGGCTTCGTGCTGCATTCAGGCGAATGGTCCACCGAGGGCACGATCGATGTCGACAGCCAGACCCGGCTGACCTCGTCCATCGATGTGCTGCGGGCGGTGGCGCAGGGCGGCGGCCCGCGCGACTGCATCCTGGCGCTGGGCTATGCCGGCTGGGGGCCGGGCCAGCTGGAGGATGAGATCGCCGCCAATTCCTGGCTGAGCGTGCCGCTGGACGAGACCCTGCTCTACGGCACGAAGCCCGAGGACACCTGGCGGCTGGCGCTGGCCAAGCTGAAGGTGGACCCGCTGCTGTTGAGCGGGGCGGCGGGGCGGGCCTGAGCGCCACGCAACTTTCCCGGCCAAGTCACGTTCTCCTGCTGTTCAACACAGGAGAAAACCGATGCGCATTCAAATGCTTATTCCCGTCCTCGCGGCAATGGGCCTGGCCGGCTGCACTGTCAACAACCCGGCCCCCAGCCCGGCCGGCTTCGTCGCGGTGCCCACGCCCGCGGCCACGGTGATCACCACCCAGCCGCTGGCGCCCTCCGCGGTGATCCTGCGGTAGTTCTACCGGCAGCCGTCGCGCTCCAGCGCCTCGCGGGCCAGGCCGGCATGCACCGCGGTCTGGTCGAAGCTGGCGCGAATGGCGCTGGCGGCGTTGTGCGAGGCGGCACCCTCGGCCATGCGGACGGGCTCGGGCAGCATGCCGGCCAGGCGCGGGCAGCCACAGCGGGCGAAGGCCGCGCGGGCGGTCTCCAGCCCGGCCGCGATCGCCAGGGCCGCCTCACGCCCGGCCACCAGCCCGGTCACCGGCGCCGCCAGCGCCTGCTGCGCCGCACGCAGGGCGTTCACCCCCTCGCCATAATCGCAGAACGGCCGCTGCGCCGCGGCGGGCGTGGCCAGGACCAACGCGATCAGCCACCACATCTGGCGATCTCCGCACGCATATGTCCCGGCACCGGTGCGGTCACGTCGATGCCCGGAAGCTGGATGCGCCGCGCCAGCAGCCGCATGGCGCCCGCGCCGCCGCCATAGCGCCCATCGCCCAGGATGGGGTGGCCGAGATGCCGGGCATGGGCGCGCAATTGATGGGTGCGTCCCGTCAACGGGCGGAATTCCACCCAGCTCAGCCCCTCCGCGCGGCCGAGCATGCGCCAGAGCGTGCGGGCGGCCTGGCCCTTCGCATCCACCACCATGCGCCAGCCATCGCGCGCGGTGCTGGTCTTCAGCAGGGGGGCGGTGACCTCGCCACTCTCGCCCGGCAGGTCGCCCACCAGCAGCGCCCAGTAGGTTTTCCGCGCCTCGCCGCGGGCGAAATACCCGCCCAGTTCGGCCAGCGCCGGCCTGGTGCGGCCCAGCACCAGGCAGCCCGCGGTGTCCTGATCGAGCCGATGCGCCGGCTGGGGCAGATGGCGCTTGCCCATTTGGAGCGCGGGCAGATGCGCCTCCAGGCTCGGCCCGCCCGAGGGGCCGGCATGCACCGCGAGGCCCGCCGGCTTGTCGATCACCAGCACGGTGTCGGACTGGAACAGGATATTGGGTGTCACACCAGTTTCGGCGTGGTTTCCATCCAGTTGAAATACAGCTCGCGCGCCTTCGTCGTCAGCGGCCCGATCTGCATGTCGCGGCCATTGTAGCGGGTGCAGGGCTGCACCTTGGCGTAATTGCCGGTGGAGAAGATCTCGTCGGCATCCTCGAGTTCGGCGGCACTCACCGCGCGCTCCTCCACCACAATGCCGGCCTCGCGGAACAACCCAAGGACGCGCTTGCGGGTGATGCCGGCCAGGAAGGTGTGGTTGGCGACCGGCGTCACCGCAACCCCGTTCTTGCCGAACCAGAGATTGGCCGCGCTGAACTCCGCCACATTGCCCGCCGGGTCCATCATCACCGCCGCATCGGCGCCGCGCTCGGCCACCCAGGCATTGGCGCGGGCGCCATTGGGGTAGAGGCAGGCGGCCTTGGCGTCGGTCGGCGCCATGTCCTGCGCGGCGCGGCGGAAGGGCGCCATCATGGCCGAGAAGCCGGCCCAGGCGGGCAGGGGCGCGTCATAGATCGCCAGGATGAAATCGGTGCTGGACGGGTCCGGCCGCGCCGCACCCAGGCCCTTTCGGATGAAGAACATCGGGCGAACGTAAAGCTCGGCCTGCGGCCCCATGCGGCGGATGCCCTCCTGGCACAGCGCCTCGATCTCGGCCGCGGTCTTTGTCGGCCGCATGCCCAGGGCGAGGGCGGAGCGGATGCAGCGGGCGCAATGGAGGTCCAGGTCCGGCGCGTAGCCGCGCAGGGCGCGCGCGCCATCAAAAATCACCGAGCCGAGCCAGAAGGCGTGGTCCATGGGGCCGAGCACCTTCGGCTCTTCGGAAAACCATTCGCCGCCATACCAATACACGCCCGCCATGGTCATCGCTCCTTGCCAGGGCAGGGGTGTGCCACGTCAGGCCCGGCTGTTGAAGTAGGCCAGGCTGGTCGTGTCGGCCCAGGCCAGGCGCAGTTCCACCGGCTTGCCATCGACGGCGAAGGCCACGCGTTCGATCATCAGCACCGGGCTGGCCGCGGCCAGGCCCAGTCGGGACGCGATGCGGGCGGGGGCGGCGATCGCGCGGAGTTGTTCCTCGATGCGGGTCACGCTCAGGCCGAATTCGCGCTGGTAGAGGTCATAGACCGTGCCGGGCCGCCCCGCGAAGCGCTGGCCGTCCAGGCCGGGGAAGAGGGTTTCGGGCAGCCAGAGCTCCTCCAGCATGGCGGGCTCGCCGGCCAGGCATTGCAAATGGCGGGCGCGCAGAAGGGGCGCGGTCGGCGCCAGGCCCAGCGCGCGGGCCTGGGCGGGGGTGGCTTTCAGGCGCGCGAAATCGAGGAATTGCGTGTCGGGCAGCAGGGGTCTGCCATCGGCCGGGCGCAGGTGGAAGAAACGAAAACTCCGCTCCGGCGTATGCCCGGCCACGAAGGTGCCGCGGCCCTGCTGGCGGGTCAGCGCGCCCTCGGCCACCAGCCCGTCGGTGGCCCGGCGGATGGTGCCGATGGCGCAGCCGAAGCGCTCCGCCAGAAGCTTTTCCGCCGGCAGCGGCGTGCCGGGGGGGAATTCGCCGGCGGCGATCTCGGCGACGATGGCGGCGCGGACCTGGCGCCAGATCGGGGTCTCCACATTCATGCAAACATCTAGGTCATATAGTTGACCTGGGTTCAAGCCGGGCCTAGGCTAGCAGCCACGGACAGGAGGAAAGAGAATGACAATCCATTTCGTCGTGCATGACGAGGGCGACAGCGTGGGCGTCGTGGTCGTCGAGGGGCTGACCGCCTCCAACCGCATCCAGGGCTGGGTGATGGACCAGGACAAGATGATCGATTTCGACGCGAAGTCCGACATCCCCATCGGCCACAAGCTCGCCATCAAGCCGATCAAGGCCGGCGACACCATCATCAAGTATGGGGTGGATATCGGCAAAGCCATCGCGGATATCGCGCCGGGCGAGCACCTGCACGTCCACAACGTCAAGACCAAGCGCTGGTAAGGGGAGAGACACCATGGGTATCAACCTGAAAGGTGCGGCCTTCGAGGGCTGGCGCCGCGAGAATGGCCGCATGGGCGTGCGCAACCACGTCATCATCCTGCCCGTCGACGACCTGTCGAACGCGGCCGCCGAGGCGGTGGCGAACAACATCAAGGGTGCGATGGCCATCCCGCACTCCTATGGCCGGCTGCAATTCGGCGCCGATCTGGACCTGCATTTCCGCACCCTGATCGGCACCGGCTGCAACCCGAATGTGGCCGGCGTCATCGTCATCGGCATCGAGCCGGGCTGGACCGGCACGATCGTCGAGGGCATCGCCAAATCCGGCAAGCCGGTCGAGGGTTTCGCCATCGAGCAGAATGGCGACATCAACACGATCGCGAGTGCTTCGCGCGCGGCCTATCGGTTGGTGAAGCATGCCTCGCGGCTGAAGAAGACGAAGACCGACATCGTCGAGCTTTGGGTCTCCACCAAGTGCGGCGAGAGCGATACGACCTCGGGCCTGGCGAGTTGCCCCACTGTGGGCAATGCCTTCGACAAGCTGTGGGCCAATGGCAATACGCTGGTCTTCGGCGAAACCTCGGAGATCACCGGCGGTGAGCATCTGGTGGCGGCGCGCTGCCGCACCCCGGAAATCCGCGACCGCTTCATGTTCATGTTCGACCGCTATCAGGCGCTGATCGAGAAGAACAAGACGAGTGACCTTTCCGACAGCCAGCCGACCAAGGGCAATATCGAGGGTGGCCTGACCACCATCGAGGAAAAGGCGCTGGGCAATATCCAGAAAATCGGCAAGCACTGCGTGGTCGATGGCGTGCTGGACAAGGCCGAGGACCCCACCCATTCCGGGCTGTGGTTCATGGACAGCTCCTCGGCCGCGGCCGAGATGGTCACGCTCTGCGCGGCCTCCGGCTATGCCGTGCACTTCTTCCCCACAGGCCAAGGCAATGTCATCGGCAACCCCATCCTGCCCGTCATCAAGCTGACGGCGAATCCGCGGACACAGCGCACCATGAGCGAACACATGGACGTGGATGTGACCGGCCTTCTCCAGAAGACCATGAACATGGACGATGCCGGCGAGGCGCTGCTGGATTGCATGCTGCGCACCGCCGATGGCGAACTCACCGCGGCCGAACTGCTCGGTCACCGCGAATTCTCGCTGACCAGGCTCTACGAAAGCGCGTGAGGCCAGGGCCGGCACGGGAGACCCCCGTGCCGGCCACGTATTGCAAGGCTGGGTTGCAATCCGTGACAGGCAATTGCCTTGATTGCGCCACGCTACCCGGCTAGCGGTGTGTGCAGTGCACCATAGGCTGAGCCCGTACGGCCGGCCCAACGGAGATTCCCCATGACCGCACCCAAATACCTGGCCGCCTTCGCCGCTGCCGCCCTGCTTTCCGCCTGCGCCTCCGAGCCCGAGACCACCGCCAGCACCGGCGCCGGCGGCGCCTCCACCAGCGGCGCCATCCGCCCGGGCAGCCAGGAAGACCTGCGCGCCAATGTCGGCGATCGCATCTTCTTCGGCACCGACCGCAGCAACATCCAGGCCGATCAGCGCCCGGTGCTGGAGCGCCAGGCCCGCTGGCTGGCGCAATACGCCCAGAACCAGGTGACCGTCGAAGGCCATGCCGATGAGCGCGGCACGCGCGAATACAACCTGGCCCTGGGCCAGCGCCGCGCCAATGCGGCGCGCGATGTGCTCGTGGCCTCGGGCGTCGCCGGCAGCCGCATCCAGACCGTGAGCTTCGGCAAGGACCGGCCGGAATCGCTGGGTTCGGATGAGACCTCCTGGGCGCAGAACCGCCGCGCCGTCACGGTCGTTCGCTGATGCGTCTGGGCGCGGCGGGCTGGTGGCTGGGGCTGGCGCTGCTCAGCACTGGCCTGCCCGCGCGCGCCCAGATCGAAAGCCAGGAAGGCATCGCGCTGCGCAACCAGCTCCTGCAATTGCGCCAGGAGGTGGAGCAGTTGCGCGCCCGCGGCGGTTCCGGCCCCGCGCCCGCCCCCAGCGGCCGGCCCACCGGCGGCGGCGGCAATGAGATGGTCGGCCAGTTGCTGGAGCGTGTCGGCAATCTGGAGGAGGAAACCCGGCGCCTGCGCGGCCGGGTGGATGAGCTGGACAACCGCAACCGTCGCCTCGCAGCCGATCTGCAGAAGCTGAACGAGGATCTTGAATTCCGGCTGCAAAGGCTGGAGGGCGCCGCCACCGCGGCCCCGGCGGCACGGCCGCCGGCCGCGGCCGGCCCGACAAGGCCCGAACGCCCCACCGCCCCCAACGTGCCGCCCGTGGCCGCCGCCGCCGGCGCCCCCCCTGGGGCCGCGCCGCGCCCGCCCGAACGTGCCCTCTCCGAAGGCCAGGCCGCCCTGGGCCGGCGCGACTACGCCGCCGCCGAGGCCGCGGCGCGCGAGGCGCTGGCCGTGCGCGGCCCGCAGCAGGCCAATGCGCAGTTGCTGCTGGGCGATGCCCTGGCGGGCAAGCGCGACTGGGGCAATGCCGCCATCGCCTATAACGAGGCCTATACCCGCGCCCGCACCGCGCCCCGCGCGCCCGAGGCGCTGATCGGCCTGGCCAGCGCCTTCCAGGGCCTGGGCAACCGGCGCGAGGCCTGCGACACGCTGGGCGATCTGCGGTCGAACCACCCGAATATCTCCGCCGGTTTGCAGGAGCGGGCGAATGCGGTGCGGGTCCGCGCCGGTTGCCGTTGAGCGCCCGGCCCCTGGCCGGCCTGAAAGTGGTCGAACTCGGCCAGGTCCTGGCCGGCCCCTTCTGCGGCGCGATCTTCGCCGATCTCGGCGCCACCGTGATCAAGGTCGAAAAGCCCGAGGGCGGCGATGACGCGCGCCAGATGGGCCCCGCCTTCCGCGATGGCGACGCGCTGATCTTCAAGGATTTCAACCGCGGCAAGCGCAGCCTGGCGCTGGACCTGAAAACCCCCGAGGGGGTGGCGGCGCTGCATGGCGAGCTGGAGGACGCCGATATCCTCGTCCACAACCTTCGGCCCGGCGCGGCCGAGGGTCTGGGCATCGGCGCTGGCGTGGTCACCGCCCGCCACCCGCGCCTTATATATTGTGAGATGGGCGCCTTCGGCCACACCGGACCGCTGGCTGGTCGGCCGGGCTATGAGCCGCTGCTGCAGGCCTATTGCGGGCTTTCCGCCATCACCGGCGCGCCCGATGGGCCGCCGGTTCGCATGGGCGCCTCGGTGGTCGACCAGGGGACGGGGATGTGGACGGTGATCGCAGCACTCGCCGCCCTGGCCGAGCGCGCCCGCACCGGGCGTGGCGGCGTCATCAACACCAGCCTGTTCGAGACCGCGACGATGTGGGCGGGGCAAAAACTCACGGCCTGGGTGAACCAGGGTGAGGTGCCGCAGAAACACACCTCCGGCCACCCGGCCTTCGTGCCCTACCAGGGTTTCGATGCCGCCGACGGCCCCGTTCTCGTGTGCTGCGGCAATGACCGGCTGTTCGAAAAATTCGCCCGGCTGCTGGGGCGGGCGGAATGGGTGGCCGACCCGCGCTTCGCCACCAACCGCGCCCGGCTGACCCATCAGGCGGAATTGCTGCCGATGATCCAGGCGCTGATGGCCGAGCGCCCGCGCGAGGAATGGCTGGCGGCGCTGGAGGCCGCCGGCGTGCCCTGCGCGCCCATCAACACCATCCCCGAACTGGCGGCCGACGCGCAGACCGCCGCCCTGGGTATGCTGGCCCAGGTGCCCGGCGCCGATTACGCGCTGGTGCCGCTGCCGATCTCCTTCGATGGCGAAAGACCGGGCATCTCCGGCCCCGCGCCGGCTTTGGGCGAATACCGGCAGAAGTGACGCCCGGGGAATTCGCCACCCGCATGGGCGGCTTCGGCCCGCCGCCAGGGCTGGTGGCGGTGGCGGTCTCGGGCGGGCCGCATTCCCTCGCATTGGCGCTGCTGGCCCGGCAATGGGGCGGCGCGCGGCTGCTGGCGCTGGTGGCCGAGCATGGGTTGCGGGGCGAAAGCGCCGCCGAAGCCGCCCATGTCCAGGCCATGCTGCACGCCCGGGGGATCGAGACCCTTGTTCTGCCGCTGGGGCTTGCCGGCGGTGCCGGCATGCAGGAACGCGCCCGCGCCGCCCGGCTCGCCGCCCTTCTGGCCGCCTGCACCCGGGCCGGCGCGCCCTGGCTGCTGCTGGGCCATCACCGCATGGACCAGGCCGAGACCCTGCTGCTGCGGGCGGGCCGCGGCGCGGGCGAGGCTGGGCTGGCCGCCATGCCGGGGCTGCGCGCCATGCCCGGGGCGCTGCTGCTGCGCCCGCTGCTGGATGTGGCGCCGGCGGCGCTGGAGGCGGTCTGCGCCTCGGCCGGCCTCGCCCCGGTGCGCGACCCGAGCAATGACAACCCCGCCTTCGCCCGCATCCGAGCCCGCCAGGCCCTGGCCGATCCGGGCGGCGAGGGCCCCGGGGTGGCGGCGCTTTCCCTGGCCGCCGATGCCTTCGCCCGCCGCCGGGTGGAGGCCGAGGCCGCCATGCTTCCCCGCCTGGCCGCCGCGGTCACCCCATTGCCCTGCGGCGCCGCGCGTATCGACCGCGAGGCGCTGGGCCGGGACGCGGCGGCCGCCGCATTGCTGGCCCGGCTGCTGCGCGCCATTGGCGGGGCGGCCCATGCGCCGGCTCACGTCGATGTGATCAGGCTGCTGGCCGCCGGCGAGGGCACGCTGGGCGGCGCCTGGTGGCGCGGCGATGGCTGGCTGCTGCGCGAGCCGGCGCTCCTCGCCCCGCCGATTCCCGCCCGTGCCGGCGCGCTCTGGGATGGCCGCTTCCACCTCGCACGGGATTGGCCAGGCTGCCTGCTGGGGGCGCTGGGGCCGGGGCATGGCGCCCGAACCGGCCTGCCCGCTGCGCTGCGTGCCGGGCTGCCCGCGCTGTGGCGTGACAGCGCATTGGTTGCCGCGCCCCATATCGGGCATGGTAACCCCCTGCCATGCCTGGAATTCAGGCCACGCGGCGGCCCAATCACCGCCCTTTTCTCACCAATCCGGCAAATGGGGCATTCACCCCGCGCCAATCCGACCTATGTTATGGGAAATGCCGGCGACATGCCGGCGATAGGAAACCAGAAGCTGTGAGCAATTTCGGCCGGAATCTTGCCTTGTGGGTCATCGTGGCGCTGCTGCTGGTGGCCTTGTTCAACCTGTTCCAACCCTCGGGCGGCACCGCCAGCCGGGCGCAGATGCAGGTCGCCTATAGCGATTTCCTCAATGAGGTCGCGGCCGGCCATGTGCGCGACGTCACCATCCAGGGGCCGAACATCGCGGGTTCGCTGACCGATGGGCGCAGCTTCGCGACCTTCGCACCCTCCGACCCCGGCCTCGTCGGCCGGCTGACGGAGAAGGGCGTGCGCGTCGTGGCCCGGCCGATCGAGAGCGATGTGAACCCGCTCTTCCAGATCCTCATCTCCTGGTTCCCGATGCTGCTGCTCATCGGCGTCTGGGTCTTCTTCATGCGGCAGATGCAGGGCGGTGGCGGGCGGGCCATGGGTTTCGGCAAGTCCAAGGCCAAGCTGCTGACGGAGAAGTCCGGCCGCGTGACCTTCGAGGACGTGGCCGGCATCGAGGAAGCCAAGGCTGAGCTGGAAGAGATCGTCGAGTTCCTGCGGGACCCGCAAAAATTCCAGCGCCTGGGCGGCAAGATCCCCAAGGGCGTGCTGCTGGTGGGTCCCCCGGGCACCGGCAAGACCTTGCTGGCGCGCTCCATCGCCGGTGAGGCGAATGTGCCGTTCTTCACGATTTCCGGCTCCGACTTCGTCGAGATGTTCGTGGGCGTGGGCGCCAGCCGCGTGCGCGACATGTTCGAACAGGGCAAGAAGAACGCCCCTTGCATCATCTTCATCGACGAAATCGACGCGGTCGGCCGCCATCGCGGTGCCGGCCTCGGCGGTGGCAATGATGAGCGCGAGCAGACGCTGAACCAGATGCTGGTCGAGATGGACGGCTTCGAGAGCAACGAAGGCGTCATCATCATCGCCGCCACCAACCGGCCCGATGTGCTCGACCCGGCGCTGCTGCGCCCCGGCCGCTTCGACCGTCAGGTCGTGGTGCCCAACCCCGACGTGAATGGCCGCGAGAAGATTCTGCGCGTGCACATGCGCAAGGTTCCCCTGGCGTCCGACGTCGACCCCAAGGTGATCGCCCGCGGCACCCCCGGCTTTTCGGGCGCCGACCTCGCCAATCTGGTGAACGAGGCCGCGTTGCTGGCGGCCCGTACCGGGCGGCGCACCGTCGGCATGGCCGAGTTCGAGCACGCCAAGGACAAGGTGATGATGGGCGCCGAACGCCGCTCCCTCGTCATGTCCGAGGATGAGAAGCGGATGACGGCCTATCACGAGGCCGGCCACGCGCTGGTGGCGATGCATGAGGAAGAATGCGACCCCGTCCACAAGGCCACCATCATCCCGCGCGGCCGTGCGTTGGGCCTGGTGATGTCCCTGCCGGCCGGTGACCGCTACTCCAAGCACAAGTCGAAGATGAAGGCGGAACTGGCCATGGCGATGGGCGGCCGCGTCGCCGAGGAAGTGATCTTCGGCTCCGACAAGGTCTCCAACGGCGCCTCGGGCGACATCAAGATGGCCACCTCCATGGCCCGCATGATGGTGACCGAATGGGGCATGTCCGAAAAACTCGGCATGGTGGCCTATGGCGACAATAGCCAGGAGGTCTTCCTCGGCCACAGCGTCACCCAGTCGAAGAACGTGAGCGAGGAAACCGCCCGCGCCATCGACAGTGAGGTGCGCAACATCATCGACAAGGCTTATGCCCGCGCCACGCAGATCCTGACCGACAACAGGCACGAGCTGGAAATGCTGGCCCAGGGGCTGCTGGAATACGAGACGCTCTCGGGCGACGAAATCCGCACGGTGCTGCGGGGCGAGCCGGTGGTGCGCAACCGCCCGGATGAGCCGACGAACCAGGGCCGTGGCTCGGTGCCCTCCTCGGGCCGGCCGAACCCGCGGCCGGACACCGGCGGCTTCGCGCCGCAACCCAGCGGTGGCTGAGGCGGGCGGGTGATCCTCTCCCGGGGCGGCCGCCCCGGGGTGATGGGCATATTGAATGTCACCCCGGATAGTTTCTCCGGCGATGGCCGCCTCGACGAGGCGGCCATTTTGCGTGGTGAGGCCCTGATCGCCGCCGGGGCCGACATGCTCGACATCGGCGGTGAATCCACCCGCCCCTCGATGACCCCCGTGCCTGTGGAGGAAGAGATCGCCCGCGTGCTGCCGGTGATCCGGGCGCTGGCCGGCCGCATCCCCATCAGCATCGACACCCGCAACGCCGCCACCATGGAAGCGGCACTGGCGGCGGGTGCGGCCGTGGTGAATGACGTGACCGCACTGGGGCATGACCCGGATGCCCTGGCCCTGGTCGCGCGGAAAAACTGCCCGGTCATCATCATGCACATGCCCGGCAACGACCCGCGGACCATGCAGGCCCGGGCGCATTATGCCGATGTGGTGGCGGAGGTGACGGGTTTTCTGCTCACCCGCGCCGCCGAACTGCAAGCGGCGGGGGTGCGGGACATCGCGCTCGACCCCGGCATCGGCTTCGGCAAGACGCTGGAACACAACCTCGCCCTCCTCGCCGCCCTGCCGGCGCTCACCGCCCATGGCTACCCCGTGCTGCTCGGTGCGTCCCGAAAATCCTTCATCGCCAAGCTCTCGCCCGCGCCCGCCGACCAGCGCCTGGGCGGCAGCCTGGCCGCGGCACTCGCCGGCGCGCAGGCGGGGGTCGCCTGGCTGCGCGTCCATGACGTGGCCGAAACCCGCCAGGCGCTGGCCGTCTGGTCCGCCATCCGCCACGCTTCCGAAACGGGCGACAAGGGCCTAAACCAACAGCCATGAGCGGCAGAAAACTCTTCGGCACCGATGGCATCCGCGGCACCGCCAATGCCGCGCCCATGGACCCCGCCACGGCTTTGCGCCTGGGCCAGGCCGCCGGGCGCTTCTTCAACCGCGGCGCCCATCGCCACCGCGTCATCATCGGCAAGGACACCAGGCTGTCCGGCTATATGCTGGAGCCCGCGCTGACCGCGGGCTTCGTCTCGGCGGGGATGGATGTGGTGCTGGTCGGGCCACTGCCCACGCCGGCCATAGCACTTCTCACCCGCTCGATGCGGGCCGATCTCGGCGTCATGGTCTCGGCCAGCCACAACCCCTATGAGGATAACGGCATCAAGCTGTTCGGGCCGGAGGGGCTGAAACTCTCCGACGCCGATGAGGCCGAGATCGAGGCGATGATGGCCGGCGACCTCGCCCCCGCCCATGTCGGGCCGCAAAAGCTCGGCCGCGCCAGCCGGCTGCAGGACGCGCCGGGCCGCTATATCGAAGCGGTGAAGCAAAGCTTCCCCCGTGGCGCGACGCTGGAGGGCATGCGCATCGTTGTCGATTGCGCCCATGGCGCGGGCTACAAGGTGGCGCCGACCGTGCTGTGGGAACTCGGCGCCGAGGTGGTGCCGATGGGCGTGGCGCCGGATGGCTTCAACATCAACAAGGGCTGCGGCTCCACCCATCCCGGCCCGCTGATCGAGGTGGTGCGGGAGCGCCGCGCCGATCTCGGCATCGCGCTCGATGGCGACGCGGACCGGCTGGTGCTGGTGGATGAGCTCGGCCGCGTCGTCGATGGCGACCAGATCCTTGCGCTGATCGCCGATCGCTGGGCCGCCGAGGGCAGGCTCACCGGCGGCGGCGTCGTGGCCACCGTC
The DNA here is from genome assembly GCA_021732665.1 of Acetobacteraceae bacterium. Lineage (GTDB taxonomy): Bacteria > Pseudomonadota > Alphaproteobacteria > Acetobacterales > Acetobacteraceae > Rhodovarius. The sequence continues at coordinate 42,213 of JAKFUL010000020.1, forward strand.
ATGTCCAATATGGGACTGGAACGGCATCTCGCGGCGAGGAACCTCACCCTGCACCGCACCGCGGTGGGTGACCGCTACGTCGGCGAACGGATGCGCGAACTGGGCTGCAACCTGGGCGGCGAACAATCCGGCCACATGATCATGAGCGATTTCGGCACCACCGGCGACGGGCTGGTGGCGGCTCTCCAGGTGCTGGCGGTGCTGCTGGAGGAAAAACGCCCGGCCTCCGCCGCCTGCCGCCGCTTCACGCCGCTGCCGCAGCAACTGGTCAATATCCGCCACGCCGGGGGCGCGCCGCACAAACGGCCGGAGGTGGCGGCCGCCATCGCCGCCGAGGAAGCGGCGCTGGGTGCGCGCGGCCGGGTGCTGATCCGCGCCTCGGGCACCGAACCGGTGATCCGCGTCATGGCCGAGGCCGAGGACGAAGCGCTGCTGGACGCCACCATGGGCCGCCTGGTCGACACCATCCGCCGCGCGGCCGCGCTGTGAAAGGCCGCGTGCTGATCATCGCCGGCAGCGATTCCGGCGGCGGCGCGGGCATCCAGGCCGACATCAAGTCGGTCACCGCCATGGGCGCCTTCGCCGCCACCGCCATCACCGCGCTGACGGCGCAGAACACGCTGGGGGTGCACGGGATCGAGGCCGTCTCGACCGCCTTCCTGCGGCAGCAGATCGAGGTCGTGCTGAGCGATATCGGCGCCGACGCCATCAAGACCGGCATGCTGCACGACGTGCCGACCATCCTGGCCGTCTGCGAGGAAATCGCCCGGCTCGCGCCCGACACGCCGCTGGTGGTGGACCCCGTCATGGTCGCCAAGGGCGGCCACAAGCTGCTGGCCGACGCGGCGGTTGCCACGATGACCGCGCGCCTGCTGCCGATGGCCAGCATCATCACCCCCAATATCCCCGAAGCCGAAACACTGACCGGCCTCACCATCACCGACGAAGCGAGCATGCACGCCGCCTGCACCGCCCTGCTGTCCCTCGGCCCGAAAGCCGTCCTCCTCAAAGGCGGCCACATGACCGGCGACACCCTCGTCGATCTCCTCGCCACCCCGGACGGCACCACCCGCTACGAAAGCCCGCGCATCGCCACCCGCCACACCCACGGCACCGGATGCACCCTGGGCAGCGCCCTGGCCGCCGGCCTGGCCCAGAACATGACCCTGCCAGACGCCACCAGCCGCGCCCGCGACTACGTCCGGGCGGCGATCATGAACGCGCCGGGATATGGGCAGGGGCATGGGCCGCTGGATCATTCGGCGCGGTGGTGAGGGGGTAGGAAGCGTGGCCCGTCAGGGGGCTTTGCCCCCCGACACCCCCCAGCAAAGGCCGAAAGGCCCTTGCAACCCAATAGATCGGGGGTGAGGATGGGGGCCAACGGGCGCGCCAGCTGAACGGGGAGCACAGGCCCCCCTCCTCACCCCCGATAAATTACCGGGATCAAAGGGCCTTTCGGCCCTTTGCGGGGGTGCCGGGGGCAGAGCCCCTGGCGGGCCGCGCTTGCAACCCCTCACCGCCCCGCCCGAACCCCCATCGCCACCGTGCGCTCATCCATCCGCGGCTCATGCACCAGGCCGCGGCGCATCGCCCAGGTGTTGGTCAGTTGCAGCAGTTGGATCATCGGCAGTTCCTCGGCGTAGCGTGCTGTGGCTTCGTGCCACAGCGCCTCGCGCGCGCGGTCATCCATGGTGGCCGACGCCCGGGCGGTGATGTCGTCGAACCAGGGGTTGGAGTAGCGGGCGTTGTTGTTGGCGCCGGTCAGCCTTTGCCGGTCGAAGCTGCTGACGGTGTTGACCAGGAAATTCGAAGCCTCGCCGGTCGACGACCCCCAGGCCGCCATCTGCATGGAGTATTCCACCCGTGCCCGGCGTGCCACGAAGGCGGTGAAGGGCATGGCCTCGACGGTGACGCGCAGGCCGATCCGGCTCCACATCTGCGCCACCGCCTGGGTCAGCCGGCTGTCATTGGGCCAGCGGTCATTGGGGGTGTGCACGGTCAGGCGGAAGCCGTCGGGGAAGCCCGCTTCGGCCAGCAGGCGGCGGGCGGCCTCGGGGTCGAAGCGATCGGGTCGCACCGCCGTGTTGAAGCCGAAGGCGCCTTCGGGCAGCCATTGGCCGGAGGCGACGGCCGCACCCTCCATCACCCGTTCCACCAGCCCGTCGCGGTTGATGGCGAGTGACAGGGCGCGCCGCACGCGGGCGTCGCGGAACGGGTTGCGCGGCAGGGGGGTGCCCTGGTTGTCGGTCACCCATTGGCTGGGGCCTTCGCGCGAATGGTCGGGCGCCATGTAGACGGTGCGCAGGCTGGGGATTTCCGTCACCGCCAGCCGCGGGTCGCGCTTGAGGCGCGCGAGGTCGGAGGTCGGGATCTGGTCGATGATGTCGACATCGCCGGCCAGCATGGCGGCGGTGCGCGAGGCATCGTTCAGGATCATCCGGTAATCCACCCGCGCCCATGCTTCGCGCTCGCCCCAGAAGGCGTCGTTGCGGACCAGTTCGACGCGATCGCCCGAGCGGTAGGCGCCCAGGCGATAGGGGCCGGTGCCGATGGCCGCGCGGCCCTGGTTGAAATCCTCGCTGCCCATCCCCTCGGCCGCGTGGCGCGCGACGATGGAGACCGAGGCGAGGTCGAGCGGCAGCAGCGGGTGCGGCGCGCGGGTGTGGATGCGCAAGCGCAGCGGGTTCACCACCTCGACACGGGTGATGGGCCGCAGGAAGCCCATGAAGCTGCCCGGGCTGTTCGCCACGTTGGGCACGCGGGCGAAGGTGAAGACCACGTCATCGGCGGTGAACGCCCTGCCGTCATGCCAGGTGACACCGGGGCGCAGGTCGAATTCCCAGGTCGTCTCATCCACCGCGCGCCAGGCGGTGGCGAGGCCGGGGTGGGGTCGGGCGCGCCCGTCGCGTTCCACCAGCCGGTCGAAGATATGCATGGTGAGCGCGTTGTTGGGGCCGAGATTGTGGAAATGCGGGTCGATGCTGGTCACCGCCGCCCCCACGCCCATGGTCAGGGTCTGCGCCGCCGCCGGCAGCGCCAGGGCCAACGCCAGTGCGATGGCGCGGATCATCGTTCGAGCCTGAGGCCGGTGCGGGCGACGAGGTCGCGGTATTTCTCGATCTCGGATTGCAGGAAGCCGCGGGTGGTCTCCGGCGTATTGGGGCGGTTCCACATCACCACGCCGGCGGTCAGGAAGCGCTCGGCCAGTGCCGGTTCGGCCACGGCCAGGTTCAGCGCCGCGTTCAGCCGTGCCAGCACCGCTGGCGGCAGGCGCGGGGGGGCGATGATCATGTTCCAGGTCGAGAGTTCGAAATCCGGCAGGGCGGCTTCGGAGAGCGTGGGGATGTCAGGGAAGGTCGGAAAACGCTCGCGGCTGGTCACCGCCAGGCCCTTCACCAGGCCGTCGCGAACCTGCGCAGCAGCACTGGCCAGCACGGCCACGCCGAAATTGCCCTCATTCTGGAAGATCGAGGTCAGCATCAGCCCGCCCGAGCGATAGGGCAGGTGGGTGAAGCGGGTGCCCAGGCGCAGCGCGATCATCTCGGCGCCGAGCTGCGGGATGGAGCCGACGCCGGAGGTGGCATAGGTAAACGTATCGGGCGGCGCCTCGCGCAGCCGGGCGATGGCCTCGGCCGCATTGTTGGCGGGGAAGCGGGGCGAAGCGATGAACACCATGGGTGCCGTGCCGACCATGCCGACCTGGGTGAAATCGCCCATCGGGTCGAAGGGCGTGCCGCCGGCCAAGGCCGCGGGGGCGATGGCGTGGGAGGAGACCTCGATGAGCATGAGGGTATGGCCATCGGGGGCCTGGCGGCGCAGCCAGTCGGCGGCGACGGTGCCCGAGGCGCCGGGACGGTTCTCCACCACCACCCGGGCGCCCCCTCCGATATGATGGGCGAAGCGGTCGGCGATCAGCCGGCAGGCGATGTCGGTGGAGCCGCCGGGGGCGAAGCCGCTGATCAGGGTGATCGGGCGTTCGGGGAAGGTCTGGGCCAGGGCGGGCGTGGCCAGGGCGGTGAGCAGGACGGGCAAATGGCGGCGTTGCATGAGATGTTTCCCCCGATTGATTCTTGCCGCCAGGAAAGCAGCAAGCGGGGGGGCACCGCAACCGGCTTCAGGGGCGCTCCAGCCGCAGCCCCGCGGCCTGGGCCACCGCGCGGAATTTGGCGATTTCGGCGGCGATGAAGGCGCGGGTGGCCTCGGGGCCGGTGGGTTCGGGCACGTCCACCCCCAGCCCGGCCAGCCGTGCCGCCAGGGCCGGTTCGGCCAGGGCGGCGTGCACGGCGCGGGCCAGCAGCGCCACGCGCTCGGGCGGCGTGCCGGCCGGCGCCAGCATGGCGTTCCAGGTCGAGAGGTCGTAGGGCGCGAGGCCCAGCGATTCCAGCGTGGGAAGCTGGGGATGCGAGGGCGCGGGGCGGGCGCTGCCCACCGCCAGCAGCCGGATGCGGCCATCGGCGGCGATGGCGGAGACGCCGGCCAGCGTGTCCATGGCGAAGGGCACCTCGGCCCGGGCCAGGGCCTCCAGCGCCGGCGCGCCACCGCGATAGGGGATATGCTCGGCCCGCAGCCCGGTGCGTTGCAGGAACAGCTCGGCCGAGAGATGCGTCAGGCTGCCGGCGCCGGCCGAGCCATAGGCGCCGCGGCCATCGGCGAGCAGCGCCCGCAGCGCGGCCACATCGGCGGCGCCGCGCGGCGGCACGGCGAGCGCCAGCGGCGTGATCCCGGTCAGCGCCACCGGGGCGAAATCGGCGACCGCGTCATAGGGCAGGTCGCGAAACACCGCGGGGTTGGCGCCATGCGAGCTGGCGGAGGCGAAGAGCAGGGTGTGGCCGTCGGGGCTGGCGCGGCGCGCCGCCTCGCTGCCCAATGCGCCGCCGGCGCCGGTACGGTTCTCCACCACCACGCGCGTGGCGAGGATGGCGGTCAGCCTCTCGCTCAACAGCCGGGCCGCGATATCGGTGGAGCCGCCGGCGGCGAAGGGCACGATCAGGGTGATGGCGCGGTCGGGGAAGGCGAGGGCGGCGGTGGGGAGGAGGGCGAGGAGGGCGCGGCGTTTCATGGCCCCGCCGTGCCGCGCCCGTGTTGCGTGGGGATGACGGCGCCGTGGCGGGCGCGTGAACTCAGCGCTTCGGCGGCGGGCCCATCAGGCCGGAGGCGAGCGACGCCCGGTACAGCCTGACCAGGAAATCCGCCTGCCCCGCCTGCTCCCGCAAGGCGCTGATGGTCTCGGCCGTGGGGGGCGTCAGCAGCGGCACGGTGGTGGGCGCCGGCCCCATCGGCTGCGGGTAGCCCAGCAGCGCATCCACCACCTCATCCGACAACGGCGCCAGCACGCCGCAGGTCATCTCGAAATCCTCGAAGGGCATCAGGCGGCCGCCGAAGCCCACGCCCTCATATTCCGGCCGCATCAGCCCCTCATCCCACAGATGCACGGGCATGCCGCGCAGCAGATCCTCGATCCAGACGCCGCCTTCGGGATGATGGCCGGCGACGCGGAAAAGGGTGATGCGGGTCCGCCCCAGCGCATGCAGCACCGCGGCGGCCTCGCTGCCCGGGGGGGGCGGGTTCATCCTCGCCTCGCGCTCCAGCGCCGGCCTATGGTCGCCCGCGGGGGCGAAGACGCCGAGGTCGAGCAGCAGGGCGAATTGCGAATCGGTGGCCACCTCCGGGCTCTTGCCGTTCCACATCCCCAGCGCGCGGGCCTGCGACGCGGCGGAGGCGGCGGGGATGCGCCTGGAGGCGCCGGTCAGGATGGCCGTGCGCGCCGCGGCATAGGCCTGGTAAAGCGGGTTCACAGCCGGTTCGGCACCATCACGCCCAGGCGGTGGGCGGTGGCGGCGATATTGGCCCAGGTCTCGGCCGGCAGGGGCACGCCGTTCGCCAGCCGGTCGGCGCGGCGCGCGGCCTCGGGCTCGCCCGGCACCAGCACGGGGGCCTCGGTGCTGGCGGGCGCGCAGCCTTTCACCCAGGCTACGTATTCCCGCGCGGTGGCGTGGAAGGTGGCGAGGTCGCCGAAATGCGCGGGGGAGAAGAACATCGAGAACATGCCGTTGGTGATGCGCCCGCGCGCACCCACGGGGCCCGAGGTGCCGCCGCCGGTCAGCGCGCCGGCCAGCAATTCGCACATCATGGCCAGGCCCGAGCCCTTGTGCTCGCCAAAGGCGCGAATCGCGCCCGCGCCCAGCGAGGGGTTGCGCGGGCCGACCGAGTCATAGGGGCCGTAGAGGGTGTGCGGGTCGGTGGAAAGCCGGCCGTCGGGTTCGATCAGCGCGCCCTCGGGCAGGGGCTTGCCGCCAGTGCTGGCCACCAGGACCTTGCCTTCGGCGACGAAGGAGGTGGCGAAATCCAGCAGCACCGGGCCTTCCGGCAAGGGCACGCCGACGCAGAAGGGGGCGGTGGAAAACCGCCGCTCGGTGCCGCCGAAGGGCGCCACCAGCACCGAACCCGCGACATTGACGAAATGCACGGAGATCAGCCCGGCCGCCATCGCCATCTCGGCATAATCGCCGACGCGGCCGATATGGCCGGCGTTTCGCAGGCCCATGATGCAGGAGCCATTGGCCACCGCGCGCTCGATCGCCAGGTCGGTGGCTTGCTTGGCCACGGTCTGGCCGAAGCCGTAATGGCCGTCGAGCAGCACGAAGGCGCCGCCATCGGCGATGATGCTGGCGGTCTGCCCCGCCAGCACGTGCCCGGCCTCCTGCCACTCCACATAGCGCGGCACGCGGACCACGCCGTGGCTGTCGTGGCCGGCGAGATTGGCGCCGAGCAGGTGGGTGGCGATGCGCCGCGCCTCGGTCCCGGAACATCCGGTGGCAAGGAAGATGCGGTTCACCACGTCTTCGAGCGTGGTGGCGGGGATGAGGAGATCGGTGCTGGCCATGCCACTTTGTGGCGGCATGGCCGGGCGCCGTCCAGCCTCTCAGGGGGTATAGGGCGTGCAGGAGGTGATGCGCACCCGCAGCGTGGTGCCCGTCAGCGTCGAGCCGCCGGGCGGGAAGACCTGGATCGAGGCGGTCTGCGAATTGCCCCGGACGATACCGCTGATGGTGCCGGATTTGCGGCTGTTGTTGCCGGAAAGCTCGACATCTGCGGTGATCTGCATCGTCGCGGTGCCGCGGTTCTGCACGGTGACGAAGATGTTGCTCAGGCCCAGGCTGCCGCTATGCGTGGCGCTGGGCACCCGCAGGTTGCAGCCATTGGTGGTGAGGCCGGCCGATTGCAGCGTGGGCCCCTGCCAGGTGTAGGCGGATTGCGCCCGCGCCTGTTGCCCGGAGAGGGCGGCCAGGGCGAGGGCGGCGGCGATGATGGTCTTGCGCATGATGGGGTTCTCTTTCGTGGCTGGGTTGGCCGCCTGAGCGGGCGGTTTGGGGAAACGGGTCTAGCTGGGCTGGCAACTGGCGATGGCGACCTCGGGCCGCGTGCCCACCAGCGTGCCGTTGAAGGGCGTGAAGCTTTGCAGCGCGGCCTGGGCATTGCCTTCCAGGCGGAAGGCGCGAAACATCTGCCCTTTCCGCTGGTCGTTCTGCGCCGTGCCGACCAGGGTGATGTTCCCCGTCGGCACAGCCAGACCACGCCTGTTGTTCTGCAGCAGGATCTGCACGGCATTGCGCTCATTCCCGCTGTGCTCGGCCGAGATCAGCGCGATGTCGCAGCCATTGATCTGCTCGCCGCTGAAGACGAGGTTGCGGCCGCTCCAGCTGGTGGTTTGCGCGGTGACGGGCAGAGCGGTGGCCAGCAGCAAGGCGGCGGCGAGGATGGGGGTGCGCATGGCGTGGTCTCTCCTGGTCATTGTCCTGGCGCCGCCCTGGCCGCGCCCTATTGCTGCGTGCAGGAAGTGATGTTCACCGTCAGCGTGGTGCCCGCCAGCACGCCCGCGAAGGGCCCCATCCCCTGGCTCACCGCGCCGATCCCCGCCGCCATGGCCACCGAGCGGAAGGCGCCGGTCTTGCTCTGCCCATTGCCCGAGAGCGTGGTGTCGCCATTCACCCGCGCGGTGCGGGTGCCGTTGTTCACGAAGGTGATGCGGATGGCGCTGACCGTGCTGCCGGTATGCGCGGCCTCGAGCACACGGATGTTGCAGCCACTGAGCGTGCCGCCCTGGACGATGAGGTTGGCGCCGGACCAGGTGGTGGTCACCTGGGTGGATTGGGCGGCGGCGGGCAGGGCGGCTGCCAGCAGCAGGGCTGTGGCCACGAGGGTGTTGCGCATGTCGGCCTGGCCTTTCCGGTCAGTCTGGGGTGGGTTGTTCAGTTCGCGGCCCGGGAGCAGCCGGTGATGGTGACAATCAGCGTGGCGCCTGTCGGCGAGCCTGCGAGGGCCCGCCAGCAGTGCCGCGGCGGCGGGGATTGCGGGGCGCATGAGATGTCTCTCCTCCAACATCGGGCCGCCGGTCACGGCGGCGTGAGGAGAGAATGCGGGTTGGCGGCGCGCGCGTCCATTCGGCAAAACCTCTCAGGGCGATAGGTGGCGCGAAGCCTGTCCGGCACCTCGCGCAGGCCGGCCATGCCATCCGGCATCAGGCCCGCGACCGACATCAACCCATGCCAGGCGGTGATGCCGTGACTCAGGCGAAGGGAGCGGGACAGGCTTGCCGCGCGCCCCACCCCATCGCAGCATGGGGTGGGGGGAAGTTCATCATGTCACGCATCCTGATCCTGCTTTTGGCCTTCGCCGGCACCGCGCTGGCGCAGCCCAGCGCCGTCGAGCGCGGCCGCGCCCTGGTCGAGGGCATCGCCGCCTGCGGCAATTGCCACACTCCCAAAGGCCCGCAGGGCGATCTGCCCGGCATGGGTTTCGCCGGCGGCATGGCTCTGGAGGAGCCGGGCCTGTTCCGCATCTACCCCAGCAACATCACGCCCGACCGCGAGACCGGCATCGGCGGCTGGACCGACGCGCAGGTGATCCGCGCGATCCGCGAGGGCGTGCGCCCCGATGGCCGCGTGCTGGGGCCGATCATGCCGATCGAGCTCTATCGCCATATCTCGGATGAGGATGCGGCCGCGATGGTGGCCTATCTGCGCACGGTCGCCCCGGTGCGCAATGTGGTGCCCGCCTCGACCTACAGCTTCCCGCTGCCAGCGGCCTATGGCCCGCCGCTGGGCGTGGTGGCCGGGCCGGCCGACAATGCGGTGGCGCGCGGCGCCTATATGGCCGGGCCGCTGGGCCATTGCATCGAATGCCATTCGCCGCCCCTGGCCGGCGGCGGGCGGGATTGGAGCCGCACCGGCTGGGGTGGCCCGCCGATGCATGGCCCCGCCGGCGTGGTGGTGCCGGCGGACCTGACACCCACGCATCTCGGCGGCTGGAGCGATGCCGAGATCGCCCGCGCCATCACCCAGGGCATCTCGCGCAACGGCCGGGCGCTGCGGCCGCCGATGGGCTTCGCCTATTACGCCACCATACCGCCCGCGCAGATGGCGGATCTGCTGGCCTATCTGCGCAGCCTGCCGCCCTCGCGCTGAGGGAGGCCGGGGTCAGCGCGCGGTGCAGGAGGTGATCCGCACCTCGAGCGTGCTGCCCGGCGTCGCGTTGGTGGGGACAGCCGTGGTCTGCCCGTTCACCGACCGCATGCGGGTCAGCGTGATGCTGGCGAAGGGCAGGACGTTGGTCTGCCCGTTGCGCGTCAGCCGCGCCTCGCCCTGCAGGGTGAAGGTGCTGGTGCTCTGGGTGGAGAAGGTCATGAGGATCGGCGCGCCCTCGTTGGTGCCGGCGTGGCGCGCGCTGTCCAACCGGATGGCACAGCTGGCGGCATAGGGGTTGGTGAAGGTCAGCGTGTTCCCGGCCCAGAAACTCGGCCGCTGGGCCTGGGCCGTGGGGGCGGCCAGGGCCAGCATCGCCGCCGCCAGGGTCGTGAGGGTGATGTTGCGCATGGCTGGGCTCCTGTTCCTGTCGATCCGCACCGGCAAACTTTGCCGGCAGGGCAGGGCCACATCAATCGCCCGTCATCGATCACGCCATGAGGCGCTCTCTATCAGAGCACGCGGCCGGTCGCGGCATCGAGCAGATGCATGTTGTTCATGTCCGCGGTCAGCATGAGCTTCTCGCCCGGCGCGGCGTAGACGGTGGGCTCGATGCGCGCGCAACAATCGCGCGCGCTCCCGAGGTGGAAATGCACCAGGGTTTCCATGCCCATCGGCTCGATCACCTCGGGGGTGATGAGGATGTCGGCGCGGTTGGGCAGGCCCAGGCGATGGTCGGTGAGGTGCTCGGGCCGGATGCCGAAGAGCAGGTCGCGGCCCTCGGCGCTGGCATAGCGTTCGCGGCGCGCCTCGGGGATGGGCAGGAAGGTGTCGTCGGCGAGGTACACCGCGCCGTCGCGCACGCGGGCGGGGAGGAAATTCATCGCCGGCGAGCCGATGAAGCCGGCGACGAAGCGGGTGGCGGGGTTGTGATACAGCTCCTGCGGCGGGCCGACCTGCTCGATGATGCCGTGGTTCATCACCACCACGCGGTCGGCCAAGGTCATCGCCTCGACCTGGTCGTGGGTGACGTAGATGGTGGTGGTGCGCACGGTCTGGTGCACCTTCTTGATCTCCGTGCGCATCTGCACGCGCAGCTTGGCGTCGAGGTTCGACAGCGGCTCGTCGAAGAGGAACACCTTCGGGTCGCGCACGATGGCGCGGCCCATCGCCACACGCTGGCGCTGGCCGCCCGAGAGCGCCTTGGGCTTGCGCTCCAGCAGGGGCACGATGTCGAGGATGCGGGCGGCATTGTCGACGCGGCGCTTGATCTCGTCCTTCGGGAACTTCCGCAGCATCAGCCCGAAGGCCATGTTGTCGTAGACCGACATGTGCGGATAAAGCGCGTAGTTCTGGAACACCATGGCGATGTCGCGGTCGCGCGGCGGCACGTCGTTCACCACGCTGCCACCGATCATGATGTCGCCGCCGGAGATCTCCTCCAGCCCCGCGATCATCCGCAGCGTGGTGGATTTGCCGCAGCCGGAGGGGCCGACCAACACGACGAATTCATGGTCGGCGATGTCGAGGTCGATGCCCTTCACCGCCTGCACGCCGCCCTCGTATTCCTTCACGATTTTTCGGAGTGTCACCTGCGCCATGCGCTGAGTCCTTGGGTAGGTTGTTCTGTGTGGCCTTGTGGGGGCTCTGCCCCCACGCCCCCGCCGGGGGGATCGTATCCCCCCGGACCCCGCCGTGGAGTCCGCGGGCGTTGAGCGCAATTCATGGGAGTCCGAAGGTTGAAGACCCTCGGCGGGGGAGTTTGAGGGGGCGGCGCCCCCTCAAGGGCCGCACAGAGCACCCTCA
>JAKFUL010000040.1 GCA_021732665.1 Acetobacteraceae bacterium
CGGCGGGGCGGCGGCCTCGGTGGCGGCGAGGATGGCGGCGAAATCGGGCTCCGGTTCCGGCGGCGCCGGGGGCGCGGGCGTCGCCTCCGGGATCACCTGGCGCATGGGCCGGATGATCGTGGCGTCCGGGTCGTCTTCGCCTGCAGGACTCACAGCAGCACGCGCGTTCCGCTGCGCGGCGCCCAGGCGGCCACCGGCGCCGCCCGGCCGCGCAGCAGCGCGCGGGTGCGCACGAAGCCATTGACCGAGACCTGAAGCGCCAGGAAGCGCTCCAGCACCGCGCCGAGCACATAAAGCCCGCCGGCATTCCACGCCTGCGGGTCGAAGGTCAGGTTCACATCCAGGCCGCGCACGAAGACGCCGGGGCGCTGGCCGGGAATGCGCGCGATGCCGGGGCCGGACTGCACCGAGACGAGCCCCGCGATGGCGGCCCGGCTTTCCGGCGTGTCGCGCAGGTCATGCAGCCTGAGCATCTCGCGCAGCGCCACGGCCGCACTCTCGCCGCCCATGACGCCGAGATGGTTCAGCGCCATATGCGACACCAGCCGCCAGGCGCCGCGCTCGCCCAGGCGCGGGCGCAGGGTGGCGGTGGGGGCGGAGAGGCATTCGGCCTGCGCGGCCGGGCTTTCCGGCTCGGCCACCCGCAGCCTGGGCTGGCCGCCGCCGAAGGGCAGCTGCTCGGGCAGGTCGCGGTTGCAGCAGGTGGCGTTGATCGTCAGCACGCCATCGGCCGGCGCATCGGGGTCGAAGGCCTCGTCGCGCAGCATCAGCCGGGTTTCGGTGCCGGTGAGGGGAGAGGTGGCGGGGCCGCGCATGGCGATCCACTGCATGGGCGCCGCGTCCTCCTCCGGCGCGCCGTCGCGGGCCAGGCGCTGGAAGGGCAGCACGGCGCGGCGCGCGCCATCGGGCCGGCTTTCGCGCACGCTGTCGATGGAGTGGATTTCCAGCGCCGAGGGTCGCCTGGCATCGGCGATGACCAGCCAGTCCGAGCGCGTGCCATCCATGGTGATGGGCTCGCAGCGCTGGGCGAAGAGGTTGACCGCGGGGGTGCAATGCAGCGCCAGCGTGTCGGCGGCAACCGTGCGTTCCAGCTCGGGTGCCGCGCGGCCGAGATAGATGAACAGCTCAAGCTTGTTGGAGCGTTGCAGCAGGGTGCGCGCTTCCAGCCCGTCGATGTCGAGGTAGAGGAATTTCTCCGGGAAGGCGAAATACTCGGTCAGCAGGCGGTGGCCGTCGAAGGCCCGGCGCGGCCAGGGCAGTGCCGCCTCGTCACGCTCGAAGCCGGCGGGGCGCAGATGCTGCGGCCCGATCAGGGTGGGCGAGGGATCGCCCGGGCCATCGGCCAGCGCGATGCCGAGGCAGGAGGTGGCGAGCAATTCATGCAACCCGGCCGAGACCTGCGGGCTGCCGCGCAGATGCAGGCGAAGCTTGTCGAGGCCGGTTTCGGCGAAGGTCAGGTCGGGTACCAGCGTGCGCAGCGTGACGCGCAGGCAGGCCGCGGCGCCCGCGGCGCGCGGGTTGGCAGGCGCGGCCAGCGGCAGGCCCATCAGGCGCACCGCCTCGATCGCCACGGGCCAGAGCGTCACGTCATGGCAGGTGGCGTAGCGCAGCGGCTCGCCGCGCACCGCCTCGGTTTCCAGCGGCGTGCCACGCGGCGCCAGGGCCGGGCCGCGCGATTCCGGCTTGGGCGAGAGCCGCACGGTGGTCATCGACGGCACCGGCGCCAGCAGATGCGGGCTGAGCAGTTCCAGCAGCGCGTCGGTGATTTCCGGCAGTTCGTCTTCCAGCCGCTGCTGCACCCGGCCGCCCAGGAAGGCGACACCTTCGAGCAGGCGCTCGACATGCGGGTCGTCCACCGTGCCATCGGTGGTGATGCGCAACCGGCCCGCGACCTTGGGATAGGCCTCGGCGAATTCACCGGCGAGGCGGCGCAGCGCCGCGAGTTCGCGATTGTAGTAGGGAAGGAGGGATTCGCTCATCGCACCGTCCCGCCCCGCCGCGCGGCGGCGGGATAAGCGGGCCGGCAACAACCCGTCCCGCCCGACGGCGAAGCCGGCGGATAAGCGGGCCGGCAATGCCGGCGGAAGATGCTGCGAAGCGGCATCATCCGCGCTCCGTCACCCGCACTTCGTGGCTCACCGCCTCGATCACCGTCTCGAAACTGATCGGCTCGGGGATCGGGTCGGTGCGCAGCACGGCGTCCACTTTCAGCCGCAGCGTGCGGTCCAGCTCCTGGCCGCTTTCGCGCAGGGTGACGCGCACGGAAAGCAGGCGGGGCTCGAAGCGGCGGATGATGCGCTCGACCTCCGCCGCCAGCTCGGCCCGGCGATGCGCCTGGGCATAGGCGCCCGAGGTCGCATCGGGAATGCCGTAGCCGAGCGGCGAGGCGTGCAGCTCCGGCCCCGTCGCCGGCAGCGGCCAGCGCCGGCGCCGCGCGTTGAGCAGCGCCTCCAGGTCACGCCGCACCGCCGCGCGCAGGGTTTCCAGCGCGATGGCCGGCGTGATGGCGGGCTCGCGCATTGAGGACGGGTCGGCATCCATCAGCCGGTCGAGCAGCGGCAGGCGCACGCGCTGGCTGGCGCGCGGGGCGGGCGCCTGGGGGCGGCCCTCGCTCATCAGGGTGTCGCGAAGCGGATGGCGGCGATGTCGCAGAGTGCGACGGCTTCCTCGCCGATCAGGAACAGGCGCTGGCCCTGGCCGCGCACAGGGCCCGCGCCCTCCCGCCATTCGGTGGCGCGGCCCAGGCGAATGGGGTCGGGCTGGCCGGTGGCGCCGGGGTAGATGGTGGGCATGTAGACCACGCCCTCGGTGCCGTCATTCAGCTCGATGGTGGTGCGGCGCCAGGCCAGGTCGCGCGGGCGGCGCGGGGCGTCGAAATCGAGTGCCACGATGCGCTCCACCGGCACGAGAATGTGATCGCCATTGGTGGTCAGCACCTCGACCATCGGCGCCATCAGGTCATCGGCATCGCGGAAATCATCGAAGGCGATGGTGGTGCCGTTCGCCAGATCGGCTTCGCCGGCGCGCATGGGCCGGGCTTCCTCGGCCGCCTCGGCCTCGGTGGCGGCTTCCTCATCGGCCCCGGCACGGGACAGGACGGCGGCGCGGATGACGGCGGATTGCGCGGGGGTGGCGTCGTCGCCGGAGAATTTCGGTGCCCGGCCCTCGCCCCAGACCTGCTGGCGGATCACCTCGGCGCGCAGCAGCTTGCGGAATTCCATCACCGCGGGCGATGGGTCATCCAGCACGGCCGCGTCCAGCATGCGGTCGGCGCGCTCGGCGTCGCCGGCGAAGAGCATGAGCTCGGCCAGCAGCCAGCGTGCGCCGGAATCGCGCGGTGCCGCCTTCACCGCCGCCTGGGCCGCGCTGATCGCCGTGGCCAGATCGCCCGCCTTGAAAGCCTCGCCAGCACTGGCCATGGGAATTTCCTCTTGTTATGCCGCCGCGCGTGAGGCGGCGAGGTCGGTGACGAGGCGGAAGGATGCGCCGACCTCGTCGAGTTGATAATGCGGCTGCAGCATGATCGTGCAGCCATAGCTGCCGGGCCGGCCCGGGCGCTCGCGCACCTCCACGCTGGCATTGCTGAGCGGGTATTTCGCCGCCGCATCGCCACCGCTGCCGGCCAGGCCGGTGACGTGGCGGTTGAGCCATTGCTGCAGGCGAAGCTCGATCTCCGTCGCGTCCATCGAACTGCCGACCATGTCGCGGCCCATCAGCTTCACGATATGGGCGAAGCGGCTGACGCAGAGCACGGAGTTGAGCTGCGCCGACATGCGCTGGTTGGCATTGGCGATGTCCGTGGTCATGCGCGGCGGCTTGTGCAGGCTGGGCACGGCGCCGAAGCTGGCCTCGGGCAGGGATTCGAGGCCGCACAGGGCGACAAGGCCGGCCTCGGCCGCCTCGCGCTCCTGGTCGTCGGTCAGGCTGAGTTCGAGCGGCGGGCGGGGCGGCGGGCCCGGCGGATCGGCGCGGAAACGCTCATGCGGCAGGGTGTCGACGATGCCGCCGGTGGCCTCCCAGCCCGGCTCGGCGCCACGGATTTCGGCAGGCCAGCGGAAACGGGCGAAGGCACGCGCGGCGACGGAGGCCAGCGAATAGACCGCGGTGGTCCAGACCCGCTGCTCGGGCCGGCCGGCATCCTCGCGGTAGCGAAACCGGTCGGCGCGGCTGCCATCATCGGCCCAGGCCGCCCGGCCCAGGGTGCGGGGCAATACGAGCGCCAGGAAGCGGGTGTCCTCGCGCCCGGCCAGGCTGCGCCAGCGCGCGCGTTCGGGCGCGCGGAGCAGTTCGGAGACGGAGAGGGTGGTGCCGGCCTCATGGAACGTATCGATGCCCAGCAATGCGGGCGAGGCGGGCAGTACGATGGGGCAAAACGCGGCGGCCCCCACCGCGGCCAGCTGGTTCAGCACCGCCACGTCATCCACCGGGTGGCCGGCGGCGGGGCCGGGGCGGATCTCGTAATCGGCGGCGAGCATGCCGAAGGGCTCGCCACCGGGGGTGCCGAACTCCTCCTCATAGATCATGCGGAACATGTGGGACTGGTCGAATTCGGCGGCACGTTCGAGGTCGCGCGCCAGCTCCTGCCAGCGCATCACCAGCAGCCGGACCTTTACCAGCCGGTCCTGCACGAAGCCATCGACCAGCCAGAACAAACCGCGCCACGAGCCCTCCAGCCGGCGCAGCCGCTGCTGGTGCAGGATGGCGTCGAGCTGTCGGGCGATCAGCGTGTCGAGGGCGGCGATGTCACGGTCCAGCGCCTCCTCCAGCACAGCCCGGCGGTCGCGGCCGGCGGCGATGCGGGAGAGTGCCGGCACGCCCAGCCAGCCGCGCAGGATGGCGGCCGGCTCGGTCTCGGTGATGAATTCCGCCATTTCGGCGGCCGGTGCGCCCTGGCTGAAGAACTTCCCGGCCAGGACGGTCTCGCGCAGGCCGGAAGTGGAGTCCGGCCCTGCCATGCAGGCCCCGTCAGGCCTTCTGCGGAATGCGCGCGACCATGCGCATGGAGGTGGTGAGTTCCTCCATCTGCAGCCACGGCCGCAGATAGGCGACGGCATTGTAGGAGCCGGGCTTGCCCGGGATTTCCTTGACCTCGACCCGGGCCTCGCGCAGCGGATACTTGGCGCGGCTTTCCTGTCCCGCACCCTCGATCGGGTTCACGTAGTTCTGGATCCAGCGGTTGAGCCAGACCTCGCAATCGGAGGCCTCCATGAAGGAGCCGATCTTGTCGCGCGCCATCACCTTGAGGAAATGGGCGAAGCGGCTGGTCGCCATGATGTAGGGCAGGCGGGCGGAGATGGCGGCGTTGGCGGTCGCCTCCGGCCGGTCGTACTTCTTCGGCTTCTGCGTGGTCTGGGCGCCGAAGAACACGCTGTAATCGGTGTTCTTGTAGTGGCAGAGCGGCAGGAAGCCGTTGTTGGACAGCTCGGCCTCGCGCCGGTCGGTGATGCCGATCTCGGTCGGGCATTTGGTGTCGAGGTCGCCATCATCGGAGGTGAAGACGTGGTTGGGCAGGTTGGTCACCATGCCGCCGCCCTCGGCGCCGCGGATGGCGGTGCACCAGCCATATTGCGCGAAGGCGTCGGTCATGCGCGTGGCATGCACATAGGCCGCGTTCATCCAGCAATACTCATTGTGCTCCATCGCCTTCGCCGAGCCGTCGGCGTTGAACGGCGCTTCCTCATAGACGAATTCGTCGATCGGCTTGGTCTTCTCGCCATAGGGCAGGCGGGCGATGACGCGGGGCAGGACGAGGGTGACGAAGCGGCTATCCTCGCTGTCGCGGAAGGACCGCCACTTGGCATATTCCTGGGTTTCGAAAATCTTCGTGAGGTCGCGCGGCTTGGACAATTCGCGATAGTCGGAGAAGCCGAACATGCCCGGGCCCGCGGCCGAGACGAAGGGCGCGAAGCCGGCGGCGGCGACGTTGGAGATGAGCCGCAACGTCTCCACGTCATCCGGATGATTGGTCCATTCGTAATCGCCGATCAGCGCGCCATAGGGCTCGCCGCCCGGGGTGCCGAACTCGTTCTCGTAGATCTTCTTGAACAGGCCGGACTGGTCGAACTCGACGGCGCGCGTGAGGTCGCGGTTCAGCTCGCGCTTGCTCGCCTGCAGCATGCGGATCTTCAGGCTGGTGCCGGTCTCGCTGTTCATCACGAGGTGGTTCAGGCCGCGCCAGGAGCCCTCGAGCTTGAGGAATTTCTCGTGGTGGATGATGGCGTTGAGCTGGCTCGAAAGCTTCCTGTCGATCTCGGCGATCGCGCGGCTGAAGGTCTGCGTCAGGTTCTTGCTGTAGGTGACGGTGCCTTTCAGCGCCTCCTCGGTCAGCGCCTTGATCAGGTCCTGGGCGCGGTCTTTTTCTGTCTGGCGCGTGGCGCCGATGACCTGGTCGAGGAAGGAGACGCCGCCCTCCTCGGTGGTGGTGCCGGCCGCGGCGGCGCCGCTGGTCTGTGCTCCGCTCATGGCTCAGCCCTCCTTCTTGTCGAGGCCGAGCTGCTCGGAGAGCGACTTCAGCTTCGCTTCATCCTGCAGGACTTCGTCGAGCAGCTCTTCCAGCTTCTCCGAATTGTCGACCTTGCTCATCAGGTCGCGCAGCTTCGCGCGGGTGTCCATCAGCGCCTTGAGCGCCGGCACCTGCTCGGCCACGCGCGCGGGCTCGAAATCATCCATGCTGCGGAACTTCAGGTTCACGCCCATCTCGCTGCCGTCGCCGGCCAGGGTGTTCTCGACCTTCATGTTCAGGCCGGGCGCCACGCGGGCCATCACGTCGTTGAAATTGTCGCGATCGATCTGGGTGAACTTGCGCTCCGCCAGCGGCTTCAGCGGCTCGGACGGGTCACCGGCGAAATCACCCATGACGCCGACGATGAAGGGCAGCTCGCGCTCGATGGCCGCACCCTCGGTCTCCACGTCGTAGGTGATGTGGACCCGCGGCTTGCGCACGCGGTTCAGCTTGTCGTGGACGCTGGCCATGGCTTCTCCCTGGCGCACGGGGCGCCGTGATCTCGGTTGCCGTTAAGGAAACCCGGCCCGCCGGGTTCTACGGGGGCAGAGCCTAGGTCACTTGAAATCGCCGCGTCAACGTCGCAGCGCGTGAACAGCCTACTCCTCCAGGGCGGTGGGGCGGATGCCGAGTGCCGTGAGCATGGCGGTGCGCGCCGTCTCGTCGGACATCACCTCGGCCAGCAGCTGCGGCAGGCTCATGCGGCCGCGCCGCGCCGCGTCGGCCAGGGTATAGGCCAGGAAAGAGTGCGGCTCGGTTTTCTGGAAGAACTCCGCAAGCTGCTCCAGGGTGCGCAGCGCCTGCTCGCGCCCGGCCGGGTTGAAGCCGGGCACGCCCAAGCCGCCCGCCACCGGCGCGGCGCCGGGCAGGCCGGGGGCGGCCTCGCCCTCGCCGCCACTGGCCATCGCCGCGCCACCGCCGGTGTCGCCGCCCAGCAGCCGGGCCACCTCGATCATGCGATCCAGCACCTCGGCCACGCGCCGGCTGGGTGGGCTTTCATTGCCGAAACGGGCATCGAGCTGGGCCTGGAACTCGCCCCAGGCGGCGCGGGCATCGGCCGCGGCGGCGGCCATGGCCTGCAACCCGGGGCGGTCGAACTTCGCCTCGGTTTCCACCGTCTCGATCGGCAGCACGCCCTGGGCGAAGCGCTGCTCACGCCGGGCTTCGTCGGCCAGGGCCGAGGTCTCGGAGGCGGCCTCGTATTGGTAGAGGCTGAGATATTCGCCTGACGGCCGGCGGAACAGCGGGGTGCGGCGCAGCGCCTGCATAACGGTGCCGTCATTGTCGCTGCCGGCCAGGCCGCCAAGCGGCGCCGCGCGGCCCTCCAGCCCATCCTCGTCGGGCTGCGGGAAGCCCGCATCCCAGTATTGCTCCAGCAGCCCGGTCAGCAGGCGGGCGCCGGCGGCCAGGCCCGCCAGGCCTGCCTGGCGCACCAGCGCCTCGGTCAGCCAGGCGGCGATCTCGAAATCCCTGGACTGGGTTTCGATCGCGGTGGTGGCGAGCCGGCGCACCTGGCGCCAGCCCTCCGGCATGCCGCCCTCCTCCGAGCCCTGGCTGTCGCGCGCGCGCTCATCGGCGCGGGCCTCGGCCCGGGCGTCGCGCAGCTTCTGATACACCGAGCTGGGCGAATAATCCTGCCGCAGATCGCTGCCCGCGCCGTCGCCATCGGGCAGCGGCGCCAGCATGGCGGCCAGATCGAGGATGTCGTCAGCCATAGGCGCAGCCCCCCAAAGCCCGTGCGCGTGGCGCGCGCCGGCGGCCCAGGCTAGCCCGCAATCCTGCGGGGTGGAATCACCCAGGCCGGCAATTGCCGCGCGAAGCAAGGCCGGGGGGATGTTGCGCCGACAACCACCGGGCGACATGCGCGCGGCGCGGCGAAGCGGCGATCCGAAATCCCTCCGCCACAGGGCGTTACGGCCAATGTAGCGAGGTCGACGCTGGACATTAGGCAAGCCTCAGCCCTAGCCTCCCCCCACAGATGAACCGCGCCGGGCGCCCTCGAAGCCCACAACGCGCTCCAGGAGGCGATGCGAAATGGCGGCGATCGATCTGAAATCCCTTGTTTCCAGGCTGACAGAACTTGGCAAACGGCAGCTGGAGGCCGCGGCCGGCCTGACACTTTCCCGCAGCCATTACAATGTCGAAATTGAGCATGTTCTGGTGAAGCTGATCGAGACCCCGGGTTCGGATGTCTCGATGATCCTCAAGCAATCCGGCGTCGATCCCGGCCGCGTGCTGAACGAGTTGACCCGCGCGCTGGACAAGATGCGCACCGGCAATGCCCGCGCGCCCGCGCTGTCTCCCGACATCGTGACCTGGCTGCGCGAGGCCTGGCTGATCGCGAGCCTGGAGGGCAACCAGGGCAAGATGCGCTCAGGCCATCTGATGGCGGCGCTGCTGAGCGACGAGGCGCTGGCGCGGGCGATGCGCGACAGCGCGCCGAGCCTTTTCGCCATCCCGGCCGACGCGCTGCGCAAGAACCTGGACGCGCTGACCAAGGGCTCCGACGAGGAGGCGCAGGCCGCGATCGCCGTGCCCCCCGGCGGCGGTGTCGCCCCCGGCCCCGATGGCGCGCCGCCCAAGGCCGGCGGCCCGCTGGAACAGTTCTGCACCGACCTCACCGCCAGCGCGCGCGCCGGAAAAATTGATCCGATCCTGGGCCGCGACAGCGAAATCCGGCAGATGATCGACATCCTGACCCGACGCCGGCAGAACAACCCGATCCTCACCGGCGAGGCGGGGGTGGGCAAGACCGCGGTGGTCGAGGGCCTGGCGCTGCGGATCGCGCAGGGCGATGTGCCGGATGCGCTGAAGAATGTCCGCCTGATGTCGCTCGACCTCGGCATGCTGCAGGCCGGCGCCAGCGTGAAGGGCGAGTTCGAGAATCGGCTGAAGGGCGTGATCGACGGCGCCAAGGCCAGCCCCACGCCGGTGATCATGTTCATCGACGAGGCGCATACCCTGATCGGCGCCGGCGGTGCCGCCGGCCAGAACGATGCCGCCAACCTGCTGAAGCCGGCACTGGCGCGTGGCGAAATGCGCTGCGTGGCCGCCACCACCTGGGCCGAATACAAGAAATACTTCGAGAAGGACGCGGCCCTGACCCGCCGCTTCCAGGTGGTGAAGGTGGAGGAGCCTACCCTGCCGCTGGCCAATGCCATGCTGCGCGGCCTGGTCGCGACGCTGGAGAAGCATCACAGCGTGCGCATCCTCGATGAGGCGGTGACGGAGACGGTGCGGCTTTCGGCGCGCTACATCCCCGCCCGCCAATTGCCCGACAAGGGCGTGTCGCTGCTCGATACCGCCTGCGCCCGTGTGTCGATGAGCCAGGCCTCCATCCCCGCGCCGATCGAGGATTGCACCCGGCGCCTCAGCCTGATCGAGACCGAGACCCGCGCGCTCGGCCGCGAGGTCGCCACCGGTGGCGATCATGAGAAGCGCACCGCGGCCCTTGCCGCCGAACGCGCCGATGTGGAAATCCGCCTGGCCGGCCTGAATGAGCGCTGGGAGGGCGAAAAGGCCCTGGTCAGCAAGATCCGCGAACTGCGCGAGCAGCTGGAAAACCCGGCCGAGGGTGCCGACACCGTGGCCGCTCTCGCGGAATTGACCCAGGCCACCACCGAGCTGCACGCGCTGCAGGGCGAGGAACCCCTGGTCCACCCCGTGGTCGACGGCAATGCGGTGGCCGAGGTGGTGGCGACCTGGACCGGCATCCCGCTGGGACGCATGGCCGGCGATGAGATGAAGGCGGTGATGGCGCTGCAGGAGAAGCTGGAGGAGCGCGTCGTCGGCCAGTCCCACGCGCTCGCCGCCATCGCCCAGGCCATCCGCACCAACCGCGCGGGGCTGGCTGATCCGCGCAAGCCCATCGGCGTGTTCCTGATGGCCGGCACCTCAGGCGTGGGCAAGACCGAGACGGCGCTGGCGGTGGCCGACCTGCTCTATGGCGGTGAGCAGAACCTGACCACCATCAACATGAGCGAGTTCAAGGAGGAGCATAAGGTGGCCACCCTGATGGGCGCGCCCCCGGGCTATGTCGGCTATGGTGAAGGCGGCGTGCTGACCGAGGCCGTTCGCCGCCGCCCCTACTCCGTGATCCTGCTGGACGAGATGGAAAAGGCCCATCCCGGCGTGCAGGACGTGTTCTACCAGGTCTTCGACAAGGGCAACATGAAGGACGGCGAAGGCCGCGACATCGACTTCAAGAACACCGTCATCATCATGACCAGCAATGCCGGCACCGACACCATCGCCAAGCTCTGCGCCGACCCCGAGACGTCGCCCGAGCCCGAGGCGCTGACCGAAGCGCTGCGGCCGGACCTGCTGAAATCCTTCAAGCCCGCCTTCCTGGGCCGCTGCAATGTCGTGATCTACTACCCGTTGGCCGATCACGTTCTGAAGAGCATCATCGGCCTGAAGCTGAAGAGCATCGGCAAGCGGGTGCGCGAGGCCTATGATGTGGGTTTCACCGTGGACCCCGCGGTGACCGACGCGATCGTGGAACGCTGCCGCGAGGTGGAGAGTGGCGCCCGCAACATCGAGAACATCCTCAACCGCACCCTGCTGCCTGAATTGTCGTCGGAAAT
This sequence comes from Acetobacteraceae bacterium, assembly GCA_021732665.1. GTDB lineage: Bacteria > Pseudomonadota > Alphaproteobacteria > Acetobacterales > Acetobacteraceae > Rhodovarius. Next base: position 11,089 of record JAKFUL010000040.1, read on the forward strand.
CCTGGGCCGCATGGCCGGGGGCGGCACGATCACGGCGGTGCGCGTCGGGCTGAACGAGCAGGGTGGCTTCACCTATTCGCTGGATTGACAGATTTCCCCCCACCCGCGCCGTCCCTGACCGGGCGGCGCGGGTGGGGATGCGACCGGAGGGCGGAGCGGTTCCGTCATCCCATCACCATCCAGGACGCCAGCCGCGGCGCCCGGATCGGCCAAGGGCGCGGCATTTGGAGTGGAAATCATGGCTCTTTTTATGAAATACGGTGCGATCAAGGGTGAAGTCACCCAGCTGGCCCATAAGGAGTGGATCGAGGTCCAGTCCTTCCAATGGGGCGTCGGCCGCGGCATCGCCTCGGGCGTGGGCGGCGGCTCGCTGCGTGAATCGACGGCGCCTTCGGTCAGCGAGATCGTCGTCACCAAGGTGATGGACATCTCCTCCCCGCTTCTCCTCAAGGAAGCGCTGGGCGGCAAGGCGGTCGAGGTCAAGGTCGAGATCACCCAGACCGACAACAGCGGCAAGCACGTCTCCTTCCAGAAGTATGTGCTGACCAACACGATGATCTCGGGCTACAGCCTGTCGAGCGGCGGCGCCCGCCCGTCGGAGAGCATCAGCCTCAACTTCACCAAGATCGACAGCGAATACCTGAACATCGACGACAAGTTCGCGTCCAAGACCACCGGCCACGTGGTGTATGACATCGCGGAAGCCAAGCTCACCTGAGCCGGAAGGCGGGGGCTGCTTTGCCCCCGCCGATCGGGCGGCGTTGGCCTGCAACTCAAGCGGCGCTGGCCTGGACATCAACCCGGGAAGGCTGGGATTTCCCCCGAGCGGCCAAAGGATTCAGGCCAGCACCGTCACCACGCTCACATTGTCCCGGCCACCGGCGGCCACGGCCAGGCGCACGATCTCCCCGGAATCCACGCCTCCGGCCAGCAGGGCGGCGATCTCGCGCTCCGGCAACTCCTTGAACAGCCCGTCGCTGCACAGCAGGAAGCGGTCCCGCGGCAGCAGCCGGCCATGCGCCTTGTCCAGTTCCAACACGCCCTGCGCGCCCACCGCGCGGGTGATGACATTGGCCTGCGGGTGACGCTCCGCCTCGGCCTCGCTCAGGTGGCCGGCATCCACGAGTTCCTGCACCAGGCTATGGTCGTGGGTGACCCGCGACAGCACCCCTTCGCGCAGCAGGTAGATCCGGCTGTCGCCCGCCCACAGCGCCGCGTAATGCCCGCCGCGCAGCAGCAGCACCACCACGGTGGAGGCGCTGATGGCGCCGCTGCCCGCCATGCGCTCCTGCAACGCGGAGTGAACGCCGGCGAGGCGCAGCCGCACCTGGGCCAGGATCTCGGCGGCCGAAAGCCCGGGCGGAATGCTCTCCAGCGCCTCGGCGATGGATTGGCTGGCGACATCGCCCTGGCCATGCCCGCCCGCGCCATCGGCCACCGCCCAGAGGCCGAGATCGGGCCGGCTGACCAGGCTGTCCTCGTTGCGCTTGCGCACCGCGCCGGGATGGGTGGCGGCGGAGCATTGCAGGCTCATGCGGGCAGCTCCAGAAGCCGGGCGAAGGCTTCCGGCGCGGGCATGGTGCGGGTGGTGCCATCGGCTGTCCAGAACAGGCTGCGGCCATCGAGGGTGGCGTCATCATCCTCGGCCGGCGGCGGCGGCGGCAGGGCAGCGGCCAGGGCATCGGCGTCCAGGCGCCCGGCCCGCGCGGTCAGCGCCGAATGCTCCAGCGCGGCATACCATTCCTCGGGCGGTGCCTGGGCGGCCTGGGGCAGCAGCGCGGCCAGGGTGATGGGGAATTGCCGCCCCACCGTGTCGGCCGAGGTGGCGAGCACGCCCACCGCCGCCTCCGGCCCGCATACCCCGGCGGAGACGCGGAAGCGCCAGACCGGCGCCGCCTCCCAGGCCGCGTCCCACTCCTCGCCCAGCGCGGCGCGGGCGTTGGCGATGCCCTGGCTCAGCCAGTCATCCCAGGGGCCGACAAAACTGCGCGGCAGCGCACGGCGAACGAAATCGCCATGCGCCGGCAGCTTGCCGAACAGCCCGGTGCGGAGTGCGTTCTCCATTCAGCCCGGCTGCGGCGCGAAGCTGGGGCAACGGAATTCCAGCATCTCGCGCAGCCCGAAGGGGTTTATGGTGCTGCCGGCCTGCAACAGGAACTCCGTGGTGCGGTCACCGCGTTGGACAACCAGCCGGAAACGGTCGGGTGCCGCCGTCGCCGTCAGCCGGTGCAGGAACACCAGCTTGAGCGTGGACCAGGGACCGTCATAGGACAGCTCGCCCTGGCTGGAGGGCGGGTCGAAATTCAGCGCCACGGGATGCAGCGCCGGGAAGGCCAGGTCGATCGGCCGGGTTGCGGGGGCGGCTGTCAGCATGTTGCGGGCGCCCGAGGCTTCGAGAATGCCGGCCGTCACCCCGGCGGGCAGACCTTGCGGCAGCAGCTGGAAGCGGAAGCCGCTGCCGACGCCGGCGGGGAAGAAGGCATCGCGGATCGCCGCCGCGCGCTGGAATTGCGCCAGATCGGCGGCCGAGATGGCCGGCGGCAGCCCCTCCACCGCCACCGGCCGCCAGGGCCGCTGGGTGGTGTCGGCATAGGGCCGCAAATGCTGGGTGAAGAACTGGTCGAACATCCCGCCCGGCGCGAACAGGCGGATGAAATCATCGGCCGGCATGTCGGGGGTGTTGGGCAGGCGGCGGAAGGGGAAACGCTGGTCGATGCCGGCACAAAGCTGGTTGAGGCTGGCGCCGCCGCCGCCGCCGCCGCCGCCCGCCGCGGCGCGGATAGCCGCCTGGGCACCACCGGCCCGCGCCCGGCCGGTGGATTGCGCCATGGCCGTCAGCCAGGCGCGGATCGGCTCGGGCTGGCGCTGCGCCTCGGCCAACAGGCGCTGGCCGGGGTCGAGGCCCGTGGTCTGCGGCGGCACGGTGCCGGGGGCGGAATTCGCCAGCCGCGCGACCTGGACATAGAGGTCGTTCAGGATGGCGAGAACGCCGTCCAAAGGCTGGCCCGCGGCGTCACGCAAGGGCTGGAAGCGAGGCTCCACCAAGGCGGCCACCGGGGCGGCGCCGCTGGTGGTGGCCGCGCCGACAGCGGCGGCGATCCGGCTGGCGGCGGCACCGGCCGCGGCGGCCGCCGCGCCGGCGGCGGGTGCGGCCGGGGCATCGGGGGCCGTGCCGGGGGCGAGCTGGCGGGCGATGGAGCGCAGCAGGTCCTTCATCGGGCTGTTGGGCGCGCCGAGCAGGTTCAGCCCCTCGGCCGCCGCGTTCAGGCTGGCGAAGGGCGGCAAGACGAGATCACCGATCATCGCCTCCCAGGCACGCACATAATCGGCGGCGTAGAGGGTCAGCACGTCCGCCTCCAGCCTTCGCGGGTCGGAGGCGACGGCGGCGGCCTCGGGGCCCAGCACCCAGGATTCGCTGGCCGCTTCCAGCACCGCCTGCGGCAGGCGGGGCAGGACGGCGCGGTGCAGCCCCTCCACGGTGAAGAAGCCGGGCACGCCCTCGGTCAATGGCCTGCCCGATGGGCGGGTGAAGAGGCGCTGTCCGGCGGCGCCCAAAGGCTGCGCCGGCACCCAGGCGGGGGTGTTCTCGGCCAGCGGCCGCAGGCGGGAATAGACCCGCTGCGCCATCGGCAAGCGGGAGAAGATGCGCCTGGCCTGATCGACCAGCGCGCCATCCAGCGGATAGGTCGCCAGCGTGCCGGTCAGCATGGCGTCGAGGTGCCGGCCCAGCGCGTCGCGCCCCGGCTGGTTGACGGCGCCGGGGAAGGCCTGCTGCCAATCCAGGGCGAACCATTCCTTGACCAGGGTGCGGTCCATCGGCCCCTGCTTGCCCAGCATCAGGTAGACCCGCACGGCCTCGTAGAGGAAATCGGGGCGCTGAATGCCCTCGCGGATCTGCACCTCCAGCCGGTTGAGCAGGCGGGGCAGCAGCACGCGGTCGAGCGCGCGGCGATAGGCGCTTTCGGCGCCCGAGCCCAGCATCTCCTGCTGGCTGAGGCCAAAGCCCGGGCCCTCGCCGGCGGCGGCGGCGGGCAGCGCGCGGCTGGCTTCGATATAGCCGAGCACGCGCGAGAGGTCGGGGCTCTGCACCCGGTCGAGCGGCTGGGCGGCGCCGGCCTGTTCGGCGGTGGCCACGGCGGCGGCCAGGCGCTGGCTGCGCGCACCCTCGGCATTGATCGCCGTCCAGCCCCAGCCGGCGCCGGCCAGCACCAGGAGCAACGAGGCCGCCCAGGCACCGATCTGCAGCATGCGGCCGCGCGATTCCAGCCCGCGGTCATTCGCCGCCAGCCTTGCCTCGTTGAACACCACATCCTTCAGCGGCCGGCCGAGGAAATAGGCTCGGCCCTTCTGCCCCATCGCGGCGGCGGGGCGTGAGGGGTCGAGCCCGAAGCTGCGCGACAGCGCGCCGGCCAGGCGATCGAGCGGCGAGCCCTCCTGCGTGCCGGAGGTGAAGTAGACGCCGCGCAGGAAGGGCGCTGGGTCGAGCTTCGAACCGCCGAAGGCGGCCTGGGCAAAATCCTTCAGCGCGGTTTCCAGCGAGGCGAACTGCGCCGGGAAGCCGGCGATGGCGGCGCGCTGCGAGGGGCCGCGCTCATTCTGCAAACGCTCGATGAGGCGAACCATCAGGCGTTCGGAGAGGGCGGCGAATTCCTTCGAAAAATTCTCCACCCCCTCCTTCACGCCGAAGGTGAAGCCCCAGACCTGCTCGCGCGCGGGCTTGTCGAGGTCGTCGAAGAATTCGGTGAAGCCGGGCAGCAGATCGGATTTGGTGATCAGGAAATAGACCGGCAGGCGCTGGCCCAGGCGGGTTTCCAGCTCCTTGATCCGGCGCCGGACGCTGCGCGCATGCGCCTCGCGCTGGGCGGCGTCGAGGCGCGAGAGCATGTCCACGCCGAAGGCCACCAGCACGCCGTTGAGCGGCTGCTTCGGGCGGTTCTTCTTCAACAGGTCGAGGAAGCGCTCCCACCCCGCGCGGTCGGCATCGGCGTCGCTGTCCTGCGTGGTGTAGCGGCCGGCGGTGTCGATCAGCACGGCGCGTTCGGTCAGCCACCAGTCGCAGAAGCGGGTGCCGCCCACGCCCGCCACGCGGCCTTCGGCCAGCGGAAATTCCAGGCCGGAATTGAGCAAGGCCGTGGTCTTGCCCGAGCCCGGCGGGCCGATGATGGCGTACCAGGGAAGGTCATAGAGATAGGCGCCCTTCCCGCCGGTGGCAGTCTTCAGCTTGGCCAGCGCCTCGGTGAGTTTTTCCCGCAGCGCGGCCTCTTCCTCGGCCGCGGCCTCGTCTTTCTTCGCCTGCGGATCGGGGGCGGCGGCGGCTTCCACCAGCCCGGCATCGCGGCTTTCGCGCTTGCGGCCGATCAGGAAGCAGATCAGCGCCCAAAGCAGCACCGGGATGGCGACGAGGATGGCGCGCAGCCATACCGCGTCGAAGATTTCGCCCAACAGCGGCGAGAACAGCCAGATGACGACGTCGAGCAGGATGACGCCCCCCAGCGCGCCCAGGGCGGCGATCGAGATAAAGCTGCGCATCAGCGTGCCCCCCGCAGCAGAATGACCTCGATGCGCCGGTTCTCCTCCCGCCCCTCGGCCGTGGTGTTGGGGGCGAGCGGTTCGGCATCGGCCCGCCCCTCGGCCGAGAAGCGCGCCGGGCTGCCATTGGCGGCGACGATCACCGCCATGGCCTCCTGCGCCCGGGCGAGGGAGAGCGCGAAGTTGGAGGGGAAGCGCACGGTGCGGATCGGCTGGTTGTCGGAATGGCCCTGCACCTGCACCTGGCCGGGTTCTTCGCGCAGCCCCTCGCCGATGCGGCGCAAGATGTCCTGGAAGCGCGGATCGACGGCGGAGGAGCCGGAGGGGAACATGCCGCGGTTGCGGATGCGAACCAGCAACCGCTGGGCGTCGCCATCGACGGTGACCAGGCCCTGGCGGATCTCGGGCTCCAGAAAGCGGCGCAGCGTGACCACGGCATCGGGGCGGGGTGCCGCGGTGGGGGGTGGTGGCGGCGGAGGTGCCGGCGGCTGCGGCGGCACGGTGCGGTCGATGGAAGGCAGGCCGCCCGGCGGCAGGGATGCCATCCGGGCATAGAGATCATCGGCCGAGCCGCCGAGTTTTTCGGAAAGCCAATACCAGCCGCCGCCCAGCAGGGCCGCGGCGAGCGCGAAGGCAACCCAGAACGGCACCGAGCGGCCCTGGGTGCGATGCGGCGCGTCCACGCCCCGCCAATGCGGGGACAGCTCACGCTCCCAATTGCCGCGCAGGGTTTGGAGGAGCTGGTAGAGGCCCTCGCGTACCCGATCCAGCTCCGCCGTGCCTCTGGGCATCAGGCGGTACTTGCCTTGCAGGCCGAGCGACAGCGCCAGATAGGCCACCTCCAGCGCGCCCTTGTAGCGGCCGGGGTCCTTCTGCATGCCCGTCAGCAGGTCGAAGACGCGCTCGCCCGAGCGGGTTTCCTGGTGGAAGGTGGAGACCAGCGATTTTTGCGCCCAGGCGCTCTGCGCGCCCCAGGGCATGCTCAGCACCACGTCATCCAGGGCGGCGCAGAGCACGTAATGGGCGGCGCGGATTTCCTCGGCCGTGCTGCTGGCGTCGCGGGCATCGGCCTCGAAGGCGCGCAGGGACCGAAGGGCACGCTCGCGCAGCTCCTCCACCGGCGGCTGGCCGGCGATGCCGGCATTGGCCAGCCGCGCCAGGATGGCCAGAAGGGGGGAGGCGGCGGCGGCCAGCGGGCCGGGGCCGATCTTGGGGATCGCCTCGGCCTCGCCTGCCAATCTGGGCGCGGGGGCGCCGGGCGGGGCGGCGGCTTGCGGCACCTGCGCCACCGGGCGCGGCGCGGCGGCGCGCCCCACCACCGTGCGCTCGGCATCATCGGGTTCGCCGAAGGGATTGTCGCTCATGCGCGGATTGCCCAGAGAGAGAGACGCAGATTGGGGAAGTCACCGGAGACGTGGATGGCGAAGCCGCCGCTGGTCTGCATCTGCTGCCAGTGCGGGCTGCCTCGATCGAGCTCGAAATAGGTGGCGCCGGCGTGGAAGGGGATTTGCCGCGGCGCCACCGGAAGGGGGCGGATGATGATGCCGGGCAGCGCCACATTCACCAGCTCGCGGATGTGTTCGACCGCGCCGATCTTCACCTGGTTGGGGAATTGCCGGCGGATGGTCTCGCCGGGGATATCGGCCATCACCGTCAGCACGAATTGCCCGGCGCGCAGCAGGTTGCGATCGAGGATGGGGCCGACGCGCACGCCATGGCTGCGCTCCTGCAAGGGGATTTCGACCGCGTTGGTCTCCAGCACGGCGGAGAGCGAGCGCCGCAGATCGGCCACCACCGGGCCATAGGTGCGTTGCAGGTCGTCATGCCGATAGGCGGGGTAGACCGTGGCTTTCTTGTCCGGCGCGGTGAAGGTGGCGAGTTCGCCCGCGAGTTGGATCAGCGTGGCGTAGAGCGTTTCGGGGTGGACGTTGCCGGCATCGGCGTAATGGGCCAGCAGCGGGAGTGCGCGGTTGATGGTCTGCAACAGCAGGAAATCCGCGACCTCCGCCACGCCGCGGGCGCCGGGCTGGGAGAGGCGGGCCCCCAGCGCCTCCGCCCGCTGCCCCAGCATGCCGACCAGCTCGCCCAGGATATTGGCCAACACCGGCGTCGCCGAAACCCGCAAGCAGGGGGCGATGAAGCGGTCATCCACCACCACGCGCCGGTCGGCCTGCACCTCGACGATGCGGGCGAGGCCGAGGCAGGTGAAGCCCGCGCGCTCCTCGCTTTCCAGCATGTAGCGCAACCGGGGGCGGCCCACGGCGAGTTCGGCCGGCAGGGTGGCGTCGGAATGGGTGTCATAGGCCTCGAAGGCGCGCAGGTTGTAGCGCGCGGCCGCACCTTCGGGGCCTTCGCTGCCGGTCACTTCGGGGCTGCCAGGCTGCCGAACGGGGAGTGCGAGGTAGACGATCTGGTTGCGGGTGCCCTCGATCAGGTCGAGCGGGCGGGGATGGTCGGCGGTGCCGGGGATGGCGAAGGGGGTGCCATCCTCCAGCACAGCCGCGATGTTGGAGAGCGCGAATTTCCCCGCGCCCAGCAGGTCACGGTCAAGGGCGAGCTCGGTCACGCCCCAGGGATGCGCGCGCAGCGGCGCGGCGCGGGCCTGGAGCAGATGCTCGAAATACCGGTCCTGCTGCTGGTAGTGCTGGGCCCGGAGGAACATGCCCTCCTGCCAGACGACCTTGTCGTTCCAAGCCATGCCGCGTGTTCATCCCCAAGATACGTTTGACGCCGCTGTCACCGAGTGCGTGCGGCTTCCTCATAGGCGCGGGCGAAAGCCTTGCCGAAGGCAGAGTCGAAGTCATCATCGAACTGGTCGATCACCTGCTGGTGAAGTTTCTTGTAGGCGGCCCAGAGCGCCTTCTCCTTCGCGCCGGGCATGATGCCGGCCGGTGGCGCCTCGGCCTCCAGCGGCCCCGGCGCCAGGCGGGCGAGCAAGGCGCGGGCGGCGGCCTGGGTGGCGGCCAGGGTGGCGACCTGGTGGGCGGTCAGGTCGTCCACAGTCTCGCGCAGCGCGGCGGCGTTTCCGGTGCCGCTGGTGGCGCCTGGGCCGGCCAGCAGGGCCAGGATGGCGGTGTCGTCGGTGGCGGCGAATTTCACCGGGTTGTTGCCGGCGGCCCTGAGCATGGTCTGTTCGATGCGGAATTCGCGCTTGACGTCGGCGCGGGCGATCAGCAGGGCGCGCATGCCGGCGATGGCGGCGCGCAGGGTGGCGCCGGCGGCGGTCAGCGCCGCGGCCGGGTCCAGCCCTGGCGGCGGCGGGCCCAGGCCGGCGCCCTGGAACAGCAGGGCAAGGGCGGCGTGCTGGTCGCCGGTGGCAGGTGCTGGTGCTGGTGCCGGTGCCGGGGCCGGGGCGACCTGCGCCGCGACGGGCGCCGCGACGGGTGGCGGCGGCTCGGCGAAGGGGTCGGTGGCGAAGGGGTCGGGCGCGAAAGCGGCGGCGGGAAGCGCGGCAATCGGCGCGGCCGGGGGCTCGGGCGCCATCGGCAGCGGTGCCAGCGCGACGGGGAGCGGCTGCATGGGCAGCGGCGCCATGGGCATGGGCGCGGTCGGCGGTGGCGCGGCGCGGGCCGGCCCGGGCGGAGCATCGGCGAAGGGGTCCGGCATCGCCGCGAAGGGGTCGGCGCTGGCGGCCGCGGCCCGTGTCGGCGGCGGCGGCGTCGCGTCCCAATCGCCCGGCAGCAAATCCGGCATCGTGGCGCGCGGTGGAGTGAAGACATCCTGCGTGCTCGGCCGGTGGTCGGGCATCACCGGGCCCGGATCCTCGGGCGCGAAGGGGTCGAAATCGGCCGGCAGCAGGGGGGCGTGGCCACCCGGGGTGCCGCCGGCTGGCGACAGCCCGGGCAGCGGCGCCGCGAAGATGTCGGCATGCCGCGGGGGCGGCGCCATCGGGTCGGGGATCGCGTTGGCGGATTGCCAGCGGCCGGAGCCGTATTGCGCCTCATCCTCCACCCGGCATTCCAGCTCATAGGCGCCGAGACGCACCCGGTCGCCATCGCGCAGCCGGCGGACCTGGTCGCGGCCGATCGGCTCGGCCCCGGAATTGAGGAAGGTGCCGTTGGTCGAGAGGTCGCGCAGTTGCCAGTCGCCGCTGAGGAATTCCACCGCGCAATGCCGTTTGGAGAGCACGCGCTCGGGGTCCAGCAGCGACCAGTCGCATTCGCTGCCGCGGCCCAGCGTGTATTCGCCGCCCTGGATCACCCGCTGTTCGGGCACCGCGGCATCTGGGCAGCGCAGGATGGTGAGAACCAGAACCATGTCGCCTCCCCTAGCCTTTGCGCCTGATGTGCGAAGTGTAGGCCCGACCTTGCGTTTTCGGCAACAAACTCACGGCCCGATCATCACGGTGGGCAGGCCGAGGATGACCGTTCCGCCATGCGCCGTCAGGTCGCCCATGCGCGCCGCCGGCATGCCGCCCACCAGCACGGTGAAGCTGCCGAGTGCGATGGTGTCCGGCGGGCCCACGCAGATGCACATGTCGCCGACGCGCGCCTGCGGCATCATGCCGGTCAGCACGGTGAAGCAGCCGAGCATCACCGGCCCGCCGACATGGGGGATGATACCGGTGACCATCGGGCAGACATGCATGTCGGTGACGCGGGAGGCGGGGGGCATGGCTCAGCCCCCCTCGGGCGCGAGGCGGCCGGCCCCGCCTGCCGCGATCTCGCGCGCCGATTCCAGGAAGCGGAGGAAGCGGTCGGGCGCGCGGGCGGGGTTGCCGCGGAGTGCGGCGATGATCACGCCGCCGGCCACGGCCACGGCTGTCAGATGCTCGGCCGGGGGCACATCGGGCTGGCCCTCGGGCGACATCGAGCCGCCGGACCAGAAGGCGGCCACGGCGGCCCAGGCCTCGGGGGTGCGGAAGGCGGTCTTCTGCGCCGCGGCCATGGCGGCGCGGCGGTTGGCCTCGTCGGGCTTGCGGACCCAGGCCTCGGCCGCGGTCAGCGCCTCGGCGTCGGGCGCGGGCTGGGCCGGGTCGGGCACGGCGCGGGCGCACATGCAGCCCCACCACACCACCTCGCGCTTGGGCATGGCATGGGCGATCAGGCGCATCGCCTCGGGAAGCTTCCTGGCGCCGACCAGCGCTTCCAGGCCGGCCACGGCATCGGGCAGCGGGCCGAGCAGGACGGCGCATTCGGCGTCCAATTCCAGCCGGGGCAGGATCGGGGCCAGCGGGATGGCCAGCTTGTTGGGGGGCGGGTTGCTCATCTCAGTTGATCATCACGATGCCGCCCTTGATGGTCATCATCGCGCCCGCCTTGTGCTCCGCCATCAACCCGCCCGACGTCTTCAGCATCATGTCGGCCTTCACCTCGATCATCATGGCGGTGAGCTTGATGCCCATCGGCGTGATCTCGATCTTGCTCATGCCGGAGGTAAGGGTGATGCCCTGCAGGGCCTCGATCTCGATCTTGCCCAGGCTGGCCTTGGTGGTGATGTTGCCCAGGCTGAGCAGCGTCTCCTGGTTGCCCATGTCCAGCTTGGTCGACTGGTTGCCCATCTTCAGCAGCGTGCTCTGGTTGCCCATCTCCAGGATGGTGTCCATCTTGCCCTGCTTGATCGTCATCAGCTGGTTGCCCTGCGTGATGGTTTGCGTGCGGTCCAGCTTGATCGTCTCGGTGTGCTTGCCGTCCACCGTCTCGGTCCGGTCGTTCTTCACCGTCTCGGTGCGGTTGTTCTTGATGAGAAGGGTCATGTCCTTCTCGGCCTGGATGTTGATCTCCTCCGAGCCCTTCTTGTCCTCGAAGCGCAGCTCGTTGAAGTTGGACGCGCCACCGCCCTTGCTGGACTTGGTCTTGAAGCCGGATTGCGTCTTGTTCGCCGGCAGGGCGTAGATCGGCTTCTGCTCGGCATTGTACAGGCTGCCGATGATGATCGGCCTGTCGGGGTCGCTGTCGACGAAGCCCACCAGCACCTCGTCACCGATGCGCGGCAGGTTCCAGCTGCCGCCCCATTTGCCGGCATGGGTCTGCGCCACGCGCACCCAGCAGGAGGAGGTCTCGTCCGTCTTGCCGGCGCGGTCCCACAGGAAATGCACACGCACCCGGCCGTATTCGTCGCAATGGATGTCCTCGCCCGCGGGGCCGGTGACGATGGCGCTGTGCAGCCCGGCCATGGCGGGGCGTGGCCGGGGTCCGGGCGGGCGCCACGGCCTGTCCGCCGGCATCAGCACCAGGGAATTGCTGTAGCCGGCGGAGCCGCCACCGGCCAGGTGGCTCTCATCGAAGGCCTCATGGCTGACCGAGGCGACCAGCCAGGTGACCGGCGCCGGATCGTCCAGCCCGGGCCGAACCTTCAGCCGGCCGCCGGCGAAGATGGTGGGGTCGTTGCCACTGGCCGTAACACGGTCGGCCTGCGCCTCCCAGCCTTCCATGCCCAGCTTGGAGAGATCGCCCTCAGGCCGCACCGCCTGGCCGCCGGGCCAGCGGAACATCTCGAAGCCGGCGGCATTGGGCGTGCCCAGGATGGTCGCCGCATTGGCCTTCTTCAGCGAGGCTGGTTTCAGGCCGTCATAATCCTCGGTGACATTCTTGCCCGGCTGCAGGGCGTGGGCAGGTTGCCAGCCGGTCAGCGCGCCGCGCATGTCGGCGTCGCGTCGGATCACCTGCGGCTCGCCCGGCACCAGCGGGTAGTCGGCATTGGCGCCGCAGATCACCAACGTGTGGTTGCTCTCGGTGTGTTCGAAGAAATAGCCGCAACCGGCTTCGTCGAGGATGCGCTGGACGAAATCCAGGTCGCTCTCGTTGAACTGCACGCAATAGACCCGGTTCTGCGTGGGCACCGAACCGCCCCAGCGCACCGGCGCCACGTCATGCTCGCCGAAAATGGCGGTGGCGATGTCCTTGACCGATTTTTCCTGGAAGATCCGGCAATCGGCGGTGCGGGTCAGCTGCCACAGCCGCGGCACCGCCTCCAGCCGATAGGCGGCAAGCCCGCGGCCATAGGGGCCAAGGCGGGTCAGCGCGCGGACCACGGCGTGGAAATGCCGCTTCCCGGCATTCGCCGTCTTGACCGTGCAGGTGATGGTCTTGCCCACGATCTGCGCCGGCGTGATGTCCATCATCTCGCTCAGCACCTCGGCCGAGAGGGTGAAGGGGCGCCCGATGCCCTCCTGGACCGAGAGCCGGCGCAGCACCAGGGCGTGCGCGCCGAGCGGCGAGGTGATCTCGAGCAGGCGCTCGGTCTGCGCGCTGGTCAGAAGGCCGCTCACGTCGGTTCCCCGGCTGGCATGGGGCGGGTCGGGCTCATCGCGCCACCGCGCCGAGGGCAAAGGAGCGCAGGTCGCGCTGCGCGGTGCGGAAGACGGCGTCCTGGCGGTGCTGCTTCTCCGCCGCCAGCTGCGGCACCCGCCTGGTCACCCATTCGCCGAGCGAGAGGGCGGAGACCCGGCCCTCGCCATCGGTGGCCGCGCGGCCGGCCATGCCCTCGCGCACCGCGAAGGCGAAGACGCCGTTGCGCTCGTCATAGGAATCGAGCGCCTCCTGCACCGAGGAACTCGCCGCCAGCAGAAAGCGCCCGGTTTCGTTGCCGAGTGCGGCCAGGCTGTCGATGGTGACCTGCCCGGCATGGCAGGTGTCGATGAACAGGAAGCCATCGCGGGCGCGGATGCGGGCCAGGGCGGCCACCATGGTGTTCTCGTCCAGCGCCGAATTGCGCATCGCACCCGCGTCGGTGACGCTGGCGGTCTCGTGCGGCAGGAAGAGGAAGCGGCGGTCGGGCTCGGTGCGCACGCCATGGCCGGCGAGGTAGAGCACGAAGGTGTCCTCCGGCCGGGCGATCTGCGCCGTGGCGGCCAGGGCGGCCAGGATATTGGAGCGGGTGGCGTCGCGGTTGAGCAGGGTGGTGGCGAGGACCTCGCGGAACACCCCGGCGGCCCGCGCCCGCAGCACCTCCACCACCGTGCGGGCATCGGCCACCGCGAAGCGCAGGTTGAGGTCGCCGATGCGGTATTCATCCACGCCCACCGCCACGATGATCAGGCGGCCGGCGCCGGGTGGCGGCGCTGCCTCGCCGGCGCGGCGCAGCTCCATGGCCGGGCCTTCGGCGAAGAGCGACCGGTCATCGGCATAAAGCCGGGCGGAGACGCGGTTCGGCCCGGGGTCGAGCGGCACCTCCACGGTATTGGCCCCGGCGGCCGCCACGCCGCGCACGGCGATGCGGTCATTGACCATGACGTCGAGCGGCCCCAGCCCCATGCCGCGATCGGTGACGGAAAAACCCAGCCGCAGGGCGGAGGCCCCGCCGGGCAGCTCGCCGCCGCTCCAGGCCACGGGCAGGCAGACCTCGCCCACCACGGCGCAGGCCTGGCCGGCGACCAGGGTGGGCAGGCGGCCGATGCGGCTGCGCACCTCGCCCAGGTCGTTCATCCGCGCCATGGTCAGCGCCCTGTCGCCCAGCAGCCGCGCGCGCACGGCGGCGGGGGCATAGAGCGCGCGATAGGCCTGCTGGAAGCTGGCCCATTCCGGCGTCTGCGCCCGGCCGTTGTTCAGGTGCACGCCCACCAGGTCCTGCCCGCCCTGGGCGGCGTGGTCGAACAGCCCCTCGGGCGTCCAGAGCACCCAGCGCTGGGCATCGGCATGGACGAAGAGCGCGCCGCGCTCGGCCAGGCGGCCATTGGTTTCGTACCAGCGGATGGTGCCGTCGCCGAGTGCGGCCACGGCCAGGCCATCGAGCGCCACCACGCCCCAGACCGCGCCGGGGGTGGCGATCTGGTCGACCAGCCGCCCGCTGCGGTCATACAGCCGCAGGAAGGTGTCGGTGCCTAGCAGAAAGCTTTCCTCGTTGGGCGCGATGGCGAGGCTGCGGCTGTACTCGCCCTCATTGATCCGCAGCGCCACATTGCCCAGGCGCGGGCGGTCGCGGTTCTGCCAGTCGGTCACGGTCAGCCGCGGCGCCTGGGTGCGTGCCGTGACCAACCCGTCGCCCATCCCGCGGGCGAGCCGGCTGGCCTGGGCATTGAACAGCAAGGCCGGGCCGCCTGCGCGCAGGATGATCCGCAGGGTCTGGCCATCGGCGCTGGCGGCCAGGCTGAAGGCGGTATTGCGGAAATCGCCGCCCGGGGGGCTGGGCGGCTGGGCCAGGCTGCCATCGGGGGCAAGCCGGCCCCAGCCCGGATCGGCGGCGGCGAAGGCCAGCCCGCCGCCGGGCAGCGGCAGCAATTGCGCGATGGCGTCGCGCCCGGCGGGGATGTCGCGGAACGGGCCAAGGCCGAAATCGGCCCAGCGGCGGATCAGGAAATTGGCCGTGCCCGGCGCCGCGTTGGCGGCCCTGGCATAGCCCGCGGCATGCAGCTGCACGCCGCCCCGGCCATCGCTGGCCCAGGCCACGGCGGGCAGGCCCTCGCCGCTCAGGCCCGTGGTGTCGGGGGTGAGGATGGTGCGCAGGTCGGCGGCCATCAGGATATCGACCCGCAGCCGGTCCTCATAGCCGATGGCGATCAACGCGCCGTCGGGCGAGAAGGCGAGGCCATAGGGCCGGGCGCCGGGCACGGGCTGGCGCTCGGCGATGCGCCGCCCGGCGCCGTCATAGAGCCTGATCCTGCCATCGGCTGAGCTTGCGGCCAGCCGCCCTGCCCCGTCGAAGGCGACCATCCGGGCGGCGCCCTGCCAGCCCTGGCTGTCCTCGGCCAGCAGCCGCCCGGTCGCGGCGTCCCAGATCCGGATGCCGGCGCGGCCGCCCAGTGCCGCCGCCACCCGCCCGCCATCGGGTGAGACGGCGAGATGCTGGATGGGCGCGGGCTGGCCGGGCAGCCGCGCCAGCATCCGTCCGCTGGCGGTGTCGAAGAGATAGACCGAGAAACTGCCATCCCAGGCCGCGCCGGTATGGCCGCCGACGAAGGCCCGCGCGCCATCGGGCGACAGCGCCACGGCATAGAGCTCGCCCTCATCGCCCGGGCCGATGGGTGGGCGCAGCACGCCAAGCGGCGTGCCCTCGGGCAGCGACCACAGCCGCAACGTCTTGTCGTCGGAGACCGAGGCGAGGACGCGGCCCGCCGCGTCGGTGGCAAGGCGTGAGACGGGGGCGGTGTGGGCGCCGGCCTCCACTCGCAGGATGGGCGCCTGGGGCGGCGGCAGGCCCGCGGGCTGTGGTGACAGGGCGGGCGCCGCCGTCACGGCCTGTGAGGGCGGCACGATCACGCCGCGCGCGGGCGCCGCCGGCGGCTGGCCGGGCTTGGGCACCGTCTGCCCCAGCACCGCCAGCGGCGCCAGCAGCGCGACCATGATCCCAAGCCGGAGTGCCCAGGCCTTCATCGCCCGAAGCTCCCCGATGCGTGGCTCAGGATGTCAACTCGAAGCCGCCGGACGAGGCCAGGCGCTCGGCGCTGCCGACCGAGGTGGTGAAGGTGTCGCGGCGGGCGAGGTTGGTGGCGGCCAGAGAGCGCACATCGCTGCCCGCGGCCGGTTGTTCGAGGGCCGAGCGCGGCGCGGCGAAGGCATCGGCCGGCGCATAGCCGCGCACGCCACTGGCGGTCTCGACCTGGGCGAAACCGGGCGGGCCGGGGCGCACCGCCACGACTTCGCGCGCGTCGATCCGGGCGATCTGCGGGCTGTTGGGCTGCGGCGAGAAGACCACGTTGACGTTGCGGCGCGGCGCCACGCGGATCGGCGGCGGCGCGCCGACGGCGGCCAGGCCCACCTTGCCGCCGGGCACCACCGCGTCGATCGCGCTGTCGAACTCGGCGCCACGGGTGCCGATGCGGCCGTTGATGGTCTGGGCCAGGGCGATGTCGCCATTGGCACGCTGGCGGAGTTCGGCCAGCTGCTGGGTGGCGACCTCGCGGTTCAACCGGCCGTCGCGCACCGCCTGGCGGATCTGCTCGGCCGCGCGCAGGCGGCAGTCGAAGAGCTGGTCGAAGGCGATCTGGGTGCGGTCGATCTCGGCATTCTCGCGTTGCAGGTCATTGGCGATCTGCGCGTTGACGCCGGCCTGGTCGCGTTGCTGGCGTTGCAGGGCGGCGTAGTAGCCCACCGCCGCACCGCCCGCGCCGCCCACCGCCGCGCCGACCAGCGCCCCCTGCCAGCGCCCGGTGGCCAGGCCGCCGATCAGCGCGCCGGTCAGGGCGCCCACGGCGGCGCCGCGCACGATGTCCTCGCCGAAGAAATTGCCGGTGCTGTCGAGCTGTACCAGCTGCATCCGGCAGGCATCGCGCCCGTCATCATTGCCAATTCTGCCGACCTGGGTGGTGCAGCCGGCCAGCACAATTCCGGCGGTGAGGGCGGCGGTGAGGCGATATGATGCTGAGCGTGCCATTTGCGGTCCAATCCCATTCGTTGCGGCACGCTAACGTGGCTTGGAGCCGGCTGCATAGGGCAATTGACAGCCCCTACGGGCATTGTAACGCCCCTTGTCACACAAGAGTGATGACGAGGGCGCGCAATCTCAGACCCCGCCCGCCACCGGCCGGGTTTCCACAACCTCCAGCCCATAGCCCTCGAGGCCCACCACCGGGCGGGGGTGGTTGGACAGGCGGATGATGCTGGACAGGCCGAGATCGGCCAGGATCTGCGCGCCGATGCCGTAGTCGCGCAGCGCGGGGGAGGCCGCGCGTTCACGCCCGCGGCGGATCTCGGTGCTGATGCCATCCACCCGGTAGTCGCGCAGCAGCACCACCACGCCGCGGCCTTCGGCGGCGATCATGCGCATGGCGCCATGCAGCTCGCCCGCGCCGGCGCCGCCGACGAGGTCATGCAGCAGGCTCGCGGCATGCATCCGGGTCAGCACCGGGGCGGGGCCGGAGATGTCGCCCTTGATGAGGGCGAGATGCTCGCCCGGCTCCAGCGGCGTGGAATAGACCACGGCCTTCCAGGGGCCGCCCACGGCGTGCTGGATCTCGCCCTGCTCGACCCGGGTGACCAGTTTCTCGGTGCGCCGGCGATGGGCGATCAGGTCGGCGATGGTGCCGAGCTTGAGGCCGTGATGCTGGGCGAAGGAGACGAGATCGGGCAGGCGGGCCATGGTGCCGTCATCATTCATGATCTCGCAGATGACGCCGGAGGGGTTGAGGCCGGCCATGCGGGAAAAATCCACCGCCGCCTCGGTGTGCCCCGCGCGAACCAGCGTGCCGCCATCGCGCGCCACCAGCGGGAAGACATGGCCGGGCGTCACGATATGCTCGCGCCCCAGATCGGGGTTGATGGCGACGGCGATGGTGCGCGCGCGGTCGGCCGCCGAGATGCCCGTCGTTACCCCGTCGCGCGCCTCGATGGAGACGGTGAAGGCGGTGGTGTGCCGCGTGCCATTGTGCTGCGCCATCAGCGGCAGGCCCAGCTGTTCCACCCGCGGCCTTGCCATGGCCAGGCAGATCAGCCCGCGGGCGAAGCGCGCCATGAAGTTCACCGCATCAGCGGTGGCGAATTGCGCGGGGATGACGAGGTCGCCCTCATTCTCGCGGTCCTCGTCATCGACGAGGATGAACATCCGGCCCGCCCGCGCCTCCTCCAGCAATTCGGCGGTGGGGGAAAGGAAATCCGCGTAGCGGCTGGTGACGGTCTTCAACGATTGTACTCCACGAGCCGGGCGACATAGCGCGCCAGGGTATCGACCTCGAAATTCACCCGATCGCCGGGTTGCAGCGTGCCGAAGGTGGTGTGGGCGGCGGTGTGGGGGATGATGTTCACCCCGAAATCATCGCCTTCAACCTCATTGACGGTCAACGAGACGCCGTCCAGCGCCACGCTGCCCTTGGAGGCGACATGGCGGGCCAGGCCACCTTGCAGGCGGAAGCGCCAGCGCACCGAGGCGTTCTCGGGCGTGGCCTCCAGCACCTCGGCCACCGCATCGACATGGCCCGCCACGATATGCCCGCCGAGTTCATCACCCAGGCGCAGGCTGCGCTCCAGGTTCACCCGGCTGCCGGGGCGCCAGCCGCCGAGCGTGGATTTGGCCAGGGTCTCGGCCGAGGCGTCGACGGCGAATTCGTCGGCGCCGAGCCGTACCACGGTGAGGCAGACGCCGGAGCAGCAGATGGAGGCGCCCAGTGCCGTGGCCGGTTCGGCCAGGAAGGCGGGGGCCACGCCGATCACCACGCGCATGTCGTGGCCGCCGCCGATGGGCTGCACCTCGCGCACGGTGCCCAGGGCGGTGACGATGCCGGTAAACATGGGCGGTCAGTCCTCTTCGTATTCGCTTAAGCTGTCAGCCCCCAGGGCCCGGCTTGCCACACGTGAGTATCTGGGCATTTGCGCGAGTTGCGCCAGCCCGAGCGGGCCGATGGCGGGAAATCCCTCGGAACCCATCACGCCGGCGGCGTGGAACCAGAGGATACGCTGCACCAGCCGCGCGCGCAAAAGCCCGGCCGCGAGGGCGGCACCGCCCTCGGCGAAGACGCGCGTCACGCCGCGCTGGGCCAAGGCCTGCAGCGCCGCGCGGGCATCGAGGCCGCCATCGCCGCGCGGGGCGGTGATCACCTCCACCCCGGCGGCGAGATAGGGGGCGAGTGCCGCCGGGCGATGGCCGGGGCCGGTGACCAGCCAGGTCGGGGTTTCGCGCGCGGTGGTGACCAGGCGGGTGGTGAGCGGCGTCCGCAGCCGGCTGTCGAAGACCACGCGGGGCGGGCTGGGCAGGCCCAGGGCGCGGACCGTCAGCTCCGGGTCATCGGCCAGCGCGGTGCCGCTGCCCACCAGCACGACATCGTGGCGGGCGCGGGCGGCGTGGACCTCGCGCCGCGCTTCCGGGCCGGTGATCCAGCGGCTTTCGCCCGTGGCGGTGGCGATGCGGCCATCCAGCGTGCTCGCCAGCTTGAGGGTGACCATGGGCAGGCCCTGCGTGACACGGCGCAGGAAGCCGGCCTGGGCGCGGCGGGCTTCCGCGCCCAACAGGCCCTCCTCCACCGCGATGCCGGCGCTTCGCAGGCGGGCGAAGCCGCGGCCATCCACCCGGCTATCCGGGTCGCGCATCGCGCAGACCACGCGGGTGATGCCGGCCTGGATCAGCGCGTCGCAGCACGGCGCGGTGCGGCCGTGATGGGAACAGGGTTCGAGCGTGACATAGGCGGTGGCGCCGCGCGCCGCCTGCCCTGCCCTGTCCAGCGCCTGGGTTTCGGCATGCGGCCGGCCGCCCGGCTGGGTCCAGCCGCGGGCGATGACGCGGCCGTCCTTTACCAGCACGCAGCCCACGGCGGGGTTGGGCCAGGTATTGCCCAGGCCGCGGGAAGCCACGGCCAGTGCCGCCCGCATATGGGCCAGATCATCCTCATCAGGCATGGCTCAGCTCTTGTCGAGCGCGCCCAGAAACGCCTGGAAATCGCGGGCCTCGGAGAAATTCTGGTAGACCGAGGCGAAGCGCACATAGGCCACCTGGTCCACGCCCTTGAGCGTGTCCATGACGATCTCGCCGACGCGCCGCGAGGGGATTTCGGCCTCGGTCTCGGTTTCCAGCCGGCGCTGGATGCCGTTCACGATGCGCTCGATGCGGTCCTCGTCGAAGGGCCGCTTGCGCATGGCGATGCGGATGGAGCGGGAGAGCTTGTCGCGGTCGAAGGGCACGCGGCGGCCATCGGTCTTCACGATGGTGAGGTCGCGCAGCTGGACGCGTTCGAAGGTGGTGAAGCGGTTGCCGCAGGGCTGGCAGAAGCGCCGGCGGCGGATGGCCAGGCCATCCTCGGCCGGGCGGCTGTCCTTCACCTGGGTTTCTTCGTTTCCGCAGAAGGGGCAGCGCATGGTGTGCTCTCAGGGGTTGCTTCGCGCGGCGCGCAGCGCCTGGAGGATGATCTGCGCCTCTTCGATCTGTTTCTGCAAGGCCAGCATCTCGGCGGCGCGCAACTTCGCATCGGTATATTTTCCGGTGCTGCTGGCGAACCCCAGAAAACCCAGGAAGAGGCCGAGGACGGACAGCTTGCCGCTGGCATCGGCAATGGCCACGAAAAACCCAGCAAACCCCAGGAGCATTTCAAGGAGCGGCCCGGACCAGCCGCCATCCGGTTCCGCCGAACGGGCATATTCCATGTATAGGCCCAGACGCCCGGCCCATGCCTTCTGGAGTTTCGGATCCAGCGCCAAGCCGGTGGCGTGATCCGCCTCGAAATCCGCCAGATCGGCAAGAATGGCGTCGCGGCTGAGCTTGATCGCTGGCGCCGGCAAACCGGGTCAGTCGGGGCGCTGGAAACTGCGCGTGATCGCGTCGTTCAGGCGGAGCGAGCGCTTGTATGTCGCTTCCCGTTCCCGGCTGATCTGCGCGGTCTCAACCCGCAGCGCCACCATGCGGACGATGAAATAGGCCAGCATCATCACCGCCACCATGGGAAGCGCGGTGGCCAACCGTTGGCCGAACGCCCCAGGAAGGGCGAAAGCCACCGACACGACAAAGGCAATGACGGCCATGGCCAATGCCTCAGGCAGGATGACGGCCATGACACCCGACCGTGGCTTTCCCAAACCGAAGAGTGACAGTGCGGACCTCATGTTGGCCATCGCGGCAACCTCTTGACCAGTTGGGAAGATATAGGGTTTCGACCCGGCGAAACAACGGATTTCAGTAGATCGGGAAGCGCCGGCACAGCTCCTGCACCTCGGCCCCCACCGCGGCTTCCACCGCCGCATTGCCCTCAGCGCTGTTGGCACCGGCCAGCCCATCCAGCACCCGGCCGATCATCTGGCCGATCTGGCGGAACTCCACCTCGGTGAAGCCGCGCGTCGTACCGGCCGGGCTGCCCAGGCGCACGCCGGAGGTGACCATGGGCTTTTCCGGGTCGAAGGGAATGGCGTTCTTGTTGCAGGTCAGGTGGGCGCGGCCCAGCGCCTGCTCGGCGGCTTTTCCGGTGACGCGCTTGGGGCGCAGGTCCACCAGCATCAGGTGGCTGTCGGTGCCGCCGGAGACGATGGCAAGCCCCTGGCCCACCAGCTCATCGGCGAGCGCGCGGGCATTGGCCACGACCTGCTTGGCATAGGCGCGGAAATCGGGCTTCAGGGCCTCGCCGAAGGCCACGGCCTTGGCGGCGATGACATGCATCAGCGGGCCGCCCTGAAGGCCGGGGAACATGGCGGAGTTGATCTTCTTCGCCAGCGCCTCGTCATTCGTGAGCACCATGCCGCCGCGCGGGCCACGCAGCGTCTTGTGCGTGGTGGTGGTGGTGATGTGGGCATGCGGGATCGGGGTGGGGTAGACGCCGGCGGCGACGAGACCGGCGTAGTGCGCCATGTCCACCATCAGATACGCGCCCACCGCATCGGCGATGGCGCGAAACCGGGCAAAATCGATCTCGCGCGAATAGGCCGAACCGCCGGCGATGATCATCTTGGGCTTGCACTCATGCGCCAGCCTCTCGACCACGTCGTAGTCGATCAGCCCATCCTCGGCCCGCACGCCATAGCTGACCGGCTTGAACCATTTGCCGGAGAAATTCACCGGGGCGCCATGCGTCAGGTGGCCGCCGGCCGCCAGGTCCATCGCCAGGAAGGTGTCGCCGGTGTTCAGCAGGGCCAGGAAGACGGCAAGGTTGGCCGAGGCGCCGGAATGCGGCTGCACATTGGCGAAGCCACAGCCAAAAAGCTGCTTGGCGCGCTCGATCGCCAGCGTCTCGGCGATATCGACCACCTCGCAGCCACCGTAATAGCGCCGGCCGGGATAGCCCTCGGCGTATTTATTGGTCAGCACCGACCCTTGGGCCTCCAGCACGGCGCGGGAGACGATGTTTTCCGAGGCGATCAGCTCGATGCCGTCCTGCTGGCGGACCAGCTCCTGCGCCACGCAGGCGGCGATCTCGGGGTCGGCCTCGGCCAGGGAGGCCTGGAAGAAGCGGGCGGGGAGGAAGCGGGCGGTGGTCTCGTTCATGGCGTGGCCTTCTCGATCTTGGCGATGCGACGGTCGTGCCGGCCGCCTTCATAGGGGGTGGAGAGGAAGGTGAGCAGGCTGTCGATCGCCACTTCCACACCCGTGGTGCGGCCGCCCAGGCAGGCGATGTTGGCGTCGTTATGGGCGCGGGTCAGCCGGGCCTCGGTGGCATTGTGCAGCACCGCGGCGCGGATGCCGGGGTTGCGGTTGGCGGCGATGGCCATGCCGATGCCCGAGCCGCAGACCAGCACGCCGAAGCGCGCGGCGCCGGAGATCACGGCATCGGCGACCGGGCGGGCGAAGTCGGGGTAGTCCACGCTCTCGGTGCCATCGGTGCCGACATCACTCACCTGATGGCCGGCGGCCTGGAGTGCCGCCACAAGCTGGCGCTTGAGGTCGACGCCGCCATGATCGGCGCCGATGGCGATGGGAAGCGGTTGCATGGGCGAAACCTACCACAGGCGGCGCGGGGAAGAAATGCGCCGTGCCGGCCTCAGCTCCCGGCCAGGCCCATGGCTGCCTCGCGCGCCAGCAGCGCGGCGTGTTCCTCGGCGATGTAGTCGCGCGTCAGCGGCACCGCGTCCCGCCGCTTGGCCAGCTGCATGTGGAAGACCTGCTGCGCGCCGGTGCGGAAGACCTGTTCCGCGCTGATCAGATAGAACTCCCACATCCGGCAGAATGTCTCGTCATGCAGCGCCGCGATCTCGGCGCGATGCGCCTCGAAGCGCTGCTGCCAATGCGCCAGGGTGAGGGCATAATGCACCCGCAGGAATTCCAGATCGGTGACCCAGAGCCGGTTGCGCTCCGTGCACGGCAACACCTCGGACAGGGCCGGGGCATAGGCGCCGGGGAAGATGTATTTGCGCAGCCAGGGGCTGGTGGTGCTGGGCGGGCTCATCTTGCCGATGGAATGCAGCAGCATCACCCCGTCATCCAGCAGCAGATCATTCATCTTGCTGAAGAATTCGTCGTAATGCGCCACCCCCACATGCTCGAACATGCCCACCGAGACGATCCGGTCGAAGCGCCGGTCGAGCTGCCTGTAATCGAGCAGCTCGAACCGCACCCGGTCGGCCAGGCCGGCCTGTTCGGCCCGCGCGGTGGCCAACTCATGCTGCTCGCGCGAGAGGGTCACACCCAGCACCCGCACATCCGCGACCTGGGCCAGGTAGATGGCGAGCCCACCCCAGCCCGAGCCGATATCGAGCACCTCCATCCTCGGGCGCAGCCGAAGCTTGGCGGCGATCAGGCGGCATTTGTTGATCTGCGCCGCCTCCAGGCTCTCGGCCTCGTCGCGGAAATAGGCGCAGGAATAAAACATGCCGTCATCGAGAAACAGGCGATACAGCGCATTCCCGATATCATAATGATGCGCCACATTGGCGGTGGCCTGCCCCACCGGATTGGCCTGCTGGAAGCCGCGCAACAGCCGCGAGACGCGACGAAACGCGCGCTGTGCCGGAAAGCTCGCCAGGCCCTGGCGGTTGAGCGAGAAGAGGGTGAGGAAATCGCGCAGCGAGGAGCCGGGAAAGCTCATCCGGCCGTCCATATAGGCTTCTCCGGCATGGAGCTCCGGATTGAGGAAAAGCTTGGTGTACAGCGAAGGATCGGTCAGCCGCATCGTCACCTCCGGCGCCGGCCCGGCCGGGCTCGCCGCCGTGCCGCGAAAGACATGGGCCCGGCCGGCATGGTCGATGACCGTGAGGCTGCCGCAGCGAATGAACGATTTCAGCATGATGGAAAGTGGAAACATCATCGCCCCCCAAGGTGGAACAATGTCGCGCGGGGGCGCGCGGCGCAACAAGCCATGCAGACTTGCCATTAGCGTCGTCGTTTTCCCCGCCAGGGGGCGCGGTTAAGGGCGCGTTAGCCTCTGTCCCGCAAAATGAGATCAGCCGCGATCGATCAGCATGACGACGAAGCCATGATGGCTGCGGGTAAGGGCGCGAAGGATGGGGCTTGCCCCGCGGCGACCGCACCGGGCATTCTCACCACAAAGTACGGAGAAACCATGTTCCCGCGCCCTTTCGCTCGCCCCATCAAGCCATCCGGTTCCGGCGATGCCCAGTCTTACGAATTTCCCGGCGACCAGGCGGCCGCGGTGCCGCCAGCGCCCACCGATATCCTGCTGCAATTCATCGCCGGCGCCGATGCCGCGCAGATCAGCGCCGCGCTGCAGGCGGTGGGCGGCACGCTGGCCGAGGTGGTGCGGGCAGCCGATGGCGAGGCCGGCCCGCTGCTGCGGGTGGAACTGCCGGAGGGGCAGGCGCTGCAGGACGCCGTCGAACTTCTGGCCAGCCAGCCCGGCGTGGCCTTTGCCGAGCCCAACCAGATCCTCGAGGTCGCCTCGGCCGAGCCGGAGGCGGATGTGTCCGGGACAGCGCTGGGGGAGCCCGTTGACGATCTGTGGGTCGCGGCCGTCAGCAATGATCCCGGCTATACCGGCGGCAGCCTGTGGAACATGCAGGGCGATACCACGGCGCTGAAGAACGCCTTCGGCAGCCAGGCGGGCGAGGCCTGGACGGCGGGCTATACCGGCAACATGAAGACCGTGGTCGGCGTGGTCGATACCGGCATCGACTATACCCATGTCGATCTCTACCTGAATGTCTGGCTAAACCAGGGCGAGATCCCGACCAGCTTCAGGGCGCAGCTGCGCGACATGGACAGCGACGGTCTCATCACCTTCCGTGACCTGAACAACGCCGCCAACAGTGCCTTCGTCTCCGACAGGAACAGCAATGGCCGGATCGATGCCGGTGACCTGCTGCGCGACACACGGTGGGCCAATGGCAATGACCAGGACGGCAATGGCTACCGCGACGATTTGATCGGCTGGGACTTCGCCAACAACGACAACGACCCCTTCGACGACAATGGCCATGGCACGCATGTGGCCGGCACCATCGGCGGTATTGGCGGCAATGGCGTGGGCGTGGCGGGCGTGGCGTGGAACGTGCAGATCGTCGCCACCAAGTTCCTGGCGGCCAATGGCGGCGGCAATACCGCCAATGCGGTGAAGTCGGTGGATTACTTCACCACCGCCGCCACCCTCGCCGGGGCCTCGCAGAATTTCGTCGCCACCAACAATTCCTGGGGCGGCGGCGGCTACAGCCAGGCGATGGCGGACGCCATCACCCGCGCGGCGCGCGCCGATATCCTGTTCGTGGCCGCGGCCGGCAATGACGGCAGAAACAACGACACCACAGCGAATTACCCGTCGAACTACAGCACCGCCGGGACAGCGGGCTATGACGACGTGATCGCGGTGGCCTCGATCACCAGCGCCGGCGGGCTCTCCTCCTTCTCGAATTACGGCGCGACGCAGGTGGATATCGCGGCGCCGGGCTCGTCGATCTACTCGACGCTGCCCGGCGACACATACGGCGTGCTGAGCGGCACCTCCATGGCGACGCCGCATGTGACGGGGGCGGCGGCGCTGTATGCCTCGGCCAACCCCAATGCCACGGCGGCACAGATCAAGGCGGCCATCCTGGGCACGGCCGAGGCCACGGCCTCCCTGGCCGGGAAGGTCGCGACGGGCGGGCGGCTGGATGTGGGCGACCTCATGTCGGGCACCGTGACGCCGCCGCCGGTGGTGGCGCCGACCGAGATCGTGCGCATCACCTCGGTGCGGGACAATGTCGGCGCGGTGCAGGGCAGCATCCTGGCCGGAGGTGCCACGGACGACACCACGCCCACCCTGCAGGGCAGCCTGTCCACCGCCATGTCTGCGGGCGAATCGCTGGTGGTCTATCGCAACGGCGCCAAGGCGGGTGTCGCCGCCGCCAGCGGCACGAGTTGGAGCTTCACCGACGCGGCCCAGGCGGCGGGCAGCTACAGCTACACCGCGCGGGTGGAGAATAATGGCGGCGGGTTGGGCAGCCTTTCCACCAGCTACGCCATCACCATCGATCTGGGGCCGAACAGGATCTTCGGCACCGCGGGCAATGACACCCTCACCGGCACGGCGGGGCGCGACACGATCAGCGGCATCCCCTCCACCGGCACCTTTCTGGGCCGCGGCACCATCGACAAGCTGAGCGGTGGCGCGGGCAACGACATCTTCGTGCTCGGCGACAGCCGGGGCGCCTTCTATGATGACGGGCTGAGCGGCAATGCCGGCACCGCAGATTATGCGCAGGTGATGGATTTCACCACCGGCGACCAGATCCAGCTCTCCAGCAAGGTGCGGGGCTACTACACCTCGCAGATCACGCTGGGCGGGTTTTCGGGCACGGGCATCTATGCCGACAGCAACGCCAATTCGCGCTTCGACGCAACGGATGAGCTGGTGACGCACATCGTGGGGCTGACGCGGAGTTTGGCGAGCGCGGATATCATCTGGGTGTGAGGCGGGGTGCGAGCAGGAATTCCTCGACACGCTGGAGGATCTCGGCGGCGGGCTTGGCGTCACCGACGCCCGGCCGCGGCTGGGGGTGATGGCACTCAAGCGATCACTGGTAGAATTGGTGACCCGTGCGGGAATGCACATCGCCAATACTTTCAGAGCGCGTAGCCCTCGCAAACCAGTCCCATAGCCTCACGGTCGCGAAAGGCTTTCAGGCAGGTTTTGCAAACCTAATTCTTCTTTGGTCGCCTTGGCCGCTTCCTCCGCCTGCCGCTCCCGATAAGCCGCCTTGCCCTCGCGCTCCCACCAGTCCCGCACCGCCCAGGGTGCGTTGACCAGCACCAGCCGGCGAATGCTGGGCTCGATGTGCCCGCTCAGCAGCAGGTCGCGGGTCTGCTCATCGGTCAGCCCCTCCCACTGCACGGCCTGTTGGCCGAGGGCATCGACATGGGCCTGCACGTCACTGTGCAGGGGCTCGTCCGCGCTCACAGCGCCGCTTCCGGCGCCGCGGCCTGGTTCCGCTTTGCCCGCCACGTCACGAAGGCCGGAAACTTGCCGAGCATGGTTTGCAGGAAGGCGTCATCGGTGCCGGCCACAGCCTCGATGTCGTCAAAGGACAGCGCGGCCGGCGCCTGTGCCGCGCGCTGGACGGCCTGCATTACGGTGCTGACCCGGCCGCCATCGGCATTCAGGGCCGTGGCGCCAGCGGCGATGAGGGACAGGGCCACAACGGCCTCGCCATCGGTGATCGGTGCGTTCATGGGTTTCTCCTTGGGTTACCAGCCGGTTGCGCGGCAGGGGACGGCGTAGGCGGTGCCGCTGCCGTCGCGGATGTAGAGGATGCGGCTGGCCGTGAAGTTGGCCGGCACGCTGGCCGCCGCGCTGGTGTTCGGGAACTGGATCAGCGCGTTCGTGTTTACGAAGATGAAGTCACCCGTGCCCTGGCTGCGGAACACGAAGGGGATGTTCGTATCGGTGCCCATCACCGCAATCTCCGGCGCGGTGCCGGCCGCGGTGCCCTTGATCCACAGGCCATTCGCGTTGCTGGCATTGGCCGAGGTGCGGAACGAGGCGTTGTTGTTCGAAGCCTGGAACTCCAACCCGCCGGAAGCAAAGGTCAGATTGCCGACGAAGGTGGTGCCGGCGGTCATGGTGATGACGCCCTTGGTCGCGCCGTCCGACCCGACCCACTCGATGCCGTGGCGGTTGGCCAGCTGCATCGCCACGCCGTAGCCCGTGACGCCATCGGTGCCGGTCAGGGCCAGGGCGCCGAAGATGATGCCCTTGCGGAATTTCGTGGTAGCCGCGTAGACGCTGGGCACGATGCCCAGGGCAAAATTCGCGTCGTAGAGCGTCATCCCCGCCAGCGCGGCCTCGCCGCCCGCGCGCAGCCAGAGCGTGCCCGCGGCGCTGCTGGAGCCGAGCAGGAAGGGGTGTTGCTCCGGCGTGCCGCTTTCGCGCTGGGCCACGTTGTATTCGGCGATGAGCAGCGGCCCGGCGCCACTGTCGCGGATGCCGTGGGCATAGATCGCCCAGCCCGATTGCCCCGGCGCGTCCGCGCGAACGAAGGCGCCAACCGCCATGCCCGCACCGCCGCCCACGCTGTCATAGGACCGCTTGCCGATCTGCATGGAGGTGACGGTGCCGAAAGACGCCGCCACCTCGCCGATGGGGCTGATCACCTGGAGCGTAGATTTCTGGTCGAAATAGGTCATCTGACCCACGGCCTGCATGCCGATCACCGTGCGATGGTCGATGTAGGGCGAGACCTGGGCCAGCAGGTAATCGCCTGACTGCACCGTGGCCGAGCCGATGAGCATGCGGTTCGCGCGCTCGATGTCGGCCCCATAGGTGTCGTCCGCCCACGGCCCGGTCAGCATGTCGAGATAGCCGCCGACCGTGGAAGCGCCGGCGCCATTCACCCGGCCGTTGCCCGTGAACTTCGTCCGCCGGCCAGGCCGCGGCCCGCCATTGGTCCAGCTGGGCGCGCTGCTGATGAGCAGGGTGGTGTCCGGGATGTTGAACGACCCGCGCACGCTGGCCCCGGTCAGCGCAGGGGTGGCATTAATCACCCCGCCGCCCACCGCACCCGCATCCGTGGCGGAAGGCGTCTCAGCGGTCAGCACGCGGCCATCCGTGCCGGTGTTCACCAGGCGTCCGGCATAGGTGCCCTGGAGGATGGGATAGGTTGAGATCGCCACAAGGTTCGCGTCCGCCACCGAACCAGCATTGGCCAGGTTGATGGCCGGGCTGCCGGCGTTCGCGGTGTTGTAGTCCTTGGCCCAAAAGTCGCGGATGTTCACGCGACCGCGCAGCCCCAGCAGGTTGATCGCGGCCGCGCTGCACTTATCCGCCCGGAGGCTGCCAATCTGCGCGGTGAAATCGTTGCCGGTGATGTAGAGGGCCGAAGCGCCGGAGATGGGCGTGCCCGAGCCGCCATAGGTCTCGCCCTGGAAGGTGAGCGTGCCGACCATGCCGTTGACGCCCGCCGCATCGCAGTAGATCGCGTGCTTGCAGAAGTCGGTATAGCACTGGTCGATGAAGAACTTCGTGGTCACGCCATCGGCCGAGGCGAAGAAGTAGAAATGGCGGAACAGCCCCAGGCCGAAGCACTGCTGGAACATTGGCCCAGCGGCGCGGCCGGTGACGAAGCCCAGCGCATTGGCCTGCGAATAGGCCATCACGTTCGCATCCGCGCTCCAGAACGGCCAGAAGTGGATATCCACGAACTTCGGCACATCCAGCGCCTTGTCGGTGTAGATGCCGACGCCGAACACCTGGCCACGAATGCGGGTGAAGTTGGTCCGCCCCGAGTTGAACACCTTCACGCCATTGGTGAGGTTGCAGAGGAACACGTTCTCAAAATCGACGCCGCCCAGGCAGTCGGTGACCTTCACGAAATAGTCCGACGCCACCGGGGTCCAGCTGACGGCCGGCGTGGGCTGGGCCTGGAACAGCGCGATATCGCGCATGACGGAGCCGCGCGCCGTGACGCCCGAGAAGGTGATGACGGTCGCGGCCTGCGTGGTGGTCAGCCACGTGCCCTGGCCCGGGCCTGGTCCCTCGGTGAAGCCCGCACCCTGCAAGCGCACCGTGGCGCTGCTGATCGTCACGGGGCTGTCCATGCGGTAGGTTTTCGCGCCGAAGCGCACCACGCCGCCCGTCGCACTCAGCGCGCTGATGGCAAGCTGGATGGCTGGCGCGTCATTGGTCACGCCATCGCCCACGGCGCCATAGGTCTCGGGGTAGACCTCCACCACCTGATCGGCGCCGATGACCCGGGTGCTTTCGGGGATGCGCTCCACCGTGAAGCGGGCGCTGTTCGCCGCGGTGAAGACGCGCAGCGGGTCGGAGCTGACGATCAGCGTCACGACATCGCCGCCGGATAGCGCGCCCTCCCATGCGAATGGGATCAGCGAGGTGTTTGCCGGGTTGCCATCCACCGTGCACACCGAGACGCCGTTGACCTTCACCGAGAAGGTGCCGCCACCAGGCGCGGTCAGCGGGTCGCATCGGATTGCGCCGCTCAGCCGATACACTCCCGCCGAGCTAATGGTGATGGTGCCCGCCCCGGCATTCCAGCCCGCGCTGCCGCGCTGGTAGACGCGCTCGAATAGTGCTGCGAGCAGGTTCTGGTTTTCTGTGGTGTTCGTCCAGTCCGCGAAGCTGCCGCGCAGCAGCACCAGGTCCATGATGTCGGCGGGCCGTGCGTCGGCAATCGCATCGGTTTCGAAGTATTCCGGCTCGCCCTGCGCGTTGAAGCCCAGCACTCGGCCAGCCCGCACGGCCTTCGGCGCCAGCAAGCCGTCGCCCGCGTCGGTGTCGCGCAGCCGAAGCGTCTGACCGATCTTGGCGTTCATTTCCTGGATGACGGCCATCGCTCGATCCAGCTGCGATTCCTGGCCCTGCGACGGGAAATGATCGTTCGCCACAAAGTCGAGCTGCTGCACCCGTTCCGTGGTTCGGCGGATGGTCCACTGGACCGCTGGCAGCGGCGCAATGATGGCCGTGACGGTGCCGGTAGAGCCAGCGCCGCCGCTCACCGTGTAATCGGCACCCAAGGTCAGCACCGTTTCCTCGCCCGTCGCCACCACGCGGCGGATCACCTGCAGCTCGGCCCCGCCGAAGAAGGCGAATGGCACCGGGAAGGCCGTGGTGGCGCCGTTGCCCATGTAATCGACGCGCGGCGCGGTGTTGGCGATGGTCATGGCGTCACCTCAGTTGAACGGCGGGTTGGCGGGTGGAAGCGCGGGGCGGTGCCGGCGGCGTGCCGCGATACTGTTCTTCGCCAAGGCGGCGCTCGCGCTCCGTCCGCAGCATGTCCAGGCGTTCGGCCAGGTCGGGGTGGCGCCGCGGCAGCTCGGCCCGCGCCTCTCGGCTGAATTCGGCCCTGATTTGTCGGATCATCGCGATCCGCCCGTCATCGGTGGAGCGCTGATAGGCATCACCCGCTGAGATCATGGCCGGGCCAGGACCAGGGCTGATGCGGCGCACCATCCATTCGGCCCGGCCCTCCACCAGCGCATCCAAGGCGTCCGCCAGGCCGAGGCCGCCATATTGCGGCAGCTTCAATTCATTGCCCGCCAAGCGGCGCATTTCGTCCAGCGCGGCAGGAAAGTCGCGCAGGCTGACAAGCTCGCCGCCAAAGTTCTGCGTGGGCGATACCGCCGGCGGCGAGTAGCGCAGCCGCAGCAGCTCCCGGTCGATCGGCCGCCCCCGCGCCGGGCTTACCCCGACAGGCGTGATGGCGTTGAACACCGCCGCCGCCGTCTCGCCGCCCAGGATGGACTGCACCCCGGGGCGCACCGGCTCACCCCACAGATTGCGCCGCAGCAGCAGGTCATCCGACATTCCGGGGATGCGCGCCTGGATGCGCTCCCACACCGTCTGCGCATCGCGCGTCTCGGGATCCACGATCCGCTCCGCAAAGCCGACTAGGCCGGGGGCGAACAGGCTGCCCGTCACCCGGCCGGCATAGCTGAAGGGGCTGCGCGGGTCGTTGCTCAGCGCCTCGAAAAGATCAGCCGCGCCGGACAGGGGCGAGCGTTCCACCAGCGCCCGGCCGAAGAAGGCCGTGGCCTCCGCCATGCTTTCGCGCGCGCGCTCATATTCGCCATCGTCCCAGTCATGGGTGGCCTCGGCCGTCACCATGTCGGCTGCGGTGCCCAGCAGCATGCCGAACGGATCGATGCGGTTGAAGGCCAGCCAGGTGTCACCCACCCTGATCGAGTAGGGCCGCCAGCCGGTGCGCTCCAACGCCTCGCGCTCGCGCGCCTCGCGGGGCCCGGCGCCGGAAACCCTGCCATCGGAGGCCCAATCGTAGGCCGCCCCCATCATCATCGTGCCTGTCGCCATGCGGGCCAGCGCCAGGTCGCGCCGTGCGCCGCCGGCTGCAATATCGGCCCGCCACTGCCCAACCAGCGGCGCCACCGGGCTGCGCTCGAAGCCGTAGGACAGGATGTTCATGGGCGTGCGGATGAACGGCATCACCACCCGCGCGGCCAGGTTGAAGCCTGGGCTGTCCGTGCTCGCAAGAGCCAGCATGCGCTGCGTGATCGGCCCGGCCTGCCGGTTGAAGGTGGCGTAGAGCGCGGTGTCCGCCGCCTCCATCATCAGGTGCTCCGGCGGGTTGCTCATCACCTCCGCAATGGTGCGGCGCATGTTCTCGGCCGTGGCTTCCTGCCCCGTCTCGGCCAGCCGACGCAGCGCCTCACGATGCGCGCCCGCATGCAGGGCGCCACGGAAGTTCATGCTTTTGAAGAAAGCGTCGGAGGCGGCCATTGCCCGGCCAGGCACCCGCACCACGCTATGCCCCAGCAGGTCCAGCGCACGGCCGGCGGTGCCGCCCGGGTCCAAACCGAAGGATCGGCTGCCCACACGGGGCTCGAAGGGCATATCCTGCCGGCCCAGCAGCTCGGCCAGCTCCGAACCGTCATCCCGCCAGGTGCGGCCCGCCAGGCGCAGGGCATCGCCCCAGCCCGCCATCATGCCATACCACATCGCCGCATATTCCTGCGCCGCCACGCCCTCTCCGGGGGCTGCGCCGCGGGCGGAGGAGATCATGCCGGCCACCCGCCGCTCCACCACCGTCAGCGGCATCACCAGGGCGTTGCCGAAGGCGTTGACCGCATGGGTGGCGGGGTTGGAGAGGAGCGCGTTAATCCAGATTTCCTGGATGGCTTCGAGGGTGCGGCCCGCCGCGCCGCGCGCGGTGAATTGCGAGATCGCCGCCGGCAGCGCATCCGGCGCCACATTGTCCGCCAGCGTCGCCAGCCGCCGGGCCATGCCCACGGAGGTGGCATCGCCGCCCATCGCCTCCATGGTGTCCTGAATGGCGCGGAGCTGCTGCGCGCCGCCGGCGACGGGGATGCGGAAGGCTTGCAGCGCCCGGCCCGCCTCCGCCTGTGCGCCCAGGAATTGCGCCTGGATGGCATGGTGCAGCGCCATCATCCGGCGGAACGCCATCTGTTCCAGCACGCCGGCATTGGCAGCCGCAGCCGCCCGGGCGGAGGTAACCAGCTGCGCGCCCGAGGCTTCGTAGAGCATCCGCGCTGCCGTGATGGTCTCGGCGTTCCAGGCTTCGCCTGCCTGCCGCTGCAGCAGCCGCTCCGGCGTCAGGTTCAGCGCCCGCGCCAGGGCCTCGGTGTCGGCATTGGACTGCACGCCCCGGCGCGCGGCATCGACGCCCGGGCGGAAGGCATCGGCCATGTCCCGCAGCACGGCGCGAATGTCGTCCGTGGTCTGCAGCCGGCCCCAGTTCACATAGACCTCGCCGGGCCGGAATTCCCCTCCCCTGGATTCGCTCCCCATGCGCGCGGCATCCTGGCCCGCCAGATCGGCGGCGGTGCGCGCGCTGGTCGGAGCCTCGAAGCCCAGCCGTGCGGCAATGTCCGCATCGGTGTCACGGATGGAGCCGCCCAGGGCGCCCAGCGTTTCGTCCAGGTCGCGCGCCGCGGCCGCCACCGCTCGCCCGGCTTCATCCGTGGTCTGGCCATAGCTGCGCATCCGGCCCGTAGCATCGTCGCCCAGGGCGCGCAGGAAATCGTTGATGGTGGAGCCGGGCGGCAGATAACCATCCTGCACCGCGGCCTCGATCGCGCGATCAAGGGTCAGGCCGCCCCGGTTATTCACCAGCCCAGGCATGGTGCGCACGCTGCCGATTTCGGCCAGCACCTCGCCGCCCTGATTCTGCACTCCGCCTTGCGCGCGGATGAAGCTGGAAAGGCTGACCTCACCACGCGGCCCGATCCGGCCGGTGCGCATGGCGTTCACCAGTTCGCGGATGTTCTCCGGCAGGCCATCGGGCGGCGTTGGCAGGCCGTCCATGCCCACCGGCTCGCCGCGGAGCCACACCGGCACGTCGAGGGCTTCCGCCCGGGCGAGCGCTTCGCGGGCCGCGTCGTCCAGCGCCACCGCCGCCCGTTGGGGGCTGATTCCCATCCTGGTCGGAGAGGTGGCCGAGAGGCTTCCGCGCAACCGCGCTTGCGGGTCTGGCGCCGCGGCCGGCGACATCACCTCCACCAGCGGGCGATTCGCGTCCCCGTTCAGGATCACGTCGCGCTGCGGGCTGGGCGTGGCGCCGGCGGCGTCGGTCAGGCTTTGCGGCCCAGGTGCCGCCGGCCTGGCAGCAGGAACCGCACCGCCCACCGCTTCCCGCGCCTGCCGCGCCCGCATGGCCGCCCGCACAGCGCCCGCCGTGGCCACCAGGGCGTCCAGCGCCGCGCCTGCCACCACGCCCTGTGCGGCATTTCGCAGCCTGTTGGCCGCCGCCATGTCAGTCGGGTCCGTGGCCAGGAATTCGGTGATGGCATTGTCCGGCAGCCGCAGCGTGCGCCACAGGTCCACCAAGTTGCTTTCGTCGGCTTCGTTGAAGAAGAAATCCGCGATGGCCCCAGCCGCCGCACCACGCGCCATGGTGGCCGGCAGCGTAGCGCCAGGCGCCGCCGTCCAGCCCAGCCGGCGCAGCACTCCCAGACCGCCCACAAAGCCGGCAATGACCTGCGTCGCCTCTTGCGCCACATCGCCCGTCACCGTGCGGCGCGTCATGGGCGCCAGGCCGCGGATAAATCGCCCGATGCTGCGCCCCGGCGTCGAGGGATCACCCGCCGGTGCCGAGGACAGCGGCACCAGCCGGTTCAGCACGTCCGCCAGATCGTCCGATGCCTCAAACAACGATGCCAGCGCACCGCGCATCCCCGCTCCGATCGCCACCGGGATCTCCATGGCATTGGCCAGCACGCCCGTGCGCCGCTCCTGCGGCACCTCGCCCGCCGGCGGAACCGGAGGCGTGGGCAGCAGCTCGCCCACGCGCTGTTCGGCATAGGATTCGGCCGTCACGTTCTCCGGCAGGGGCGCGGGTTCGGTGGGCGCGGCCGGGCCAGGATCGACCGGGGCGGGGGTCTCCGTCGCGTTCGGCGGCGCGGACGTGGCCGAAGCGTCAGGCGCCGGCTGCTGGCCTGGCCTGTTTTGCCGGCGGGTCTCCGCGCCGCGCTGCGCTGCCTCCCGCCGCCGCTGTGCCCGGGCAATCGCCTCCTCCGCCGAGGCGGTTTGCCGCTGCGCCAGATAGGTCTCCGCCAGCGGGGGCAGGGCATCGGCCGGCATGGGGTTCGCAGGCTGCCCGCCACGCGCGTCAACCGCGCCCGGCGCCTCCGCATTGACCGGAGCGCCATCGCCAGCCCCGCCGCCGCCCATGGCATCGCCAGCCTGGCTGGGATCACCCTGCCCCATGCCCGCGCCGGCCCCACCCTCGCCCGTGCCCTGCGGCGCCTGCAGGCTGATGTCCACCTGCTGCCGCCCACGGCCCGGCGGAGCTGGGAGCGGAACCTCCTGGCCATTTTCGACGCGAAACACCTGATCGCCGCGCCGGCGGTAATCCAGCCCATCGGCCGCAGTGAAATCTATCGGCTGCTGATTGTCCGCTTCGCTCATGGCTGCCCCCCTTGGCGCGCGCCGCCGCCGGCCGAGAGCGCCGGTTCCGACGCATCATCCATGCCCAGCAAGCGCCAGGCATTCAGCAGCGCCAGCGCGCGCCCGGCCGCTTGGCGCTCCACGGTGCCGGCCTCCATTGCATCGAAGATGCGCATTTCTTCATCATCCAGCGCCTCCGCCGGATAGGGGCCATCACCCAGGCCTGGCACGCGCGGCATGCGCGGTATGGCGGCATCGCGCCGCATTTCTTGGTGCTGGCGCAGCACATCTCGCGACGCTTGCCGAATTTGCGCCGGGGTCGCCCGCGGGTTGGCATCGCGCCATGCGTCGAAGGCTTCGCGCGCTTGCTCCTGGATCCGCCCGGGCTGATCGCCCAGGAATTCCTCCAGGTAGGTAGGATCAAGCGCAAAGGTGACCGCCTCCCGCCCCTGTTGGGCAGCCAATGCCGGCGCGTCAGCACGCAGGGCCGCGCTATTCCGCTCGAGCAGCCGGGCATAGGTGGCCGCCGTCAATTCGCCGCGCGCCGCCGCCGCATCCAGCCCACGCCGGAACGCCAGCGCCGGGGTTGTGTCGATGTTCCGGTTCAGTTCTGCCAGTGCGGCCTGATTGTCCTGGGCAGGCTCGCGTTGCGACATCGCCTCCCGCTGCAATGGCGTCATCCAACTGCCCCAGGCATCTACCGCCGCCTTGGCTTGGGCATCATCGCCGCCGGCCGCCTTGGCCTGCCACCAGGCGGTAGACGCGTCCATGGCCGCGGTGCGCGCCTGCATGTCCACGCCGGCTTCTTCTGCTTCGGCTTGATCCAGACCCTCCAACAGGCCCGAGGCATAGGCCGCCTCGGGATCATCGCGCCGTGCCAGCTCGGCAGGGTCCAGAACCGCCACCACATCGGGATCACCATCCCCACCATCTCCGCTCCCTGGCTCCATTGGCGGCAACGGCAGAGCTGGCGCTCGACCACTCCGCCCACGCGACCGACCAGCGCCCCTGGCCGCCTCCCGCGCCGCACGCGCATCCTGCCGTTCCAGATCGCGCTGGAATTGCACCCGCAGCCGGTCAGCGGCGCCGGGCCCCAGCAGCCCATCACGGTCGGCACCCGCGATGCCGCTTTCCATTCGCGCCAGCACCGCGTCGCGCAGCTCGGGCGTGGCCGCTTCCGCCGCCTCACGCGTCGCGCCAAAGGCCTCGAGCTGCAGCGCCGAAAGCCGGGATTGCCTGGCCTCGGAGGCGCCCTGCACGGCCAGCCACGTCCCGCGCGTCGCGACCTCGCCGCCCCATTGTTCCTGCCAACGCGCCCGCACACGCGGCGCCAACCCTTCGGCCAGGCCTTCCAGCTCGCGCGACGCGGCTTCGCGGAATACCTGGCCGCGTTCGGTGGGTGGCGCCGTCCGTGCCTCCTCCTCCGCCCGGCTCAGCGCATCGCGGGTCGCGGCATTTGCCTTGTGGCGCTGCGCCTCCTCCTGGTTGCGCTGCATGTCCGTGGCAACGCCAACCAGGCTTTCGCCCAGCCCAGCCAGGGCGTTCCACGGCGCCTGCATAGCGCGCGCATCCGGCGTCTCCACGCGCAGCCCGGAAATCGGAATTCCGGCCCGGCCGATGGGCGAGACCGGCGCCAGGTCCGCCTGCGAAAGGGGGATGCGGATGGTGGCCATCAGAAGAACTTCGCCCCGGCGGTCAGCAGCGTGGACGTCGTGCGAAGCGCGCCCGCCCATTGCTGCGAACGGCCTTCCGCCTGAATGGTGTTGGCGCGGCTGTTCGCCTCCACCTGGCGCAGCTCGCCCGTGTAGCGGCTGCTGGCCGCCTCGCCGCGCAGATCGGCCTCTCGCACCCCGGCGTTGTAGCGGATGGTCAGGGCATCCAGCTCCTGCTGGGCTGCCGTCATCGCCAGCACCTCCTGCGGGCTGCCCTCGAGCAGCACCCCGGAGGCGCCATAGGATGCCCGCTGATCGCCCAGGATAAACCGTGTCCGCTCGCGCTGCCGGGCTTCATCGGCCTGCGCCGCCTCCCGCGTCGACTGGACTTGCGCCTCGGTGCGCTGCGCGTTCCATTCGGCCTGCGACCGGGCGACCTGACCGCTTTGCCGCGCGGCCGCAGCGCCAGCGCTTGCCGTGGCGCCGGCCTGCACCGTCGAGGCCACGCCCGCCGCCGCGCTCGTCGCGAGGGCCGTGGCGGCAAGAACGGTGGGGGTGATGAAATCACACATCGCTCAGCCCTCAACCGTCACACGGGGCACCAAGCCCAGCACCGTCAGGGGTAAGGGCTGATCGCTCGCCACCACGATGCGGCATTCCTTTTCCCAGCGCTGCGGCAACGGCACGGCCCGCCCACCGGAGAACAGCGGAGGCGGCTGATCCATTCGATCGTTCGGCCGGCGAAACTGCATCGTCTCCAGCACATCCGTGCCGGTCAGGGTGTCGCGCCATCCCAACTGGCAGCCCAGGCTCTCGTGCAGCAGCACGCCCACCTCATGCACGCGCCGCTGGCGAGTGTATCCGGCGTCTCCCGGCAGGTTCGGCCCGAGATCCAGCGTCTCCAGTCGCGCGTCGCAACGCAGCCCGACATGCACAACGCTGGCTGCTCGGTTCAACGTCACCTGACCGGCGTTGCTCACCACCAGGTCGGGATGAGTGGCGCCGTCGGCCAGCACCTGCACGGTCTGCCCGGCCAGATGCGTCAGGCCCGAAATGACGTTCGCCGGCGCACCCGAATAGGTCAGATGCGAATCGCTGAACCGTGCATTCACCAGCCCCACGCCGGTATCGGCCGCTCGAAAATCCGGCGCCATGCGCTCCACGTAGCGCACCAGCGAGCCGCCGATGCGGCGCTCCACCAGCAGCCACAGCTCTTCGCCAACCGTCGCCGATGGGATCACCGCGGCGCTCAGCACCTTCACCTCTACCCCGCCAAGAGGCTGCGGGTGCCAGGCCACCACATCCTGCTCGCGCATCAGGGTGGCACCCACCAGCGCGCCATCCGTGGTGACGCACCACAGGGTCCGCCAGGGCTCCTGCTGCCACGCCTGGCAGATCACGCCTCCGCGTAGCAGATGCTCCCCGGTGACGGAGATGTCTGGCGCCAGATAGCCGTCGATATCGAGCGCGAAGGTCAGCTCATGCACGCGTCGGCCACCTCGCTGGACGAAGAGCACGGCGCTGCCCACGACCTCGGCCTGCACTTCCGCCGAGCACGTGGAGGTTTGCCGGCGCACCTGCACATTCGTGGGTGTGACCGCCGCATCATTGCCGCCGCTGCCCAGGGCGAATTCCCCGCCGGCCGTGCCGATCAGCATCAGCCGCGCGCCCTTCATCCAGCGGATCGCGTTCATCGTGTCGTCGTCCAGCGTGAACTGCACCGCGTCATCCGCCAGCGAGCCGCCGATGAACGCCCGATAATCCCCGGTGTTGCTGCCCCAGATCGTCTGCGGCTGCGCGGGGCTCCCGCCATACCAGAGCCGCCCCTGGTAGAAGGTCACCGCCGAGGGCCAACCGCGATCAATGCTCCACGCTCCCAGCGCAAACTCGTCTGAGGGGTTGGCGACGGGGAAGCCGCTCATCACGCCAGCGCTGACCAACGTGCTGCTGGTGAAACCCGTGATCTGCGCCACGCCCCAGACGGTTGCATACTGGAGCCGGATCGTCCGCCCCACGTCATTGGCCGAGAACAGCGCGGCCGAGGCGGTGAGGGTGATGCTGCCCGTGGTCGCCGAGGGCGTCACGGTGAGGTCGGTGCGGCCGGGCAGGAACGGGCCGAAGGTGGGGCCATCCACCCCGTCCAACCAGCCAGCCAGCACGAGGCTCCAGGAGGTGTGCCCGGTGCGCTGCAACCGCCGAGGGGCATGGCCTGGATGGGCCAGAAACAGCACATCCGCAGATTGCGCCCAGCGCAGCCTGGGCAGGTCGGCCGCCGAGTAGGGCGACGCGATTTCATACGGCACGCCGGGCGAGGCCTCGATGATCCCGCCATTGCGGTAGAACCGGAAATACCCGTTTCCGGCCTCGATCACGTAGGCCTGCACCGTCGAGAATTCGAACGGTATGAGGATGGTCGCGGTGTTGTTCTTCGCCCCCGCGATATGCTGCGTTCCAGGCCGGCGGGTGGCCGGACCCTGCGCAAGCGGGATGAAGTTGCGCATCGAGGCGCAGCTGCGGCCGTAGAAATCCAGATCCGCGCGAGCCGCCAGGAACGGCGTCACCTCGCCTCGGTTGAAGCCGGCAATGAGGATCGCGGGCATTGCTACAGCCTAGCCATCAGCCAGTCGTCAGCCACCGCCGCATCGTCCTGGCTGGCCTCCAAGGCGTCGATACGCCGGGCCTCCGCCAGTCTGGCCTCCGCAAGCCGGGCCATGTCGGCCGCGCGCGTGGCGTTGGAGGTTGCAGCAAAGGCAATGTCCGCCGCCAGCCTGGCGGCCACGGCTTCGGCAAGCAGATCGTCCAGCGCGGCGGCATCGTCCGGCCGCGCGACATATCGCACGTCGAGCGGGCCAGCGGCATCGGTCAGGATGGAGCGGCCCTCGACCCGCCAGGTGATGTTGTAGAGCACGTCGTCCCGCACATTCACCACGCGCACGCAGTCCGGCGGAAGCTGATACTGGAACGCGAAGCCCCACTCGGGGGTCTGTGCCAAGGAGGCCAGACGCGCCCGCCTGGTTGCGCAATTCCAGGCGTAGCCCCGCAGCACCGCATCGCGCGCCATCGGGAAATTCCGCTTGCAGAGGTTCGCAGGCGTCGTGCCGTCATCCAGCGAGACAATCGGCGCCATGCCCAGGAAATCGAGGGCACGGCAGCAGATTGCGACGGCGGATGACGGCATTCGGCGCTACCTCAGCTGTTGTCGACCCACATGAACATCAGGACGAAGCGGCCCGAGCTGGGCAGCGCCGCCACGGCGATCGTGACGATGATCTGCTCGGCTGCCGTCAGCTGCGCCCCGGTCGCGGCGTTGAGCGCGAAGAACGTCCAGGCATCGGCCGTGGTGTAGGTTGCCGCGGCGCGATACTTGCCCGTGGCGCCGGCGATGCCGATGGCGATGGTGGCCGAGGCGCCCAGCGTGGCGTCGGCATTGAGCCCGGCCATGATCACCCGCGCGCCCCTGGGGATGACGATCGGCGCCGTATAGGTGCCGGCCGCGTCCGAGGCGCAGGTGAATTCGGCCAGCGCGACGCGAACCTTGCCGCCCAGGACGTTCGGCACGACGAGGCCCGAGGTGCTGCCCGCGGCCAGCGTGGAGGCATTGGTGAAAGCCATATCGGATGCTCCTCAGAAGGCCGTGGGGTGGCAGATGATTTCGACGACGCGCGACTCTTCGAGGCGCGTGGCGCCGAAGCTCGCGCGGCCGTAGAGCCGGGTGTTGAAGCCCTTCGTCGGGTCGGGCGCCGCCTCGATGGAGGTTTCCGTCAGCGGGGCGTAGAGGATGCCGGCCTTGTGGTAGGCCGGGATGCGGCGGTTGGAGGAGCCGTTGACCTCCAGGATGGTCGACGGCACCCGGACGAAGTTGAAGCCCATGAACTGGTTGACCTCGCCGTTCACCAGCGCCTTGACCGTGTTGAAGTCGGAGCTGGTCACCTGCGTGGTGCGGAGCAGGGCGTTCAGCTCGCGCTGCGAACAGGCGATGGTCAGCTCGCCGTCGCCCGCTTCGGCATCCATCAGGATTTCACGCGCCCGGCGCAGCTTCTCGACGGTCAGGCTGCTGTTCGCGGCCGATCCGGTCTCGACGTAGTCAACCGCGATCTGGTTGCCCGACGGGAAGGAGACGCTGGAGTCGCCGGCCTTGCCGATGCGCGCCGCGGCGAAGGCCGCCCGCAGGATGGTGATGTCGCGGCGGCGGTTGAAGCCGGCGGCGAAGGCGCGGGTGTAGGGCGACTGCGGCGACGTCAGCATGCGCGCCGTGTCCTGCTTGTCGATGATCTCCGACAGCTCCCAGTCCAGCGCGTTGTATTGCCGGCGGGAGTGCGGCACCTCGGTGAATGGGGTGTCGGCATGCCGGCTCACCCGCTGCACCGCATCGACGGCGCCGATCTGGTCGCGGTAGCCGACTTCGGCGGCCAGCGTGTCCACCGTCACCGTGGAGACCAGGCGCGCGTCCATCTGCTGCGCCAGCATGTCGAAATTGGCCCGGAACTGCTGAACCCAGGCGCGGTCAATCTGCGTTGACATCGGGAATATCCCTCATGGTTCGTGGTCGAGAACCGGAGGGAGTGCCGGGGCCTATGCCCCGATCCGCTGCCTTGCGCGTGCGCCGCGCCGGGCGGGCCGCTTTCGGCCGGTCAGCGGGCCGGCCTGCCTTTCGGCCGGGTGTCCGCAGTCACATCGGGCGCCGAGACCCATGCCCAGAAGAACGCGGCAAGCCGCACCGCGTCTTCCGGGCTAGGGCCTGTTGAGAATCAGGGGATTCCCGCGACCACGGCGACCGTGATTCAAGCTCCGAAAGGAGTTTGCCATGGAACGGTTCAGTCTGACGGATGTGCAATGGGAGAAGATGCGGCCCTTTGGC
>JAKFUL010000013.1 GCA_021732665.1 Acetobacteraceae bacterium
CCGTCGCCCCGCCGGCGCAGTGAATTTCTCCGCCCCCTTCATCGCGCGGCCCGTCGCCACCTCGCTGCTGGCGGTGGCCATGCTGCTGGCAGGAATGTTCGGGTATCTGAAGCTGCCGGTCTCCTCGCTGCCCGAGGTGGATTTCCCCACGATCGAGGTCACGACCCAACTCCCCGGCGCCTCGCCCGAGACGGTGGCCGTGCTGATCACCGCGTCGTTGGAACGCCAGCTCGCGCAGATCGCCGGCCTGGTCGACATGATCTCGGTCAGCAGCCCGGGCACCTCGCGCATCACCCTGCAATTCAACCTGGGACGCGACATCGATGACGCGGCGCAGGATGTGCAGGCGGCGCTGAATTCCGCCCGCGGCACGCTGCCGCTGAACCTTCCCTACCCGCCGACCTACGCCAAGGTGAACCCGGCCGATCCGCCGATCATGACCCTGGCGCTGACCTCCACCACCCTGCCCATCCATCGCGTGTCGGACATCGCCGACAGTCTTCTGGCGCAAAGGCTGGCGCAGGTTTCGGGCGTGGGCCGCGTCACCGTGCAGGGCAATATGCGCCCGGCCATGCGGATACAGGGCGACCCGCGGCGCCTCGCGGCCTATGGCCTGTCGCTGGAGGACATCCGCGCCACGGTGGTGGCCGCCAACCTCGCCGGCCCGAAGGGCGCGCTGGACGGCCCCCGCCAGGCCTCGGCGGTCATGGCCAATGACCAGATCACCACCGCCGAGGGTTTTGCCAACCTCATCGTCGCCTGGCGTGGCGGCGCACCGGTGCGGCTCTCCGATGTCGGCGTGGTGGTGGAGGGGCTGGAAAACACCCTCAACGCCGCCTTCTTCAATGGCGACCGCGCGGTGTTGCTGGACATCCAGCGCCAGCCCGGGGCGAATATCGTCTCCACCGTGAACGAGGTGCGCGAGCAACTGGCACCCTTGCAGGCCTCACTGCCCGCCGGCCTGACGCTCACCGTGGTCTCCGACCGCACCGAGACCATCCGTGCCTCCGTGCATGAGGTGCAGTTCACGCTCGTGCTCTCCGTCGTGCTGGTGGTGGCGGTGATCTATATTTTTCTGCGCACCGGCCGCGCCACGCTGGTGCCGGGCGTGGCCTTGCCGCTGTCGATCATTGGCACCTTCGGCATCATGGCGCTGTGGGGCTTCTCGCTCGACAACCTGTCCTTGATGGCGCTGACCATCGCGACAGGCTTCGTCGTCGACGACGCCATCGTCATGATCGAGAACATCGTCCGCCTGATCGAGGAGGGCGAGAGCCCGATGGCCGCGGCCTTCAAGGGTGCCAGGCAGATCGGCTTCACCGTGGTGTCGCTCACCGTGTCGCTCGTGGCGGTGTTCATCCCGCTGCTCTTCATGCCCGGCGTGGTCGGCCGGCTCTTCGCCGAATTCGCCATCACGCTCTCGGTCGCCGTCGTCGTCTCCATGGTGGTGTCGCTGACGCTGACGCCGATGATGACGGGACGCCTGATGCGCGCGCATGGCGTGGACCGGCCCAGCTGGGTCGCGCGGGTTTGCGAGCATGGCTTCGACTGGATGATCAAGCACTATTCCCGCTCGCTGCGCTGGGTGCTGCGCCATGAATGGCTGATGCTCGGCCTCACCGCCGCCACGCTGGTCGGCACGGTCTGGCTCTACATCGCCATCCCCAAGGGGTTTCTCCCCGCCCAGGATACCGGGTTGCTGGTGATCACCACCGAGGGGCCGGAGGATGCCTCCTTCACCCGCCTCTCCGCCTTGCAGATGCAGGTGGCCGAGCTGGTGCGGGCCGACCCCGATGTCGTCTCTGTCACCGCCATCGCCGGCGCCGGCACGGTCAACGCGGCGCAGAACAATGGCCGCATCACCGCCGTGCTGCGGCCGCGCGCCGAGCGCGCCGCCAGCGCCCAGGACATCGCCGCGCGCATGGCACCCGTTCTGGCCGCCATCCCCGGCGTGGTGTCGCAAATCCAGCCCGTGCAGGACATCCAGATCGGTGCCCGTCCCAGCTCCACCCAGTACCAGTACACCCTGACGGATTCCGACGCTGCCCGCCTGCGCG
Organism: Acetobacteraceae bacterium; assembly: GCA_021732665.1. Classification (GTDB taxonomy): domain Bacteria; phylum Pseudomonadota; class Alphaproteobacteria; order Acetobacterales; family Acetobacteraceae; genus Rhodovarius. The sequence goes on from JAKFUL010000013.1 coordinate 2,058, forward strand.
AATGGGCGCCGCGATTGCTGGGCGCGCTGCGCGAGGTACCCACGCTGCGCCAGGTCGGCTCCGACCAGCGCGACGGGGGCTTGCGCGTGCATGTCGAGGTCGATCGCGACATGGCCGCCCGCCTGGGCGTGACCATGCAGGCGGTGGATGACGTGCTGTACAGCGCCTTTGGCCAGCGCCAGATCAGCACGATCTACGCCCAGATCAACCAGTACCGCGTGGTGCTGGAAGCCAGCCCCGAGCTGCGCGACGACCCCAGCCTGATCGGCCTGCTGCGAGTGCCCGGCTCGGTCAACAATCTGGGCGGCGGCGGCGCGGGGGCGGGGGCCACCCAGGTCACCGCGGGTGCGACCGTGACCGCCACTTCGGCCAGCGCGTCGGGCAACTTCCAGGTGCCGCTGGCCGCCATCGCCACCATCACCCAGCGCGCCGGTCCCCTCACCATCACCAGGCAGGACCAGTTCCCGGCCGTGACCATCGGCTTCGATCTCGCGCCGGGCGTCTCGCTCAGCCATGCCATCAGCGACATCGCCGCCGCCTCGGCAGCACTGAGCATGCCCGACACGGTATCGGGCGAATTCTCCGGTGACGCGGCGGAATTCAACCGCTCCCTCTCCTCCACCCCCTGGCTCATCCTCGCCGCGGTGGTGGTGATCTACCTGGTCCTCGGCGTGCTGTATGAGAGCGTGGTCCACCCCATCACCATCCTCTCCACCCTGCCATCGGCGGGCATCGGGGCGCTGCTGGCCTTGTGGGCCTGCGGGCTCGATCTCTCGGTGGTCGGCCTGATCGGCATCGTGCTGCTGATGGGCATCGTGAAGAAGAACGCGATCATGATGATCGACTTCGCGCTCGAAGCGCAGCGCGACCATGGCCGCACGGCCGATGACGCGATCTACGAGGCTTGCGTGCTGCGCTTCCGGCCGATCATGATGACGACCATGGCGGCGTTGCTGGGAGCCGTGCCGCTGGTCATCGGCCATGGCGCGGGCAGCGAACTGCGGCTGCCTTTGGGCGTCTCGGTCATCGGCGGTCTGCTGCTCAGCCAGGTCATCACCCTCTACACCACCCCGGTCATCTATTTGGCGCTGGAGCGGCTGCGGGTGCGGCTGGGCGGCGGCGCACAAACGCTGCCCGCCGAATAGCATGGCGATCTCCGAGCCCTTCATCCGCCGGCCCATCGCCACGATGATGCTCTCCATCGGGTTGGCGCTTTCGGGCATCATCGCCTATTTCGCCCTGCCCATCGCGCCTTTGCCGCGCGTCGATCTGCCCACCGTCGTCGTCACCGCCAGCCAGCCGGGCGCGGACCCGGCGGTCATGGCCTCCTCGGTCGCCGCCCCCCTCGAACGCCGCCTGGGCGCCATCGCCGGCGTGTCGGAGATGACCTCCACCTCGTCGCTCGGCAGCACCTCCATCGTGGTGCAGTTCGATCTCGACCGCCCGATCCGCGACGCCGCCAAGGATGTGCTGGCGGCGATCAACGCGGCCCAGACCGACCTGCCGGCCGGCCTGCCCAACCCGCCCTTCTTCCGTCGCGCCAACCCCGCCGACGCGCCCGTCCTCATCCTCGCCGTCACCTCCGATACCCTGGCGCCCGGCGCCGTTTATGACGCGGTGGACTCTGTGCTCAGCCCGCGCATCGCCCGCGTCGAGGGCGTGGCCCAGGTCATCGTCACCGGCGCCGAACAGCCGGCGGTGCGCGTGCAGGTCAACCCCGCCGCCATCGCCTCCGCCGGCGTGTCGATGGAGGCCATCCGCTCCACCATCAACAACGCCAACATCACCCAGCCCACCGGCCTGATCGAGGGCACGACGCAAGGCGGCGCCATCACGGTGAATGACCGGATCGAGCGGCCGGAGGATTATGGCCGCCTCATCCTGCGGGCCCAGAACGGCGCGATCATGCGCATTTCCGACGTGGCGAATGTGGAACTGGGCGTGCGCGACCGCAGGCAGGCCGGCAATTTCAACGGCCGCCCGGCCATCATCATGATCGTCTTCAAGCAGCCCGACGCCAATGTCATCGAGGTGGTCGATGGCATCCGCGCATTGCTGCCCAGTCTCGACCGCTGGATGCCCGCCGGCATCGTGGTCAACACCATACGCGACGGCTCCATCACCATCCGCGCCTCGGTCGCGGAGGTGCAGCACACGCTGCTGATCTCGATAGCGCTCGTGGTGGCGGTGATCGCGCTCTTCCTGCGCCGCACCGCCGCCATCGTGGCCGCCGCCATCTCGGTGCCGCTGTCGCTGCTGGGCACGCTGAGCGTGATGTGGCTGGTGGGGTATTCGCTGAACAACCTGTCGCTGATGGCGCTGACCATTTCGGTGGGCTTCGTGGTCGACGACGCCATCGTCATGATCGAGAACATGACGCGGCTGCGCGAACGCGGCATGGCCCGGCTGGAAGCGGCCATCGAGGGCGCGCGACAGATCGGCTTCACCGTCATCTCCATCACCCTCTCGCTGATCGCCGTCTTCATCCCGCTGCTGTTCATGCCCGGAATCCTGGGCCGGCTGTTCCGCGAATTCTCGGTCACGCTGGCCATCGCGGTCGCCATCTCGGCGGTGATCTCGCTGACCGTGACGCCCATGGTGGCCGCGCGCATGGGCGGCGCCGAGGAAGGCCCGCCAGGTTGGTTCGGCCGCAATTTCGAACGCGCCATGGACGGCATGATCCGCGTCTATATCTGGTCGCTACGCTACGCGCTGCGCTGGCGCCGCGTCATGGTGCTGTTCACCGTCAGCCTCGTGGGCGTCACCGTCTGGCTCTACACCATCGTGCCGAAGGATTTCTTCCCGCAGCAGGATAGCGGTCTGATCTTCGGCACCATCCAGGCGGCGCCCGACACCTCCTACCAGGAAATGCTGCGCATCTATGCCCGGGCCACTGAGATCATGATGCGCGACCCGGCGATCGAGGCGCTGGGCGGTTCGGTGGGCGGCGGCAACGGCAATTCCTCGGCCGCCACGGCGCGGCTGTTCATTTCTCTCAAGCCCAAGGATCAGCGGCCGGGCACCACCGCCGAGAGCATCATCACCCGGCTGCGGCCGCAACTCGGCCGCATCCCCGGCACCCAGGTGTTCATGCGCGCGCAGCAGGACATCAATGCGGGGGGCCGGCCGGGAAATGCCCAGTTCCAGTACGTGCTGCTCTCGCCCGATCTGGAATCGCTGCAGAACTGGTCGGAGATTCTGGTGCGCCGGCTGCGCGAATTGCCGGAGCTGGCCGATGTCTCCTCCGACCAGCAGCGCTCCGGCCTGGTCTCCCGCCTCGTCGTCGACCGCGACGCGGCGGCCCGCCTGGGCATCTCCTTTCAGGCGGTCAACCAGACGCTGAACAACGCCTTCTCGCAGCGCCAGGTCAGCGTCATCTACCGCACCCGCAACCAGTACCGCGTGGTGCTGGAACTGGACCCCGCCCTGGCCGAGGACCCGCGCCAGCTCGACCAGATCCACGTCCCCGGCCGCGCCGGCGCGCAGGTGCCGCTCTCCGCCTTTGCCCGGCTGGAACGCAGCCACGCGCCGCTCGCCATCATGCACCAGGGGCAGTTCCCGGCCTCCACCATCACCTTCAACCTGCGCGAGGGCGTGGCGCTGGGGCAGGCCGCGGCCCTGATCGACCAGGCCAAGCTGGACATCCAGATGCCCGGCTCGATCCGCGGCGAGTTCGCCGGCAATGCGCGGGTCTTCCGCAATTTCCAGACCGGGCAGGGGCTGCTGATCATCGCGGCATTGCTGAGCATCTACCTCGTGCTGGGCGTGCTCTACGAAAGCCTGATCCACCCGCTGACCATCATCTCCACCATCCCCACAGCCGGCATCGGCTGCCTGCTGGCGCTGCTCGCCACCAACACGCCCTTCACCGTCATCGCCCTGATCGGCATCATCCTGCTGATGGGCATCGTGAAGAAAAACGCCATCATGATGGTGGATTTTGCCCTGCAACACGAACGCGAGGGCGGCGAACCGGGCGAGACCGCCATCCTGGAAGCCTGCCGCGAAAGGTTCCGACCCATCCTGATGACCACGCTGGCCGCCATCATGGGCGCGGTGCCGTTGGCACTGGCTTCCGGCCCCGGGGGTGAGCTGCGCCAGCCGCTGGGCATCGCCATCATCGGGGGGCTGGTGTTTTCGCAGTTGCTCACGCTCTACACCACGCCGGTGGTCTATCTGGCGCTGGAGAATCTGGCCGGCGGCAAGCGGGCCCGGCTGGTGACGGCGCCGGCGGAGTAGGGGGCCAGCGTGGCCCTTGTGAGGGCTTTGCCCCGTCCGCGCGAATCCCAGCTTCTGCACCGGCCCGGCCACAAAGCTGCCGCCGGGCGGCGGCCGGCCAGGGGCACGCGCAAATTCCGCGTGGATGGCGGCACTTTCGAAGCGATGCGGCACCATGCCCGTGAGCTCGGCGCCAATGGCCAGCGCCTGAGCGCCCGCCTCATCACCGACCAGGTCGGCGGGAGGATCCGCACCTTCCATTTCACCCCATCGCAGCGCCGCTTGGTCTCATGATTTGAGGCTCAGCGGGGATATTTTATCAATTTGCAAACACTTTCCGATCGGTTAATCCTCACCTCTGGAAGAGCCGAGCTTGCGAATCAAACCCGGCCCATCCGGGCAATGCGGGGTGGACGCCCCCGTGCTGCCGCCTGAACGACGTCCGAAGTGAACAAGAGAGCAGTCCCGCATGCCCCTCACCGGTCTTGGCCCCTCCATCATCTTCGCCGAGAACACGGTGAATGCCGCGCCGCAGCTGCTGGACGCGGATGTCACCTTCACCTTCACCTCCTCGCTCACTGGCGGGCGGCTGGTGGTCTCCGGGCTGCTGGCGGAGGACCGGGTGTCGGTGCTCGACCAGGGCGGGGCCGAGGGGCAGATCGGGGTTTCCGGCGCCGATATCAGCTTCGGCGGCACGGTGTTTGGCACGCTTACGGGCGGTGCGGGCAATGACGCCGTCATCACCTTCAACGCCAGCGCCACCGCCGCCGGCGTGGATGCGCTGATCCAGCGCCTGGCCTATCGCAATGTCAGCGACACGCCGACGCTGACGCGCACACTCACGGTCAATGTGGTGGATGGTTCGGGCGCTGGGCTGGGCGGCATCGGCACGCTGGCCGCGCTTTCCGGCACCGCCAGTCCGTTCAACGGCATCACTGGAGGCGCCACGGGCAACTACAGCGCGCCCGCCTTCCTGGACCTGGACGGCGATGGCGATCTCGACCTGGTCTCGGGCGATTTCGGGGGCAGCGTGCTGGCCTTTCGCAACATTGGCAGCGCCTCGGCACCATCCTTCAGCGCCAACCCGTTAAGCGGCAGCGCCAATCCTTTCAACGGCATTGATGTTGGTGACTACGCCAAGCCCGCCTTCCTGGACCTGGACGGTGATGGCGATCTCGACCTGGTCTCAGGCAATCGCGCGGGCAACTTGCTGGCCTTTCGCAACATCGGCACCGCCTCGGCACCATCCTTCAGCGCCACCCCGTTAAGCGGCAGCGCCAATCCGTTCAACGGCCTTGACGCTGGGTTCAACAGCACGCCCGCCTTCCTGGACCTGGACGGCGATGGCGATCTCGACCTGGTGTCCGGCAGTGACATCGGCCCGCTGCTGGCCTGGCGCAACACCGGCACGGCCTCGGCGCCATCCTTCAGCCCCACCCCATTAAGCGACAGCGCCAATCCATTCGACGGAATCAATGTCGGCAACTACACCAACCCCGCCTTCGTCGACCTGGACGGTGACGGCGATCGCGACCTGGTCGTGGGCAGTGGAATCGGCAATTTTGTGCCTTTTCGCAACACCGGCAGCGCCTCGGTGCCGGCATTCACCGCTCTGAGCGGCACCGCAGATCCGTTCAACGGCATTTTCATCGGGGCGAACAGCACGCCCGCCTTCGTGGATCTGGACCGCGATGGCGATCTCGACCTCGTCTCGGGCGAGTTCAACGGCCCGCTATTTGCCTTCCGCAACACGCCGCCCCTGCCCGGCATCACCGTCAATGTCACCCCGGAGGCGGAGGGCCCCGCCGCCCCCAGCGCGCCCGACCTCGACGCCGCCTCCGACACCGGCGCCTCCCCCCTCGACAACATCACGAAGGACAACACGCCCAGCTTCAGCGGCACCGCCACGGCCGGCCTGACGGTCACGCTCTATGACAGCGACGGCACCACAGCGCTGGGCAGCACCACTTCCGCTGGCGACGGCAAATGGTCCATCACCGCCGCCACCCTGGACGATGGCGACCACAGCATCACCGCGGTGGCGTCGAATGGCGAGGGCACTTCCAGCGTCCCCTCTGCCTCGCTGACGGTCACCATCGACACCAAGGCGCCCGCGGCGCCCGGCGAGCCCGACCTGAGTGCGAAGTTTGATTCAGGCCGCAGCGCGACCGACAATATCACCAGCGTCACCAACCCATTCTTCACGGGCACCGCCTTGGAGAACGGCTCCACCATCACCCTCTTTGACAGCGATGGCACGACCATTCTGGGCACGACCACCGTGACCAACGGGACTTGGTCCATCGGCAGTTCCAAGCTGGCCGAGGGCGATCACACCGTTACCGCCCGGGCCACCGACGCGGCCGGCAATGTGAGTGCCGCCTCCACCGCGCTGGTCGTGACCATCGACACGGAAGCGCCCGACCAGCCCGCCGCCCCCACGCTGGACGCGGCCTCCGACACCGGAATCTCCAACAGCGACGGCATCACCAACGACACCACCCCGACCTTCACCGGCACGACCGAGGGCCTGGCCTTCGTCCAGCTTTTCGACACCGACGGAAAGACGGTGCTGGGCACGACCACCGCCGATGGGACGGGCGCCTGGAGCATCACCTCGACCACCCTCTCGGCCGTCGATCATTCCATCACGACGAAGGTCACGGATGTGGCCGGCAATGTCTCCTCCGCCTCGCCCGTGACCGCGGTGACGGTGGACAACACCGCGCCGGCGGTGAGCGGCAGGATCAACATCTCCGACACCGCGCTGAAGATCGGCGACACCGCCAATGTGCAGTTCACCTTCACCGAGAAGGTGGCCGGTTTCACCACCGACGATGTGCTGGTGGAGAACGCCAAGCTCGGCGGCCTCGCCACCGCCGATGGCGGCCTCACCTGGACGGCGGTGCTGACGCCCAGCAGCGGCGTGACCGACAGCGCGAACATCCTGACGGTGGACCTGACCGGCCTCACCGACCTGGCCGGCAATGCCGGGGTGGGCACGAAGGTCAGCGGGAATTACGGGGTCGATACCGAGCGGCCGTCGCTCGCCTCCGCCATCGCCATCTCCGACACCGCGCTGAAGATCGGCGACACCGCGACGGTGACCTTCACCTTCACCGAGGCGGTGACGGGCTTCACCGCGGCCGATATCGTCGTGCCCAACGGCAAGCTCGCCAACCTCATGACCGGCGATGGCGGGATCATTTTCACAGCGACGCTGACGCCCAACGGCAGCACCACCGCCGCCAGCAATGTCCTGACCCTCGACCTGACGGGCGTCAACGACCTCAACGGCAATGCCGGCTCGGGCACCGCCGACAGCGGCAACTACGCGGTGGACACGGTGCGGCCGACGCTGGGCATCAAGCTCTCCGACACGGCGCTGTCGATCGGCGAGGCGGCGACGGTCACCTTCACCTTCAGCGAGCAGGTGACAGGCTTCGACCTCGCCGATGTGACGGTGGCCAATGGCAAGCTGACCGCGCCGCAAAGCAGCGATCTCGGGCTCACCTACACCGCGACATTCACGCCCGATGACGGCTTCAGCGGCACGGGGCAGATCATCTCCGTCGGCCTGACAGGGGTTGCCGACCTGGCGGGGAATGCGGGGTCGGGGAGCACCGACTCCGCCACCTATGTGGTGGATACGCAGCGGCCCACGCTGCAATCCTTCACCATCGACGACACCGCGCTCAAGATCGGCGACACCGCCAAGATCGGCATCCAGTTCTCGGAGAAGGTGACCGACTTCACCACCGATGACCTGACGGCCGAGAACGGCGTGGTCTCCAACCTCGCCTCCAGCGATGGCGGCCTCAACTGGACGGCGACGCTGACCCCCAATGCCGGCGTCACCGACGCGAGCAACCTTGTCAGCCTCGACCTCACCACCCTCACCGACCTCGCCGGCAATGGGGGGACGGGGAGCAAGTCCTCCGACAGTTACGCGATCGACACGGTTCGCCCCGACCTCGCCGCAAGCATCACCCTGGGCCGCACGCCCGTGGGCCAGGGCAAGACCAGCTCCGTCACCTTCACCTTCACCGAGAAGGTGACGGATTTCACCACCGCCGACCTCACCGTCAGCAAGGGCGAGGTCACCGAACTCGGCACCGCCGATGAGGGCCTGACCTGGGTGGGCACCTTCGCCCCCGACACCGGCGCCACGGGCCAGGCCAGGATCGAGCTGAACGAGGCGGGCGTGTTCGATCTGGCGGGCAATGCCGGCATGGGCAGCTCCTCGGTCGATGTGCCGCTGAACTCGCCGCCGACCGGCGATGTCACCATCGCCTTCTCGGCCCCCGGCTCGCTCACGGCCGCCAACACCCTGGCCGATGCCGATGGCCTGGGCGTGATCACCTACCAATGGCAGAGGCTGGTGGGCGAGATCTGGACCGACATCGACGCCGCCACCGGCGTCAGCTTCACCCCGGGCGCCGAGCTCGCCGGCCAGGAATTGCGCGCGGATGGCCGCTACACCGATGCGGGCGGCACAGCCGAGAGGGTGGCCTCCACCATCACCGCCTTCTTCGGCACGGCGACGGCCGACAGGCTGGCCGGCAGCGCGACCAGCAACATCCTCGCCGGCCTGGCCGGCGACGACACCCTGACCGGCGGCGCCGGCGACAGCCTTTACGGCGGCGCCGGCAATGACCGCTATGTGGTGGACAACGCCGGGACGCAGGTGACGGAAAGCGCCGGCGCCGGCATCGACCAGATCGATGCCGCCATCGACTGGACACTGGGCTCCAACCTGGAAAACCTGTTCTACACCGGCACGGGCGATTTCACCGGCATCGGCAATTCGCTCGCCAACAGGATCTGGGGCGGCGACGGGAATGACCTGCTGCGCGGCGGCGCGGGGCGCGACAGCCTCTATGGCGGTGCCGGCGACGACACCATCGAGGGCGGCGGTGACAGCAACCTGCTCAATGGCGGCGATGGCTTCGATCTGGTGAGCTATGCCGGGGTGAGCCAGGGGGTGAGCGTTTTCCTCACCTCCAACACCACCCTGGCGGGCGGCCGGGTGCTCGACACCATCACAGGCTTCGAGGGCGCGATCGGCGGCAATGGCGATGACAGTTTCGGCGGCACCTCCGGCGCCAACCGCTTCGAGGGGGGCAATGGCGCCGATACCCTGCGCGGCGCCGCGGGCGATGACACGCTGGACGGCGGCGCGGGCGATGACCAGCTGATCGGGGGCCTGGGCGCGGATGTGCTGAAGGGCGGCGCGGGGATGGATTTCTTCGTCTTCACGGCGGCGGATTTCGAGCGCGGCCTCTATGATGTGGTGACCGACATCCACGCCGGCGGCACGCTGGACTGGTTCGCCATCACCGGCGTGGAGCGCACGGGCTTCCTGACCGTGGAATACCAAGGCGGCGTGGTGGTGACCCTGCCGGAGATCGGCTTCGGGCTGGATGGCGGCGGGATCTATATCGAGAACGCCACGCTGGATGATTTCTGGGGGCGGTTGTTCATTTATTGAGGGCGGACGGGGCTTCAGGGCGGTCGCATCGCAGGGGCTTGGCCGGCTGCGCAGCCTCGCATGCCGCTCCGTCATGCCGCGACCGAGGCGTCCGTTCGACTGGATAGGCGCCCAGCTTTTTGCATGACTTGGGCTCGACATCCGGGGGGCTTGTCGCAGGCTGACTGGCACGGGCGGCGCTTGCGCGCGGAACTGCGCGGGCGCAGCCTTTCCCGCGCCTGCGCCAAAGAACATGAGCAAACCGGGTGACGTATCTCGTGGCGGTCGATACCGGCGGCACCTTCACCGCCATCGCGGTCTTCGACCCACCCGGCCGCGCTGGGGGCGGAGCCGCTGGGCCTGACGCGTTCCGCGCCCTGATGCAGCCGGAGGTTGCGGAGTTCAGGCGGCTCGCCGCCGTCATGGGCATCAGGCCGGAATAACCGGCGGGTCATCGCGCCTGCGCCCAAGAAAACCAGGGGAAGGAACACCACATGACCGGCTTCGATCTTGCCTACATCGCGCTCGCCACCAGGGATGTCGCCGGCGCCGCGCGGGTGCTGGGCGATGTCCTGGGGTTGCCGCGCCACGATGTCGCCCTCGGCGGCGGCATGGCGCCGGGTTTCGCCATCGGCGCGACCGCGCTGCTGCTCTTCGCCCCCGACGATCCCTTCCTCGGCCAGGGCGCGCAGCCCGGCGTGCACCACATCGCCTTCGCCGCGGCCGACCCCACCCTGGCCGGCGCCAGGCTCGCCCAGGCCGGCTTTCACGTCGCCCCCGCGCCGGGTGAGACCGTCGCGCTCGACCCGGCACAGCTCTCGGGCGTGCGGCTGCGGCTCGCCCCCGCGCTGGGCCTGGGGCTGGGAAGTTCGGCGCTGGTTGAGCGCATCGACCATATCGGCATCGCCAGCGCCGACAACCCGGCGGCCATCGCCACCTTCTGCCAGCGCCTGGGCTGCCCGCTGGAAAGCCAGCAGACCGACATGGAGATGCAGATCGCCGTCGAGAGCTTCACCTCCGACCGCTATGGCGTGGTGTATCATTCCCGTCCCCCCGTCACCGTCGGCGGGCTGCGCGTGGCGTTCATCACGACCGGCGATTGCGAGCTGGAATTCCTGCAGAATTTCAACCCGGACCAGTCCGGCGAGGTCGCCCATGGCACCGCCGGCAACACCCGGCAGGATCAGGGCGCCATCGCCCGTTTCGTGGCTTCGCGCGGCGCGGGGCTGCACCATATCGCCGTGAAATCCGCCGATATCGACCGCACCTTGGCGCATCTGCACGAGGCGGGGCTGCCGATGATCGACCGGCGTGGGCGCCCCGGCTCCCGCCGCGCCAGAATCGGCTTCTGCCATCCCCACGCCATGGGTGGGGTGCTGATCCATGTCGTAGAACGCGGCTGAGGCGGGCTTGCGGGAGGAGCGCGCCGCGCCGCTGGCCATCCGCGGCCCGCCGGGTGGCGGCCGATGTCTTTGCGCGCCTATGGTTCACCCATGATCACCGCGAGGGCGTGAGAGCCTTCGCCGAAAAAAGGGAAACCGTCTTTCATGGCCGATAGCATGCTGCGCATTCTCGGACGCCCCAATTCCTTCAACGTCCGCAAAATCCTCTGGCTCTGCGACGAGATCGACATCGCCTACACGCGCGAGGATTGGGGGCGCGGCTTCAAGCCCACCACCACCCCGGAATTCCTCGGCCTCAACCCGGTGGCGCAGATCCCGGTGGCGCTGGATGGCGACCTGGTGCTGCGCGAATCCAACGCGATCATGCGCTACCTCTGCCTCAAGCACGGCGCCGAACGCATCTACCCCTCGGCGCCGGAGAAGCGGGTGCGGGTGGAGCAATGGATGGACTGGGTCGCCTATGACCTGACCCATGCGATGCGCGGCGCCTTCCTCGGCGGCCAGTTGCAGGAGGCGCCCTGGAACAATCCCTGGTTCGTCGATCAGGGACGCCGGGATTTCACCCATTGCATCGGCCTGCTGGAACAGGAGCTGGCCGATGGCCGCCGCTTCATCTGCGGCGAGGATTTCACCCTGGCCGATATCCCCATGGGCCTGGTGGTGAACCGCTGGTTCGCGGTGAAGGGCTTCGACAAGCCCGATTTTCCCGCTGTCAGCGCCTATTTCGAGCGCCTTTCGGAGCGTCCGGCCTTTCTGCGCCACGGCCGGAACGGATTGCCCTGAAAAAGGAACAAGAACGAAGGGAAGGAACGACCGACATGAAGCGGAATTTTCTGCGCGGCCTTTTCGCCGCGGTGCTGGCGTTGCCGGCACTGGCCCAGGGGCAGGCCCAGGGGCAGGCCCAGGGGCAGGCCTTCCCCGACCGGCCGATCCGGCTGGTCATCCCCTATGCCCCCGGCGGCGGCACCGATTCGACCATGCGCGTGCTGACCGCCCCAATGGCGGAGATTCTCGGCCAGCCCTTCGTCATCGAGAACCGCGCCGGCGGCGCCGGCACCATCGGCGCCGCCGTGGTCGCCCAGGCCAGGCCCGATGGCTACACGCTGCTGGCCGACCCCTCGGCCCATGCGCTGAACCACATGCTGGTCCGCAACCTCGCCTTCAACTACGAGCGTGATTTCGCGCCCATCGCCCGCATGTCGGTGATGCCGCTGATCATGATCGTGCCGGCCACCGAGCGCACGCCCGACCTCGCCGCCTATGTCACCCAGCTCCGCGCCCAGGGCGGGCGCGTCTCATGGGCGAGTTCGGGAATCGGCACCGCCTCGCATCTCTCGGGCTTCCTCTTCGTGCAGCGGGCGGGGATCGAATCGACCCATATCCCCTATCGCGGCGGCAGCCAGGGGGCGCAGGCGGTGCTGGCGGGGGACACGCATTTCAACTTCGCCACCGCGCCCTCCGCCGTGGGGCTGGTGCAGGGGCGGCAGCTGCGCGCGCTGGCGGTCTCCTCGGCCGCCCGCATGTCGGTGCTGCCCGAGGTGCCGACGGTGGCCGAGGCGGCGCTGCCGGGCTTCGAGCTCGTGGAATGGATCGGCCTCTGGGCGCCCGCCGGCACGCCCGCCGAGATTCTCGAGCGCATCGAGGCGGCGGCGGCGCGCGCCGTGGCCATGCCCGAAATCCGCGCCCGCCTGGCGGTGCTGGGCATGGAAGGCGCCTTCCTGCCGCGGCCCGACTTCACCCGTTTCGTGATCGAACAGCGGGCGCTGCTCACCCGCATCGCCAATGACGCGGGGCTGCGCCCGGAATGAGCGGCCCGGGCGCGCTGGACGGGCTGCTGGTCCTTGACCTCACGACCTTTCTCTCCGGCCCCTACTGCGCGATGATGCTGGGCGATCTGGGCGCCGATGTCATCAAGGTGGAACGGCCGGAGGGCGACGAAGCCCGCCGCATGCCGCCCTTCGTGGAGGGCCGCAGCCAGCCCTTCGCGCTGTGGAACCGCAACAAGCGCAGCATCGCGCTCGACCTCAAGGCGCCGGCGGAGGCCGAGCTGCTCTGGCGCCTGATCCGCCGCGCCGATGTGCTGGTGGAGAATTTCCGGCCCGGCGCGCTGGCCCGCGCCGGCTTCGGCTGGCCAGCGCTGCATGCCGCCAATCCGCGCCTGGTGGTCGCCTCCATCTCCGGCTTCGGCCAGACCGGGCCTTGGGCGCAGCATGGCGGCTTCGACATGATGGCCCAGGGCATGTCCGGGCTGATGGCCGGCAATGGCCCGCCGGATGGCGAGCCCTATCGCCTGCCCGTGGCCATCACCGATCTCAGCGCGGGCATGTTCACCACCTCCTCGATCCTGGCCGCGCTGCTGGCCCGCCATCGCACCGGGCTTGGGCAGCATATCGACCAGTCGCTGCTGGAGGCGGGGATGGCGCTGGGCGTCTATGAGGCGGCGCATGTCTTCAGCCAGGGCACCCGGCCCGAGCGCATGGGCCAGCTGCATCGCGGCAACTCGCCCTACCGCGTGTTCCGCACCCACGATGGCTGGATCACCATCGGCGCCAACAAGGACGCCTTCTGGCGGACGCTCTGCACCGTGCTCGGCCTGCCCGGGCTGCCCGACGACCCGCGCTTCGCGACCAATGCCGACCGGGTGCGCCACAATGACAGCCTGGTGCCGCTGCTGCAGGCGGCGCTGGAGCGGGAGGTGAGCGCGCATTGGCTGGACGCCCTGGGCCAGGCCGGCATCCCGGCCGAGCCGGTGCTGGCCTATGACGAGGCGCTGGCCCATCCGCAGGCGCAGGCCCGTGGCGTGACGGCCGAGATCGTCGATGCCGAGCGCGGCCCGATCCGCACGCTGGCCTCGCCGCTGCGTCTCGGCGGCACGCCCGCCGCCCTGTCGCGCCGCGCGCCGGATCTGGACGAGCATGGCGCCGAGATCAGGGCCTGGCTGGAAACTTAGCCCGGGTGCCGCTGGCACAGGCCTGGCCGCACATCGCCCGCCTCGGTGCCGAGCTGTTCCGCGACACCCTGCCCGGGCTGACCCCGCCCGGCGGGCCCACGCACTGGGCCACGATGACATCGCGTTGAAGCGCGCGGCGTCGGGAAGTTCGGAAGGCGGAAGCCCTCCCCCGGGCCACGCTCACCGCCTCGCCACGAACCCCGCCACAAACTCCGCCACCCGGGCCAATGCGTCGTCGCGCGCCGTGTGGTTGGTGCCGTAGGTCGCCCGCCCCTGTCGCATGGTGAAGGCCAGGCCCGAACGTTCGCTCAGCGGTGTGTCCGGTGCATCGAAGCCGTGGAAGGCGCCGGGGTAGCTGTGAAAGGTCACGGTCTCGCGGTTGCGGCCCGCCAGTTCGGCGCAGGGTGCGGCGGGCGTCCAGTCATCCGCCTCGCCGATCAGCAGCAACAGGGGGGCCGTGCTGTGCCAGCCCGCCACCCGGTTGGGCGCGTTGCAGCCGGGGTAAAGCGCGATGTAGGCGCGGATGGGCGCGGCTTCGGGCATGGCCGCCGTCCACAGCACGGTGGAGCCGCCATGCGACCAGCCCATGGCAACAACGCCGCCGGGGGTGGCGAAGGGTTGCGCGGCCAGCCAGGTCGCAGCGGCGATAGCGTCCTGCCGGCGTTCGCGCCCGGGCAGGATGGCGCGGTCCGTTCGCGTGCATTGCTCGCCCTGCTGGCGTGACGCAAAGCTGTCGGGCAGCAGGAACGCCTGGCCGCGGGAGGTGAATTCCGCCGCCCAGGCGCGATACAGGTTGTTCACCTCGCCCCGGCGGTTGCGAAACCCCGCGCAGCCATGCAGCCCAAGCACCGCCGGGCCGCGTGGCGGGCCGTCGGGCAGGAAGAGTTCGGCTTGCAGCGCCAGCCCGCCCGGGCCCGGGATGGTGACCGGTCGTTGTTCGGCCGCGCAGGCCGGCAGGGCCATGGCGAGCAGCAGGGCAAGGGCGCGCATCGGGCGATCCTGCGCCGCGGCCTCACCCCGCGCAAGCCGCTTTCGCCCGGCGGCAAGTGATGGCAGGCTGCGCGCAAACGAGGAGGACGCCATGGCCTATCTTCACCCCGAGACCATCGCCCTGCATGGCGGCAGCCACCGCGCGGACCCCAATACGGGCAGCGTGGCGGTGCCCATTCACCAGACCACGGCCTTCCAGTTCCAGGACACCGGCCATGCCGCCCGGCTGTTTGGCCTGGCCGAGATGGGCAATATTTATTCTCGTATCATGAACCCAACCAATGATGCGCTGGAGAGCCGGATAGCCCAGCTCGAGGGCGGAGCAGCGGCGCTGTCCGTGGGCTCCGGCCAGGCGGCCACCGCCTTCTGCGTGATGAATCTCTGTGAGGCTGGCGACAATATCGTCTCCTCCACCGACCTCTATGGCGGCACCTGGAACCTCTTCGCCAACACGATGAAGCAATTCGGCATCGAGGTCCGCTTCGTGGATCCTGCCGACCCTGAAAACTTCCGCCGCGCCACCGATGCCCGCACCCGCTGCTACTACGCCGAGACCCTGCCCAACCCCAAGCTGCAGGTCTTCCCCATCGCCGAGGTAGCGGCGATCGGGCGCGAGATCGGCGTGCCCCTGATCATGGACAACACCGCGGCGCCGGTGATCTGCAAGCCGCTGGCGCTCGGTGCGGCGGTGGTGATGCACTCCACCACGAAGTGGATCGGCGGCCATGGCACGAGCATCGGCGGCATTATCGTCGATGGCGGCAATTTCGACTGGGAGGCGGGCGGCGAGCGCTTCCCCACCCTGAACAAGCCCGACCCCTCCTATCACGGCGCGGTCTGGACCCAGGCGGTGAAGGCCATGGGGCCGGTGGCCTACATCATCCGCATGCGCACCTGCCTGCTGCGCGACCTCGGCGCGCCCATGGCGCCGTTCAACGCCTTCATGTTTCTCCAGGGGCTGGAGACGCTGCCGCTGCGCATGGAGCGGCATTGCGAGAACGCGACCAAGGTGGCGGCGTATCTGGCGGGGCATCCGAAGGTGGCCAGCGTGACCCATCCCAGCCTGTTCTCGGGCGAGGCAGCGCGCCGCGCCGCCATCCTCAAGGGCGGCATGGGCTCGCTGCTGGGCTTCGAGCTGAAGGCGGGCGCCGAGGCCGGCAAGACCTTCATCGAGGCGCTGAAGATGTTCTACCACGTCGCCAATATCGGCGACGCGCGCAGCCTCGCCATCCACCCCGCCACCACGACGCACAGCCAGCTGACGGTGGAGGAGCAGGCGATGTCCGGCGTCACCCCCGGCTATGTGCGGCTGTCCATCGGCATCGAACACATCGACGACATCATCGCCGATCTCTCGCAGGCCCTCGACGCATGACAACCACCGATTCAGCCCTCCGCGCGGCAGGCGCGCTCCAGCCATCGGGGGCAGCATGAATTTTGCAGGCTCCTTCCCGGGCACGCGCATGCGGCGCAACCGCTATGACGGTTGGAACCGCCGCCTCGTGGCCGAAAACGCGCTCTCGGCCGCCGACCTGATCTGGCCGATCTTCCTCTGCAAGGGGGAAGGCCAGCGCATCCCCGTGGCCTCCATGCCAGGGGTGGTGCGGGTCAGCGCCGATCTGGCGGCCGAGCATGTGGCGGAGGCGGCCGCACTCGGCATCCCGGCCGTCGCGCTCTTCCCCTACACGCCGATCGGCGAGCGCGACGAGGACGGCACCGAGGCCCTGGACCCCGACAATGTGCTGTGCCGCGCCGCCCGCGCGCTGAAGGCGGCGCACCCCGATCTCGGCCTGATCGGCGACGTGGCGCTGGACACCTTCACCACCCATGGCCATGACGGCGTGGTGCGCGACGGCTATGTGGACAATGAGGAATCCGTAAAAATCCTCTGCCGACAGGCCGTGCTGATGGCGCAGGCCGGCGTCGATGTGGTGGCGCCGTCGGACATGATGGATGGCCGCATCGGCACCATCCGCGCCGCACTCGACGCCGAGGGGCTGATCCACACCCGGATCATGAGCTATGCGGCGAAATACGCGAGCGGCCTCTACGCCCCCTTCCGCGACGCGGTGGGCAGCGAGGCGCTCAGGCCCGATTCCAAGCGGCTGGGCGACAAGAAGACCTATCAGATGGACCCCGCCAATTCCGACGAGGCGCTGCGCGAGGTGGCCATGGACATCGCCGAGGGCGCCGACATGGTCATGGTCAAGCCCGGCCTGCCCTATCTCGACATCGTCCGCCGCGTGCGCGACGCTTTCGGCATGCCCACCTTCGCCTATCAGGTCAGCGGCGAGTATTCGATGATCATGGCGGCGGTGGAGCGCGGCTGGCTGGACCATGACCGGGCGATGATGGAAACGCTGATGGCGTTCAAGCGCGCCGGCTGCCATGGCGTGCTGACATACTTCGCGGTGAGTGCGGCGAAGCTGCTCAAGGCGGGGTGAGCAGGGCCCTCACTTCGGAACGCAGCTTCTCGCCCACCTCCTCCGGGGACAGCTTGGGCGCGAAAGGCAGCATCATCGGGTCCCATTTGCCGCTTTGCGGGCGGCCCAGGTTTTTTTCCACCTCCCCATGCCCGAGCACGGTCTGGAGCGTCACGGGGATGGAATAGGCCTGGCACAGCTGCGCCACGGCAGCGATCATGGCGTCCCACTGGAGCTGCTTCATCGGCACCTGGCCGGGGTTGAACGGCCGGTCGATCGCGCCGGCCATGCAGCACATCGAGACACCGATGGAGCCGGTATTGGTGCCCCGGGTATGCGCGGCGTAGTCGCCGTCGCTCGTGGATTCATTGTCGGCGATGACGTGGCTGCCGGCATGCAGGGCGCCATCTCCGTCGATCAGGATGTGGTAATGCGAGAGGTCGTTCTCGGACGGGATGTAGCCCCCCGCGGTCCAGTGGCAGATGATCCGCTCCATCTTCGCGGGCATCATCCAGGATTTGGGAATGACTGGCTGCATGGCGGATCCTCGATCGCAAGCTCATGCGCAACATGCTGTTTCGCCGCCGGTCGCCGCCAGAAGAAAATGGCGGATCACCTCGCTGGTCCGAAAATGTTACTTTGGCAGGGCGGCGCATGGCCGGCCGCTCAATCGCCCGCGGCGATGCCGGCACGCAGCGCCAGCAGCCGCGTCGCCAACCGCGGCAATGCGCCAAGCGCGGCGGCGTGCTCGGCGAATTCCGCCCGCGCGGCCGCCCGCCTTCCCAGCACCAGCAGCGTCTCGATCCGGCCGGCCCGCGCCTCCTGCCACATCGGCGCCTCGGCCAGCGCGCGGTCGAATTGCACCAGCGCCTCCTCCGCCCTGCCGGCGCGCAGCAGGGCCTCGCCAAGTGCTGTGGTCGCGGAGGGGTTCTTGCCATCCTGCGCCACCGCGCGCTGGGCATAAGCCAGTGCCTCGGCATCGCGGCCCAGGGCCAGCAGGGTCAGCGCGGCCTCGGTGGGCGCCTGGGAATCGGCGCGGCCGGGCGGCAAGGCGGGTGCGAGTTCGGCCAGGGCGGCCTGGTTTTCGCCCCTGTCGCGCAGCACCTGGGCGATGCCGACATGGACGAAGGGCGCGGTGGGCAGCAGGCGCTGCGCCCGCCGCATCTCCGCCATCGCCTCGTCCAGCCGGCCCAGCTCGCGCAGTGCGCGGGCATGGCCATACACCGCGCTGGGATAGGCCGGGTGGTCGGCCAGCAGGCCGGCGGCCACTTCCAGCGCCTCGGTCGCGCGGCCGGAGCGGCTGAGCGAGCGGCTGAGCAGCAGGCGCAGCGTGCGGTTTTCGATCGCCGAATTGCCGGAATCATCGAGCATGGTTCGCAGGCCGCCCAGCACCATCGCCTCGCTCGGCGCCGTCTCGGCCAGCCACCAGGCATAGAGGATGGGCTGGGTTGACTTGACGATAAAGGGCGCGACCTGCTCGATCAGCGCGTAGATGTCCGCGGCCTGTTCATCGGCGATCACCCCCTCGCCCGAGCGCCGCAGGCGAAGGCGCAGGGCATCCCCATCCATCGTGACCTCGCCCGAAATCCGGGTCTCCGGGTTGCCCAGCAGGCCGCGGATGACGCGGGCTACGGAGCGCAGCGAAATGCCGGCGATTGGCACGGTGAAATCGGGCTGGCTGCCCGCCACCTCGGCGCCGGCGCGGCGCTGCGGCTCGCCGCGCACCATGTCCTCGACGCGCGACACGCCATCGAGCAGGCGCAAGGCCACGACCTCGGGGCTGAGCCCGGCCTCGACCAGCTTGGCGGGCACGCCGATGGGCATCATCTCGACCACATCGCGGCGCAGTTCGTCGATCAGCAGGGCGCCGAAGAACAGCCCGACGACGGCCGGCAGCAGCGCAGGCACCAGGGACCACAGGCGGAGCAAGAGCGGGCGTTGGAGCATGCTACAGCCTTCCCGCGCCGCCATGCGCCGGTCAAGCGGCTCCGTTGCCCGATCAGTTGATGATGATGGTCCCGGTCATGCCGTGTTCGGCATGGCTGCGGCCATCGGGCGCGGCGATGCCGCAGCGCAGATCGGTGAAGCGGCCGGCCTGGACGGGCACGAACCACCATTCGGCGGCGAAGCCGGGGTGGACCTCGATCTCGCGGATCGCGCCCTTGATCTCGGCCATCACCCGCGCCCGGCCATCGGGGCCGGTGGCGGTGACCTGCGCCTTGCGCGTCCAGACCGATGCGGCGAGGCCGTCGGAGGTGAAGTAGTGCGGCGCCTGGCTGACATTGCGCAGGATCAGCCGATACAGCAGGCCGGTGCGCAGCTGGATGGTGTCCGGCCGGAAATGATGGTGGCCATCGGCTGTGCCCAGCTCCACGACAAGGTCGATGGGCGTCTGGCGCGAAAGGTCGCCGCCGCCGGGGCCGGGCGGCACGGCCTGCGCCAGGGCAGCGCCGGCAGCCCCGGCCAGCGCCACGGCAGCGGCGGCCGCCCTGCGGGGCCAGGCCTCAGGGGTAAGGGTCATGTCCAATCCTTCCTGCTATATCCGCATGGCTGCACAGATGTTGTTATGCACAGCTGTTTGTATTTATGTTGTAATTTCAACAGATTAACTGATCCGCCGGGGCGTGTCGAGAGCCCGGCTTTCCCCCCCGCACCCGGCGTGCCAGATGGTGGCATGGAAGATTTCGATGTGGTTGTGCTGGGCGCAGGGGCCGCCGGCCTGTTCTGCGCCATGCGCGCGGGACAACGCGGCCGGCGCGTGGCTCTGCTGGACCATGCCGAGGCGGCGGGGAAGAAGATCCTCATTTCTGGCGGCGGGCGCTGCAACTTCACCAATATCCATTGCGCGGCGGAGCATTTCCTCTCCGCCAACCCGCATTTCGCCAAATCGGCGCTGGCCGGCTACCGCCCCGCCGATGTCGTGTCGCTGGTGCGCCGCCACGGCATCGCCTTCCACGAGAAGACACTGGGGCAGTTGTTCTGTGACGGCTCGGCCCGGCAGATCGTGGCCATGCTGCTGGCGGAATGCGCCGCGGCCGGGGTGGAAATCCGGCTGAATCAGGCGATCGGCGCGGTCAGCCACGGACCGGGTTTCCGGGTGGAAACGCCGCGGGGCGTGGTGCAGGCACCCTCCCTGGTGCTGGCCACCGGTGGGCTGTCCATCCCCAAGATGGGCGCCACCAACCTCTCCCATCGCCTTGCCAGGCAATTCGGCCTGGCGGTGGAGGAAACCCGGCCCGGTCTGGTGCCGCTGACATTCGGCGCCGGGGACCTGGCCATGATGCAACCCCTGGCCGGGGTGGCCCTGCCGGTGACTGCCAGCGCGGGCAAACGCCGCTTCGAGGAGGCGATGCTGTTCACCCATCGCGGGCTGTCAGGGCCGGCGATCCTGCAAATCTCCTCCTACTGGAAGCAGGGTGAGAGCATCGCGCTGAACCTGCTGCCGGGGCAGGACGCAACCGCGGCGCTGCTCGCGGTCAAGCGCGAAAGGCCCCGCGCCGAGGCGCGCACCGCGCTGGCGGCACTGCTGCCCGCGCGCCTGGCGCTGGCCCTGGCCGAACGGCATTTGCCCTCGCGACCGATGGGCGACACGCCGGATCGGGCGCTCAGCCAACTCGGCGAAACCCTGAAGCACTGGCGCCTGACACCGATGGGCAGCGAGGGCTATGCCAAGGCCGAAGTCACCCTGGGCGGCATTTCGACCCATGACCTGCACGCGCGCGACTGCCAGGCGCGGGCTGTGCCCGGGCTGTTCGCGATCGGCGAGGCGGTGGATGTGACGGGCTGGCTGGGAGGCTATAATTTCCAGTGGGCCTGGGCCTCGGGCTGGGCGGCCGGGGGCGCGGTGTAGCTGGCCTCGGGGAATGGCCCCGCCTTCCCCGGGGCCAGGCTCACCGCGTCGGCCGGGCCGGGCTCGCCGTGTAGTCGTAGAAGCCGCGGCCGGTTTTCTTGCCCAGCCAGTTCGCGTCGACGTATTTCGCCAGCAACGGGCAGGGGCGGTATTTGCTGTCGCCCAATTCGTCGTGCAGCACGCGCATGACGGCCAGGCAGGTGTCGAGCCCGATATAGTCGGCCAGTTCGAAAGGCCCCATCGGGTGGTTGGCGCCCAGCTTCATCGCGCTGTCGATGGCCAGAATGTCGCCCACACCTTCGTAGAGGGCATAGACCGCCTCGTTGATCATCGGGATCAGGATGCGGTTGACGATGAAGGCGGGGGTATCGGCGGAGGCGACGAGGCGCTTGCCGATGCGTTCCGCCAGCGCGGCGACGGATTGGTAGGTGGCCTCGTCGGTCGGCAGGCCGCGGGTGACCTCGACCAGCTTCATCACCGGGGCCGGGTTCATGAAGTGAATGCCGATGAAGCGCTCGGGACGGTCGGTCGCCGCGGCGAGCCGGGTCACGCTGATCGAGGAGGTGTTGCTGGCCAGGATGGTGCTGGGCTTCACATGGGCGGAGACGGATTTGAAGATCGCGTTTTTCAGCCCCTCATTCTCGGAGACTGCCTCGATCACCAGGTCGCAATCGGCGAAGGCGGCGTGGTCGATGGTCGTGCTGATGCGGGCGCGGGCTTCGTCGCGGTCCTCGGCGGTCATCTGGCCGCGATCGACGCGCCGTTGCATGTCGCGGTCGACCATTTTCAGGCCGTTGGCGAGTGCGGCTTCAGAGACGTCCGCCATGACGACGGGGAAGCCGGAGCTGGCGAAAACCTGCGCGATGCCGCGGCCCATCTGTCCCGCGCCGACCACACCCACGTTTTCGATGCGGGTGATCGGCTCCGGCGCGGCGGCGGTGAAGGTGAGGCCGCTCAAGGCTTGGCCAGTGCGGCGGTGAGTTCGGGCACCAGGGCGAAGAGGTCGCCCACCAGGCCATAATCGGCGACCTGGAAGATCGGCGCTTCCTCGTCCTTGTTGATGGCGACGATGAACTTGCTGTCCTTCATCCCCGCCAGGTGCTGGATGGCGCCGGAGATGCCGACCGCGATGTAGAGCTCGGGCGCGACGATCTTGCCGGTCTGGCCGACCTGATGGTCGTTGGGGGCATAGCCGCTATCCACCGCGGCGCGGGAGGCGCCGACGGCGGCCCCCAGCGTATCGGCGAGCGCGTCGATCAGATGGAAATTCTCCGACGAGCCGAGGGCGCGACCGCCGGAGACGACGATGCGGGCCGAGGTCAGGTCCGGCCGCTCGCTCTTCACGCCCTCGGAACCGAGGAAGGTGGAGAGGGGCGAGGCGCCGCTGGCCGCGATGGTCTCGATGCGCGCGGCGCCGCCGGTGGCAGGCGCCGCATCGAAGCTGGCGGCGCGGATGGTCAGCACCTTCTTGGCGTCCGACGTCTTCACCGTGGCCAGCGCGTTGCCGGCGTAGATGGGCCGCACGAAGGTGTCGGC
Organism: Acetobacteraceae bacterium; assembly: GCA_021732665.1. Lineage (GTDB taxonomy): Bacteria > Pseudomonadota > Alphaproteobacteria > Acetobacterales > Acetobacteraceae > Rhodovarius. The sequence continues at coordinate 24,898 of JAKFUL010000013.1, forward strand.
GTCGATCACGCCGGCGACTTCGGAAATCTGCTGCACATCCAGCAGGGCGGCCACGCGCGGCATCAGGTTTTTTCCGGCGGCCGAGGCGGGGGCGGCGATGTGGCTGTAATTGCCGGCCATGCCGACGACCATGGCGGCCACGGCCTCCACGGCGGGGACGGCGGTCGCGGCATCCTCGGCCACCAGCACGGCCTCGACACCCGATACGGCGGCGGCGGCCGGGGCTGCGGCCGCGGCATTCGCGCCGGTCAGCAGCAGATGGATGGGGCCGAGGCCGGCCAGGGCGGCAACCGCGCTGCGGCTGGGCTGGGAAAGGCCGGTGCCGTCATGATCGGCGACAATGAGAATGGACATGGGTTCAGATCACCTTCGCTTCGCCGCGCAGCTTTTCTACCAGCTCCTGCACCGAGCCCACCTTCACGCCCGCCTTGCGGGTCGGCGGCTCCTCCACCTTCAGCACGGTCAGGCGCGGCGTGGGGTCCACGCCCAGGTCGGCCGGCGTCATGGTGTCGATGGTCTTCTTACGCGCCTTCATGATGTTGGGCAGCGAGGCGTAGCGCGGCTCGTTCAGCCGCAGGTCGGTGGTGATGATGGCCGGCAGCTTCACCTCCACCGTCTCCAGCCCGCCATCGACCTCGCGCGTCACCACGGCGGTTTCGCCCTTCATCTCGATCTTCGAGGCGAAGGTGCCCTGGGCCCATCCCAGCAGCCCGGCCAGCATCTGGCCGGTGGCGTTCATGTCGTCATCGATCGCCTGCTTGCCCAGGATGACCAGGCCGGGCGCTTCCTTCGCGATGATGGCGGCGAGCAGCTTGGCCACCACCAGCGGCTCCAGCACGCCGTCATGCTGCACGAGGATGCCACGGTCGGCGCCCATGGCGAGTGCGGTGCGAATCTGCTCAGACGCCGCGGCGGGGCCGGCGGAGACGACGATGATCTCGGTGGCCGCGCCCTTTTCCTTCAGGCGCACCGCTTCCTCGATGGCGATCTCATCGAAGGGATTGACCGACATCTTGACGTTGGCCGTTTCGACCCCCGTGTGGTCCGCCTTGACGCGGATTTTGACGTTGTAGTCCACAACGCGCTTGGCGGTGACCAAAACCTTCATGAAAACGCCTGTCCCTTTTTATTCCGTGCGGCTGGCGGGAACATAGCGCTTTGGTGCAGTGCCGCAAGTTTGCGGCGGGTGGCTTCAGCCCGGCGCCCAGAGCAGCGCTGCCAGGGCCACCATGCCGCCCAGCCAGAGTTTCGCCGAAACCGCCTGCAGCGCGTGGAAGCGGGGGCGGGCGGTGGGCTCGGCCGGCAGGAACAGCCGGATTTCCAGATACCACCAATAGGGCGTGAGCACGGCCCAGCCGATCAGGAAGGGGCGGAGATGCGCGCGGTGACCCGCCAGCCCCGCGAGAAGAGCGGCGGCGAGCGCCAGGCCGCCCAGCAGCGCGATGGCGGCCTGGGTCCTCATTCCACCGTCAGCCCCGTCGCCAGCACCACCGGCCGCCACCTCGCACTCTCCGCCGCCATGAACGCCGCCATCTCCGCCCGCGTGGTGATCTTCGGCACGGCGCCGCCCGCGATGATCCTGTTCTGGATCTCGGTGCTGGCCACGATCTCGTTCACCGCCTCGTTCAGCCGCTGCGTGATGGCATCCGGAGTCCCCCCGGGGGCGCAGACGCCGAACCAGCCGGTGCTGACGATGTCGAGGCCCGATTGCTGCAAGGTCGGCACCTCAGGGAAGGCTGGCGCGCGGGTCTCGCCCGTCACCGCCAGCGGCCGCACCCGCCCCGCGCGCGCCAACTCCGCCACCGAAGAGATCGACTGGAACACCACCTGCATGCGGTTCTCCATCAGATCCGTCGCCATGGCGCCGTTGGACGTATAGGCCACATGCGTCATGTCCAGCCCCGTCGCCTGTGCGAACTGCGCCCCGGCCAGGTGCTGCGAGGAGCCAGCGCCGACCGAGCCGAAGGCCACGGGGTTGGCGCGGGCATAGGTGATGAACTCGGCCACGTTGCGCGCCGGGATGGCGGGCGCGATCACCATGAGGTTCGGCACCAGCGCGATCATCGCCACGGGCGCGAAATCGGTCTCCGGGTTGAAGGGCAGGTTGCGGTAGAGCCAGCGATTGACCGCATTGGAGGCGATGGAGGCGAGGCCCAGCACATAGCCATCGGGCGCCGCCCGGGCCACCACCGTCATGCCGATATTGGTGCCGGCGCCGGCACGGTTTTCCACCGTGAAACTCTGGCCGAATTTCTGGCCGAGCCGCTCCATCACAAGGCGGCCCAGCACATCGCCGGCGCCGCCGGCGGGGCCGGGGACGATGAAGCGCACCGGGCGGCTGGGATAATCGGCCTGGGCCAAGGCGGGGCTGGCCACGGCGAGGAGGCCCAGGGTGCGGCGGGGTATGGCTTGCATCGGCGAAAAAATCCGTTTGTGGTGCTCCGCACAAAGTTATCAGGATTTGCGATGTCACGCGACGTTCAGGGTTTCCGCCAGAAATTCGGGGTGATCGGCCCCTCCACCAACACCATCGTGCAGCCGGATTTCGAGGCGATGCGCCCCTTCGGCGTGACCAACCACTACAGCCGCATCTTCACCCCCGACACCCAGGCGATGTCGAACGAGAGCTTCATCGCGGGTGCGAAGCTGATCGGCCAGAACACGCTGGACGCCGTGCGCAGCGTGATGACCTGCTCGCCCGACCACCTGGTGATGGGGATGAGCGCGGTCACCTTCTTCGATGGGCGGAAGGGCGCCGATGCCTTCCAGAAGGAGGTCGAGGATCTGTCCGGGATCGGCATTTCCATCGGCAGCCACAGCTGCACCGCGGCGCTGAACGCCTATGGCGGGGTTCGCAGGCTCGCCATCCTCAGCCCCTACTGGCCGGCGATGAATGAACAAGTAAAGCTGTATTTCGAGGATATGGGCTTCGAGGTCATCAGAGACCACGCCATGCGCGCGCGCAGCTGGACCGGCATCGCCGCCTTCACAGCGGCCGATTGCCGGGCGGCGCTTCGGCTGATCGATGGCGATGATGTGGACGCGATCATCCAGGTCGGCACCAACCTCTCGATGGTCCGGCTGGCGGCGGCGGCGGAGATGTGGCTGGGCAAGCCGGTGATCGCGATCAACACGGCGACCTATTGGCACGCGCTGCGCACGCGCGGGTTCACGGAGAAATTTGCCGGCATGGGCAGGTTGTTGGAGGAGTTTTAGGCCGAATTTCGGGCACGACGTCGGTCATCCCAGGGTTGCCTCGGCATGACCTGATCCTTCAAACAAACGATCAGGTTTGACCGCCATCGCAGCCAATCCGGGCGAATGGTCCGCATTGGCGGGAGAGCCCGACCGGTCGGCGGTCGCCCGCGGTGAAGCGGCCTGCGTTCGGCCGGCTTCACCTGAACCGGAATCGGCTCAGGTGACGTCCCCACGCCAGGATGTCACGAAATTGCGCCCGGTAAGTCATAAATTCATCAACTCCCCAGCCCTAGCCTACCCCCCTCCGGGCCTGGGATAGCGGTGATGATCGTTCGGTTTCGCATCGCCTGGATGGCCAGCCTCCTGGCACTCTGCGGCCTTGCCGGCACCGCCCCGGCGGGCGCGCAATCCGGCCCGGGCGCGCAGCCCCCCCTGCGGGTCGCGGTCTACATGGTGGCCCCCTACGCCAATATCGGGGAAGCCGGTGCGATCGACGGCCATTCCGTGCGGCTTTGGTCCATGGTCGCGGCCGAGTTGCGGACCCCGTTCGAGCTGATTCCAATCGATTCGGTTGACCGGATTCTGGCCGGCCTGCGCAATGGCGAGGCGGACCTCGCCATTGGCGCGCTGACCGTCACTCCGGCGCGCGAGGAGCTGGTCGATTTCTCCAACCCCACCCATCCCTCCGGCGTCGCGGCGGCTATCCGCCGGCCCGGCGCCTTCACCAGCGCCACCCAGGCGCTCGGCTCGACCATGGCCGAATTGCTGCCGCTGTTCCTGCTGGTGGCGGGCCTGATCGTCGTGGCCGGCTTTATCAGCTGGCGGCTTGAGCGGCCGCGGGCACCGGCGCCGGATGCGCCCGGCACGACGATCGCCTCCTTCGGCGAGGGCGTCTATTGGGCGGCCGTGACCATGACCACCGTGGGCTATGGCGACAAGGCACCGCGGTCGGGCTCCGCCAGGGTGCTGACGGTGATCTGGATGTTCATCGGGATCATCGTAATCTCGATCTTCAGCGGCACGGTCACCGCCAAGCTGACGGCGACCCAGTTCATCACGCTTGAAGGCTCGGAACATGCGCTGCGCCTGCCGCGTCTCGGCGCCGTCACCAGCTCCTCAGGGGCAGAATTCCTGACCATGTCGAACCGGAATTTCCAGGGCTACGAGACGCTGGATACGGCACTCGCGGCGCTGGAGGCGGGCGAGACCGACGCCGTTTTCAACAGCCGCGGCGCGCTGGTTCACCATGTCACCAGGCGCGGCGGCCACATGATTGAGGTGCTGAGCACCGACCTGACGCGCGGCTGGATGGCCTTCGCGGTGCCGCCCGGCAGCGTGATCAAGGAATCCCTGAACCGCGCGCTGCTGCGTGTCATGATCTCACGCGCGTGGATTGCCGAGCGCGACGCGATGGCGCGCGAATACAGCGCCGGCGGCCGGGCGGACCGAACCACCTTCTGACGCCTGACCCCGCGGCACCAAGGGCCGATGATCGAAAGGGCAGTCATCGAGCCGGCCCAGGCTGCGCGGTTCACCGGCCCACGCGAGCGCCGCTACGGCCAGTCCAGCCCCAGGTAAGTGGGGCGCGCTAGCTTTGCGCGTCCGGGCTCAACACGATGCAGGGCCCCCGAAGCCGGCCGCAGACCTGCTGCGCGTTCCCCTGGCTCAGCCCCACCGCCCGCGCGCGGAACAGCGTCGAACGCCCGACGCGCACCGGCTGTACTTCCACCCTTCCGGCGCCCACGGCCTGGGCCGCGCTGCGCGCCTGGCGCTCATCCGAAAAGGCGCCGACCTGCACCGCCCAGCCGCCCGCATTGGCCACCACTGGCCGCAGCGTGGGCGGCAGCGGCGCCGCCTGGGCGCTGCCGATGAAGCCCAACGTGCGCGGCGGCGGCGGCATGGCCAGGGCGGGCGCGGGGCCGGGGCGCGCCGCACCCGGGCGCGGCGCCTCGTAGATCGGCCGGCTTAGCGCGGCGAAGCCCGCGGCGCGGCTGGCGCTTTCGGCCATGGCGGCCGCGCCCTCCGGCGTGCTGCCATCGGGGATGGGCTCCATCGCGCCGGCGATCACCCGCTGCTCGGGCTCGAAGCCGGCCAGCGCGCTGCCACGGGCCGAGGATTCCGCCAGCGCCTGGGCGCCGCCGGGGGTCGAGCCGTCGGGGATGGGCTCCATCGCCACCACGCTGCCCTGGCGGATGGGCGGCGGCATCGGGCGGGATTGCGCGGTGGCGAAGGCGACGGCCGCCGGCTCCGGGTCCGGCAGGCGGGCGAAGCGGGCGTTCTGCTCCTGCACGTCACGCTGCTCGCGCAGCGCCATCTGCGTGCCCGGATCCATCCGGCGCGGCCCCTGGGGCACGCGAAGCGGCAATTCGGCCGCGGCATAGACCTCCGGCGGCGCGCGGCGGACCGGGCTGGCCCGCAGCACGGCGGGGCCGACGCGGGCGACGTAGTTGCGGGTTTCGGCCGGCAGGCCGCCGCGGTTGTACAGGTAGTTCTCCAGCCGCCGCGGCCCGGCATTGTAGGCCGCCAGGAAGGCGGGCGAGCCGTAGAGGTCGTACATCTCGCGGATATAGGCCGTGCCGGCCATGATGCTGTCATAGGGGTGGTAGGGGTCGTCGCCCAGGGTGTGGCGGCCGCGCAGCTCACGGTAGGTGCCGGGCATCACCTGCATCAGGCCCATGGCGCCGACCGGGCTGGTCGCGGTGGCGCGGCCACCGCTCTCCTGGCGCATCACCTCGCGGATCCAACGCTCGGGCACGTCGAAGCGGCGCGCGGCCTCACGGATATACGGGCCCCAGGGGTCCGAGGGCGGACCGGGCGGGTCATAGCTGCGGCCATTGCTGAAGCTGACAGCGCTGGGTCCGACGGGCCCGGCGCCACCGCCACAAGCCGCCAGGCTGGCCAACAGGCCAAGCGCCAGCGCAGCACGTATCAAGCCGGTCGGAAACGACATCCCCAAACTCCCCTGGCCTGTTCCGTGGCAGCGCGGCTCCACCCCCATGGAAACGCCGGACAACAGGCGCCGCGCGGCGGACCGCACGGACGGGCGACAATACAGAGGCCGCGGGGGTGAATGCAACATTTGGAATTATTCCGGCGCGGGTTTTTGCAGGGCGGCGAGTTCCAGTGCCCGCGCATAGACGGATCTGCGCGGCAGGCCGTGGCCCAGGGCGACGGCGGCGGCGGCGTCGCGCAGGCTCATATCGGCCATGGCGGCGCGCAGCGCGTCATCGAGGCTGGCCTGGCCCTGGGCCTCGGGGGATGCCGGGCCGGCCAGCAGCACCACCTCGCCGCGCGGCGGATCGCTCAGCGCCGAGGCCGCGAGTTCAGCCAGCGTGCCGCGTCGGGTTTCCTCGAATCTCTTGGTCAGCTCGCGCGCCAGGGCCGCCGGGCGGGTCGCGCCCAGCGCCACGGCCAGGGCCGCCAGGGTTTCGGCCACCCGCTGCGGCGCCTCATAGAAGATCAGCGTGGCGGCCAGCCCGGCCTGCTCCATCGCCTTGATCCGCGCCAGCTCGGCATCGCGCGCCGCTGGCCTGGCGGGCAGAAACCCCAGGAACAGAAAGGGATGCGGCGGCAGACCGGACAGCGTCAGCGCGGTCACCGCCGCATTCGGCCCGGGCACGGCATGCAGCGGCAGCCCGGCCGCGATCACCGCGCGCACCAGCCGGAAACCCGGGTCGCTGACCAGCGGCGTGCCGGCATCGCTGACCAGCGCGAGGCGCGCCCCCTGTCCCAGCCGGGCCAGCAGCCCGGGGATCTGCGCCTCCTCATTGTGGTCGTGCAGTGGCCAAAGCGTTATGGAAATGCCATGTCGCGCCAGAAGCCTGGAGGTTACCCTGGTATCCTCGCACAGCACGGCATCGGCCCCCCTCAGGGCGGTCAGGGCGCGCGGCGAGATGTCATCGAGGTTGCCGATGGGTGTTGCGACCAGCGTCAGGCCCGCAAGGGGCGGGGCGGGGGACGCGGCGGGCATGGGAGGGTTGTCGGATGCGTCTTGCATGGATGTTGGCCCTGTTGGCCCTGATCGGCTGCGCTCCGCAAGTGCAACCGCCGCCGTGGCGGCCGCCGGGTTCGGCGCCGGTGCCCTGGGCGGGTGGGCCCAGGTTGGTGCCGCCGCAGGCTTCCTCAACCATCAACAGGCAGCGCGTGGGGCTGCTGCTGCCGCTCACCGGGCGCAACGCCGCACTCGGCCATTCCATGCTCAATGCCGCACAGCTCGCGCTGTTCGAGCAGACCGACCCGCGGGTGGAATTCCTGCCGCGAGACACCCGCGGCACCGAAGCTGGCGCGGCCGACGCCGCCCGCGCGGCGCTGGCCGAGGGTGCCACGGTGCTGATCGGCCCGCTGACGCTGGGCGAGACGGCGGCCGCCGCCGGGCCGGCGCGCGCCGCCGGCGTGCCGATGCTCTCCTTCACCTCCGATGAGGGCCAGGCCGGGCAGGGCGTCTGGGTGCTGGGGGTGACGCCGACGCAGGTGGCCAGGCGCCTCGCCTCCGCCGCGGTGGCCGCCGGCGCCCGGCGCATCGGCCTGCTCGGCAGCGATGACGAGTTCGGCCGCAGGCTTGCCAGCGCGCTGGGTGCCGTGCTCGCCGAGGCCGGGCTGCCCGCGCCGCTGGTGATGCTGGTGCGCACGGGCAGCGAGCCGGCGCAGACCGGCCGCGATTTCGCCGCCCGCGCCACCGCCGGGGGCGGGGTGGATGCGCTGATCCTCTCCCAGGCCGGGCTGGCGGCAAGGCTGGCGGCGCAGGGGCTGGCCGGCGCCGGCCCCACGCCGCGGCTCTACGGCACGCATCTGTGGAGCGGCGACAACCAGATGGCCCAGGAGCCAGCCCTGCTCGGCGCCGGCTTCGCCGGGCCGGACCCGGCGGTGCGGCAGGCCTTCGACGCCCGCTTCCAGGAGGCCTTCGGCGAGCGCCCGGCGCGCCTGGCCGGTACCGCCTATGACGCAGCCGCGCTGGCCGCCCGCGCGGCGCGCGATGGCGGCCGGGCGCTGCCGGTGGGTGAGGCCTTCCAGGGCGCCGACGGCCCGATCCGCCTGCTGCCGCAAGGCTTTCTCGGCCGCGGCCTGGCCATCCTGGAAATCCGGCGCGAGGGCGCCGTGGTGCGCGAGCCCGCACCCATCCCCGGCGCGGCGGGCAGCTGATGCCGCCACTGGGCCGGCTGCTGCGCACCGCCGCCATCCTGGGCGCGGTGCCGCTGTTCGTGCAGCTCGCACTTCTGCTCAGCGAGGAAGTCTCGCTCGGCGGTATGGTCCTGGCCAGTGGCGCCATCGCGCTGATGGCCCTTGGCCTGGCCTGGTTCTGGCTGGTGAACCTCGCCCGGTTGAGTGCGGCGCTGCGCGCGGCGGCGGAGGATGGCGATGCCTTCTCGGCCCCCTTCATGACGCCCCGCCTGCCCGCGGTCGCCGATATCGAGGAGGGGCTGACGCGGCTCGCCCGCAGCCTGCAGGCCCGCCATGCCCTGGTCGGCCAGCTCCGCGCGGCCGATGAGGCGATCGTGGAGAACCTGCCCGACCCGCTGCTGGTGCTGGCCGAGGATCGCTCCGCGCTGCGCGCCAACCGCGCCGCGCGGCAATTGTTCGGCCTCAAGCCCGGCTCGGCCGGCGATCTGGCGGCGCTGCTGCGCCACCCCGCCCTGGCCGGCACTGTGGACCGCGCACTGGTCGAACGCAGCGCCCAGGGCACCGACCTGCATCTGCCCGTGCCGGTGGCGCGCGAACTTTATGCCCAGGCGATACCAATGAACCCGCCCTTGGCCGATGGCGGGCGGGTGGTGGTGGTGCTCTCCGACCGCACCCAGATGCGCGCGGTGGAGCGGATGCGGGCCGATTTCGTCGCCAATGCCAGCCATGAGCTGCGCACGCCGCTCGCCAGCCTGATCGGCTTCATCGAGACCCTGCGCGGCCCGGCCGAGGATGATGCGGAGGCGCGCGCGCGGTTCCTCGGCATCATGGCGACGCAGGCCGAGCGCATGCGCATGCTGATCGACGATCTGCTCAGCCTCAGCCGCATCGAATTGTCCGAGCATCAGCCGCCGCAGGGCCGCGCCGACCTGGCCGAGTTGCTGCGCGCCGAGGTCGCGGCGCTGGAGCCGATCCTGCGCGGCACCAGCATCGAGGTGCGCGCGCCGGAAAGCCTGATCGCCGATGGGGCGGATGCCGAGCAGATCGCCCAGGTGCTGCGCAACCTGCTGGAGAACGCGCTGCGCCATGGCAAGCCCACGGGGGTGGTGAAGGCAAGCCTGGCGCGGGTGGATGGCGGCATCCGGCTGCCCAACCGGCCAGGATTGCTGCTGACCGTCGCCGATGACGGGCCGGGCATCCCGCGCGAACATATCCCCCGCCTGACCGAGCGGTTCTATCGGGTGGAACAGGGGCGTGGGCGCGGCACGGGCGGGACGGGGCTGGGGCTGGCCATCGTGAAGCACATCGTCAACCGGCATCGCGGGCAGCTGATCATCGAGAGCGAGCCGGGGCAGGGGGCGCGGTTCAAGGTGTGGCTGCCGGGGGAATAGGCAGCAACTGGCCGCGCCATGCGCAGGCCCGGGGCGTTGGGCGGCGCCTGGGCGCACTTCCCCCCCTGGCCAGGGCCGCATTCCGTGCCATGCTCCCCCATCCAACGGAGGCCCGCCCCATGTTCCGATCGACCCTTGCCGCGCTGGCGCTCTGTGCCGCGCCCGCCCTCGCGCAAGTCCCCGCCAGCCTGGCAGCCGGCCCGCGCGTGGCCGTGGCCGCCGTCACCCAGCCGCTGCCGACGCAGCCGCAATACACCCGCGTCGACCAGCCCATCCTGCGCGACCTGGTGCGCGAGCGTTCGGGCGGGCGGATCGAGGTGACGCTCTCCACCCATGCCGAGCGCAACCTCGCCGGCAACGAGATCGTGCGCCTCGTGCGCTCCGGCCAGGTCGATATCGGCGCCGGGACGCTCTCCACGCTCTCGGGCGACGTGCCCATCCTGGACGGGATCGATCTCTCGGGCCTGGCGCCGGACATCCGCGACGCGCGCCGCATCGCCGATGACATGATGGTGGTGGCCAACCGCGACCTGGAGCGCTTCAACACCCGCCTCGTCGCCACCTACCCCTTCCCGGCGCAGGTGATCTTCTGCCGCCAGCCCTTCACCCAGCTGACCGACCTGCGCGGCCGGCGCATCCGCACCTTCGGCAATTCGCTGGTGGATTTCTTCACCGCCCTCGGCGCGCAACCGACATCCATCGGCTTCCCCGAGGTCTATTCGGCGCTCGAACGCGGCGTGGTGGATTGCGCCATCACCGGCTCGGGCTCGGGTGCGGCGGCGCGCTGGCCGGAGGTCTCCACCCATATCTCCGACCTGCCGGTGAGCTGGGCGGTCGCCGGCTACATGGTGAATCTGCAGTGGTGGAACCGCCTCGCCCCCGAGGTTCGCGCCTTCCTGGAAGGCACGATGAAGCAGGTGGCGGATGAGCAATGGGCGCTGGGTGCCGCCGCCACGCGCGATGGCATCGACTGCAACATCGGCCGCGCCGCCGAATGCCGCATCCACAGCCTGGCCGCGCGACCGATGACCGAGGTGCCGGCCACCGCCGCCGACCGCGCGCTGGTGCGCCAGATCTTCGAGCAGAACGTGCTGCCGGGCTGGGTCCGTCGCTGCGGCGCGCGGTGTGGCGAGGTGTACAACAACGTCATCGCGCCGATTTCCGGCGTGCGCTTCGGCGGTTGAATCTTTTGCTGGGCGCCGCCGGCGGGCTGCGCCGGGGCGTGGGCTGGATCGCTTCGGTGATGGCTTATGTCGCGGGCTGGAATTACCTCGCCTGCGCGCTGTTCATCACCTTCGACATCGTGGCGCGGAACTTTTTTGGGTTTTCCTCGCGCGCCACGGTGGAGATCACCGGCTATATGCTGGCCTGCGGCATCGCCTGGGGGCTGGCGCATACGCTGGCGGCGCGGGCGCATATCCGTGTCGATGTGCTGGTGAATCGGTTTCCGGTCGGTGTGCGGGCGCCGCTTCATTTGTTCTCGCTGGTGTTGCTGGGCGGCTTCGCGGTGTTCATCGCCTGGGCGGCCTGGTCGCTTTATGACGAAAGCGCGTTGTTCGATGCGCATGACAATTCGGCGCTGCGCATCCCCATGGTGATCCCGCAGGGGATCTGGATGGTGGGGATTTTCGCCTTCGTCGCCATGGTGGCCGTGCTGCTGCTGGAATCGCTGCTGGCGCTGCTGGCGCGCGAGCCCGGGCGGCTCGATGCCCTGCTCTCCAGCCGCAGCGTCGATGACGAGGCGGCCGAGGCGCTGGAAGCGCTGCAGATGGCCAAAAGATGATCGCCGTCGTCTTCCTGCTCGGCCTGCTCGGCGTGCTGCTGCTCAGCGCCGCCACGGGTGCGGCGGCGCTGCCCATCGCGGAAATCCTGATGCTGATCGGCATCTTCATCGTCTTCTTCGGCTCGGGCGTCTATATCGCCGCCGTGCTGGGGGTGCTGGCGTTTCTCACCGGCTTCCTGTTCAGCGACCGGCCGTGGTGGAATTTCGCCGGGCAGACGCTGTGGGGGCCGTCCTCCAACTTTGTCCTGGTGGCGGTGCCGCTGTTTCTGCTGATGGGGGAGATATTGCTGCGCGCCGGGCTTTCGGACCGGCTGTACCGGGCGCTCAATGGCTGGCTGAACCGCATGCCCGGCGGGTTGCTGCACACCAATATCCTCTCCTGCGCGGTGTTTTCCGCCATCAGCGGATCATCAGTGGCCACCGCCGCCACCATGGGCTCGGTCGCCCTGCCTTATTTCAAGGGCACGCAATATTCGCAGCGCTGGGTGCTGGGCTCGCTCGCCGCGGGTGGCGCGCTGGGCAATCTCATCCCGCCCGGGATCACCTTCATCATCTACGGGCTGATCACCGAGACATCGGTCGGCGCGCTGTATATCGCGGCCCTGCTGCCCTCGGCGCTGGTGGTGGGGTTGTTCACGCTGCTGATCCTGGCGCATGGGCTGCGCCACCCGATGGAGAAACCGGCGAAGCTGCCATTGCGGGTCAAGCTGGCGGCGCTGAAGGACCTCACCCCTACCGCCATCCTGATCATCCTCGTCCTCGGCTCGATCTATGGCGGCTTCGCCACCCCCACCGAGGCGGCGGCACTGGGCGTGGTCGGCGCCATCTTCTTCGCCGCCCTCGAGGGGCGGCTGAACTTCCGCATGCTCAACGCGAGCGCCGAGGCCACCGCGCGCAACACCGCGCTGCTGGGCCTCATCATCTTCGGCGCCTATCTGCTGAACTACATCCTGACCATCATCGACGTGCCCCAGGCCCTGGCCGGTCTGATCGCTGACCTGCCCTTGCCGCCCTGGGCGATCATGGCCTGCATCATCGCGCTCTACTTCGCGCTCGGCACCTTCATGGAGGGGTTCTCCATGATCATCACGACGGTGCCGGTGATTTTCCCGGTGGTGGTGGCGTTGGGCTATGACCCGATCTGGTTCGGCGTCGTGGTGGTCATGCTGGTCGAAATCGCCCAGATCAGCCCACCCGACGGGACAGTGATGTATGTGCTGCAGGGGATGCGGCCCAAGCCAGGCGGGCCCATCACCGATGTCTTCGTGGGCGTCATGCCCTTCCTTCTCGCCTATCTCGGCGCCGTGGTGCTGCTGGTGATTTTTCCGGAAATCGCGCTGTGGCTGCCCCGACTTCTCGCCTGATCCTTCGGAGCTTCCTCATGTTCAAACGCCTGCTTCTCCTTGCCGCCGTGCTTCTGGCGCCGCCTGCCCTGGCCCAGGGGTTTGCCCAGGGGTTTGAACGCCCCATCCGCATCATCGTGCCGATAGCGCCCGGCGGCGGCACCGATGTGTTCGCGCGCCTCCTGGCCGAGATCATCGGCACCTCGCTCGGCCAGCCCATCGTGGTGGAGAACCGGCCCGGCGCGTCATCCACCATCGGCACGCAATTCGTGGCCGAGCAGCGCGCCGATGGCACCACGCTGCTTTTCACCGCCAATGCGCCGATCACCGCGGCACCGCATGTGATGACCACGCGCTATACGCTCGATCAGCTCGATCCCATGTTCATCGTCGGCCACACCGGCTTCACGCTGTGCGTGCGGCAGGACAGCCCGATCACCACCGCCCCCGCCCTGATCGCCGCCATGCGCGCCGCACCGGGCCGCTTCACCTATGGCACCGATGGCGTGGGCGGCAACATGCATCTCGCTGCCGAGCGGCTGTTCCGGGCGCTGGGGCTGGAAGCCACGATGGTGCCCTTCCAGGGTGCGGCCCAGACGCTGACCGCCTTCAGCGGCGGGCATATCGATCTCTATGGCGGCTCCATCGCGGTTGCCATGCCGGCGATACGCGACGGCCGCGCCCGCTGCCTGATCCTGACCCAACGCGCCCAGCATCCGGAGGTGCCCACGGCCTCGGGGCTCGACGCGCTTGGCGAGCCGAATGAGGAGACGCTGATCTGGTGGGGCATGCTGGCGCCGCGCGGCATGGCGGCCGACCGCCGCGCCGCGCTGATGACAGCCTTCGAGGCCGCCTGGCGCACCGAGCGTTTCCAGACCCAGCTCGCCCGCTCGGGCGTGACACCGGTGTTTCGCGATTCCGCCGGTTCCGCCGCGCTGATCGCGGAGGAAAACGAAGCCCTGGCGCGTGTCGTGCGGCAGATCGGCATCGAGCGGCAGCGCTGAGATGGAAAACCGCCCCGTCCGCATCGCCGTCGATATCGGCGGGACTTTTACGGATTTGCAGATCCTCGATGCCCGCAAGAGCAGCGTCGTGGCCTGGAAAACGCCGACCACGCCGGCCGATCCCTCCGAGGGGTTGATGACCGGGGTGCGCGAGGCGGCGGAGAAATTCGGTTTTGCCCTCGCCGATGTCGGCCTGCTGCTGCATGGCACCACCATCGCCACCAACGCGGTGCTGGAACGCAAGCTGGCCGCCGGCGTGCTGCTCACCACCGCGGGCTTCGAGGATGTGCTGGAAATCACCCGCCATGTCCGCCGCGACATTTATGGTCTCGCCCCTGACCCCTTCCCCTGCCTGATCACCCGTGACCGGCGGCTGGGCGTGGTGGAGCGCATGCGGGCCGATGGCGCGGTGGAGACGGCGCTGGCGCTGGGCGACACTCTCGCGGAGCTCGCCGCGCTGAAGCCGGAAGCGGTGGCGATTTCCTTCCTCCACAGCTACGCCAACCCGGCCCATGAACGCGCGTTGCGCGATGCCATCCTGGCGGCGCACCCCCATCTTCCGGTCTCGATCTCGTCGGACATCTCGCCGGAAATCCGCGAGTATGAGCGCACCTCCACCACCGTGCTGAACGCCGTGCTGGTGCCGGTGGTGCGGGCCTATATGGAAAAGCTGGCGGGGCGGCTGGGCCAGGATGGGTTCTCACCGCGTATCTTTCTGGTGCAGTCCAATGGCGGCGTGTGTTCGCTGGAAACCGCCGCCGCGCAGCCGGCAAGGCTGCTGCTGAGCGGGCCATCCGGCGGCGCGCTGGCTGCCTCGCGCATCGCGGGCGAATTGGCCCGGCCCAACCTCGTGGCCGTCGACATGGGCGGCACCAGCTATGACGTCTCGGTGGTGCAGGATGGCGGGGTGTCCATCGTCACCCAGGGCGAGATCGACGGGCTGCCGGTGCGCCTGCCCATGGTGGAAATGCGCACCATCGGCGCGGGCGGCGGCTCGATCGCCGCAGTGCAGGCGGGGGGGCGGCTGACGGTGGGGCCGCGCAGCGCGGGGGCGCGGCCGGGGCCTGTCGCCTATGGCCGCGGCGGCACCGAACCTACGGTGACCGACGCCAACCTCGCCTTGGGGAGGCTGGATGCGCAATTCTTCCTCGGCGGCGCCATGCAACTGGACATGGGCGCGACCGATAACGCCTTGCGCCGCCTGGGCGACGCGCTGGGGCTGGGACCGGAAGCAGCGGCGGAGGGCATTTTGTCGCTCACCAATGCCTCGCTGGCGGCGGCGGTGCGGCTTTCGCTGTTCGAGAAGGGGCTGCATCCGCGCGATTTTTCGCTGCTCAGCTTCGGCGGTGCCGGCGGGCTGCACGCCACCGAAGTGGCGGATGAGATGGGCATGACGGAGGTCATCTTCCCGCGTGAGCCCGGCACGCTCTCCGCCTACGGCATCATGTTTTCCGACCTGGTGCAGGATATCTCCCGAAGCCGCCTTTTCACCCTGGGCGCCGCCGCGCTCCCCGGTCTCACCGCCCTGATCGGCGAACTGCGCGAAGACGCCGCTTCCCGCCTCGCCCGCGATGGCGTGGCGCCGGCCGACCGCGCGCTGACGGTGGCGGCCGATATGCGCTACCTCGGCCAGGCCTTTGAGTTGCTGGTGCCCTGGGGCGATGTGACGGCGCCCGACGAGGCCGCCCTGGCCGCGCTGGAAGCCCGCTTCCACGACGCCCATCGCCAGCGCTTTTCCTATTCCTCCGAGGGCGAGGTGGTGGAGATCGTCACGCTCCGCGTCACCGCCACGGGGCGGCTGCCGCGCCCGGAAACCACGGCACCGGCGCCGGCCGACCGACCCTCGGTGAAGGGCGTGCGGAAAGTGTTTGCCCATGGCATCTGGCACCAGGCGGTGATCTGGGACCGCGAGGCGCTGAAGCCGGGCGACGTCATCGAAGGCCCGGCCATCATCGAGGAGGCCTTCGCCACCCATTACATCGCGGCGGGCTGGCGCGCGGGCCTCGCCGAAGCCGGCGCCATCATCGCGACGAGGAGCCGGTAGAACATGCTCTCCCCCATCGACATCGAGGTCATCCGCAACGCCCTCTCCGCCGCCGCGGCCGAGATGGATGTCACGGTCTGGCGCACCTCACGCTCCACCATCGTGCGGGAATTGCTCGACTACTCCACCGCCGTCTTCGACGCGGATGGCTGGAACCTGGCGCAATCCGCCCGCATTCCGCAGCACCTCAATTCCATGTCGGCGGCGCTGCGAACCTTGCTGGAAAAATTCATCGTCGCCGAGGATTGGGGCCCGGATGACGTCGTCATCACCAACGACCCTTATTGCGGCGGCCAGCACCTGCCGGACATCCTGGCGTTTCGCCCGGTGTTCCATGATGGCGTGCGCATCGCCTATGTCGGCACGCTGTGCCACCACATCGATGTCGGCGGCCTGGCGGCGGGCTCCTATGCCGCGAAGGCCACCGAGATTTTCCAGGAAGGGCTGCGCATCCCGCCGGTGAAACTCATCGAGCGCGGCGTGCGCAATGAGGCGGTGTGGAGCATCATCCGGCAGAATATCCGCAAGCCGGATCTGCTGCTGGGCGATCTGCAAAGCCAGATCGCCTCGCTGGAGGTCGGCCGCACCGCACTGGCGCGGCTGGCCACGCGCTATGGCGCGGCGGCGATGCTGGAGGCGTCGCGAAAAATTCTCGACATGAGCGAGACTGCGATGCGCGCGGCGCTGGCCGCCATGCCCGACGGCACCTATGAATTCACCGATCAACTCGATGATGACGGCATCGACCTGGGCCGCCCGATCATGCTGCAGGTGCGGCTGACCATCGCGGGGGACACCGCCACCGTCGATCTCTCCGGCTGTTCGCCGCAGGTGCAGGGGCCGACCAACGCCACTCTCGCCAGCAGCAACTCCGCCGTGATGTTCGCGCTGATGAGTGCCGCGCTGGGGGGGCGGACGGATGGCTTCGCCATGAACGCCGGTTGCTATCGGCCCATCAGCGTGATCGCGCCCGAGGGGCTGGTGGTCAACGCCCGCGCCCCAGCCCCCGTGGCGCATCGCGTCGCCATCACCCATCGCCTGCTCAACGCCATGTATGGCGCGCTGCACCAGGCCGTGCCCGAGCGCATCCCCGCCGCCTATTACGGCTGCTCCTACGTCACCACCTTCCAGACCGTGCGCGCCGACGAAAAACGCGACGTGCTGGTGGAGATCGAGATCGGCGGCTCGGGCGCCGCACCCGCGAAGGATGGGGTGAACGCCTATTCCTCCGGCATGCACAACAACAGCAATATTCCGATCGAAATGATCGAGGCGCAGATGCCACTCACCATCACCCGCTATGCCCTGCTGCCGGGCACCGGCGGCGATGGGCAGTATCGCGGTGGCCTGGGGCTGGTGCGGGAATGGCGGGTGGACAGCCCGCGCTGCTTCTTCACCGCGAATATGGACCGCTTCTTCAGCCAGCCCTATGGGTTGGCCGGGGGCGGCGCGGCCTCGGTCGGCAAGCTGGACCTGCTGCGCGGCGGCACCACCACGCCCATCCCGCCCAAGAGCGACAATGTGCCGCTGCTGGCAGGCGATATCGTGCGGCTGGAGACCTCGGGCGGCGGCGGCTTCGGGCCTGCCACGGCCCGGCCGGGGACGGCGCGCGAGGCCGACCGGCGCATGCGCTATGTTTGAACACCGCCTCGCACCCCAACGCTGGTTCGAGGATTTCGCGGTCGGCGAGGTCTTCAACCTCCCCAGCCGGACGATGACGGAGGCGATCTTCCTCGCCTTCCAGGCCGCCTCCGGCGACAATCACCCCATCCATTACGACGTCGAATTCTGCCGCGCCCATGGCATGCCGCACATGCTGGCGCACGGCTTCCAGGTGGCGATCCAGACCGCCGCCGGGGCGGGGCTGTTTCCTTTCATGGTCGAGGAATCGCTGAAGGCCTTTCTCGACCAGTCCAGCCGCTTCCTGGCGCCGGTCTTCGTCGGCGACACGCTCTATCCCAGCCTGACGGTCGCGAAGCTGGAACCGCAAAACACCACCGGCATCCTCACCATGGCCAGCGCCGTGCGAAACCAGAAGGGCGTGGTGGTGCTGGACGGCACACAGCGCTACCTCTTGCGCAAACGCGCATGAGGAAAACGCCATGGCCAAGATCACCTACGACCTGAAGGGCACCGCGGCCCTCGTCACCGGCGGCGCCTCGGGCATCGGCCTCGCCACCGTGCGCATGCTGGCGCAGGCCGGCTGCCGCGTGGCCCTCAACCACCTGGCGGATGACCCGCGCGGGCCGGAACAGGTCGCCGCCCTGACCGCCGAGGGTTTTTCGGTGCTCAGCGCCCCGGGCAATGTGGCCGACGCCGCAGACGCGCCGCGCATGGTCGAAGCCGCCGTCGCCGCCCTGGGAAGGATGGACTACCTGGTCAACAACGCCGGCACCCCAGGCACCCGCCACGCCATCCCACCCCAGGCACTCGACCTCATCACCGAGGAATTGTGGGAACAGGTGCTGGAAGTGAACCTGCTCGGCGTCTTCCGCTGCGCCAAGGCGGCCGCGCCGCATCTGCGCGCCACA
Source organism: Acetobacteraceae bacterium (assembly GCA_021732665.1). Taxonomy (GTDB): domain Bacteria; phylum Pseudomonadota; class Alphaproteobacteria; order Acetobacterales; family Acetobacteraceae; genus Rhodovarius. Next base: position 43,310 of record JAKFUL010000013.1, read on the forward strand.
CGCGGCGCCATGGTGAGCGTGGCCTCCATCGCCGGGCTGCACTTTCCCGGCTCCTCCATGGCCTATGGCGCCAGCAAGGCGGGGGTGATCTCGCTCACCAAAAACCTGGCGCGCGGGCTGGCGCCGGAGGTGCGGGTGAACGCCATCGCACCCGGCGCCGTCGACAGCTCCTGGATGGTGGAATGGACGAACGAGCAACGCGACCAATCCATCGAGGGCGCGCTGCTGAAACGCCGCTGCGCACCGGAAGACCTGGCCGAGGTTTTGCTGTTCCTGCTCGCGGGGGCGGCGATGGTGACGGGGCAGACCATCACGGTGGATGGCGGGCTGACTGTGTGAGCGTGGCCCTTGGGAGGGCTCTGCCCTCCCAAACCCTCCCGCCAGGAGCCACGGGCTCCTGGACCGCGTTCGAGTTCAAGCGTGCGATTCACTGGCGAACCGCGTCATAAACGAGCTGCCGCAGCCCCGGTCGCACCTGCACAAGGCTTGCCATAAGCCCGCGGTCCAGGAGCCCGTGCCTCCTGGCGGATGGGGTGTGGGGAAGGCAGCGCGCCTTCCCCACGGGCCGCGCTCTCAGTTCCCCACCCGCACCAGCCGCAGCGGAAACCCGTTATCGGCCTGTTGCTGCAGGGTGATGTTGGCGCGCGAGGCCCAGACCACCTGTTGCTGGTGCAGCGGGATATAGGCCACGTCGTTTTGCAGGATGCGGCTGGCCTGGGTGATCAGTTCCTGCCGCCGTGCCGGTGTGGTTTCCACCGAGATCTGTTCCACCAGCGTGTCGAAGGCGGTGTTGGAGTAGCCGCCATTGTTGAACACGCCGCGCGTGCCGTCGCGCGTGCCGGCCAGGTTGAACAGCGCGTTGTGCGCGTCGTAGGTGTTGGGGGTCCAGCCCAGCAGGTAGAAGCTGGTGTTGTAGCGCGGCGCATTGACCTCGGCGAAGAAGCGCGCGCGGGTTTGTGCCGCCAGCGTCACGCGCACGCCGATGCGCGCCAGCATGGCGACCACGGCGGTGCAGATCGCCTCGTCATTGACGTAACGGTCATTCGGGCAATCGAGGGTGACGCCGAAGCCGTTGGGGAAGCCGGCCTCGGTCAGCAGGCGGCGGGCGCCCTCCGCATCCATCGGCGCGCGGCGGTCGTTTTCCTCCAGGAAGCCGTTCACCCCGGGGCCAAAAATCTGCGCCGTGGGCCGGGCCTGGCCGCGCATCACGCGGGTGCGGATCGCCTCGATGTCGATGGCCATGGACATGGCGCGGCGCACGCGCACGTCCTGGAAGGGGTTGCGACCGCGCACGTCGCTCTTGAGAAGTTCGGCGCGCATCTGGTCCATGCCCAGATAGATGGTGCGCAGCTCCGGCCCCTGGATGACGCGCAGATTGGCGGTGCGGGTGATGCGTTCCATGTCCTGCGGCGGCACGGTGTAGACCATGTCGACCTCGCCGCTCAGCAACGCCGCCACCCGTGTGGCGTCATTGGCGATGACGTTGAATTCGACGCGGGTCAGGTTGTGCTCCGGCCGGTCCCACCACAGCGGGTTGGGGCCGAGCACGGTGCGCCGGTCCGGCTCGCGGCTCACCAGCACGAAGGGGCCGGTGCCCATGGCGTTGCGGGTGGCGAAATTCTCCTCGCGCGAGGTGAGGTCGGCCACGCGGGCGGCGCCGTTCCGCTCCAGCCAAGCCTTCGACATGATGCCGAAGCTGGTCAGCTCCTCGGGCAGGATGGGGTTGGCCACGCGGGTGATGAGATCGACGGTGAAGTCGTCGATCTTGCGCACCTCGGCGACCGAGGCGAACCAGGCCGCCACGTTCGAGCCGGGGCCGCGGGCGCGGGCAATGGAGAAGACCACATCCTCGGCGGTGAAGGGCGTGCCGTCGGAGAAGCGGACGCCGCGACGCAGGTGGAAGCGCCAGGTGGTCGGGTCAACCTGTTCCCAGCGTTCGGCCAGGGCGGCTTCCAGGCGCAGGTTGCGGTCGCGCCGCACCAGCGGCTCGTAGATATTGGCGTTGAAGGTCAGCAGGAAGGTTTCGGACCGGGTGTAGGGGTCCATCGAGTTGACGTCGCCGTCATTGGCCCAGCGGAAGGTGTTGGCCTGCGCGGGCGTGGTGCTTGCCGGGACGGCGAGCATGGTGCCCGCCAGGAGTGCGGCCGCGAAGAATTTGCGCATGGTTTTTGACCTGTCCCTGTTGCGATTGCGGCGAGGCTAGCCGTGCCCGGGGCAGGGGGGAAGATGCGCGGCGCGGCGCCCGGGCGCCCTCTCAGGCGTGAATGCACAGGAATGCGGCAGGCTTCGGCGCCCTTCCGCCGCCGCCAGCGATGCGGCGCGGGCCAGGGCCTCCAGCGCATCCGCGGCGCGGCCCAGCGCGGCCAGCGCCTCACATCGCCCGGTATGGCCATCGGGCAGGTTGGCGGCCACCGCGGGGGTCAGCCCGGTTTCCGCAAGGGCAGGGGGCACGGAGAGTTCGGAAATCGAGATCGGCTCCCGCCCCACCTCGCGCGAAACCATGGTGATGGCGACTTCACCGAATATCAGCGGCACGCCGATGAGCATCACCTTCTCGGTAACCGGCCAGGCGATGTGGGCGGCGTGGAGGCCGCGCCTGACCCCGCCCGGTTTGCTGTCGGAAAATTCCATGCCGGCGGCCACCCTCTCGGGTTGTTACAACCGATGCATGATCGCGCGGAAAGCCTAATGCGGGCTTTCCGCGCGGTGCGGTTCAGGCGGCGCGGAGCGCGCGGGGCAGGTCAGCGACGGCGGCGTCGATCATCGTCGCGTCATCCTCGGCGGTGAAGCTCTCGGCGATCAGCGCGCGGGCGGCGGCGGTGGCCACCTCGGCCGCCACGCCACGGACTTCGGCCATGGCGGAGGCCTCGGCGGCGGCGATGCGGTCCATCGCCATGCGCTCCCGCCTTCCGGCGGCGGCCTCGGCCTCGGCGGCGGCGGCCAGGCCGACGCGCTCGGCCTCGGCCGTGGCGCGGGCGATCAGGGCCTGGGCCTCGGCCAGGGCGGTGGCGCGCTCGGCCTGGGCCTGAACGAGCATCTCCTCGGCCTCGGCACGCAGCCGCGCTGCTTCGGCCAGTTCGGCTGCGATGCGCAGGCCGCGGGCATCGAGCATGGGCGCAATCTTCGCCCAGCCCGACTTGATGACGATCCCGACGAAGATGGCAAAGCTGGCGGCGACCCAGAATTTCGGGTCGGACCAGAAGTATCCGTAGTCTTGCATCAGCCGATCCCCCGCGCGCTCAGCACCCGGCCCACGGCGCCATCCACCGCGGCCGCGTCCGCGCGGCCGGTCAGGCGGGTGACGAGGGCCGTTGTGGTGTCCACCGCGACGCCACGCAGCGCCGACATGGCTGCGTCGCGCGAGGCCGCGATGCGCCCCTCAGCCGCGTTGATCTGTTCGGCCAGCCGGGCGTTCAGCGCCTCGGCACGGCTCTGGGCGGCGGCGTTGGCCTGCGCCACCGCGTCGGCGATGGCCGCCTGCGCCTCGGCCCGGGCCTTGAGGTTGGCCGCCTGCATCTCCGCCATGGCGGCATCGGCCGCGGATTTGGAGCCGCGCGCGGCGTCGAGATCAGCCGCGATGCGGCCCGCCCTCTCCTCCAGCACGCTGGCGACCTGCGGCAGCATGTAGGTGTTCAGCACGTAGTACAGCACACCGAAGATGACGAGCAGCCATACGGCCTGCGCCAGCACCATCGGGTTGGCGAAATCAAGCTGCGGCATGGCCGAGCCTCCCTCTGTCCAGGATCACGTTCCGGCCGGGGCGGCGCCCCGGCCGGTGTCGGGACGATCAGGCGAAGAGGATGAGGAAGGCGATCAGCAGCGCGAAGAGCGCCACGGCTTCCGTCAGCGCGAAGCCCAGAATGCCGATCGGGAAGACGGCATCACGCGCGGCCGGGTTGCGGGCCACGCTGGTGATCAGCGCGGAGAAGATGTTGCCGATGCCCAGGCCAACACCGAACAGCGCGATCACGGCGATACCGGCGCCAAGCGCCTTCGCGGCTGCAACTTCCATGGTCTCAATCCTTCTTGTCAGAAAATCTGTGGTTAAAATGGCTGCCGAACTTAGTGCAGATGCACCGCGTCATGCAGGTAGATGCAGGTGAGGATGGCGAAGACATAAGCCTGCAGGAACGCCACCAGCACTTCGAAGCCCACCAGCGCGACGTTGATCGTCAGCGGCAGCAGGGAGAGGAAAGGCCCGGCCACGCCCAGGCCGGCCAGCATCACGATGAAGGTCGCGAAGACCTTCAGCATCACGTGCCCGGCCACCATGTTGGCGAAGAGACGGATGGACAGGCTGATCGGGCGGGAGAGGTAGGAGATGATTTCCACCGGCACGATGATCGGCGCGAGCCAAAGCGGCGCGCCCTCGGGGAAGAAATAACCGAAGAATTTTTTGCCATGCAGCATCAGTGCGACCACGGTGATCAGCACGAAGACCATGGCGGCCAGCGCGAAGGTGACGGCGATGTGGCTGGTGAAGGTGAAGGCGTAGGGGAACAGGCCCAGCATGTTGCCGAATAGCACGAACATGAACAGCGTGAACACGAAGGGAAAGTAACGCTTGCCCGCATCGCCGATCTGCTCGGTCACCATGTTGTGGATGAATTCATAGGAGGTCTCGGCCAGCGACTGCAGCCGGCCCGGCACCAGGGCGCGGGCGCGCATGCCGTAATGCAGCAGGGCCAGGATCAGACCGGCCACGATCACCATGTGCAAATTGGACTGGGTGAAATTCACCGATGCGCCGAAAGGGCCCAGCACGGTGCCGAGCTCGAACTGGCTCAGCGCGTCAATCGATTTGCCTTCGGCCGCCACTTGTATGCCCCCAAAAGAGATCAGTCGCGTTTCATCCCGCGCGGTTTGAACAGCCGAAAGACGTTCAGCACCCCCGCGGCGCTGCCCATGACGAACATCAGCAGAAAGAGCCAGGGCCAGGTTCCCAGCCAGCGATCGAGCAGCAGACCCACCACGACGCCGACGACCAGAGCCGAGAACACCTCGACCCCGGCACGGTAACCAACCCCCCATGAGCCGCCTGGCGGCCCAGCGTTTCCCGCGGCGCGATCCAGCCCTTGCCGGGCCCGCGCCTCGTTCAGCCGCTTGTCGAAGCCATCCTGCTTGCTCATGCGATGCCCCTCCTGCGGATACCCGCTGAAGGCAGGGGGCGGATACGGTCTGCCCCCTAGTGTGTCAACCCGTTCATGCGGAGATCGCAGCGCTTTCCCGTGATGCGCCTGGCTTTGCCGGCGCGGTGTGCATCAATGCGGGAATATCGGCCGCGGGTTGCGGCCGGCCGAGCAGGAAACCCTGCACCGAATCGCAGCCCAATTTGCGCAGCGCCTCAAGCTGGGCGTGGTTCTCCACCCCTTCGGCCACCACCCTGGCACCCAGGCCATGGGCCAGCCGTACGACGGTGTCGACGATGCGCGCGCTGGCGCCGCCGGCTTCCAGCCCGGCGACGAAGCAGCGATCTATCTTCAGCACGTCGATGGGCAGTTGCTGGAGGTAGGAGAGTGACGAGAAGCCGGTGCCGAAATCATCCAGTGCCACGCGGATGCCCAAGGCACGCAGCCCCAGCAGCATGGCCCGCGCCGCCTCGCTGTCGCCGATGAAGGTGCTCTCGGTGACCTCGATCTCCAGCAGGCGGGGCGGGATGGCGGTCTCCCGCAGCAGGGTCTCGACCATGCGCAGCGCCTCGTCCATGCCGATCAACTCGCCCGAGAGGTTGACCGCGACCGGCAATTCCAGCCCCATCGCCTGCCAGGCCAGGATCTGGGCCGCGGCCTGGTGGAGGACGAAGCGGGCGAGCGGCATGGCCAGGCCCGCCTCCTCGGCCATGGGAACGAATTCGGCGGGGCTGATCGGCCCGCGCAGCGGGTGGCTCCAGCGAAGCAGCGCCTCCACCCCCTCCATCCTGCCGTCGCGCAGCGAGAATTTCGGCTGATAGGCCAGGTGCAGGCTGCCGGCCGCCAGCGCCTCGCCCAGCTCGGCCTGGAGCTGGCGGCGTTCCAGCGCCTCGCCCTCCATCTCCGGCCGGAAGGCGCGGAACTGGCCTATGCCCTGGCGACGGGCGGTGGCGAGGGCGAGATCGGCGCGCGCCAGCATGCCCTCGGCGGTCGCCTCGCCCTCCATCAGCGTCGCCAGGCCCAGGCTGGCGGAGCAGCGGATCTGCGTCCGACCCAGCGCGTAGGGTTGGGCCAGCGCCTGGGTGATGCGGGCGGCCAGCGCCATGGCATCGGCATCGGCCTGGATCACCTGCAGCACCGCGAATTCATCGCCGCCGAGGCGCGCCAGCATGTCCTGCGGCCGGAGCAGGCCTGCCAGCCGCCGGGCCATGGCCAGCAGCAGCGCATCTCCCACGGCCTGGCCATGGTTGTCGTTCACCGAGCGGAAGCCGTCGAGGTCGATGACATGCAGCGCCACGCCGGGGCGGGGGCGGACCACCAGCCGCGCCTCGAGCTCGGCCTTGAAGCGCAGGCGGTTGGGCAGGTCGGTCAGCGCGTCATGCTCGGCCAGATGGCGCACCCGCTCCTCAGCCCGGCGGCGCTCGGTCACGTCGATGCCGGTGCGCAGGATCTGGCGCAGCCGGCCGTCATTGTCGAAGATCGGCACGGTGGTGGCGAGGATGTCGCGCGTCTGGCCGAAGCGGTCGACCCGCCTTCGCTCGACCATCGGCGCGGCGCGGCCGTTGTCGCGCACCGCGCGCAGCTCATCCTCCAGTTCGGGCGGCAGGCCGGAGGCGGCGACGCCCTTGCCGATCAGCGCGTCGTCATAGAGGCCGAAGAATTCCTGCGCTGGCCGGTTGGCGTAGATGCAGCGCAGATCGGTGTCGAAGGTGATGATGAGCGCCGGCACGCTGTCCACCAGCCGATGCAGCGTGTGGTGGGCGGCCCGCGCCTCGGCCTCCGCCGCGCGGGCATGGCCCAGCGCGAAGCGGGTCTGCCGCCAGGCGGCAACGAGCAGGGCCGCGAGCGCGGCGCTGGCGGCGACAAGCACCATGAAGCCGAGTGCGAAGAGCAGCAGCTGGTTGGCCAGGCTGATGGTGGCGTCGCGGGCCCGCTCATGCTCCTGCGCCTGCAATTGCGTCAGCGCCTCGCGAATCGGAGCCTCCAGCGCCGCAAGCAGCGGGTGCAGGCGGGGCATCGGGGCGGCGCCTGGGGCCAGCCCGGCCTCGATCTCGGCCAGGGTGGCGAGGAGGGGGGGCAGGGCGCGCTGCAGCCCGGCCAGCCCGGGGCTGTCGACGCCCATCTCCACCTGCCCCATTTCCATGACGCGGCTGCGCAGCCCTTGCAGATGCGCCGGCAGGGCGGCCCAGGCCGTAGCGTCCTCCAGCAGCGCCGCGCTGTGCAGGGTGTTGCCGAAATGGCGCAGCTCGAACTCTGTGTGCATCAGCAGGCTGCTGGCCAGGCGGTGCCGCTCCCCCTCCTGCTGGAACTCGCCCGTCGCCTGCCGCAAGCCATGGCCAAGCACGCCGATGAGCAGCACGGCGATAATGCCCAAGCCCATCAGGCCGCGGCGGAGCCGCCTGGTGGGCAGGCCGCGGGTGGAGCGTGGCTGTGCCGCGGGCTGCGCCGTCATGCCGGCCGCTTCGCCCAGGCGCAAGCATCGGCCGCGGCGGAGGCGGCGCCACGGCTCGGTCCTGCGCCCGATCTTGCATTGTGAGCAGCCATCAGGCCTCCTGCTGGGGCGGGCTTGCGCACCCGCCGGCTGGAATATCGGCCTTGCCGGCAAACAAAGAGTTAGCGGATGGCGGGGTTTTCCCGCCCCCGCGCCCGGTTCAGCCCAGGCGGATGGGCACGAGGTCCTGGAACCAGCTCTGCGCCTGCACGAAGCCTTGCACCCGGCGGCTCATCGCCCTGGGGTTCAGGTCATGCGCCACGAAGAGGAACAGCGCGTCATCCACAACCTTGGCGTGCAATTGCTGCAGCAGGGCGGTCTGCGCCGGGGTGTCGAAGGTGGCGTAGATCCGGTTGATGATGGCGTCATACCAGGGATCATTGAAGTAGCCCCAGTTATTGGCCAGCGGCGGTACCAGATCCGACTTCAGGAAGCGCACTAGGGCCAGGAAGGGATCGAGCGCGGCATAGGAGATGTTGATCGCGGTGATGCCGCGGTTGCTCGGCGCCCGCGCCCCCTCGCGCCACAGGCCGAGCAGGGCGTTCCATTCGACCACCTCGAAGGTGATCTCGATGCCGATATCCTTCAGGTTTTGCTGCACCGCCTCATTCATCGGCAGCGGCTGCATCTGGCCCGAGCCTGAGGGCGAGATGCCGACACGGGTGCGCAGCGGGTTTCTCGTGGAGAAGCCGGCCTCGGTCATCAGGCGCCTGGCGGCCGCGACATCGGTGCGGATCGGGTCGGTGGGCGAGCCATGCCAGGGGTGGGCGGGCGGCAGCAGGCCGGCACCGGGCAGCATCATGTCGCCGAGCATGGCGCGCATGCCGGCGCGGTCGAGCGCGAGGTTGGCCGCTTTGCGCACGCGGATGTCGCGCCAGGGCGAGCCCTCGACCATGGAGAAATGCCAGGTCCAGTTGTGCGGGTAGGTGTTGGAGACGATCTGCATGCCGGCCTGGCGGAGCGTGGGGATGGCGTCTGGCGGCGGCGCCTCGATGAAGTCCACCTGGTTGGCGCGCAGCGCGGCCACGCGGGTATTCGCCTCGGGCAGGGGGAGGAGGATCAGGCGGTCGTGGCGGGGGATGCGGGTGGCGTCCCAGTATTCGGCGTGGCGGGTGAGGATGGCGCGCTCGCGCACCGAGAAGAGCTCGCACTTATAGGCACCGGTTCCCACCGGGCGGAGCATGAAATTGTCCCAGTTCGAGCCCGCGGCCTCCCACGCGCCTTTGTGGGTGATGCCGATCCAGGTCATGCCGAAGGGCACCAGGCTGTCGGGGATGCGGGTTTCGATGATGAAGGTGTGGGGGCCTTCGGCATGCCAGCCCGTTACGGTGGGCATGCGGATGCGGGCCTGGGCGGCGGCGCGGGGGTCGTAGTGGGGGGCGTCGTTCTTCAGCGCGCGGTCGTAGGAGAAGACGACATCCTCGGCCGTCATGATCTTGCCGTCGTGGAAGCGGACGCCTTCGCGGAGCGTGATGATCCAGCGCTTGTCGTTGGCGGGGTCGACGCGCCAGGCGGTGGCGAGGCCCGGGCGGATGTTGACCGGGGTGTCGGATTTGGTGAGGTCCCACATCGCGAGCTGGTCATAGAGCGTGATGCCCATGAAGCGATGGCCCTCGGCGCCCTGGTCGGGGACGCCGTTGGAGAGGGGGATGGCGGAGGCCGTCATGCCGACGCGCAGGGTGGTGCCGGCGGGGGTTTGGGCGGTGGCGATGTCCCAGGGGAGGGTGGCGG
>JAKFUL010000024.1 GCA_021732665.1 Acetobacteraceae bacterium
GGCTCCACCTGCAACCCAAGCGGCGCATCGGCGGCGCGGGCGGCGAGGGGCAGGAGGAGGGCGAGGGCGAGAAGGCGACGCATGGCGGGCTCCGGGGCGCGGGGTTGCCTGAGTGTAACGCCGATGCGCCGCTTGGGTTGCAGGTGGAGCCTGGTCAGTGCCCTTCGCGCCGGTCAGACATCTCGAGCCGGTCGGAGACAACATCACGGGCGAGTTCAGCCACCCGCAATTCCAACTGGCCGAGCCGCCGGTCCATGGAATTCACGCGCTGCTCGATACGGTCGGTGCGCTCGTCGATGCGACGCAGCATGACCAGCATCGGGTTTTCGGGATGGTCGCTCATGGGGCGGATATAGCGTCGGGAGGGGGGAATTGCACGTTTTGTTCGGAGTGACCGCAGGGGCTCTGGTCAGCCGTGGTGGGGTTGGCTTTGCCGAGCAGCTAGGGGGCAGAGGTCGCTGAAATGCGATTGCGAGGCCTGTTTCTCGTTCAGGCCGGTGTCATGGCTGAGTTTATGCCCGCGCAGAGATCGCGCCGCAACGCGAAATCTTGACTTTCTGGCAAAATTATCCTATCAGCGACGCGCTTCGTTGTTTTGACAACCGCATCCCCACCTCAGCCATCCCTGGCCGCGCATGGCCATGGGATCACCCCTTTTTCGTCGCCGCACCCCGCCTGGGGGATTTGTCCGAAACCCGCACGGAATGATCCCAGGGTATTTGTCCGAAACCAGCGCTTTTCAAAAACCCAATGGGTTCCAAGGGCCTAAGGCCTTTGGCGGGGGGCGTCGGGGGGCAGAGCCCCCTGACTTAGCCGGCCAGTGCTCGCCTAGCCGCCTCCGCCAAAAACCCCGAAGCCACCGGCAGCACATCGTCGCAGAAATCATACCCCGCATTGTGCAATTCGCGCCCGCCTTCGGCCGGCCCATTGCCGATCCAGACGAAGGCGCCCGGCACTTCCGCCAGGAACCAGGAGAAATCCTCGCCCGTCATGGCCGGCGCCAGGTCGCGCCGCAGCGGTGCCACGGCGGCCGCGGCCGCGGCGGCCAATTCGCGTTCGGCCGGGGAATTGGCGGTGACGGCGACGCCGCGCCGGAAGCCCGCCTGGGCCGAGAGCCCGAATGTAGCGGCCACGCCCGCCGCGACCTCGCGGATCCGGTGCTCGATGAAGTCGCCCACCGATTCATCGAGCCAGCGCGCGGTGCCCATGAGTTCGGCGCGGCCGGCGATCTGGTTCTGTGCCTCGCCGGCGCGGGCGATGGTCACGCTCACCACGCCGCTGGCAAGCGGGTCCACGCCGCGGGAGATGATGGATTGCAGCGCCACGATGGCATGGCCCAGGCCCAGCATGGGGTCGCGCGTCATGTGCGGCAGGGCGGCGTGGCCGGAATGGCCTTCGAAGGCGATGTCGAAGCGGGCGCCGGCGGCCATGACGGCGCGGTCATGCACCGCGATGGTGCCGACCGGCAATCCCGGCCAATTGTGCCAGCCGAAGATGCGCTCCATCGGGAAGCGCTGGAACAGCCCGTCGGCGATCATGGCGCGTGCGCCGCCGCCGCCCTCCTCCGCCGGCTGGAAGACGAGTTGCACGGTGCCGGACCAGGAGGGATCGTCGAGCAGCAGTTTCGCCGCCCCCAGCAGGGCGGTGGTGTGGCCGTCATGGCCGCAGGCATGCATCACGCCGGGGATGGTGCTGGCCCAGGGCAGCGCGGTGTTGGATTCCTGGATGGGCAGGGCGTCCATGTCGGCGCGCAGGCCGACGGCGCGGTTGGAGCCGTCACCGCGGCGCAGCGTGGCCACCACGCCATGGCCGCCGACGCCCGGGGTGATCTCCGCCACGCCCAGCTCGCGCAGCTTTTCCACGACGAAGGCGGCGGTGGCGCCCTCATGCAGGGTGAGGCCGGGATGGGCGTGGAGGTGGCGTCGCCAGTGGGTCAGGCGCTGGTGCAGGCTGGGTTCCATGGCATCCAGGTTACGGCGCGGGCTGGGGGTTGCCCAGGGGTTTGCTGATTGGTTTGCCCAATGGTTTGCGCGCGCCGTGGCAAGGGCTTGTTCAGGATTTGCCGTCATGCTGCGCACTCACCCCAGGACGCGGAGCATTCATGGCGGCGACGCAGCCCGAAACCCAGACCAGCGGCATGCCGATGGTACAAGCCATGGCCCATGCCCGGGCTGCCTTCGCCTCCTTGCAGGGCCACGCCCTGCCGCCCTTGCCGGCCTATTATGCGGTGTGGTTCGAGCATCACGCCGGCACCCGGCCGGAGATGCGCCTGGCGCTGGAGGCGGCGATCGCGGCGGGGCGGGTGGATGAGGCGCTGATGCGGGAGCTGAGCAGCCGCTTCGTGGAACCGCTGCCCGAGTTCACCGCGCTGAGCGCGGCCCTGGCCCGGCTGGGCGGCACCTTGCGGGAGGCGATGGGCGCCGTGGCCAGCCATGGTGCGGGCACGGCGGCCTTTGGCGACGCGCTGGAGGAGCTCTCGGCCGGCGCGATGCAGGACCCGCAACGGCTGCGCGCCGCCCTCTCCCGCCTGGCCGAGGATGCGCGGGAGATGACGCGGCGCAGCAAGGACATGGGCAGCCGGCTGGCGAACTCCACGCGCGAGATCGAGTTGCTGCGTGGCGAGCTCGAGGATGCGCGGCGCGAGGCGCATACCGACGCGCTGACCGGCCTGCCGAACCGCCGCGCGCTGGACCAGCGGATGCTGGGAATGACGGCCGACGCGGTCGCGAATGGCGAGAAGCTGGCGCTTCTGCTCATCGACATCGATCATTTCAAGACGGTGAATGACCGCTTCGGCCATCCGGTGGGCGATGCGCTGCTGCGCCGTACCGCCAGCACGATCAAGGCGGCGCTGCCCGAGGGCGCGATGGCCGCGCGTTTCGGCGGCGAAGAATTCGCCGTGCTGCTGCCCAGGCTCAGCGCCGCGGGGGCCTTCGAGGAGGCCGAGAAGCTGCGTCTGGCGGTGGCGGGGCAGAGCTTCTCGATGCGCAGCACCGGCGCCAGGCTGGGCCCGATCACGGTCTCGCTGGGCCTGGCCATGCATGAGCCGGAACAGGATGTGGCGAAACTTGTGGAGACGGCCGACGCCGCGCTCTACCGCGCCAAGCAGGAGGGCCGCAACCGCACCTGCACCAGCCAGGCGGAGCACCTGGCCCCGCCGCCCACGCCGCGCGTGGCGGCAAAGGCCGCCAAGGTCTGGTCCTGAGAGGACCCTCCGCTACAGCCCGCCGCGGGCCACGCGCTCGATCTCGGCCCGCACCGCGCGCTCGACAATGCCTGGCAGGTGGTTGTCCAGCCATTCCTTCAGCAGCGGCCGGACCTCCTCGCGCACCACATCCTCGATGGTGGGGCCGCCGCGGTTGACGCTGGCGGCGCGCTCCTGCGTCACCGCGCGAAGCAATTCCCCCATGGAGGCCGCGGTGGCGGCGGCGACAGAGGGAGCCACGAGGTCTTCAGTGGCCATGACGGGCGTCTCCGAGGGAGGGGCGGCCGGGGGGGACGGCGGCGTGGCAAGGGCACGGCTTTCGGGTGGCAGGGGCGGCGGCACCAATTGCACGCTGGCTGGCAGCGCGGGCGGCTCGGGTGGCGGCGGGGCGGGTGGCGGCGGGGCGGGTGGCGGCGGGGCGGGTGGCGCCATGCTCACCGGCATCGGTGCCGGCGGTTCGGCCACCAGCATGTCGTCCGTCAGCAGCAGCGGCTCGGGCATGCCCGGTGCCGGTGCGGGCATGGGCGTCTGGGCCGGCGCGGCGGTCACCGTGGCGACGTCATCCTCGTTCAGGATCTTGCGGATCGAGGCCAGGATGTCATCCATCGAGGGCTCGACCCCCGCCTTGTTCTGATCCGACCCGCTCATGCCTGCTGCTCCACCCTCATCGTTCAGCGCTGCGCCGATGCCTGGGAGTAGTCACCCAGGCCGACCCAGCGGTTCCGCACCGCGTTGTAATAGGCGCGCATGTCGTAGAACTCGACCGGCAGGCCGAGATCCTGTGCCGTCAGCCGCCCCACCGCCGAGGTGACGGCGTAGGAGGCGTTGATGTTGTCCGACAGCGCGCGGACGAGGGTGACGCGCGCGTTGAGCAGTTCCTGCTCGGCGTTCAGCACGTCCAGCGTGGTGCGGCTGCCCACGATCGCCTCGCGCTGCACGCCGTCCAGCGCGATCTCGGCGGCGCGGATCTGGGCGCGGGTGCTCTCCACCTGGGCGCGGGTGGTGCGCAGGTTCTCCCAGGCGCTGCTGGCCTGCTGCACGGCCACCGCGCGGGCATCGGCCACCAGCGCACGGTTCTGCTGCGCGGTCTGCCGGGCCTGGCGCACCTGGCTGTGCTCGGCGCCGCCCTGAAACAGCGGCACGGTCAGGTTGGCCGTCACCTGGCCGCCATTCTGCCGGGTGTGCGGGGCGGCGGTGTTGTCGTTGCGGAAGGCCTGGCTGGTCACGGTGACCTGGGGCATCAGCACCGAGAGCTGGATGTCGATATTGTCGCGCGCCGCCGCCTCGTCGAACAGCGCGGCCACCACGGTGGGGTTGTTGCTGGCGGCCTGCTCGCGCGCCTGCTGGCCGGTGGTCACCGGCGGGCGCAGCGGCTGGGGCGCTACCAGCCGTCCCGGCGCCGCGCCGACCAGGCGCTGATAGGTGGCGCGCGCCGTCTCAAGCTGGCCCTCGGCCTGGCTGCGGGCGGCCCGGGAGCCGGCCACCCGGCTCTCGGCCTGGGCCACGTCGGTTCGGGTGATCTCGCCGACGCGGAAGCGTTCGTTGGTGGCCTGGAGCTGGCGGCCCAGCACCTGCTCGTTGTTGATGTTCAGCCGCACTTCTTCCTGGAAGCGGATGACCGAGACATAGGCGTTGGTGGTGTCGCTCATCACCTGCTGCTCGGTGCTGAAGAGCCGGGCGCGCTGGGCGAGCACGCGATTCTCGGCCTGCCGCACCGAGGCCACGGTGCGGCCGCCGCGGAAGATCGGCTGGGTGAGGGTGACGTTGGCGCCGGCTGGCGTGCGCTCCTGCCGGATCGTCGTCGAGATGAAGCCGGTGCCGACCGTGGCACCGGTCTCGCGGCTGACCAGGTTGGCCTGCGGATCGCGGTAGAAGAAGCTCTGATCGGTGCGGAAGGTCTGCGCCTGGCTGCGGGTGCGCTGGTCCACCACGCCGGCATTGGCGTTGACCACCACGGTGGGGCGCCAGCCGGACAGCGCCTGGGGCACGCCCTCATCCACCGCGCGCAGCTGGGCGCGGGCGGCGAGAAGGGTGGTGTTGTTGGAATAGGCCTGGGCGAGCGATTCGGTCAGGGTCTGAGCCGAGGCCGGTGCCGCGATGGCGACCGAGGCCAGGAGCGTGGCCGAAAGGCCGCGGTTCATCAGCTTGCGCATCATGTCATCCTCGATTGATCGGCTTCGCGGCGCACCGAACAGTGTTGCGCTGAAAATCGACGGCTTCCCGCCCCGATGCAAGCCGTGACGCGGGAATGTAGCGTAACGAAGCGTGGCTGCCGCCGCCAGAACAACCATTCCACCCCGTCAGAAGACAAAGCTTGGGGCAGGCGCGAAACCCGGCAGGGCGGGTGCTACGGCATCCATGATGGGCGTGGTGATGAAGGCGCCGCCCAGCTTGCGGGCCAGCGCCGCCACCGGCAGCCCGCCGGCGCGGGAGAGCACCATGGCCATCCGCCCGCCCTCGGCCAATTGGGCGATGAGGGTTTCGGGCACCCTCTCGACGGCGCCATCGAGCAGGATCAGCTGATAGGGCGCGCCTTGGGCATGGCCCTGGGCCAGCTCGCCCTGCACAGCCAGCGGCCGCGCGCCGGGCAGGCATTCCGCCCAGCTGACACGGGCGGCGGCGAGCAGCGCCGCATCCTCCTCCAGCGCCGTCACCACCAGGCCGATATCGGCCAGCGCGGCGGCGGCATAGCCGGTGGCGGCACCCACCACCAAAGCCTGCTCGCCCAGCCGGGGGGACGCGGCCTGCAACAGCCGCGCCAGCACCATGGGCGCCATCATGCCGCGGCCGGGCGAGAGCGGCACGGCATCGTCGGCATAGGCGCGGGCGCGCGCGGCGGCGGGCACGAAGGCCTCGCGCGGCAGCCGCGCCATGGCGGCCAGCACCAGCGCATCGGTCACCTTGTTGGGGCGGAGCTGCCCGTCCACCATGAATTTGCGCGCCGTCGCGTATGCCATGCCCAACCCGTATCCTTGTGACCGCCGGTCATGCCGGCGGGACGTGCCGGGCGTTATACCGGCAGGAGGGCGCGCTTGACCATGGGCGGCTGGCACCCGATAGAGAGCGTGTGAGGTCCGATGGCCGAGTGGTCAGGCATGGGACTGCAAATCCCCCTACGGCGGTTCGATTCCGCCTCGGACCTCCATAAGCTTTTCCATCCATGTTGCGCTGTGGGGCTTTGCAGCGCTGTGCCCGGTTGTTATACGCGCCTCTCGGCTGATCCGGCGTGGCGCAGCGGTAGCGCAGCGGACTGTTAATCCGTTGGTCGTAGGTTCGAATCCTACCGCCGGAGCCAATTTTTCAGGCGTCGCATAACCTCCCCGCACACAGCATGCCTGCTCAATTTCGCGTGCCTCACGTCGCTGTGGGTTGCAGCCAGCTTGGCAGGTTGGGTCTTCTGGGCTTCCGGAAACCTGATCGTGTCCCTGACGCGCTTGCCATCGCCGATGATCGAGCCGCTTCCCGACCGCGCCTTCGCGCCGGGGTGGGAGCCTCGTGCCGGGTCCCGTCCCGCGCAGAGCGCCAGGGTCTCGTTTTTCGACATGGCCGCGAAGATCCGCTTCGCCGAGGCCGCCGTGCTCCTCGCCATTGTCAATGCCGCGGTCGCGCAGCTGATTCTCTTCGGTCTTTAGTCCCGCCCCGACCGACGCCGGCGCTGACGTCGCCGCGCCCCGCCTTTCAGGCCGGGCAATCAAGTTTTCGTGTATATATTTACAATTTCTCCTTATAGCCGTAAAAAATCTCTGAAAAGATACACGGGTGGGCTATGAGTCTCGCGTTCAATCCAGCTTTTACTTATTTCGGAACAAGCATCAACGGCACTTCCTCCGCGGATGACATGATTGCCGGCTGGTATCTGACCGGCACCATATTGGTCGGAGGGGTTCTCACCCCGGCCTATACGCGGTTCGGCGATCTCTTCGGGCAGGATGGCAACGACATCCTCTCCGTCGCCAATGCAGCGCCGCCGGGCCTGGCCACCACCGCGGCCAGCTTCAGCGCAGCGCTGTTCGGCGAGGGCGGCGATGACCTTCTCACCGGCTTCATCGGCCATGACAGCCTGGCCGGCGGGCTGGGGAATGACACCCTCCTGGGCGGCGACGGGCAGGACAGCCTGGCGGGCGAGAACGGCCAGGACAGCCTCGATGGTGGCGCGGGCCAGGACACGCTCGATGGCGGCGACGGCATCGACACCTTGCTGGGCGGCGCCGGCGATGATCTTCTCCATGCCCGCTTCGACATCACCAACGATGTGATCGATGGCGGCGAGGGGCTGGACCGGCTGCGCGTCACCTCGCTCACTCTCCACAACACCAACCTGATCAGCAGTGTCGAGGTCATCCAGGTCGATGCCGGGCCGCATTTCGGCACCGCGGCGGCGGATTATCTCGATTTCCGCTTCTTCCAGATCCTCGCCGCCGATGGTGTCTCCCCCGGCGCCCTCACGGTCGATGCCGGCCAGGGCAATGACTATCTCCTCACCGGCCTGGGCGATAACACGCTGCAGGGCGGCGAGGGCGATGACGCGGTGGCCGGCGGCGAGGGCCATGACCAGGTCGCGGGCGGCAACGGCAATGACCTGTTATGGGGCAATGATGGCCAGGACACGCTCGATGGCGGCGATGGCAATGACACGCTGCTGGGCGGTGCCGGCGATGACCTGCTGATCGTGAGCTTCGACATCCTGGCCGATTCCATCGATGGCGGCGAGGGCACGGACCGGCTGCGCATCGCCTCCATCACCCTGAACAGCACCGCGGCCTTCGCCGGCATCGAGGTCATCCAGGTCATGGCCGGCCAGCAATTCGGCACCGCGGGCGCGGACATACTGGATTTTCGCCCGTTCCAGCTGCTGGCGGCCGATGGCGTGGGCCAGGGCGCGCTCGCGATCAATCTCGGCGATGGCAATGACCTGGGCTACGGCAATGCCGGCGACGACACGCTGGCCGGCGGGTTGGGCGATGACGTGCTGGATGGCGGGCTGGGGTCCAACCTGCTGTTGGGCGAGAACGGCAGTGACGCGCTTTATGGCGGCGCCGGTGCCGACACGATCGATGGCGGCGAGGGCATCGACACCATGGTCGGCGGCGCGGGCAATGACGTCTATTTCGCCGATAACTCCGACGACGTCGTTGTCGAGACAGCCAATGGCGGCTTCGACATCCTCTACCTCGCCTTCAACGCCCAGGTGCTGGCCAATTTCGAGCAGTTCGGTCTCTTTGCCGATGGCGCGCAGCTCATCGGCGGCGCCGGCGATGACCGGCTGGCGGCCAATTCCGTGCTGTCCAGCACGCTGATCGGCGGCGATGGCCAGGACACGCTCTGGGATGGTGCCGGCAATGACACGCTGTTCGGCGGCAATGGCCATGACATTTTCTACGCCCAGAGCGGCGGCGCCGATGGGCTGCATGGCGGGTTCGGCGATGACCAGTTCGTGGTCGCCGACACGGCGCAGCTGGTGGTCGAGGCGGCCGGCGAAGGCTACGACACGCTCTGGGTCACCATCTCGGGCTATACCGTGCCGGAGAATGTCGAGGTCACCCGCCTCGTCGCCTCCAATGCGGTGCTGAATGGCGGCGCCGATGACAATGTGATGACCACGGCCGGCACCGCCACGCGGCTGAACGGGCTGGGTGGCAATGACGAGCTGTGGAGCGGCCCGGGCGCCGACACGCTCGATGGCGGCGCCGGCGATGACGTGCTGCGCGGACAGGGCGGCGCGGATGTCTTCATCGGCGGGGCGGGGAATGACCAGTTCGTGGTCTTCTCGGCCGACGCCACGATCCTGGAGCTGGCGGATGGCGGCTATGACGTGGCCTGGATCGTCGCCTCCGGCTTCACCCTGCCCGGCGAGATCGAGGTGGGGCGGCTGCTGGAGGAGGCGAACAGCCTGACCGGCAGCGCCATGGGCGAGAACCTGGTGGCCAACCCCGGCCTGGGCAGTTTGCTGCTGGGCATGGGCGGCAACGACATCCTGTGGGGCAGCGGCCTGGCCGATACCTTCGATGGCGGCACTGAGGACGACATCATCTACGCCTATGGCGGCGCCGACCGGTTCCTCTACCGCGAGGCGGGCTGGGGCTTCGACCAGGTCAGCGGCTTCGACCGGGAGCAGGGGATGAAGTTCGATCTCTCCGGGCTGGGCCTCTCCTTCGAGGCGATCCAGCCCGGCATTCTCTACGGCAATGGCAATGGCCAGTTCAGCATCGGCGCCGACCGGGTGCTGGTCTATGGGGTGACCGCGTTCCAGGAAAGCGACTTCATCTTCTGATCATTTCAGCGGCCAGCCCATGGCCCGCAGCACGGCCACCATCTTGTCGCGCCCGCTGAGCGCGGCCAGCCGGCCCATGCGCAGCAGCACGCGGCCTGACCAGTTCTCATCGCCCATGCCGGCGCGGCGGGAATAGGCGCCCATCTCGGCATCATAGGCCGCGATCTTGCCGGCCTCATCGCTTGCGCCATAGCTGTCATGGAACAGGATGGCGCTTTGCGGCAGGCGGGGTTTCACCGCGTTGGTGACCTCGGGCGCCGCATATCCCACGCACAGGCCGAAGACGCCCATGGTGCCAGGCGGCAGGCCGAGCACCGCGCCGACCTCGGCCGGGTTGTTGCGCAGCGCGCCGATATAGACGGTGGAGAGGCCCAGCGATTCGGCGGCCACCACGGCGTTCTGCCCGGCCAGCGCGGCATCGATGGCGGCGACGAGGAAGGTCTCCAGGAAGGGCATGGTTTCCAGCGTGACGCCGGCGGCATCGGCCATGCGCTGGTTGCGCGAGACATCGGCAAGCCAGACCAGGAAGAGCGGGCATTGCTCGATATGCTTCTGGTTGTTGGAGAGCCGCGCGAGTTCGGCCTTCTTGGCAGGATCGGTGACGGCGATCACGGACCAGGTCTGCAGGTTCGAGCTGGTGGCGGCGGATTGCGCGGCGGCGACCAGCGTCTCCAGCGTGCCATTGGGCAGGGCGGTCGGGCTGTAGCCACGGATGGAGCGGTGGCTCAGCAGCAGCGCGATATGCTCGTTCCAGGGGCCGGCGGCCGGGATTTCGGCGCCGTAGCGCAGGGCCAGGGCCTCGGCGGCGGTGCTGGTGGGGGTGAGGTTGTCCATGCGGGGGGTCCTTCTCGCGGTCCCCAAGCTTTGGCAGTGCTTCTGCGTTGTCGCAACTACCCCGGCGCGTGGCTGGCCGGCCTGGCCTTGCGGCGCAGCTCCAGCAGCTCCTCGCGCTCGCGCCTGCTGTTGCGGAACAGCGCGTCGCGGCCCGGGCCGTATTGCGGCGGTGTGGTGATGCCCTTGGCGCCATATTCGGCCGCCGCGTGCAAGGCGAAGCTGGGGTCGGTGAGGTGCGGGCGGGCCAGGGCCACGAGATCCGCCCGCCCCGCGGCGAGGATGGTGTTGGCCTGATCGGCCGAGGTGATGGAGCCTACGCACATGGTGGCCACGCCGCCCTCGTTGCGGATCATGTCGGCCCAGGGCAGCTGGAACATGCGGCCATATTGCGGCGCGGCATCGGCCACGGTCTGTCCGGTGCTGACATCGATCAGGTCGGCGCCGGCCGCCGAGAAGGCGCGGGCGATGGCCAGCGTATCGGCATCGGTGATGCCGCCATCGGCCCAGTCGGTGGCGGAGATGCGCACGGAGATCGGCTTTTCGGCGGGCCAGGCGGCGCGCATGGCGGTGAAGACCTCCAGCGGGAATCGCAGCCGGTTTTCGACCGTGCCGCCATATTCGTCGGTGCGGTGGTTGGTCAGGGGGGACAAAAAGCTGGCCAGCAGGTAGCCATGGGCGCAGTGCAGTTCCAGCATGTCGAAGCCCGCCGCATGACCGCGCTTCGCGGCGGCGACGAAATCTTCCAGCACGTCTTCCATATCGGCGCGGCTCATCTCGCGCGGGGTCTGGCTGTTCGGGTGGTAGGGGATGGGGCTGGCGGAGAGGATGGGCCAGGCGCCGTCGTCCAAGGGCTGGTCCATGCCGTCCCACATGAGCTTCGTGGCCCCCTTGCGGCCGGCATGGCCGAGTTGCAGGGCCATGCGGGCACCTTGGCCATGGGCGAAATCGACGATGCGCGCCCAGGCCGCCTGTTGCTGGTCATTCCACAGCCCGGTGCAGCCGGGCGTGATGCGCGCTCCGGCCGAGGGGCAGGTCATCTCGGTGAAAATCAGCCCGGCGCCGCCCATGGCCCGCGCGCCGTAATGCACGAGGTGAAAATCCTGCGGCACGCCGTCGACCGCCGAATACATGCACATCGGCGAAACGACGACGCGGTTGGGCAGATGCATCTCGCGCAGTTTGAGCGGCTGGAACAACGGGACATTCCCGAGAAAATTGCCGCCGGATTGCTGGGCGAAGATCTGCCCCGCCTCGGCCACGAATTCCGGCGCGCGCAGCAGCAGATTGTCCCAGGTGATGGCCTTGCTGCGCGTCATCACGCCGAAGGCGAATTGGGTGGGGTGGAAGTGCCAGAAGCGCCTGACGTGCTCGAACCACACCAGCGACACATCGGCCGCGTGCTGGGTCTTTTCCACCGCTTCCCGGCGAGCTGTTTCGTAGCGTTCCAGGCAGGTCGCGACATCGCCGGGGGCGAGAAACGCCTGGTGCAAGGCGATGGCGTCCTCCATGGCCAGCTTGGTGCCGGAGCCGATGGAGAAATGCGCCGTGGCCTTGGCATCGCCGATCAGCACGGTATTCCCATCCACCCAGCGGGCGCAGCGGATCATCGGGAATTGCCGCCACATCGAGCGGTTGGTCTTCAGGTGATGGCCCTGAAGTTCCTCCGCGAAAATGCCCTCCAGGAAGTCGGCGGATTGGATTTCGTCCATCGCGCCGAGCCCGGCGCGGGAAAAAGTTTCCGGATCGGTTTCCAGCACCCAGGTGCTGGCACCGGGCTCGTATTGATAGCAATGGGCGATGAAGATGCCGAATTCCGTCTCCTTGAAGAAGAAGGTGAAGGCATCGAAGGGCCGCGTGCTGCCCATCCAGGTGAAG
Source organism: Acetobacteraceae bacterium (assembly GCA_021732665.1). Lineage (GTDB taxonomy): Bacteria > Pseudomonadota > Alphaproteobacteria > Acetobacterales > Acetobacteraceae > Rhodovarius. Next base: position 12,186 of record JAKFUL010000024.1, read on the forward strand.
CGGTTGGGGCGGAGGTCGATCTCGGGCTGGTAATGCTCGATGCGTGCGGTGCGGATGGCGGAGTTGATGCCATCCGAGGCCACGATGAGGTCGGCATCGGGGAAATCGGCGGGGGAGGCCTCGCGGCGGAATTCCAGCTCCACGCCCAGTTCGCGGGCGCGTTCCTGCAATAGCAGAAGCAAGGTGCGGCGCGAGCAGCCGCAGAAGCCATTGCCGCCGATGCGGTGGGTGGTGCCGCGGGCGTTGATCTCGATGTCGTCCCAATAGGCGAAGCTCTGGGTGATGGCGCGGTAGCTGGGTTCGTCGGCATCCTTGAACGCGTCCAGCGTCGCGTCGGAAAACACCACCCCAAACCCAAAGGTGTCATCGGCCTGGTTGCGCTCCACCACGGTGATCCGCGCGCTGGGCCTGTCGCGCTTCATCTGGATGGCGAAATACAGGCCGGCGGGGCCGCCGCCGATGATGGCGATGCGCATGGGAGTTTCTCCGGAACCGCTTGTGGTTCTAATCCGAAATGCTTTAAGCTTCAAGCATGTCAAGGGTGCGCGCATTGGTTTCGGGCGGCGGGACGGGGATCGGGCTGGCCTGCGCCCGGGCCTTGGCCGGTGCCGGATACGCGGTGACGGTGCTGGGCAGGCGCGAGGCGCCGCTGGTGGGGGCGGTGGAATCGGGCGCGGCGGAGGCGATGATCGTGGCCGATGCGCGGACACCGCCGGCGCTGCACGGGTTTTCGGTGCTGGTGAACGCGGCGGGGCTGGCGGAGAGCGCGCCGTTTCACCGCTCGGACGTGGCCATGTTCCAGCGGCATATCGAGGTGAATTTGCTGGGCGCCGTGGCGCTGACCCATGCGGTGCTGCCGGGCATGGTCGCGGGGGGCCATGGGCGCATCGTGCATATCGCGTCGACCGCCGCGCTGAAGGGATTTGCCTATACCACCGCCTATACGGCGTCGAAGCACGCGCTGCTCGGCTTCGTCCGCGCGCTGGCGCTGGAAGTGGCGACCAAGGGGGTGACGGTCAACGCCATCTGTCCCGGCTTCACCGACACCGCCATCGTGGCCGAAAGCATCGCCCGCATCACCGCCCGCACCGGGCGCAGCGAGGCGGAAGCGCTGGCCGAACTGACCCGCGGCAACCCGCAGGGCCGGCTGGTGCGGCCGGAGGAGGTGGCCGAGGCGGTGCTGTATCTGTGCTCCGCCGCGGCGGTGAATGGGGTGGCGCTGCCCGTGGCGGGGGGCGAGACATGAAATCCGAACTCCGCCTGTGGCTGCGGCTGCTGACCTGCACGAACATGATCGAGGCCGAACTGCGCCGCCGCCTGCGGGAAAAATTCAACACCACCCTGCCCCGCTTCGACCTGCTGGCGGCGCTGGACCGGGCGCCGGAAGGGCTGTCGCTGGGCGAAATCTCCGGCCGGATGATGGTGAGCAATGGCAATATCACCGGCCTGGCCGCGCGGCTGGAGGCAGAGGGGCTGGTGGCGCGCCGGACCGAGCCGCATGACCGCCGCGTGGTCCGCCTGACCTTGACCGAGGCGGGCGCGGCCGCCTTCGCCGAGCAATCCGCCGCCCATGCCGGCTGGGTCGCCGAGATATTCTCCGCACTCCCGCCGCATGAGCGCGAGGCGCTGCACCGGCTGCTCGGCCGCACCAAATCCGCGCTGACCGAGGCACTTGAGGGAGAAGAGGCATGAGCCTTTCGACATATCAGGCACAGCATTTCGCCTATCGCGCGGAGGGGCCGGTGGGGCTGGTCACGCTCAACCGGCCGGAGCGGAAGAACCCGCTGACCTTCGAGAGCTATGCCGAACTGACCGCGCTGTTTCGGCGGGCGGTCAATGATCCGGATATCCGGGCCTTTGTCGTCGCGGGCGCGGGCGGCAATTTCTGCTCCGGCGGCGATGTGCATGAGATCATCGGGCCTTTGTTGGAGCGCGATACGAAAGGCCTGATGGAATTCACCGCCATGACCGGCGATCTGGTCAAGGCGATGCGCGCCTGCCCGCAGCCCATCGTGGCGGCGGTGGATGGGGTGTGCGCCGGCGCCGGCGCCATCATCGCCATGGCCTCGGATTTGCGGGTGGGCACGCCGGGGACGAAGGTGGCCTTTCTGTTCAACCGCGTGGGGCTGGCGGGCTGCGACATGGGCGCCTGCGCGATTCTGCCGCGGATCATCGGGCAGGGTCGGGCTTCGGAACTGCTCTATCTCGGCCGCTCCATGTCCGGCGCGGAGGGCGAACGCTGGGGCTTCTTCAACCGCCTGGTGGAGAGCGAGGCGCTGGCCGCCGAGGCCCTGAAACTCGCGCAGGATATCGCCGCCGGCCCGGGCTTCGCCAATGGCATGACCAAGCGCATGCTGGCGATGGAATGGGCGATGAGCCTGGAACAGGCGATCGAGGCCGAGGCCGTGGCCCAGGCGCTGTGCATGACCACCCAGGATTTCCGCCGCGCCTATGACGCCTTCGTGGCGAAGCAGCGGCCCGTCTTCGCGCATGATTGACACATATTCCCTCCCTTTCTTCGAGGACCGCCACCGCGAATGGGCCGCCGAGGTCGAGGCCTGGGCCACCGCCCACGCCACTGATCTCACCGATGAGCACGACGCCGATGGCAGCACCCGCGCGCTTGCCGCCGCGATGGGCGGGGCTGGGCTGCTGCGCGCCACCGCGGCCCCGCTGGATGTCCGCGCCCTGTGCATCGCCCGCGACATCCTGGCCCGGCATTCCGGCCTGGCCGATTTCGCCTTCGCCATGCAGGGGCTGGGCTGCGGGCCGATGACGCTGTTCGGCTGCGAGCCCGCGCGATCCTTCATGGCCGAGGTCCAGGCCGGCCGCCAGCTTGCCGCCTTCGCGCTGAGCGAGCCCGAGGCCGGCAGCGATGTGGCCGCCCTGGCCGCCACCGCCACGCGCGACGGAAACGCCCATTGGCGGATCACCGGCGAAAAAACCTGGATCAGCAATGGCGGCATCGCCGGCGGCTATGTGGTGTTTGCCCGCAGCGGCGAGGCGCCGGCGGCGCGCGGCCTCACCTGCTTCTGGCTGCCCGGCGAATGGGTGCGGGTGGTGGAGCGGATCGAGGTGGCGGCACCCCATCCGCTGGCGCGCATCGCGTTTGACGATGTGCGCGTGCCGGACAGCCACCGCATCGGCGCGCCCGGAGACGGCTTCAAGGTTGCCATGGCAACCTTGGACGTCTTCCGCGCCACCGTCGGCGCCGCGGCTTTGGGCTTCGCGCGGCGCGGGCTGGCGCTGTCGCTGGAGCGCGCCCGCGGGCGAAAACTCTTCGGCGCGCCACTGATGGAATTGCAGATGACGCAAGCCGCCATCGCCGACAGCGCGGTCGATGTCGAGGCCTCGGCGCTGCTGGTCTATCGCGCGGCCTGGTTGAAGGACCAGGGCGCGGCCCGTGTCTCGCGCGAGGCCTCGATGGCCAAGCTCTTCGCCACCGAGGCCGCCGGCCGCGTGGCCGACCGCTGCGCCCAGCTGCATGGCGGGTTGGGCGTGGTGCGCGACAGCCCGCCGGAGAGCCTGACGCGCGAGGTTCGCGCGTTGCGCGTCTATGAGGGCGCCTCCGAAATCCAGCGCATCGTCATCGCCAAAGCCGAGGCCGCCCGATGATCTCAGCCCATCTCGACCCCTTCACCGCCGAGCGCCTGCCGCCCCGCGGGCAATGGCCCGAATTCCATGGCCTGGAGGCGTTGGGCTACCCGGCACGGCTGAACTGCGCGGTGGAATTGCTGGACGGCAACCTCGCCACGCGCGCCGTCCACATCGCCATCCTCTCCCCCGGCGAAACGCTGACCTATGGCCAACTGGCCGGGCGGGTGAACCGCATCGCCAATGTGCTGACGCGGCGGATGGGCCTCGTGCCCGGCAATCGCGTGCTGCTGCGCGGGCCGAACAGCCCCTGGATGGTCGCGGCCTATTTCGCCGTGCTGAAGGCGGGGGGCGTGGTGGTGGCATCGATGCCGCTGCTGCGCGCCAAGGAATTGTCGCAGATGCTGGACCGCGCGGCCATCACCCACGCGCTGTGCGACGCCAGGCTGGCCGGGGAGCTGCAAATGGCAGCACCCGCGCCGGCGCATCTCGCGCTGTGGGGCAATGGAGAGTTGGAGAGCCTCTGCGCCGCCGAGCCGGAAGAATTCGCCGCCTGCGACACCGCGGCCGATGATGTCTGCCTGCTCGGCTTCACCTCCGGCACGACCGGCGTGCCCAAGGCCACCATGCATTTCCACCGCGACATGCTGGCGATCTGCGATGCCTATTCGGCACAGGTGCTCGCCCCCGGCCCGGACGACATCTTCATCGGCTCGCCGCCGCTGGCCTTCACTTTCGGGTTGGGTGGCCTCGTGCTCTTCCCCTTCCGCGTCGGCGCTACCGCCACGCTGCTGGAACGCGCCTCGCCCGACGACCTGCTGCCGGCGATCCAGCAATACCGCGCCACCATCTGCTTCACCGCGCCCACCGCCTATCGCGCCATGGCGGCCAAGGCTTCGCAGTTCGACATTTCCTCACTGCGCAAATGCGTCTCGGCCGGGGAGACCCTGCCGCTGCCCATCTTTCAGGCCTGGCACGACGCCACGGGGCTGGAGCTGATGGACGGCATCGGCGCCACCGAACTCCTGCATATCTTCATCGGTGCGCCGGCGGGGAAAATCCGCCCCGGCGCCACCGGTATCCCCGTCCCCGGCTACATCGCCTGCGTGCTGGACGAGAACGGCCAGGAGGCGCCGCGCGGCACCCCCGGGCGCCTTGCCGTGAAAGGCCCCACCGGCTGCCGCTACCTCGATGACACCCGCCAGCTCATCTACGTGCAAAACGGCTGGAACATCACCGGCGACACCTATGTCCAGGATGCGGACGGGTATTTCTGGTATCAGGCGCGGTCCGACGACATGATCATCTCGTCGGGCTACAACATCGCGGGGCCGGAGGTGGAAGCCGCACTTCTGGCCCACCCGGCGGTGCGCGAGTGCGCCGTGGTCGGCACGCCCGACCCGGAGCGCGGCATGCTGGTGACCGCCCATGTCGTGCTGCATGAAGGCCATGCGCCGGGGCCGGAGATGGCGAAGACCCTGCAGGATTTCGTCAAGGCCACGGTCGCGCCCTATAAATACCCCCGCCTCGTGCATTTCCCCGAGCAATTGCCGCGCACCGAAACCGGCAAGCTGCAACGCTTCGTGCTCCGGCACGAAAACCGCTAGGATCAGGCCATGCTGAAACAGATCGAACCCCCGGGCTGGCCCAAGCCGCGCGGCTATTCCAATGGCATGATGGGCGAGGGCCGCGTGCTGCTGGTGGGCGGCATGGTGGGCTGGGATTCCGAGCAGCGTTTTCCTGAGGATTTCGTGGCGCAGTGCCGCCAGGCGCTGGAGAACATCATGGCCGTGGTCGCCGCCGCCGGCGGCGGGCCTGAGCATATCGGCCGGCTGACCTGGTATGTGACGGATATGGCCGAATACCGGGAGTCGCTGGCCGAGCTCGGCCCCGCCTATCGCGCCGTGATGGGCCGCCACTACCCCGCCATGGCGCTGGTCCAGGTGGGCGCGCTGGTGGAGCCACAGGCCAGGGTGGAGATCGAGGCCACCGCCATCCTGCCGGCGTGAACCCGCGGGCCGCCATCGCCGCCGCGGCGCGGGCACAGGGTTTCGATGCCGTGGGCTTTACACAGGCCGTGCTCCCGGATGAGGTGCGGGCGCGGCTGGATGCGCATCTGGCGGCCGGTGAACATGGCTCCATGGAATGGATGGAACGGCGCATGGAACAGCGCGCCCAGCCCCGCGCGCTGTGGCCCGAGGCGGTGAGCGTGATCTCGCTGGGCCTGAATTACGGCCCGGAGGGCGACCCCATGGCGGCCCTGGCCCGCCGCTCCCACGCCACCATCAGCGTCTATGCGCAGGGGCGGGATTACCATGACGTGGTGAAGAAGCGCCTGAAGGCGCTCGGGCAATGGCTGGCCCGGGAATATCGTGGCGAGCAGCTGAAGGTCTTTGTCGACACCGCGCCGGTCGCCGAAAAGCCGCTGGCGCAGCAGGCGGGGCTGGGCTGGCAGGGCAAGCACACCAACCTGGTCTCCCGCCGCCATGGCAGCTGGCTGTTCCTGGGCGAGATTTTCACGAGTCTGGCGATCGAGCCTGATCCTCCCGGCGGCGATCATTGCGGCCAGTGCCGCGCCTGCCTGGATGCCTGCCCGACCCGGGCCTTCCCCGCGCCCTACCGGCTGGATGCGCGACGCTGCATTTCCTACCTGACGATCGAGCATGCCGGGCCGATCCCGGAGGAATTTCGCCCGGCGATGGGCAACCGGATCTATGGCTGCGATGACTGCCTGGCGGTCTGCCCCTGGAACAAATTTGCCCAGACCGCGCGGGCGTTTTCCGCCAGCGAGGCCGCGGCAAACCCGCCGCTGGCCGAGCTGGCCGCGCTGGATGATGCCGGCTTCCGGGCACGGTTTTCCGGCTCCGCCATCAAGCGCATCGGCGTGGCCCGCTTTCTGCGCAACGTCATGATCGGCATCGGCAATTCTGGCGACCCGGCGCTGCGCCCGGCCGCCCAGGCGCATACCGAGAGCACCGACCCGGTGCTGGCCGAGGCGGCGCGTTGGGCGGCGGCAAGGCTCGCGGCATGACCCCGCCCGTCGATGGCAATCGGCCGGGCGGCAGCGCCCTCGTGCTCTTCTCCGGCGGCCAGGACAGCGCCACCTGCCTGGCCTGGGCGCTGGAGCGCTTCGACCATGTCGAGACGCTGGGCTTCGATTATGGCCAGCGCCATCTCGTGGAACTCGAATGCCGCGCCACCTTGCGCGCCGGCATGGCGTCACCGCGCCTGGGGCCCGACCATACGCTGCACATCGCCACCCTCGCCGAAATCGGCGGCTCGGCGCTGACGGAGCAACGAGAAATCGCGCTGCGCGAGGACGGGTTGCCCAACACCTTCGTTCCCGGCCGCAACCTGATTTTCCTCACCTTCGCCGCCGCGCTCGCCGCGCGTCGCGGCATCCGCCACCTCGTGGGCGGCATGTGCGAGACCGATTACTCGGGCTATCCGGATTGCCGCGACGACACGCTGAAATCGCTCCAGGCCACGCTGAACCTGGGCATGGCCACGCGCCTCGTGCTGCACACCCCGCTGATGTGGTTGGACAAGGCGGCGACATGGCGGCTGGCGGAAAGCCTGGGTGGGGCGGCGCTGGTGGAGCTGATCCGGGCCGAGAGCCATTCCTGCTACCTCGGCGATCGCGCGCCAAACCCCTGGGGGCCGGGCTGCGGGCATTGCCCGGCCTGTGACTTGCGCGCCCGGGGCTGGCAGGCCTATGCCGCCGGCCATGAGCATTCCCCATAGACGGCGCGAGGGGTTTTTCGCCCTCGCGGCCTTCGCGCTTTGCATCCCCGCCGCGAATTGGCTGATCGGCCATGTCGGCACCTTTTGCGTACCGCAGGGGCCATGCCTGATTCCCGTGGCGCCTGGGATCTCGGCCCCCTCCGGCGTGCTGATGATCGGCCTGGCGCTGGTGTTGCGGGACCTGGTGCAGCGCAGGCTCGGGCTGGGCTGGGCGGCGGGCGCCATTCTGGCGGGCTCGGCGCTTTCCGCCCTGGTGGCGCCGCCGGCGCTGGTCGTCGCCTCGGCCATTGCCTTCCTGCTCAGCGAGCTGGCGGACCTCGCCGTCTACACGCCCCTGGCACGGCGCGGGCTGGTGCGGGCGGTGGCGCTCAGCGGCCTGGCCGGGCTGGCGGTGGACAGCGTGGTGTTCCTCTGGCTCGCCTTCGGCAGCCTGGATTTTCTCGCCGGCCAGATGCTCGGCAAGGCGTGGATGGTGCTGCTCGCCCTGCCGGTGATGGCCTGGCTGAAGCGCCGCGACGAGAGGCTGGGGCTGTTGCCGGCCTGATCAGGCCGTCTTGCGCTGGGACAGATCATCCAGGATCGGGCAATCCGGCCTGGCATCGCCATGGCAGTTCTCGGCCAGGTGGTCGATGCTGGTGACCATCCCTTCCAGCTCGGTGATCCTTCCCCGCAGCGCCGCCGCATGGGCCAGCGCCAGCGCCTTCACATCCGCGCTGGCCCGGCCGCGGTCATTCCACAGCGCCAGCAGGTCGGCGATCTGCTTGATGGAGAATCCGAGATCCCGCGCGCGTCGGATGAACCGCAGCCGATGCAGATCGGTCTCAGTGTAATGCCGGTAGTTGCTGTCGGAGCGCGTGGCCTGGGGGATCAACCCCTGCTGCTCATACCAGCGGATCATCTTGGCGGAGACGCCGGTGGCGCTCGCTGCCTGGCCTATGTTCATGCCTTCACTCCACGCAGTCTCAGGGCGTTGGCCAAAACGAACACGCTGGACAAGCCCATCGCGCCCGCTGCCAACATGGGGGAAAGTCCGGGGCCGCCGAAAGGTTGCAACGCGCCGGCAGCGATCGGTAGCAAGGCCGCGTTGTAGCCGAAGGCCCAGCCAAGATTCTGTCTGATATTGGCCATCGTGGCCCGCGCGATGGCGATGGCGCTGGCCACGCCGCGCGGGTCGCCGGCCATCAGCACCACCCCTGCACTCTCGATGGCGATGTCGGTGCCGGTGCCCATGGCGATGCCCACGCCGGAAGCGGCCAGGGCGGGGGCGTCATTCACCCCGTCGCCGACGAAGGCGATATCGGCCCGTCCTTGCAGGGCGGCGAGTTTTTCCGGTGGCAGCAGGCCGCCGCGCGCGTCGTCGATGCCAAGCTCGGCCGCCAGCGCGGCCACGGCGCGGGGGTGGTCGCCGCTCAGGATCATCAGCGAGAGGCCCTGGGCGCGCAGGCTGGCCAGGGCGGCGGCGCTGCCGGGCCGCAGGGTGTCCGCCACCAGCAGCAGGCCGGCGGGCTGGCCGTCCACGGCCACGAAGACCGGGGTCTGGGTGCGCGCGCCGGCCAGGGCCTCCAGCGCCGCCGGGTCCACCCCCTGGGCGCGCAGCCAGGCGGCGGAACCGACCACCACCGCCCGCCCTTCGACCACGCCGCGCGCCCCCTGCCCTGCTTCGGTGGCGAAATCGCTCACCGGGGCCGGGTTGAGGTGGGCGGCCAGGATGGCATGGGCGATGGGGTGTTCGCTGCGCGCCTCCACGGCGGCGGCCTGAGCCAGCAGCGCCTCGGCCTCGAAGCCCGGCAGGGGCAGGGTTTCGACCAGGGCCGGCCGGCCTTCGGTCAGCGTGCCGGTCTTGTCGAAGCCCACACGCTTGACCTGCGCCAGGCGTTGCAGCGCGTCGCCCTGGCGGAACAGCACGCCGAGCGACGCGGCCCGGCCCATGCCCACCATGATGGAGACCGGCGTGGCCAGGCCCATGGCGCAGGGGCAGGCGATGATCAGCACCGCCACCGCATGGGTCAGCGCCACCGCGAGCGAGGGGCCGAAGGCGAGCCAGACGATGAAGGTGAAGGCCGCCAGCGCCATCACCGCGGGCACGAACCACAGGGTGATGCGGTCGACCAGCGCCTGGATGGGCATGCGGGTGTTCTGCGCCCGCTCGACCATGGCGATGATGCCCGAGAGCAGCGTCTCGGCGCCCAGCTTGTCGGCGCGTATCGTCAGCGCGCCGCCCTGGTTGATGCTGCCGCCCAGCACGGCGTCACCGGGGCCGCGGGCGACCGGCATGGGCTCGCCGGTGAACATGGATTGGTCGATATGGGATTGGCCCTCCAGCACGGTGCCGTCGGTCGGTACCGCCTCGCCCGGTCGGACCAGCAAAGCATCGCCCAGGGCGAGGGCGGCGAGCGGCACCTCGGTGCCATCGGCGCGCCGTGCCGTGCGGGGTGCCAGGCGCGTCAGGCTCCGGATGGCGTCCGAGGCCTGGCCGCGGGCGCGGGCTTCCAGCCAGCGGCCCAGCAGCACCAGGGCGACGATGACGCCGGCGGATTCGAAATACACCGGCTCGCCCGGGCTCAGCACCATCGTGGCCATGGAAAACACCCAGGCCGCGCCGGCGCCCATGGCGACCAGCGCGTTCATGTCGGGCTCGCGCCGCCAGAGCGCCGGCAGGCCGGCGCGGAAGAAGCGCAGGCCCGGGCCGAAGAGGATGGCGCTGGCCAGCGCGGCCTGGATCAGCGCGGTGTCGCCCAGCCAGTGGTGCCAGGTCGGCCAGACATGGCCCGGCATTTCCAGCAGCAGCAGCGGCAGGGCCATGGCCAGCGAAACCGCCGCGGCCAGGGCAAACGCATGCTGCTCGGCCGCCCGCGCGGCGCCACGATCCTCGGCCTGCTGGTGCTGGTGGGCGGAATATCCGGCCTCCTCCACCGCCGCCAGCAGTGCGGCCAGCGGCACGGCCCCGGCCACGGAGGCCCGCTCGGTGGCGAGGTTGACCTGCGCCGAGGTCACCCCCGGCACGGCCTCCAGCGCACGGGCGACGCGGCCGACGCAGGCGGCGCAGCTCATGCCATCGATGACGAGATCTGTTTCCATGCCAAGCGAAATGGGTTTTCCAATATGGGAAGGTCAATAGGCGCTTGACCTTGCCATATGGTCAGGCGCGAAGCTGATGCCATGACCCAGATCAACCTTATCCTCCCTGCAATGCATTGTGACGGTTGCATCCGCGCCGTGACCAAGGTGGCGCAGAAGCTGGACCCCGCGGCGACGGTGAAGACCGAGCTGGCAACCCATGCCGCCAGCTTCACAGGCGCGCTGGACGAGGCAGCCCTGCGCGCCGCGCTGGCCCGCGCGGGCTTCCCGCCGGGGGGCGATGCGGATTAGTTTCGCTCCGTACCGCAACCCCGAGGATTTCCTATGCCCGCCCTGGCCGACCGCCTGAATGATGTGAAAGTCTCCGCCTCCACCGTCATGAGCGTGAAAGCGCGCGAATTGGCGGCGAAGGGCATCGAGGTGATCGCGCTCACCGTGGGCGAGCCGGATTTCGCCACGCCGTCGCATGCGATCGAGGCCGCGCATCAGGCGGCGCTGTCGGGCGACACCAAATATCCGGCACAGGATGGCAGCCCGGCGCTGAAGGCCGCGGTGCAGCGGAAATTCAAGCGCGACAACAATCTCGACTACGCGCTGGACGAGATCATGGTCGGCAATGGCGGCAAGCAGATCATCTTCAACGCCTTCATGGCGACGCTGAACGAGGGCGACGAGGTGGTGATCCCCGCGCCCTACTGGATCAGCTATGCCGATATGGCGAAGGTCGCCGGCGGCAAGCCGGTGCTGGTGAACTGCCCGCAGAACAATGGCTTCAAGCTGCGCCCCGAGGATCTGGAAGCCGCGATCACCCCGCGCACCAAGTGGCTGCTGCTGAATTTTCCGTCCAACCCGACGGGTGCGGCCTGTTCGCGCGAGGAGATGAAGGCCATCGCCGAGGTGATGCTCCGGCATCCCGACGTCTGGATTCTGACGGATGATATGTATGAACATGTTATCTATGACGGCTTCGAGTTCTGCACCATCGCCGAGGTCGAGCCCCGGCTGAAGGAACGCACGCTCACCGTGAACGGCGCCTCCAAGGCCTATGCCATGACGGGCTGGCGCATCGGCTTCTGCGGCGGGCCGAAGGGCTTGATCAAGGGCATGGTCAACATGCAGGGCCAGGCGACGAGCGGCGTCTCCAGCGTCGGCCAGGCCGCCGCCGCCGCCGCGCTGGACGGGCCGCAGGCGCTGGTGGCCGAGCGCGCGGAGATCTTCCGCGCCCGCCGCGACATGGTGGTGGAGATGCTCAACGCCGCCCCGGGCGTGAGCTGCCACAAGCCCGAGGGCGCCTTCTACGTCTTCCCCAACATCGCGGGATGCATCGGCAAGACCACCAGGGGGGGCACGAAGATCGAGACCGACACCGACTTCGCCCTGGCCCTGCTGGCCGAAAAACATGTCGGCACGGTGATGGGCGCCGCCTATGGCATGAGCCCCTATATCCGCGTCTCCTACGCCACCGACACCGAAAGCCTGCGCGAGGCCTGCACGCGCATCCAGGAGTTCTGCCGGGAATTGTCTTGATCCGCCCCGGCACGGATGCGGACGGCCCGGCCTATATCCGACTGATCGGCGAGGCCTGGGCGGAATTCCCGGGCGTCGTCTTTGATGTGGATGCCGAGTTGCCGGAGCTGCACCATCTGGCGAGCTGGTTCGCCAGGGACGGCGGCATGCTCTGGCTGGCCGAGGGGCCGGACGCGCCGCTCGGCATGGTGGCGACGCGGCCGCTGGGCTCCGACAGCGCCTGGGAAATCTGCCGGATGTATCTGGACCGGGCCGCACGCGGCTCGGGGTTGGCGCAGCGGCTGCTCGCAACAGCGCAGGCGCATGCCCGGGCGCAGGGCGCGCAACGCATGGTGCTGTGGACCGACACGCGCTTCGAGGCGGCGCATCGCTTTTACGAAAAGCAATCCTATGTCCGCCAGGGCGCGATGCGCATCCTCGACGATCTCTCGAAATCGCTGGAATTCCGCTACGCCAAGCCGCTGACCGGGCTGGTGGTGGATATCCTCGATGGGGCCGCGGCCAGCAGCGCCGAGCGCCGGCTGGCGGATATCCTGGTGGCCAGCGTGGCCGAGGGTGGCTCGCTGCACTGGCGCCGGCCGCTGGCGGCGGAGCGTGCGGCGGCGATGTGGAAACGCGTGGCCGCCGATGTGGCGGCGCAGCACCGCCTGCTGCTGGCGGCCTGGGCCGAGGGCGAGTTGGCCGGATTCATGCAAATTGAGCTGCCATTGGCCGAAACCCAGCCGCACCGCGCCTTGCTCGGCCCCTGGATGGTCCATCCCGCCCGGCGCGGGCAGGGCGTGGGCCGCGCCCTGCTGGCCCGCGCCGAACAGGCGGCGGAGCGGCTGGGCCGCCAGTTGCTCACCCTGGAAACCCCCGCCGGCGGCCAGGGCGAGCGGCTGCTGCGCGCCGCGGGCTGGCGCGAGGCCGGGCGCATCCCGGGCCAGGCGCTGGACGAGGCGGGGGCGCCGCTGGAGGCGGTGACCTATCTGCGCGGCTGAGCCTTACTGGTCCTCCTGCCGGAAGGCCTCGCCCTCGACCGGCTCCAGCAGCGGCGGCACGGGCGGCATGGACATGTCAGGCAGGGGCTTGCGCGCTTCCAGGAAGGCCGCCGCCTGCACCGCGCCATCCTCCATCAGCCGGCGCATCTGCTCAGCCGAGCGGTCGAGCTTGCTCTCGTAATCCAGCGCCGCCTGCAGGGACGGCGACATCTCGATCAGCGGCATGTGGTAGGGGCGCAGCGGCTTGTGCTCGAAGCTGCGCGGGATGCGGATCATCTTCTTCAGCGGCGAGCGTTCGAGGAATTCCGGCCGGAAGGCGTCGGCCATGAACAGCTCGTTGATCGAGGCGATGCCGGCGAGCTGGTGGAACAGCGAGATGTTGCCGTAGAGCTCGTTGCGGCGGTCGCTGATCTGGTCGGGCGTGGTCGGCACGCGCTCCGACGTGGTGGGGTTGATCTTGATCACCCAGATCTCGTCGGGGATGTTCTCCGGCCCCACGACATCGTCGCGGATCAATTCGCCGACCGGCGGGTTGTCGGAGAACAACCCGTCCCAGTACAGGCCGCCATCGCCCACATCCACCGCCTGGAACAGGCTGGGCACCGCGGCGGAGGCCAACAGGTGCGGCACCCGCACGGCACCCTCGCGCGAGGTGAATTCGCGCATCCTTCCGCTGAGGATGTCGACCGCGCCGATCAGCAGCACGGGGGCCGCCATCGGGTCCATCGCCGCCATCGCGCCCAGGTCGAGATGCCTGGCCAGCAGCTTGCCCAGATCGGTGTATTCCGGGCGCAGCGCCATGGCTGTGGCCGCCATCATCGCCTGCATCCCCGGCGCGTAAGGGGTGGTGTTGATCATCGGCATGTAGCCATGCGAGGCCCAGCGCAGGGCGCGCAGCACGCCGTCATTCATCGCCGTTTCTATGGGGCCCTTCGCGGTGTTGTCGGCCCAGAAACTCTCCAGCCGGCCCCAGGGCTCGGGCTCGCGCAGCCGCAGGGCGCACCAGGCCAGCGCCGCGCACAAGGCGCCGCCGGAGGCACCGGAGAGGCTGACGATCTCGAATTCCTCCTGCACGCCGGCGCGCAGCAGATGCGAAAGCGCGCCCGCGGTGAAGGCGGTCTGGCTGCCGCCGCCCTGGCAGGCGATGGCGATGCGGGTCCGGGCCATGGGGCTCTCCTTCTGATGACAATCCAGCGCTAGGCTCATGGCAGCGGCCCTGTCCATCACAGGGCCATGACAGGGAGTGCGCGATGATCGATCCGACCTGGTGCCGCACCATGGCGGCCTATAATGGCGAGATGAACCGGCGGATCATGGGCGCCGCCGACCGGCTGAGCGACAGCCAGCGGCGCGAGCATCTCGGTGCCTTCTTCGGCGGCATCCAGGCCACGCTCAACCACATCCTGTGGGCCGACCACATGTGGATGCACCGCTTCGATGGCTGGGAGAAGCCGGAGATCGGCATCCCCGGCAGCCCCGAATTCACCCCGGACTGGGAGGCCCTGCATGAGGCCCGCGCGAGCACCGATCACCGCATCGCGGATTGGGCGGAGCGGGTCACGCCCGAACGCCTGTCGGGCGAGCTGACCTGGTTCAGCGGCGCGGCGCAGCGCGAGATGCGCCGGCCGTTCTGGATGCTGGTGACGCATATGTTCAACCACCAGACGCATCATCGTGGCCAGGCGCATGCGCTGCTGACCCGGATGGGCCAGCGCACCCAGGCGACGGACCTGCCCTGGGTCATCGATGTCGAGGCGCTGGGGCTCTGAGGATCAAAGCTGCGCCTCGATCGGCAGCAGCGACAGGATCGGCGTCAGCAGGCGGCGGGTCAGCGTGGCCCCGGGCTCGCTGCCCGAATGCGACACAAGGCCATCCTCCCAATGCAGGCGCCCGTCATGCAGCGCCAGCCGCCAGCTGCGCTCCCCCGCCGCCAGCCACGCATGTTGCCGGCGCATCAGCCGCGCCAGCCGCGGGTCGTTCACCAGCACCCCCATCTCGGTGTTGAGGTTGGCCGAGCGTGGGTCGAGGTTGAAGGAGCCGATGAAGACCGGCCCGTCATCCACCACCACCGCCTTGGTGTGCAGGCTGGCGGCGGAGGAGCCGAACATCGAGGCATGGCGGTCGCTGCTGTGCTTGAGCTCGTGCAACTCCACCCCGGCCGCGATGAGGCGGCGGCGGTAGCGCATGTAACCCGCATGGGCCGCCATCACATCGGTGGCCGCCAGCGAATTGGTGATGACGCTGACCCGGATGCCGGCCTGGACCATGGCGATGAGGCGCGCCGCCACCGCGGCACCGGGGATGAAATAGGGCGAGATCAGCAGCGCCTCCCGCTCGGTGCCCGCCAGCATGGCGCGCAGCGCCGGCGCCACGGCGCCTCCGCCCAGCCCATGCGCCTTGGGCGGCAGGTCGCCGACAAGGCGGATCTCGCGGTCCGGCACCGCCACGGCACGGCCGGGCCGGTCATCGACATGGCCGAGATAGGCCTGCGCCTCGGGCGTGGCCGCCAGCCGTTCGAGCCGCGCACGCAGCCGGCGCAGCGCAGCCGCATGCCGTTGCGGCCAGACCGGGCGCGACAGGCTGTCCTGCCAGAAGGCATCGAACAGTGCGGCCGCGTCAGCCGCCGGGGCGCCGCTCAGCGCCAGGTCGAGGTCGCGGAAATTCATGCTGCCCGAGGCGTCGAAATAGCTGTCGCCGATGTTGCGGCCGCCGCAGATGACGAGCTTGCCATCGGCGATCCAGGCCTTGTTGTGCATCCGCCGGTTCAGCCGCCAATTGCCCAGCAGCACCTCCAGCACCAGGCCAAGCTGGCCCCAGCCGCGCCACCGCGCGGCGTTGAAGCGGCGCAGCGCGATGGCGGGGTGGGCGGCCAGCCCGGCCAGCCGGAAGGCCCGGCCCATGCCATAGACGGCATCGACGAGGATGCGCACGCGCACCCCCCTATCGGCCGCCGCCAGCGCCTCGCGCATCAGCAACTGGCCGGTCAGGTCGGATTTCCAGATGTAGTATTGCAGGTCTAGGCTCGTGGTCGCCGCGCGGGCGGAGGCGGCGCGCCGGGCGAAGGCGCCCAGGCCGTCGGGGATCAGCGTCAGCGCGCTCATGCCCCCCTCCGGCGCGACGGCGGCCATGTCCAGCGCCGGGGTCATGCGGCAGCCACGGCGGCGAGGTCGAGCCGGGCGCGGATCGGCAGATGGTCGGAGGCGAGGCGGGCGAGCGCGCTGTCATGCACACGGCGCCCCAGCACCAGCCCGCCGGGATGGCCCAGGATGCGGTCCAACGCCATGAAGGGCAGGCGGGAGGGGAAGCTCGGATGCGCCGGGCCGAAGGGCGCGAAGAAGGGCTTGAGCGCGGCCAGCGAGGAATTCACCCCCGAACGCCATTCATTGAGATCGCCCATCAGCAGCGTGGGCATCGCCTCGCCCTCCTGCAGCGCGGCCAGGATGGCGCGGGTCTGCAGCGCGCGGTGGCGGCGCAGCAGGCCCAGATGGGCGGCGGCCACGCGCAACCGGCCGGTCGGCAGGTCAAGCTCGACGATCAGCGCGCCGCGCGGCTCGGCCCCGGGCAGCGCCAGGCGGCGGACGGAGACGGGGCGGGCGTGGCGGACCAGCAGCGCATTGCCGCGCCAACCATGCCCACCGGCGACCTGGCTGACCTGCACCAGCGTAAGGCCGGTGCGGCGCTCCACCTCGCCCAGCTCGAGCAGCCCGGCGCGGTGGCCGAAGCGGCGATCGGCCTCCTGCAGGGCGATGATGTCGGCGTCCAGCTCCTCGATGACCGCGGCGACGCGGCCGGGGTCGAAGCGCTTGTCGATGCCGATGCAGCGATGGACGTTGTAGGAGGCGACGACGAGGCTTGCATCATGCCGGGTATGGTTTTGCGCCCGCGGCACGGCGCGGCGGGAAATCGCCTGTTCCAGCCGACGAAGCACGCCGCGAACCTCGGCGGGGAAATGCGCGTGCTGGCGGGATTTTGGGCGGGCAGGCATGGCAGGGAAATCGCCCTGCGCGGCGATGGTTGCAAGGCTGGCTCAGCGCCGGGCGCTGCGCGGGTCCAGCGCGTCGCGCAGCCCATCGCCCAGCAGGTTCAGGGCGAGGACCAGGGTGAAGATCGCCATGCCCGGGAAGATGGCAAGCCAGGGCGCGTTCTCGATGAAGCGCTGGGCGCTGTTGAGCATGGAGCCCCAGGAGGGCGATGGCGGCTGCTGGCCCAGGCCGAGGAAGGAGAGCGATGCCTCGGCGATGATGGCCTCGGCGATGGAGAGTGTGGCCTGCACCAGCAGGGGCGGCGCGATATTGGGCAGGACATGGACCAGCGCGGTCCGCCAGGGCGGGTTGCCCATGGCGCGCGCGGCCTCGGCGTAATCGGTCGTCGCTGCCTCCTGCGCCATGCCGCGGGCGAGGCGGACGAAGACCGGGCTGGCGGAGATGGCGATGGCCAGCATCGCGTTTTCCAGCGCGGGGCCGAGGAAGGCGGCCAGCGCTATGGCCAGGATGAGGAAGGGCACGGCCAGCATGGCGTCGGCCACGCGGGAGATCACCGCGTCCACCCAGCCGCCGGCCAGGCCCGCGATCAGGCCGATGGGCACGCCGATGAGCAGCGCGCCGCCGACGGCGATGACACCGGCCATCAGCGAGGCCCGCGCCCCCCAGAGCACACGGGAGAGAACGTCCCGGCCATTCTCATCCGTGCCGAACCAATGCGCCGCCGAGGGCGCCTTGCGGATCGAGGTCCAGGAGGTCTGCAACGGGTCGGCCGGCGAGATCCAGGGTGCGAGCAGCGCGGCCATGACGAAGAGCACCACGACGACGAGGCCGAACATGGCGAGACGGTGCCGCAGCAGCGCGGAAAGCGCGCGGCGGGAGGGCGAGGCCTCGCTCATGCCGTGCGCAGCCTGGGGTTGATCAGCATGTAGAGAATATCGGCGACCAGCGAGAGGGCCACGAAGATCAGCGCCGTGGCGAGCACCACCCCCTGCACCACCGGGTAGTCACGGTTGAACACCGCATCCACCACCAGCTTGCCGAAGCCGGGGATCGAAAAAATCTGCTCGGTCAGCACGGCGCCGGCCAGCAGCCGGCCGAATTCTATGGTGCCCAGGGTGACCACCGGGATGAGCGCGTTGCGCAGCGCGTGGCGGGCGATGACACTGCGCTCGACCACCCCCTTGGCGCGTGCCGTGCGGACATAGTCCTGCTCCAGGGCGCCGAGCATGGCGGCGCGGGTGTGGCGCATCAGCACCGACGCCACGCCCGTGCCGAGGACGAAGGCGGGCATGATGGTGGTGGCGAGGGACTGCACCGGGTCCTCCCACAACGGCACGTAGCCGGAGGGCGGCAGCCAGCCGAGCTGCACGCTGAACAGCAGGATCATCATGATGCCGAGCCAGAAATTCGGCATGGAGATGCCGAACAACGCGATGCCGTTCATCAGCCAGTCCAAAGGCTTGTCCTTCGCCACCGCCGAGATCACGCCCGCCGGCACGCCGATCAGAACGCCGATCACAAAACTCATGGTGGCGAGCTGGGCGGTGACCGGCAGCTTCTCCAGGATCAGCTCGCCCACCGGCACCCGGATGCGCCAGGAGAAGCCGAAATCGCCATGCAGCAGGCGCCAGAGCCAATGGCCGTATTGTTCGAGCAGGGGGCGGTCGAGCATCAGCTCGGCACGGATCTGCCTGAGCACTTCCGGGTCGCCGCGCTCCTCCCCGGCCAGGATCAGCGCCGGGTCGCCGGGCATGAGCTGTTGCAGCGCGAAGATGCCGAAGCTGAGGATGAGCAGCGTGGGCAGGATCTGCGTCAGGCGGCGGAGGAACCAGGCGATCATGGCGCCAATCTGAGGCCCTGCACCCGGATCAACCCGTCCGGCACCGCGGTGAAGCCGCTGAGGCGGGCGGTATGCGCCACGATGTTCTTGCGATGCCAGAGATAGATCCGGCTGCGGTCCTGGCGGATGGCGATGGCCCAGATCTGGGCGTAGAGGTCGCGCCGCTTGGCGGGGTCGGCCTCGACGCGCGCGGCATCGAGCAGGCGGTCGACCTCGGGGTTGGAATAGCGGCCGTCATTCTGCGGGCCGCGGCTGTGGATGAAGGTCCAGCTGTTGCCGTCGGGGTCGACGCGGCCGGACCAGCCGATCAGATAGGTCTCGAACTCGCCGCGTGTCGCCGCCTGGAGGGAGCTTGCGAATTCCATGGTGTTGATGCGCAGCTCGAAGCCGGCCTCGCGCAGCATGGCCTGCATCACCTCGGCCGCCTGGCGCAGGTCGGGGCTGTTGGGCACGGTCATTTCGACCGCGAGCGGGGTGCGCACGCCCGCCTCGCGCAGCAGGGCGCGGGCGCGGTCGAGGTTGCGCGGCTCCGGCCGGAAGGCGGCGACGTGGAGCGGGTTGCCCGGCGGCACGGGCTGGGCGGTGGGGGTGAATATGCCCTCATAGACCACCTGGTTGATCACCTGGCGGTCGAGCGCCAGTTCGAACGCGGCGCGGACGCGCGCGTCCTGGCCCATGGGCGTCTGGGCGCGGGCGCCGTTGCCGATGTTGATGGTCAGCGACTGGTAGCCGAGCTCATCGGAGATGCTGATGCGCAGCCGGGCGTTGCGGCGCACGGCGGCGACGTCATCGGGATCGATGCTCTGCACCATCTCCAGCGCGCCGGATTGCAGATTGGCCAGGCGCACCGTGCTGTCGGTGATGATCTGGTAGGTGATGCGCGGGATGGTGATGGCGGCGGCGTTCCAATACTCCGGAAAACGTTCGACGACGATGCGGTCCTGCGCCACGCGCTCGACGAAGCGATAGGGGCCGGCGCAGACCGGGCGGCGGCCGAAATCTCTACCGGCGGCCTCAGCAGCACGCGGGCTGACGATCATCCCCGCGCGGTCGGTCAGCTGGGTCAGGAAGGGGGCGGAGGGGGCGTTGAGGCGGATCAGCACGGTCAGCGGGTCGACCACCTCGATCGCCTCGATGGTGTTGATCTCGCCGCGACGGAAGCTGCCCTGCATGGTGAGGTGGCGGTTGAGGGAATAGCGCACCGCCTCGGCGTCCAGCGGCTCACCGTCATGGAATTTCACGCCCGGGCGCAGGGTGATGCGCAGGGTGCGCGGGTCGTCCCAGGAATGGCCGGTGGCGAGTTGCGGGACGATCTCCAGCCGCTCATTGATGTCGAACAGCTTGTCACAGAGCGAGGCGAAGACGATGCGGCCGACGAAAGTGCGGGCCAGCGTCGGGTCCATGATGTCGGGGTCCTCACGCAACCCGATGCGCAGGTTCTGCGCGGAGGCGGCGGAGATGCCGAGGGCGAGGATGAGCAGCAGGCTGCGGAGCATTTATGCGTTCTCCCGTTGGAAGCGTTGGGCGAGGCGCGCGAGGCGCTCACCGCCGGTGGTGTTTTCGTGGAAGGCGGCGGCGGGCGGCAACTCGGCCGAGCGGAAGCAGGCATCGGTATGCCCGGCCGATTCACGGCTCTGGGCTTCGCCCGCCGCCGATCGGGCGGGGCTGCCCTTCAGCTCCGGCATGGCGGCGCTGCATGCCGGCACAGCGAAGTCGCAGCGGGTGTGGAAGCGGCAGCCGGGCGGCGGTGAGATCGGGCTGGGGACATCACCCTGCAAAGGTGCGGCGCGCGCCCCTTGGCCCGGCACGGCAGCCAGCAGGGCCCGGGTATAGGGGTGCCGGGGGGCCGAAAACACCTCGGCCGCCGGCCCCTCCTCGACGATACGTCCGAGATACATCACCGCCACGCGGTCAGCGATGTGGCGGACGACGCCGAGGTCGTGGCTGATCATGATGAAACCGAGATTGAGGTCGCGGATCAGGTCCTGCAGCAGGTTCAACACCTGCGCCTGGACCGAGACATCGAGCGCGCTGACCGGCTCGTCGCCGATGATGAGTTTCGGCTCGCTGGCCAGCGCCCGGGCGATGGCGATGCGCTGGCGCTGGCCGCCGGAGAATTCATGCGGCCAGCGCCCGGCCATTTCCGGCCGCAACCCGACGCGGGTCAGCAGCTCCGCCACGCGGGCGGCGCGGCCGGCGCGGTCCAGCGTGGTGTGCAGGATCAAGGGTTCCTCGATGGCCGCGGCCACGCTCATGCGCGGGTCCAGACTGCCGAAAGGGTCCTGGAAGATGATCTGGGCGTGGCGGCGGCGGGCACGCAGGGCTTTTTGCGGCAGGGCGGTGAAATCCTCGCCCTGGAAGAGTATCTGCCCGTCATCCGGCTCGATCAGGCGCAGCGCCACGCGGCCCAGGGTGGATTTGCCGCAGCCGCTTTCGCCGACGATGGCCAGCACCTCGCCGGGCATGACATTCAGCCAGACGCCATCCACCGCGTGGACGGCGCCACGCGCCCGCCCCAGCGCGTCGCGGACGGGGAAATGCTTTTGAACCCCGCGCAGTTCCAGCAGGGGCGTCATGCGGCGAGTTCCAGCGGTGCGTTCCAGCAGGCGACCCGATGCGGCCCGGCCGAGAGGGCGGGGGCGTGGTTACATGCGCCGGTGGCGAAGGGGCAGCGTGGCGCGAAGCGGCAGCCCGGCGGCGGCGCGGCCAGGTCGGGCACCGTGCCCGCGATATTGGCCAGGCGCTGGCCGGGTGCCGAGAAACGCGGCGCGGCCCCCAGCAGCCCGATGGTGTAGGGGTGCTGCGGCTGGGCGAAGAGCGAGGCGGCCGGCGCGGTTTCGGCGACGCGGCCGGCATACATCACCACCACGTCATCGGCGTAATCCGCCACCACGCCCAGGTCATGGGTGACGAGCAGGATGGCGGTGCCTGTCTCCCGCTTGAGGTCTTCCAGCAGCGCCAGGATCTGCGCCTGCACGGTGACGTCCAGCGCCGTGGTCGGCTCGTCGGCGATGAGCAGGCGGGGTTTGCAGGCCAGCGCCATGGCGATCATCACCCGCTGGCGCATGCCGCCCGAGAGCTGGTGCGGGTATTGCCGGGCACGCCGCGCGGGTTCGGGGATGCGGACGCGCTCCAGCATCTCGACGGCGCGTTTCAGGGCGGCGTCGGGGGGCAGGCCCTCATGCACCCGCAGCGCCTCGGCCACCTGTTCGCCGGCGGTGAAGGCCGGGTTCAGGCTGGTCATCGGCTCCTGGAAGATCATCGCCATGGCGCCGCCGCGCAAGGATCGGCGGGTGGTCAGCGGCAGGGTCAGCAGGTTGCGGCCCTCGAAGAGGATTTCGCCCTCGACCCGCGCATGCCCCGCCAGCAGGCCCATGATGGCCAGCGAGGTGACGGATTTGCCGCAGCCGCTTTCGCCGACCACGGCCAGGGTGCGGCCGGGGGCGAGGTTGAACGCCACATTGTCCACCGCGCGCAGCGGGCCACGCTCGGTGGCGAAGGTCACGCTGAGGTTGCTGACGGAGAGGATCATCCTGGCATGGCGGCGTTGATCACGGCGCGGTCGAAGACGCCGGGGTGGTCTGTTCCGGCCAGGAAGCGGCGGAAATGCACATAGCGCTCGCGCGCCACGCCCAGCAGGCGGCGCAGTTCGGCCAGCGGGTCGGCGTGGTCGTCCACCCGCAGGTCGAGGTCGGTATAGGGGTCGCGGCTGGCGACCATCAGGGCCGCGGCCTGGCGGCCACGGGCATCGCCGCCCGCGGCCTCCCCCGCTTCCAGGGCGGCGATCAGGCGCTCGGCCATGGGCAGATGGGGGGTGGTCAGGAAGGCGTCGCGGGTCGCCCGCACCACCTCGGGGCCGGCCAGCATGTTGCCGGCGACGGAGACGTTTTCGCCCCGCACCGCGCCACACCAGGGCACGCAATCTTCGCCGGTATGGGCGGCGATCTGGCCTGAGTGGCCGAGGATGTGGAATTGCCGGCTGGCGCGGCCGGCATCGGCCTCGATCAGCGCATCCAGCACGGCGCCGGGGGGGTGCCCGGCGCGCAGCCGCTCCATGCCCAGAATGCCGAGCATGGGGTTGACCAGCGCCTGGGTGGCGAGTGCGGCGACCTGGCCCTCCACGCGCGGGCAGAGCGCGCCCACGGCGAAGAAGCGCGTGGCCACCGCCACGCCCAACTCCCCCGTGCCCGGGTCTCTCGCCAGGATCGACCATGTCATGGCCCCGCTTCACCACGCGGGGGCCTGGCAGGCAAGGGGAATGACGGTTCCGTGTCGCGCTGCCGTCAGCCGGGTGCCTGATTTTGTGGCAAAGCCTATTCAGCCGCGGGCTTGAGAACGCCGCGGCGGACCTGATCGAGTTCGATGCTTTCGAACAGCGCGCGGAAATTGCCCTCGCCGAACCCCTGGTCGCCCTTGCGCTGGATCAGCTCGAAGAAGATCGGGCCGATCACCGTGTTGGTGAAGATTTGCAGCAGGCGGCCGCCGCTGGGCGAGCCGTCCATCAGGATGCGGTTCGCGCGCATCCGGGCAATGTCTTCGCCGGTGTCGGGCAGGCGGGTGGGCAGCAGTTCGTAATAGGTGTCGGGGGTGTCGAGGAATTGCACGCCCTGGCCGCGCAGGCCTTCCACGCTGGCGTAGATGTCGGTGGTGCCCATGGCGATGTGCTGGATGCCCTCGCCATTATAAACCCGCAGAAACTCCTCGATCTGCGATTTGTCGTCGGAGCTTTCATTGATCGGGATGCGGATCATGCCGCAGGGCGAGGTCAGCGCTTTGCTCTTGAGCCCCGTCAGCTTGCCTTCGATGTCGAAGTAGCGAATTTCCCGGAAGTTGAAGAGGCGCTCGTAGAAACCGCTCCAGGCATCCATGCGGCCGCGATGGACGTTGTGGGTCAGGTGGTCGATGACGGTGAGGTTGTGGCCGGTCGTGGCCGGGGCTGCGTCGAGAAAGCGGAAATCGACGTCGTAGATGCTGCCGCGCGCGCCGTAGCGATCGACGAAATAGATCAGCGAGCCGCCGATGCCCTCGATGGCCGGGATGTTCAGCTCCATCGGCCCGACGCGGCCATGGAAGGGGCGGGCGCCGAGTTGCACCGCGCGGGTGAAGGCGGCGGCCGCATCGGCCACCCGAAACGCCATGGCGCAGGCGCTGGGGCCGTGGACGCGGCCGAAGGCGTTCGCGAACGACTCAGGCTCGGCGTTGAGGATGAAATTCACCTCGCCCTGGCGCCAGAGCCCGACATTTTTCGAGCGATGCACCGCCACCTTCGAGAAGCCGAGGCGGGTGAAGACGGCTTCCAGCTCGGCCATGTCGGGGCCGGTGAATTCGACGAATTCGAAGCCGTCGGTCCCCATCGGGTTTTCCGGCGAGATGAGGCCGGCAAGGGCGGTGCGGTCGGGCGGGATGTCCATGGTCGGGCCTTTCAGGCGGGTTGGTCGGTGGAAAGCAGGTGGCCCGCCGCGATGGTGGGGCCAAGTGCTGCAAGGGCCGCCGGCAAAGCGCGGAGGGACGCGAACAGCTCGGCATAATCCTCGATGACGAAATAGAGCGGTTGCAGCCGGTCGATCTCGTAGGCGCTGCGCAGCACGCGGGCGAGGTTGAAGCGCAGCCGGGGCACATTGCCCAGGGGAGCATCCTGGGCCGAGGCTTGTGTCGCGGCCCGGGTCTCGGCGCCGGAGGAGAGGATGCCCGCGCCATAGGCCCGGAACCCGCCGCCCTCGCGGATCAGGCCGAATTCCACCATGTGCCAGTACAGCCGCGCCAGAGCGGGCAGATGGGCATCGGCGGCATCGCGCCCCGCTTCGCCATAGGCGGCCAGGAAATTGGCGAAATCGGGCTGCGTCAGCAGCGGCACATGGCCCTGGAAATCATGGAAGATGTCGGGCTCGACGACGTAGTCCAGCTCCTCCGGCCGGCGGATCCAGGTGGTGACGGGGAAGCGGCGGGCGGCGAGATGGGCGAAGAAGTCGCGCTCGGGGATCAGCCCCGGCACGCCGATGAGGCGCCAGCCCGTGCCGATGCGGGCGGAGGCCGCTTCCAGGCTGGGCACGCCATCGCCGGACCGCAGCGCGGCGAGGCCGGCGCGATAGGCGGCGGCGGCATGGGCCGGCAACAGCGCCGCCTGGCGCTCGGCCAACAGACGCCAGGTCTGGTGGTCGGCCGGCGAATAGGACGCCATGTCCTGGGCGATGGTGCCATCGGGGCGGGCTTGCGCGTAGGGGCCGCGCAAAATGGTGTCGGGCATGGGCGTGATTTCCTGGGCATCGCCAGATTACAGCGGTGTGAGAGGTGTTTTTCACCTTTCTCAACCCCGAAATGTCCCACTAAGATAGAATTTCACTCCGAAGAAGCCGATCCATGGATGATGTCACCACGCTTGACCAGACCGACCGCCGCCTGCTGCGCGCGCTGCAGGGCGATGGCCGCATCGCCGTGACCGCCCTGGCCGAGGCGGTGGGGCTTTCCGCCACCCCCTGCCTGCGCCGGCTGAAGCGGCTGGAGGAAGCCCGGATCGTCACCGGCTACCGCGCCGAGATCGACCCGCGCCGCATCGGCCTGAACGTGCAGGCCTTCGTCCAGGTCTCGCTCACCAGCCATGAGGAGAAGCTGGTCGACGCCTTTCACCACGCGCTGGCGGCGCGGCCGGAGGTGGTGGCGGCCTATGCGATGTCCGGCGAGATGGATTACCTGCTGCACATCCTGGTGCGCGACCTGGACGCCTATGGCGAATTCGCCATGAAGGCGCTGCTGCGGATGCCTGGGGTGAAGGAGACGCGCTCCAGCTTCGTGCTGGATGTGCCCAAGGCGCCGGCGGGCGTGCCGCTGTAGCCGGGGTTGCGCGCGCGCGGCCCTGCGGTTATGGCCCGCCCGAAACGCAAGGGTTTGCACACATGGCCATCGAACGCACCTTCTCCATCCTCAAGCCGGACGCGACGCGCCGCAACCTGACCGGCGCCATCAACGCCGTCTATGAAAAGGCCGGCCTGCGCATCATCGCGCAGAAGCGCATCCAGATGACCCGCGCCCAGGCCGAGAGCTTCTATGGCGTGCACCGCGAGCGCGGCTTCTTCGGCGAATTGGTGGCCTTCATGATCTCCGGCCCCGTGGTGGTGCAGGTGCTGGAAGGCGAGAACGCCGTGCTGGCGCATCGCGACCTGATGGGCGCCACCAACCCCGCCAACGCGGCCGAGGGCACGGTGCGGAAAATCTTCGCCGAAAGCATCGAGGCCAATTCCGTGCATGGCTCGGACAGCGCGGAGAATGCGGCTGTTGAGATCGCCTATTTCTTCTCCGGCTCCGAGATCGTCGGGTAGGGCTTCGATTTCCCGGCCGCCTCCAGGCGGTCGAGAATGCCCAGCGCCAGGGCACCCACCACGAACATGCCATGGATCGCCATGGCCCAGACCAGGTCGCGGTCGGAATGGTCCCCCACCTCCAGGAAAAGCTGGAGGAGGTGGATCGAACTGATCGCGACGATGGCGAGCGCCAGCTTGAGCTTGAGATTGCCGGGATTGAGCTTGCGCACCCAGGCGGCGCGCGACGGCTCCACCGTCTCCGACAGCGGCGAGACCAGGCTGTCATGCGACGAGATGATGACCATGGCCACCAGCGAGGCCACCAGCACGCTGTCCACCAGATAGAGCAGGTTCAGCAGCATCTGGGTGTCGGTCGCGCCCTCGAAGGTCTTGTAGGCATAGCTCCAAAGCTTGGCGATGAAGCGCACGGCATACAATGCCAACGCCACGGCCAGCCCGACGAAGAACACCACCAGGAGATGCCGGCTGCCCAGCACGATGCGGTCGATGAGGGATTGCATGGTGGCGGCATCGCATGGCCTGCTGTCGGCGTGCAAGATGTGTGATGGGGGCCGCGGATGATCCGCCGATTTGCCGAGGAACAACGCCTGAGCGGGGCGGTCGCGCATGGCGGCGTGCTCTACCTCGCCGGCCAGGTGGCCGATGATGCGAGCCTGGACACCGAGGGCCAGACCGCCGACATCCTGGCGCAGATCGACGCGCTGCTGGCGCAGGCGGGCACGGCCAAGGCGAACCTGCTCAGCGTCACCATCATCCTGGCCGATATCGCCGACGCGCCCCTGATGAACCGGGCCTGGGACCTTTGGCTCGACCCCGCGAACAAGCCGGCGCGGATGACCATCCAGGCGCCGCTGGTCAACCCGGCCTGGCGGGTGGAGATCACCGGCATCGCGGCAATTCCCGCGGATGCCTGAGGACCGCACCATCCGCCGCCAGCGCCGCACCGCCTATCGCAGCGGCGCGCTGACCTTGGGGCTGATGCTGCTGGTGGCGGCGGCGGCGGGCGATGATGGCTGGCTGTTCTCGGTGGCGGCGCTGGTGGTGGCGGGGCTTGCCATGGGCGGGCTCTATCTGGTGTTTCCGCATGGGCCGCTGTTTGGCCTGGGCGTGGCCAATGGGCTTGCGGTCTATATGTGCCTTTACGTGGTGATCGGGCGAAGCGCCTTTCCGCAGGCGCTGGACTGGGCGCTGCCCATCGGTTTCCTCATGCCAGTGGCCGCCTTCGTCACGGTGTGCTGGCTGCGGCGGCGGGAATTGGTGGCGCTGGCCTCCGAGGGGCTGGATGAGGCCGACATCACCCATCTGCCGCGCTTCCTGCGCTGGCTGGGGATGTGCGGGCTGGTGGGCGTGCTGTCCCTCGCCTCGCCCGTCAACCGCTTCGGCCCCGAGGGGCAGACCCTCGTGCTGCTGGTGGCGATGGCCGCGATCTCCACCATCTCGGTGGTGGCGGTGCGCGATGTGATCAGGCTGCTGGTGGATGTCGCGGCGATCCTGACGCTGGTGACGGCACGGGTGCGGTTCCTGGCGGTGCCGATGGCCACCTATGTCAGCCTCTTCGCGCTGATGGCGGTGGCCTTCGGCTGCCTCTACCGCATCGCCGACGCGCTTTCGACAGCGCCGCTGTTCCTGAAGATCGACACCATGAGCCGGCTGAATTTCTCCGAGGCGCTGCATTTCTCGGTCGTGACGCTGGCCACCGTGGGCTATGGCGACATCCTGCCGATCGATGACGGCATCCGCATCCTGGCCGCCATCCAGATGATATTGGGGCAGTTGCTGCTGCTGTTCGGTTTTTCCGAAATCATGCGCAGCCGGGCGCGGGGGGCAGGCGAGTAGCCGGCCAGAGACCCGGGGGAATAGGCGGCCGGCCATGGCCGCCCTAGACTGCCGGGCGGCAACAGGAAACCCCGCGCATGCTCGTCGAACAACGCACCTACACCCTGCATCCCGGCATGACCGGGCAGTATCTCAAGCTCTACGAGACCGAGGGCATGGCGATCCAGAAGCCGATCCTCGGCCGCATGGTCGGCTATTTTCAGACCGAGTTCGGCCCGCTGAACCAGATCGTGCACATGTGGGCCTATGAGAGCCTGGACGAGCGCGCGGCCAAGCGCGCGAAGCTGGGCGCCGACCCGGCCTGGCAGGCCTACGTCGCGAAAACCCGGCCGCTGACCCTGAGCCAGGAAAACAAGCTGCTCATCCCCGCCCCCTTCCTGCAGGTGAAGTGGCAGGATTGAAGCCCGATCAGCGCATCCTCGTCACCGGGGCTGCGGGTTTTGTCGGCGGCCATCTGCGGGGCGCGCTGCGGGCGGCTTTCCCGCATGCCCGCCTGATCGCCGGGCTGCATAGCCGGCCGGCGACGGGGTGGGATCAGCAGGTGGTGCTGGACCTTGCCGACGCCGCTTCGCTGCCTGCGGTGCTGGAGAGGCTGGCACCGGATGCGGTGGTGCATCTGGGGGCGCAGGCCAATGTCGCGGCCAGCTTCGGCGATGTGGCGGCGACCTGGGGCGCGAACCTCACCGCCAGCCTGAACCTGGGGGCCGCCATCATGGCCGCACGGCCGGGCTGCCGGCTGCTCTTCGCCTCCACCGGCGAGATCTACGGGCTGACCTTCCAGCGCGGCACCGCACTCGATGAGGACGCGCCGCTGGCGCCCTCCAACCCCTATGCCGCGGCCAAGGCGGCGGCCGATATCGCACTCGGCGAGATGGCGCTGCGCGGGCTGCGGGTGGTGCGGATGCGGCCGCTCAACCATGTCGGCCCCGGCCAGTCCGAAGGGTTCGCGGTGGCCGCCTTCGCCCGCCAGGTGGCGCGGATCGAGGCCGGCTTGCAGGAACCCGTGCTGCGGGTGGGCGCGCTGGAACGCTGGCGCGATTTTCTCGATGTCCGTGATGTGGCCGATGCCTATGCGCGGGCGCTGGCGCGCTGGGACGCGCTGCCCAATGGCGTGGCGCTCAACCTCGCCTCGGGCACGCCGCGCCGGATCGGCGATGTGCTGGCGGCGCTGATGGCGCGCTCGGCCAAGCCCATGCGGGTGGAGGAGACGGCGAGCGCGCTGCGGCCCAATGACGTCGTGCGATCGCTGGGCGATGCCGGGCGGGCGCGGGCGATGCTGGGCTGGGCGCCGGCCACGCCATGGGAGGAAACGCTGGATTGCGTGCTGGAAGACTGGCGCGCCCGGGTCAGGGCCTGAGCGGCGGCTACTCGGCCTCGGAGGGCTTGGCGGTGGAGCGGCCATCGAAGGGCCTGGCCCAGGCGAGGACGACATTGTCGCCGAAATTGAAATGCTCGAAGCTGCGTTCGACCATCCGGCCGGTGCGCTTGCCGTTCACCCCGGGGTAGGGAAAGAACGGCTCCATGCATTTGACGATGCCGTCATTGCCATTGCGCCAGATCACATTCATGTGGGCGAAGCCGGTCATGTGCTTGAAGGCGATGCAGACCGGCATGTTGCCCAGCGGCAGGTCGGACAGCGTGGCGTTGGGCGTGGGCCAGACGCAGGTGCTCATCTTCAGGCGGGTGTCGGCGTTCCAGCCGCCCACCATCGCCTCGGGCCGCATGGCGCCATTGCTGTCGGTGTAGTTCCAGAAGAGATCGATGATCTTCTTCTGGTTCCAGGACGGCCGGCCGCCCTGCACCGCCTTGAGGAACCAGGCGAGGCTGGCCGCCCAGCAGGAATTTTCGTGCAGCTGGCCCGTGCTGGGGCCGATGTCGAAATAGGGCATGTTGCTCCTCCAGGCCGGCGTCGGTGACGCATGGCCGGGGCAGGATAGCCAAGGCATGGCGCTTGCCCAGCCGGGACGCCGACCATGACGGTCGATGTCACATCCGTCGCTGGCACGGCTCTTGCTGACAACTCATCATCCAGGGAAGAATTTCGCCATGCTTCGCCGCAGCCCGACGCTCTCCGCGCTCGCCGCGCCCCTGCCTGCCGGGGCGCAGCCCGCCGAGCGGGTGATGCGCGACCCCATCCAGGTCGCCAGCTTCATCCGCCCGCTGTGATCACCCCGCGCGAGGCGGCCCTTTCCATCCGGGGGCTGCAAAAATCCTTCACCGGGCAGCCGGTCTATTCCGGCTTCGACCTGGATGTGAAGCGCGGCGACATCCTGGCCATTTTCGGCCCGAATGGCTGCGGCAAATCCACCCTCATCAACATGGCGGCGGGGCTGCTGGAGGCCGATGGCGGGACCATCCTCTATGATGGCCGGACGGTGCGCGAGGTGCGCATCGGCTATGTCTTCCAGAATTACCGCGAGGCGCTGTTCCCCTGGTCGCGCGCGGCCGAGAACATTCGCTACCCGCTTCGCCGCATGGGCCTGGGCAAGCGCGAGATCGAGGCCAGGGTGGAGAAGCTTGCGGCCGATTTCCGGGTGCGGTTCGACTTGCACCGCTACCCCTATGAGCTTTCGGGCGGGCAGCAGCAGCTGGTCTCGGTGATGCGGGCGCTGGCGGTGGAGCCGGAGGTGCTGTTCCTGGACGAGCCATTCTCGGCGCTGGATTACGAGACCACGCTGGATTTGCGCGCGCTGTTGCAGGATGTGCTGAAGCGCCTGGGCGTCACCACCATCCTGGTCAGCCATGATCTGGAGGAAAGCATCTTCCTGGCCGACCGGCTGCTGATGCTGACGCGACGGCCAACCATGCTGGCCGATGACGTGACCGTGGACCTGCCCTGGCCGCGCGATTCCGACACGCTCTCCACCCCCGGTTTCGTGGCGCTGAAGAAGCGCTGCCTGGATGTCTTCACCGCCTCGGTCGCGGCGGCTTGAGGGCGGCGGCGCCCGTCCTCGGCGCCGCGGGGTTCATCGCCATCTGATGGCTGGCGAAGCCGTGGCGCATCGCGGCCCCGGTGCTGCCGCCAAGCCCGGCCCGGATTTCCTCGCCGGCGCGCTGGGCTATGCGCTCAACCCGTTCTTTTTGCTGCTGGAAAAGCGGTTTGTGCATGGGGCGGGGCGGTGACGGCCTCGGGGCCCGGCACATCGGTATAGAGCCGGCGCAGCCGGGCCAGGAAATCCGGGCCGGCCTTGGCCAGGGTTCCCGCCCGCGCCGGGGCGGCCCCGGGGTGTGCCCTGGGCAGCAGCGTGTCGCTGGCGTCCAGGCTGAATTGCCGCACCCAATCCACCCGGGCGTCGCGCAGCCGGGCCACGGCATGGGCATCGCCACCCCGGCGCAGCACCGCACCGGCCAGCACGCCATCCTCGATGGCCTGGGTGGCGCCCTGCCCCAGCGTGGGCACCATGGCATGGGCGGCGTCGCCCAGAAGCAGGACGCGGCCGCCGAGTGCCACGCGCTCCAGCGGGCTTTCCTGCAAACGCGCCCAGTGCTGGCGATGCGCATTGGCCACCACCGCGTCGCGCAGCCAGGCCATGGCGGGGGAGATCGCGCCGTTCGGGGTGTAGAGCGCGTGCTGGTATGCGGCCGAGCGCATCTCGGCGCTGATCTCGGCCTCTGGCGTATCAAGCGGCACGCTGCCCGCGATATAGGCAGCGCCACCGGGCAGCCGATAGGCCAGCAGCCGGGCATTGCCGTGGAACCACTGGCCGTAATCATCGATCGGCGCGGTGTCGGGGATCTGGGGCAACAGCAGCCGGCTCATCGCCACCCCGTGCAGCCGCGACGGGCTGGCGCCCAGTGCCAGTTCGCGCAGCCTGGAATAGCGGCCATCGCCGGCCACCAGCAGGTCAAAGCCGCCCGGCCTGAACAAGCCCATGCCATGCCGGCCAGGGCCGCGCAGGACGGGGACGAGGCGCCCCTGCGCGTCCTCCTCCAGCGCCTCCAGCGTCGTGCTGTGGCGGGTCAGGCGGGCGATGGGGGCGCGCAGCGCGGCGTAAAGCGCCGACCAGCGCAGGCGGATGCCCGGCTCCTCCGCCAGATCGCGCAGGTCGAGGTCGAACAGCCGCTCGCCATCGGCCATTTCGATCGACCAGCGCGCCCAGGGCAGCGAGGCGGCGCGGACCGCGGCATGCCGGGCGGGCAGGT
The DNA here is from genome assembly GCA_021732665.1 of Acetobacteraceae bacterium. Taxonomy (GTDB): domain Bacteria; phylum Pseudomonadota; class Alphaproteobacteria; order Acetobacterales; family Acetobacteraceae; genus Rhodovarius. The sequence continues at coordinate 44,227 of JAKFUL010000024.1, forward strand.
GCAGCCGCAGCGCCTTCATGGCGTTGGGGCCGACATTGAGGCCGGTGCCGGATTCCGCCTCCTCGCCGGCCGCCAGCCGGTCGAAGGCGCGCAGCGTGACCCCCGGTGTGCCCGCCAGCATTTCGGCCAGCACGCTGCCCGCCACCCCGGTGCCGATGATACCTATGCGCATGCCATGCCTTTTACCTTCACCACCCGTCATGCGTGTTTTGTGCCATTGCACGAAGGCCGCCGCGCGGGGCAAGCTGATGGCATGACGCCCCGCCGCGCCACCGCGCTTCTTCTGCTGCTGGCGGGTTGCCAGGCCGGGCCTGTCGGCCCCAATGCCTGGGAGGGCGCGCTGCGGCTGCCCGATGTGATCGGCGGCTACCGCCGCGCGGCGCCGCCGGCCATGCTGGCCGCCAATGGCGCGGTTGCGGGCTCATTCAACGCCTATGAGCAGCTCGGTGGCCCCGGTCGGGGCGTCGTGCAGGTGCCCGAGGCGCCCGAGGAGGGTGGCGTGGCCGCGCCGGAAAGCCCGGCCTTCGGCCGCGCCTTCGACCAGGCGCTGGAGGGTGCGCGCATCGCCGCCGCTGGCCGGGGCGCGGAAGTGACCGTGCGCGACGCGGCCATCATCCGCCGCGATGGCGAGGCGATACTGCGCTGCTGGCGGCTGGAGAGCGCGGGCACGGCCGCCGTTCGCATCATCGCGCTGTGCATGGGGGTGGTGGTGGACCGCTATGTCCAGGTGGTGGTGCGCACCGCCGATACCCCTGGCGAATGGCATGCCGCGGTGACCTTCGCGGCGGGGGCGCTGAGCGCGCTGCGGGCCGGTGGCCCCGCGCTTCGGGCGGGTGGCCCCGCGGGGCCACCGGCCCGCCG
>JAKFUL010000014.1 GCA_021732665.1 Acetobacteraceae bacterium
CGGGCCGGGGGCGGTGTCGCGCGCCCGGCCCGGTGGCTTCGCCGGCGGCGGCGCGGGCGGGGCCTTCATCGCCTCGACCGCGGCCTCGGCCAGGCCGCCCAGCACGCGGCCGAGCTGCCGCGTCTCGGTGGCGGTCATGCCAAGCGCGCCGCGGCCGCGCGGCGCCGCGCGGCGGCGGGGTGGGGCTGCGGCACCCTGCACCAGGGCACCCAGGATGCGTCCGAAATCCATGGCCACAGGCTACACCAGCTTCAGCGCGGCGGCGATGGTGGGGGCCAGGCCGCGCAATTCCGCCGCGCGCGGGCTTTTGGGCCGCCAGGCCAGGGCGATCGTGCGGCCCGGCGGCACGGCGCCATCGGCGCTGAGCGGGCGCAGCCGCAGATCGGCGCCAGCCAGGACGCCGCCATCGATGGCAAGCCCGGGCAGCAGCGTGGCGCCCAGCCCACCGGCCACCATCTGCACCAGGGTGTGCAGCGAGGTGGCGGCAAAGCCATGCCCGCGGGAGAAGGGCAGGCCGCAGGCCTGCTGCGCCTGGAGGCGCAGGCAATGGCCATCCTCCAGCAAAAGGAGCTGTTCGGCGGCCAGCGCCTCGACCGGCACCACCGCCTGCTCGGCCAGGCGATGGCCGGGGGGCAGCGCGGCCCAGAAGGCGTCATGGGCGATGGGCAGGGTTTCGGCCCGCCCGCAATCGCAGGGCAGCGCCAGGAGCAGCACATCCAGCCGCCCCGCCTCCAGCCCCTCCAGCAGCCGCTCGGTCTGCTCCTCGCGCAGCCAGAGTTTCAGGCGCGGGAAGGCCGCGGCCAGGGCCGGCATCAACCGTGGCAACAGGTACGGGCCGATGGTGGGGATGACCCCCAGGCGCAGCGGCCCGCAGAGCGGCGCGCGGGCGGCATGGGCGGTCTGCGCCACCGCCTCCAGCGCGACGAGGGCGGCGCGGGCGCGTTCCACCACCTGCAGGCCGAGCGGGGTGAAGATGGGCCGCTTGCTCGGACCCCGCTCCAGCAACGCGGCATCGAGCTGCCGTTCGAGGGCGATCAGCCCGGCGGAGAGGGTGGATTGGGTGACCGAGCAGGCGCTGGCGGCGCGGCCGAAATGGCCGAGCTCGGCCAGGGTGACGAGGTAGCGTAGCTGTTGCGGACTGGGGAGGATTATCATCGGACCTCTCGATCATAATTCCGGAAAATTCGTCTGACAAACTTGACAGTTTGATTGGCCAACGCCTCACTGACGGCATGAACCGAAGCCCGAAACGCGTCTGCATCGTGGGGGCCGGGATGGGGGGGCTTGTGGCGGCCATGCTGCTGGCGGCGAAGGGGCTGGAGGTGGTGGTGCTGGAAATGGCCGAGCGCCCGGGGGGCAAGACACGCGCCTGGCCCATGGCCAACGGTATCACCATGCAGCCGGTCTTCGAGGCGATTTTCGACGCCGCCGGCGCCAGCCTTTCCGCCCATGTCGTGCTCCGCCGGCAGGCGCTGCTGGCGCGGCACCATTGGGGCGATGGCGCCACGCTCGACATCGTCGATGGCCGGGCGGCCAATGCCGATGCCATAGGCCGCTTCGCGGGTGCTGCCGCTTCGCGCGGCTATGCCGATTTCGCGGCCCGGGCAGAGCGCTATTTCCAGGCGCTGGAGGCGCCTTTCATCATGGCGCAGAAGCCCCGCGCGCTGGCGCTCTCGGCCAATGCCGGGCTGGCGCGCAAGCTGGGTCTTTCGGCGCTGTCGCCGCTGTGGGACGGGCTGCGGGAGCATTTCTCCGACCCCAGGCTGGCGCAGGTCTTCGGCCGGGCGGCGTGCTACATCGGCGCCTCGCCGCTGCTGGCGCCGGCCACGCTGATGATGATCTCGCATATCGAGCAGATGGGCGTCTGGCAGCCCCGCGGCGGGATCGCGGCCGTGGTGGCGGCCATGGCGGAGGTGGCGCGCGGCCATGGCGCCGTGCTGCGACTTGGGGCGGAGGTTGTGGATCTGCGCATCGAGGCCGGGCGCGCCCGCGGCGTGGTGCTGGCGGGCGGCGAATTGCTTCAGGCCGACGCCGTGATCGGCAACGCCGATGCCGCGGCCATCGCGGCCGGGCGGCTGGGCCAGGCGGCGGCGCGGGTGGTGCCGGAATTGCCGGCCAGCAAGCGTTCCTTCTCCGCCATCACCTGGGCGGTGGCGGCCACTGGGCTGCCGGCCCAGAGCGTCTTCCTGCCCGATGACCCGACGGCGGAATTCACCGACCTGCATTTCCGCGCCCGGCTGCCGGCCCAGCCCAGCGTGCAGCTGGCGGCGGGCGAGGCGGGCGCCACCGCCATGGTGCCGGCGCCGGCGCGTGCCGATACCCGCCCGCTCGGGCGCGATGCCATTGCCGCCTGTGGCCGCGCCGCGAGCGCGCTGATGGCCCGGGCGGGCCACAATCTGAACCTTGAGGATGCCGTGCCGACCACACCCGATCTCTTCGCCCAAACCTATCCCGGCACCGGCGGCGCGCTGTATGGCCAGGCCGTGCATGGCTGGGCCGCCAGTTTTGCCCGTCCCGGCGCCAGCACGAAGCTGCCGGGGTTTTACCTGTGCGGCGGGGCCACGCATCCGGGCGCGGGGGTGGCCATGGCGGCGATTTCCGGGCGCCTCGCGGCCGAGCGCGTGCTGGAGCAACGGGCATGAGGGGCTGGGAATTCGACCAGGCGGTGCCGGAGCGCGGCTATTGCTGGTGGTATGTCGATGCGCTGTCGGATGACGGGCGGCATGGCATCACCATCATCGCCTTCATCGGCACGGTGTTCTCGCCCTGGTATGCCTGGGCGCGGCGCGGCGGGGGCGGGGATCCGCTGAACCATTGCTGCATCAATGTCTCGCTCTATGGCAGCCCCAGCCGCTGGGCGATGACCGACCGGCAGCGCTGGACGGTACGGCGGGATGAGAATTCCTTCACCGTGGGGCCCTCCGGACTGGTCTGGGATGGCAATACGCTGACGATTTCCATCGATGAGGTGACGGCGCCCTTCCCGGGGCGTCTCAGTGGCACAGTGCGGCTGACGCCGCGCGCGCTCTCCACCCGGGAATTCCGGCTGGACGCCAAGGGGCGGCACAAATGGCACCCCATCGCGCCGCGCTCACGCGTTGAGGTGGAACTCGAAAACCCGAAGCTGCGCTGGTCCGGCCCCTCCTATTTCGACACCAATGCGGGTGCCGCGCCCTTGGAGGAAGATTTCCAGGATTGGGACTGGTGCCGCGCGCCCACGCCCGATGCCACCGCCATCCTCTACAACGCGCAGCGCCGCGACGGCACCTCGCAGTCGCTCGCGCTGCGGGTGGGCAATGATGGCGCGGTGACCGACATCGCGGTGCCGGACCCGGTGGAGTTGCCGAAGACCCTCTGGCGCATCGCCCGTCCCACACGTTCGGAAAATGGCCGGGCCAGCCTGGTGAAGACGCTGGAGGACGCGCCCTTCTATTCCCGCTCGGTCATCCGCACGCATCTGCTGGGGCAGGATGTGACGGCGGTGCATGAAAGCCTGGAACTCGACCGTTTCGCCAACCTCGCCGTCCAGGCGCTGCTGCCGGTGAAGGTGCCGAGGCCCTTCTGGTAGCCGATCTCGCCGCCTATGGCGGGCTTTTTCTCAGCGCCTTCGGCGCGGCCACGCTGCTGCCTGTGGGCTCCGAGCCTTTGTTCATCGGGCTGCTTCTGGGGGGTATCGGCCTGCCCTGGCTGCTGGTGGCGGTGGCCAGCCTGGGGAACACGCTGGGCGCGGTGCTGAACTGGTGGCTGGGGCGGGAGCTGGAGCGGTTTTCCGGCCGGCGGTGGTTCCCGGTCTCGCCCGCCGCGCTGGACAAGGCCCGCGGCTGGTACCAGCGCTGGGGGCGCTGGACCTTGCTGCTGAGCTGGATGCCGGTGATCGGCGACCCGCTGACCCTGGTGGCCGGGGTGATGCGGGAAAGGCTGTGGATTTTTCTCGCCCTGGTCGGGTTTTCCAAGACCTGCCGTTTCGCCGCCCTCGCCTATATCACCCTGTATTGGGCATGATGCGCCCGGAGGAATGAACCATGCCCGACAGCCTATCCGATCCTCGCCCGCATGCCGTGGTCATCGGCTCGGGCTTTGGCGGGCTGGCCGCTTCGGTGCGGCTTTCCGCCCGCGGCTGGCGGGTGACGGTGCTCGAAAAACTCGATGCCGCGGGGGGGCGGGCCTATGTCTTCCGGCAGGATGGCTTCACCTTCGATGGTGGCCCCACCATCATCACCGCGCCCTATCTGCTGGAGGAGCTCTGGGCGCTGTGCGGGCGGCGCATGGCCGATGACATCACGCTCAAGCGCATGGATCCGTTCTACGAGATCCGCTTCGATGACGGCACGGTGTTTCGTGCCTTCGATGACGTGGCCCGGATGAAGGCCGAGGTGGCGCGGATCAACCCCGCCGAGGTCGCGGGCTTCGAGCGCTGCATCGCGGATAGCGAGAAAATCTACGAGGTCGCCTTCGCCAAGCTGGCCGACCAGCCCTTCCACAGTTTCTGGCAGATGCTGCGCGAGGCGCCGGACATGCTGCGGCTGGGCGGCATGCGCAGCGTCTTCTCCAAGGTCAGCGATTACTTTTCTGACGAAAAACTTCGGGTCGCCTTTAGCTTCCATCCGCTGCTCATCGGCGGCAACCCGCTGACCACCACCGCCTATTACTGCCTGATCCAGCATCTGGAGCGGCTGCATGGCGTGCATTATGCCATGGGCGGCACGGGGGCGATCGCGGCCGGGCTGGTGCGGCTGGCGGAGGGCCAGGGCGCGCGGTTCCGCTACAATATGGAGGTGGCGGAGATCACCACCTCGGGCGGCCGCGCCACCGGGGTCAGGCTGGCCGATGGCGAGGCGATCGCCGCTGACATCGTCGTCAGCAATGCCGACCCGGCCTGGACCTATTCCCGACTGCTGAAGGATTACCCGCGCCGGCGCTGGACCGATGGCAAGCTGAAGCGCTCGAAATACTCGATGAGTTTATTCGTCTGGTATTTCGGGACCAACCGGCGTTTCGAGGATGTCTATCACCATGCCATGGTGCTGGGGCCGCGTTATGAGGGGCTGCTGCGGGATATTTTCTCCGGCCAACCGCTGGTGGAGGATATGAGCCTCTATCTGCACCGCCCCACCGCCAGCGATCCTTCCCTGGCGCCGCCGGGCTGCGATGCCTTCTATGTGCTCTCGCCCGTGCCGAACCTGACGAGCGGGACGGATTGGACCGTGGAGGCCGAGCCCTATCGTGCCCGGGTGCAGAAGCGGCTGGAGGAGACGATCATGCCCGGCCTGGGCGAGAGCATCGTCACCTCGCGCCTGCTCACGCCGAAGGGTTTCTCCGAGCGGCTGCTCTCCTACAATGGTGCCGCCTTCGCCATGCAGCCGCAGCTGTTCCAGAGCGCCTGGTTCCGCCCCCACAACCGCAGCGAGGAGGTGGCCGGGCTTTACCTGGTGGGTGCCGGCACGCATCCGGGGGCGGGCGTGCCGGGGGTGATTTCCTCGGCGAAGATCCTGGATGAGCTGGTGCCGGAGGGGGCGGTATTCACCCGGGCCGGCGCTCAGTAGTTCCGATAGCCGCCGCCGCGCCCGGAATACTGCCGCCGCGGCTGCGACTGGTCATAAAGGTAACCACCCGCGCCACCCACGCCCGCGCCGAGCAGCGCCCCCAGCCCGGCATTGCCGCTGAACGAGCCGACAATGCCGCCCAGCGCCGCACCGCCCAGCGCGCCGGTGGCGGTGCGCTGCTGCGTGTCATTGAGCCCGGCGCAGGCCGAAAGCCCCAGCGCCGCGACGGCCATCATGGTGAATTTGCGCATGTTCTTCTCCTCAGCGCGCGCGGCGCGGGGCGGGGGTGGGGGCGGCGCAGGGGAAGCTGGCCTGGGCCCAGCGCAGCAGGCCATCCAGCGCGGGCTCCCGCGCACGGTCCGGGTTCTCCCGCGCCCAGCGGGCGAAGGCGATGCCGGATTGGGCGATGGTCGGCCCCGGGTTGGGCACGCAGAAGAGCGGGCGCGTCGCGACACCCTGCGGGTTGAGCAGCGCGTGATATTGCCCCGCGCTGGTCAAAAAACCCTGGCAATAGGCGATGGCCTCCAGCCGCGGCACGCCGTGGCTTTGCGGGTCGCAGACCGCGGCCAGCTCGGCCACGCTCTGCACATGGGTCACCTGTGGTGGTGTCTGGGCCATGGCGGGCGCGCAGATCAGCGCGGCCCCCGTGGCCATGAGAATTTGTTTCAGCATGGCGGTCTCCTCCGGGCGTTCTTGTCTCTTGCCCAGGGGTAACGCGGCGGTGGCGGTGAAGGTTGCCCCGCCTCAGGCCAGGATCTTCGCCTCGTCGCAGAACACCGAAAAGCCCGACAGCGTGCAGGGGCCGAAGGTGGTGGCGATGGCGACGTCGGTGGCATCGCGCCCCCGCGCCAGCAGGATGCGGCCGATGCGCGGCGTGTTGTTGCGCGCGTCGAAGGTATGCCAGCGATCGTCGAGAAACACCTCGAACCAGGCGGCGAAATCCATCGGGCCATAGGGCGGGGCCGTGCCCATGTCGCCGAGGTAGCCGGTGCAGTAGCGCGCGGGGATGTTCACGCAGCGGCAGAAAGCCACGGCCAGATGGGCATAGTCCCGGCACACCCCCACCCCTTCGGCATAGGCCTCGGACGCGGTGCGTGTCGGCCTAGCGTGTTCGTAGCCGAAGCGGATATGGGTGTGTACGAAATCGCAGATCGCCTGCACCCGCGCCCAACCGGGCTGGGTTTGGCCGAACAGCGCCCAGGCGGTGTTGGAGAGCCTGTCGGTGTCGCAATAATGGCTGCCCAGGAGATGGACGAGCATCTCATTGGGCAATTCCTCCACCCGGCGCTGCCAGGCGGTGGGGCTGATCTCCTCCGGCACGCCGCTGTCTTCCACCAGAAGCTGGGTGGTGATGGTGATGCGGCCGGGTGGCGCCAGAATCCGGGTGCAGGTGTTGCCGAAGCCATCGGTATATTCGCGCGGCTCGACAGGCGGCGCGAAGGTGACGCGGTGCGGGCCGACCATGTCGGGCAGGCGGGAGGGGTGGGGGCTGATCATCAGCAGCATCGGCGTGGGCTGCGGGCAATCATAGGTGATCTGGCAGCCGGCACTGATCCGCATGGGCGTGGTCCTGTTCTTTGGTTCAGGCACGCAACGCGGCGGCATTATAGCGGGTTTCCTGGCGGTGGGGCCTGCGCCTGGCGAAAAAGCCGCGGCCCCGGTCAGCGATCGCGCGATGCCGGGGCAAAGCGCACAATTCCGCGCCGCCCGGCCGCATCCTCCAGCAGCCTGGCCGCCGCGAGACGGCCGGACATGGCGGCCATGGGCACCCCGGGGCCGGGATGCACCGAGCCGCCGGCGAGATAGAGCCCGGGCAGCCGGGCGCGCGCGCCGGGTCGCTTGAGCGTGGCGGTGGAGCCATGGCTGGCCCGGCCATAGAGCGCGCCGCCGGTGGCCGGGAACAGCGCGTTGAAGCCGGTGGGGGTGGTGGCGGTGACGTCGCCGCCGCCGATCTCCAGCCCGCAGGCGCGCATCAGGGCCCAGACACGCTCGCCATAATCGGCCGGATTGACATCGCTGGTGTCGCCATCGGCGGGGGCGTTGATGAGGAGAAGCATGCGCTCGGGCGTGCCCGGCATGGGGGCGGCGTGGCCGCGATCCTGGGCGCAGAGATAGAGAGTGGGCGCCTCCGTCACCTCGCGCCGGTCGAAGATGGCCTGGAATTCGCGGGCGTAATCCTCGGCGAAGAAGACATTGTGATGGGCGAGATCAAAGCCGCTGGGGGCCGCGTGGATGCACCAGGTGATGGCGGAGAGGCTGCGCTGGTCAGGTTTTTCGCCGGGCGCGCCGAGGGACGCCAGCGCCGCGGCATCGCCGTTGAAAAGCACGGCGTCGGCCGCGATGCGCTCGCCCCCCGCCAGTTCGACACCGCAGGCCCGACCATTGGATTGCAGGATGCGCGTGACATCGGCGTTGAAGCGGAATTGCGCGCCCTGGCGGTCGGCCAGCGCGCGGAGCGCATTGGCCACCGCGCGCATGCCGCCCTGGACCAGCCAGACGCCATCCTGCTCGACATGCGCGACCAGCATCAGCGTGGCGGGCGCGAACCAGGGGGAGGAGCCGACATAGGTGGCGTAGCGGCCAAACAATTGCCGCAGGCGCGGGTCGGAAAAATGATCGCCGAGTGCGGACCACATGGTTCGGAAGGGGGCGGTGCGCCAGAGCTCGCCGATGCGGCTGAGGCCGACGCGGCGGACGAGGTCGAGCGGCGAAGGCTTCTCGGCACCGATGAAGCTGGTTTCCAGCGTGCGGTAGATGGCGGCGGAGCGGGCGCAGAGAGCGCGATAGCCCTGGGCGTCGGCGGCGCCGGCGAAATCGCCGATGGCCTCGGCCGAGCGGTCGATATCGGCGAAGAGGTCGAGCCGACCCCCTGCCCGCCAGGCATGCCGCGCCAGCACATCGGTGGAATGGACCGAGAGATGGTCGGAGAGTTTCTCCCCGGCATCGGCGAAGAGGGATTCAAAAATCCAGCGCATGGTGAAGACGGTGGGGCCGCCATCGATCTGCGCCGCCCCGGCCGCGACATGGCGCATCTTGCCGCCATGGCTGGGGGCGCGTTCCAGCACGGTGACCTCGGCGCCCCGGCGGGCCAAATCGGCCGCGGCCGTCAGCCCGCCGACACCGGCGCCGACGACCAGAATTTTCAGGACGGCACCGCCACGCCACGGCGCATCAGGCCGATCTTGCGCCAGTGATAGAGGATCATCAGCACGCCGGTGGTGAGCGGGATGGCCCACAGCACCGGATGCAGGGCCAGTTCAGGCAGGATGCGGACGGAGCCGAAGGCGAAGAACGCCGTGTAGACGCTGATGCCGCAGCCCACGAGGCCCTTCAGATGCTCCTTCTGCCAGACCATGGGCGCGGGCCTGGGGTTGAGGATGAAGAACAAGTTTGTAACGCCCGTGGCGACGCCCACGACCGAAAGGCCGATCATCAGGAATTGGCCGGAAAGCCAGCCTTGCAGCGCGCAATTCAGCGCGGCGATGATCACGGCGGCCTGCAACCCCAGGTTGAAGCGCGATCGGTTCGCCATGTGGTCGCGCCGGTTGAGCACGCAGAGCCAGCCATACCAGGCGAGGTTCACCGTCAGGATGCCCATATGCAGCATCAGCCAGCCGAAAATGGCGCGGATGAAGACCTCGTCGAAGCGGCCTTCCAGATGCGGGTGCGTGCCGATGGGGTCGTAGAGGGTCAACAGGCTCATGGCCGTGGCGAAGCCGCCGGTGGCCAGCATGCACCAGGTGAAGATGCGGCCCCATTTGCGATGGTCCACACCGCCCTTGCGGCCCAGCACCGGCACCCAGAAGATGATGGCGCCTGTGGCACCGGTCACGATGTGCATGGCGACGAGCGCGTGAAACAGGTGCAATTCCATGGCGGCCGGCCTCCCCTCCGGACATGACAATGCCACTTGACAGATACCACTGTAAAGTTTCGCTATCATCCCCATGAGCGCCACTCTGTATGCCCCCCCGCGGCCCACCTCCTATGCCGCGCTGATCTCGCTGATCCGGCTTGCCATGCAGGGCGATGGCGATTTGTTGAGCCTTTTGCCCGCCGCCGCCTTCCGGCAGAAAATCGGCTGGCTGGGCTGGTCGCGCCGCTCCATCCTGATCGTGAACGAGCCTGGGCAGGTGCGCCGCGTGCTGGCCGATCCGGAGGGGATTTTCCCCAAATCGGATCTGATGGTGGAGGCGCTGGAGCCGCTGATCGGCGACAGCATTTTTGTCAGTTCGGGTGCCACCTGGGCGCGGCAGCGGGCGATGATCGACCCCTCTCTCACCATGATGCGGGTCAACCGCGCCTTTCCGGACATGGTGGCGGGGGTGGAGCAGGCGGAGGCGACGCTTGCGGCCAGCGCCGGCGCGCCCTTCTCGCTCGACCTGGCGATGAGCCATCTGACGGCCGACATCATCTGCCGCACGGTGTTCTCCACCAGCCTCGCAACCCAGGCGGCACATGATGTGTTCGACGCGTTTTCGGAATTCGAACGCAGCGTGGCGCAGGTCGAAATCCGCCGTCTCATCTTCGACCCGGCCTGGAAAAGTGCGCCGCAGAAACAAAGCGTGCTGGATGCCTGCGGGCTGATCCGCGGGCATCTCGGCCTGCTGCTGGACACGCATCTGGCGGCGGGTGCGAGCTTCGACGACATCGCCGCCGCCGTGGTCGCGGCGCGTGGCGGCGATGGCGTGGCCTTCACGCGGGAGGAGTTGATCGACCAGCTCGGCGTGCTCTTCCTCGCCGGGCATGAAACCAGTGCCTCCGTGCTGACCTGGGTGTTCTTCATCCTGGCCGTGCGGCCGGAGATGGTGGCGCGGCTGCGGGCCGAGATCGCCGAGGTGGTGGGCGATGGTGAGATCGAATTCGAGCACATCCGCCGCCTGGTCTTCATCCGCAATGTTTTCCGCGAAACCCTGCGCCTCTACCCCCCCATCACCTTCCTGCCGCGGGTGGCGCTGGAGGCCACGAGTATCGGCACCCACAAGGTCAAGCGCGGGGCCATGATCATGGTCGCGCCCTGGGTCTTGCACCGCCACCAGGCCTTCTGGACCAACCCGCATGTCTTCGACCCCGACCGTTTCCTGCCCGAGCGCGAGGCGGAGATGACGCCCGGCACCTATATCCCCTTCGGCCTCGGCCCCCGCGTCTGCGCCGGCGCCGCCTTCGCCACCACCGAGGCGGTGCTGCTGATCGCCCGGCTGTTCCGGCGCTTCGATTTCCATGTCGCCGAGCCCGGCCACGTGCGCCCGGCGGCGCGGCTGACCACGCGGCCCACGCAGCAGGTGATGTGCACCGCAACCCGCGTGGCATGAGCCGGACCGCCCTGCTCACGCTCGGCCGGCTGCCCAAGGCGCTGGACATCGCCCGCAGCTTTTCCGCCGCCGGCTGGCGGGTGGTGGTGGCGGAGCCTTATGGCTGGAACCTGACCTCCGCCTCCCGCGCCGTCGTGCATGCCCGGACGCTGCCGCCGCCGAGTGCGGGGAAGGCGGAATACCTGGCCGCGCTGGCCGCCGTCGTCGCGGAGGAGGGGGTGGAGCTGGTCATCCCCGTCTCCGAGGAGACGATGCATGTCGCGCATCTCGCCTCCCCTGCCCGGCTCTTCACCATGCCGGCCGCGGATGTGCTCAGGGTCTATCACAAGCGCGGCTTCATCGCGGTGGCCGAGAGCCTGGGGCTGGACGTGCCGGAAAGCCATGCGCTGGGCAGCGCGGAGGCCGCGGCGCTGGCCGCGCGGGCGGATTTCATCACCAAGCCGGTGCATTCCTGCTCCGGCCGCGGCGTGCGGTTCCTCCAGGCCGGCGATGCGCCGCCACAGGAGCAGGTGGAGACCATCCTCCAGGCGCGCGTCCATGGCGACATCATCAGTTCCTGCAGCATCATCCGCGAAGGGCGGGTGGTGGGCAACGTCCTCTATCGCGGATCCCAGTTTTCCGGCTCGGTCGCCATCGCCTTCGAGCGCATCGAGCACGCCGCCACCGAGGCCTGGATCGCCGCCTTCGCCGCCGGCACGGGCTGGACCGGGTTCTTGAGCTTCGACTTCATCCTGGACGCGGCGGGGCGCCCCTGGGGCATCGAGTGCAACCCGCGCGTCACCTCCGGGGTGCATTTCTTCGAGACCGCGGATATCGCGCCCGCCGTGCTGGAGGGCCGGCCCCCGCGCTTGCGCGAAGCCCACGAATTGCAGCAATTCTATTCCTGCCTGACCGACCTTCGGCCCTTCCGCGCCGGATATTTCTCCCGGCTGCGCCGGCTGCTCTCGCTGCGCGACGTGACCTGGGAGGGGCGCGACCCCTGGCCCTTCGTCTCGATGATCGGCACGAGCTGGCCGATCATCCGCGAGGCGGCGCGGCGACGCGCCACCTTCGGCGAGGTCGCGACGCTGGATGTGGGCTGGTACGACTAGGTACCGGCCTCAAATCCCTGCAACCCGCTGCGCTCGATCAGCGACAGGCTCTGCGAAAAGCCCTCGCGCCGGGCGATGTTGGTGGCGGCGAGGTCGCGCAAGGGGGTATTGCCGGGGGCCGCGGTCAGCGGCGGCAGCACGGTGAAGGCCGAGGCCGGCGCATAGCCCGTGGTGCCACTGGCATCGACCAGCGCGAAGCTGCCCACGCCCGGGCGCAGCACCACCTCGGCGCCGGCCAGCAGCCGGCCGGATTCGGGCGCGCCCGCCTCGGGCCGCGCCCGCAACACCAGGGGGGCGGAGGCCATGGCGCGGGTGGTGCCGGGCCGGGCCGCGCCCAGGCCCCGGGTGGTACCCGGAGCGGCGGCCTCCAGCGCCGCCTCGATGCGCGCGGCGCGAGCCTGGATGCGGGCGCGGACCTGGCCGGCGCGGCCGATATCCTGGCGCAGCCGGCCAGCGGCGGCGACCTGGCGGTTCGCCGCCTCGCCCCGGCTGATGGCGCCGGCGGAGGCATCGGCGCGGATCAGCCGCACTTCGGTCCAACGGCAATAGAGCAGCGCGTCGAAGGCGATCTGCAGCCGTTCCAGCGCCGCATTCTCCCGCGCCAGCTCGGCCGCCAGCTCCTCGGCGCTGGGCGGGCCGGCGCGGCGCGGCGGGTCGCCGAACAGGTCGCCGGCGGAGACGAAGACCACGACCTGCGGGCCGCAGCTGTCGCCGGCCGGGGCCGTGGCGGCGCTGGGCGTCGGCCGGGGCTGCGGCACGCAGGCCGCGAGCATGAGAGCGGCCGCGGGAATGAACAGTTTCATGGCATGCTTGTGCCAAAGCGCGGGCTGGCGCGCAAACCAGTGGCCGGTGACGATTTTTGCCATGCCGGAAGGCTACACGGCGGCGCCGCCTGCGTGCAGAATTTCCCCATGGCACAGATCGACACCACCCGCTTCCTCCAGGACCTCAACACGCTGCGCGAGTTCGGGCGTTTCAAGACCGGGGTGCACCGGCCGACTTTTTCGGCCGTGGACATGGAAAGCCGGCGCTGGCTGGTGAAACAGATGGAGGAGATCGGGCTGGAAGCCTCGATCGACGGCATCGGCAATGTTCTGGGCAAGCATCCCGGCCCGGGCATCAAGCTGCTGGCCGGCAGCCATCTGGAAAGCCAGAACGAGGCGGGCTGGCTGGATGGCGCGCTGGGGGTGATGGCGGGCCTCGCCCTGGCCCGCGCCGGGCTGCCGGTGGATGTGGTGGCCTGCGCCGATGAGGAAGGCCATTTCGGCTCCTTCCTGGGCAGCAAGAGTTTGCTGGGCATTTTGGAAGAATCGCAGATCGACGCGGCGGTGAACCGCACCACCGGCCAGCGGCTGCGTGATGCGTTGCGCGAGGCCGGGCTTGCGGGTGTCGAGCGGCCGAAGCTGGACCCGACCCGCTACAAGGGTTTCTTCGAGATGCATATCGAGCAGGGCACGCAGCTGGAACGCCAGGGTTTTCGGGCCGGCGTGGTCACCGGGATCGTGGCGATCTGGCAGTTCCGCATCTCCATCGAGGGCAACCAGGACCATGCCGGCGGCACCACCATGGCCGAGCGGCAGGATGCCGGCCTGGCCGCGGTGCGGCTGCTGGCGGCGATCGACGCCGAATTCCCAAAACACTGCGCCGAGCGGACGACCTGGACCTGCGGGCGCATCGCGCTCGACCCCGGCGCGCCCTCGATCATTCCCGGCCGGGCCGAGGTGCTGTTCCAGTTCCGCGACATCTCGACCGAGGTGCTGGGGCGGCTGCGCAATCTGCTGGAGCGCCTGGTGCAGGAGAGCAACCGGCGCGAACGCTGCGTCGCCACGCTGGAGGCGCAAAGCCTCTCGGTGCCGGTGGCCTGCGACGAGCGGATGCAGACGGCGCTGTCCCGCGCGGCGGAGGCGCATGCGCCGGGAGTGTGGCAGCATATGCCCTCCGGCGCCGGGCATGACGCGCAGTATCTGGCGCGGATCATGCCTGCGGCGATGCTGTTCACGCCGAGCATCGGCGGCATCAGCCACCACTGGAAGGAGGATACCAAGCCTGAGGATCTGGCGCTTTGCGCGCAAATCCTGGGGGATGCGGCAGAGGCGTTTTTGCGGGCGAATTGAGGGGGGCGGGTCGTTCCGTCAGGTCCGGGGCGGCGCGGCTTGAATCGGCGCCATGAGATCGCGGTTTGCGTTGTGGTGCTCGATTAAGCTCTCGATGGCTTCATGAAGGGCCGTCATTGTGTGGTGCAAGTAGCGCCGCAACTGCCGCTCGGTGAGCAGCACGGCCTCGCGATCGCGCAGGTTTTTGGCGAATTCGATTTTGTCGCGAATGCCATCGATGACCTGCGGTTCATCGATACGTGCGGGCATTCTTTCGTCCCATCCGACATAATGGTGGCGGTGAGCAGCGTGCGAAGGATGGGGAGGGATGCGGTCATGGAGTTCGAGACCAGCGTTGAAGAGCGTCCCCCGCTGGCCCCAACCGCTCACGGGTAGCAACTCAGACCATTTTCAACTTGACCCACAGCGGGATTAATCAAGAATGTTAAGGGGTCTTAACAGGATGGATACAATGAGTTGTCGTCGTCTTTCCGTAATCGCCTTAGTGTTGTTTGGGCTTTCAGGTTGCGCCCCTACGGGCAACACGCCGACAGAAATGCAGGAATTTGGCATTGCGCCAACCAGCGAATTGCGGACAAGCAACCATGGTGGTCAGACGCCCACCAGCATCCCTGGTGCCCGGCGTGTGACTACCTCTGAGGTGGCCGAGGCCGTCCAGGCCAATCCTGGTCCGATCCTGCTCGACGTTGGGACAGGCGGCGGACACGCTACCCTCCCAGGCGCCGTCTGGCTTCCTCGCGGCGGGCTGGGAACCGGCTATGATGACGACGTGCAGCGCGGGTTGGTCAGCACAGCCGAGCGCCTGACGGGCGGAGATCGGAGCCGCGTGATCATCACCTTCTGCCCGAACCAGAATTGCTGGCTGTCCTACAATGCGGCGCTTCGGCTCAGCCGCGCAGGATTTACGAATGTCCGTTGGTATCGAGGCGGCTACCTCGCCTGGGCGGAAGCAGGGCGGCCGACCGTGGCAGCGACGCGGACCTCCTGGTAGCGCGCTACCCGCCAAACAGGTCGAGAGTGCGGCTGAGCACGGCCGCCTTGTGATCAGTGATCAGCCGCATCGGCACGGTGGGCTTGCTCAGCGTCAGGGGCTCAGCCACCGCCATGGCGGCGCGCAGCGGTCGCGCCGCCTGGATGGTGGCCATGCCGGTGCCCGAAGCAGTTACGGCCTCGGTCGCGATGTAGAGCCGCCCGCCCAAGCCGATATAGTCGCCGGAGCCGACGGCCACCGTGTTTGCGGATGCGTCGAGTTTCAACGCCACGCCCTTGTTCCGCGCGCAATGAAGTGAGCCCGGCCGCGATCTTCGCCCGGATATCGTCCATCTGCGCCTGGTCCCGTCGGATCAGATCGCGCACATAGTGGCTGGCGCTGGCATAGCGCCCGGCCTCGATACGCTGCTGCACCCAATCGCGCAGCGGGTCCGGCAGGGTCATGTTCAAGGATGCCATGAGCACCTCTCCTGACGGCAGTTCATGGCATGATCGACCAGTCCGGACAAGCAATTCGCTGAATGGCAGCCGGAGTCATGGGCGGAGAGAAAGAGCCGCTAAAATTCCCATTTATCTTGATTTTTTTCTTATTTCGGGCTACTCCTGCCGAATTTCAGTAGGTCGCCCCGGGCCAGGCGACCTGATCAGCCGGCACCGCGCGCATGGCCCGCGCGCAAGGCTTTTCCCCCCGGCCTGGCCCGGGGGGTTTCCGCCTCGGTCGCCAAAACAACATCTTGTGGCCCACGCTTGGCCACACACCACATCCGGTATTTGTCCGAATCGCGTCGTAAACCGGATCAGGCCGCCCATTCCGCCGGGCTGCTGCCCAGCGGCCTGGCCGGGCCCTCCATCGCCGGCGTGTCCGCGAGAATGGCGGCGTGCCGCACGGCGGTCAGCAGGCCGAAATCGCTGGGATGGGTTTCCAGCAGGTCGGCGATATCCTCCTGGCTGGGCTCGGTCGCGGAAAACCCATCCGGCACCCGCCCCAACCCGCGCAGCCACATGCCGGTACGCGCCAGCGACACCCGCACCCGCCAGCTGCCCCCCTCCTCCGCCCTGCGCAGCATGGCGGCCATCACCCCCATCGCCAGCAGATAGCCGCTGGCATGGTCCAGCGCCTGACAGGGCAGGACGCGCGGGGCGGCCTCTCCCGCCGCCGTGGCCTCATCGGCATTTATGCCTGTCGAGGTCTGGGTCAGGCTGTCAAACCCCCGCTTGCCGCCCCAGGGGCCGGTCACGCCATAGGCCGAGAGATGGCCGATGACGATGCCCGGCCGCAGCTCGGCCATGCGCTCGTCGGAAAAGCCGTGGCCGGCCAGGGCGCCCTCGCGATAGCTGCGCAGCACGGCGTCGGCGCCGGCAACCAGGCCAGCGAAGCGCGGGCCATCCACCCGCAGATCCAGCTCGGCGCAGCGTTTGCCCCGCCCCGTATCCATCACCAGCAGCGGGATGGAGGGCAGATGCGGCGCGGTGATGTGCAGCACATCGGCGCCATGCGCCGCCAGGGTGCGCCCCGCCACGGGGCCGGCGATGACGCGGGTCAGGTCGAGCACCCGCAACCCCGCCAGCGGCCGGGCGGCAGCGGGTGGCAGGGGCGTGCGGGGCGCCTCGCCGATGCGCTCGATGGCGACGAGGGGCTGGGCGGCCAGGGCGGCGGCCTGCGGGTGGGCCAGCCACTCGGCATGGGTGCGGAAAGCCGAGACACAAAGGCCGGCGGCGGTGGCCTCGGTCTCGAACGCCACGCTGTCGCGCTTCAGCAGTTCGGCGGCCACGGCCTCACGCGTCGGCGCGCAGCCAAGCAACGCCAGGATGCCGGCACGGTGATGCGGGAAATTGGTGTGCAGGCGGACGAAGCCGTCGCGCGAGGGGTAGAGGCCGGCGATGGCATCCCAGCCCTCGCCCCGGCCTTCCCCATCGATGCGCAGGTGGCGCTCGCTGCGGAATTCGACGGCGGCGTGGCGCATATCCACGGCCACGCTTTGCATGTCAGCGCCGCGGGCGGCGTGGATGGCGGCGGCGACCAGACCGCTGGCGGCGATGCTGCCCCGGGCCGCGGCATCGACGCGGAAGGAGGAGCGCAGCACCGGCTCGGCGCCGGTGAGGATGGCGTGGTCGGCAAGGCCCGGCGGCAGGCCGGCACCCTGGAGGATGTCACTGATCATGCCCGGCAGGCTTGCACGGCGCCGGGGGGCGCGCCAGGGATGGCCTCAGCCGGACAGGCTCACATGCGCCGCCACCACCCGCCAGCCTTCGCCGGGGAAGCGCACCCAGCTCTGCGTCTGCCGGCCCACCCGGGTCATGCCCGGCCTGGTGAACTCGGTCCAGGCGATGCCGTGATCGGGGCCATAGGTGGTGATGATGGTGCGGGTCAGCACACGCTCGGCCTGCGGCCCGCGGCCGGCGCGGAAGGCGGCGATCTCGGCATGGCCGTAGAGGTGTTCGTTCACCCCGTAGCGCACCGTTTCCGGCGCCACCTTGAAGATCTCGTCCAGCACCGGGACGTCGTTGGTGTTCAGCGCCACCTCGTAGCGGTTGAAGGCGGCGGTGAGTTCAGCCAGGGCGGCGGGGTTGTTCACGTCCATGCGGGCTCTCCTCTGCACGGCGATGTGCGGCAGGCTCGGTGCGGGCGGAAGGGCTATTTCGCCGCCAGATGCGCCCGCCAGCCGCCCAGCGCCGAAATATCGGGCAGCCCTGCCACGCCAACAGGCTCGGCGATGAAGCCGAGGGGGGTGGAGCCGTCCTCCAGCCTGATGCGGGTGAAGCCGAGGGGTGGGGGGATTTCGGCAAGGAAGGGGCCGAGCGAGGCGGCGGGAATGGCCCAGACCTCGCCCAGGATGGCCACCCCGCCCTCGGCCACCCGGAGCATGCCGGGCCTGGGACCCATGTCGAAGAGGCGGTACTCGGCGGTGGTGCGGCCCTCGGCGATGAAGCGCCCGCCATGGCGCAGCACCTGGTGATTGAGGGGCAGGCCGGACATGTGGGCGCCGATGCAGAACAGGGCAATCTCGTCCTCGGCCGGCGCCGGCTTGGGCCACACCTCGCCCACGAAACCGGCGCCCAGGGCGGCCAGGCGGGCTTCGGAAAAGGCGGGGCCGACCAGCGTGACGCCGCAGGGCACGCCATCGGCGCGGCGGCCATTGCGCACCGCCAGCGCCGCCAGGTCACACAGATTGACGAAATTCGTGTAGGTGCCCAGGCGTGAATTGGCGGCGATGGGTGCGGCTTCCAGCTCGGCCAGAGTGGGCAGTCCGGGATGGGTGGGCAGCAGCAGCGCATCGGCCTCGGCGAACAGGTTTTTCGCGTGCAGCCGGGCCTGCGCGGCGGCGTGGAAATCGCCGAAGGCGTCGACCGTCAGCTTGGACAGCCCGCCCTCCAGGATGGCGCGGGTGACGGGGTGCAGGGTTTCGGGCTTGTGCTCGACGCGGTCGCGGATGGCCTCGGTGCGCTCGGCCACCCAGGCGCCCTCGTAGAGCCTGCGGGCGACGGCCAGCAGGGGGGCGATATTGACGCGGATGATGCTAGCGCCGAGTTCCTGCATGCGGGCGATGGCGGCGTCGAAGCGGGCGGCGTCGCCCGCGGTGTCGAAGACCAGCTGTTCGGCCAGCGGCACGGCAATGCGGTTGCTGGAGGGGCGCCCGCCGGGGGGCGCGGTTCGGGAATAGGGGTCCTGCGGGTCGGGGCCCGCGATCACGCTCAGCACCTCCGACGCATCGGCGACGGAATGCGCGAAAATGCTCACGCAATCCAGGCTGCGGCAGGCCGGCACCACGCCGCGTGTCGGCACCAGGCCCAGGCTGGGCTTGAGGCCGACAAGCTCCTGCGCCGCCGCCGGCACGCGTCCGCTGCCGGCGGTGTCGGTGCCCAGCGAAAACACCGCGATGCCGGCGGCGACGGCGGTGGCCGAGCCGCTGGAGGAACCGCCGGGGATATGGCCGGGCAGCAGCGCGTTGCGGGGCGTGCCATAGGGGCTGCGCACGCCCACCAGGCCGGTGGCGAACTGGTCCAGATTGACCTTGCCCAGCAGCAGGGCGCCGGCGGCCAGCAGGCGGGCGACGACGGGGGCGTCTTCGTCAGGGATATGGGCGAAGTCGGGGCAGGCCGCCGTGGTGGGAAGGCCCGCGCAGTCGATGTTGTCCTTCACCACGAAGGGGATGCCGTGCAGCGGCCCGGGCGGCAGGTTGGCGGCGCGGGCCAGCAGGTCCCCGGCCGCTACGGCGCTGATGAACAGCGCCGGGTCGGCGAAGGCGGCGATCCGGTCCAACGCGGCCCGGGCCACCGCCACGGGCGAACCGCCCGCCGCGTAGAATTCCCGCAGCGCGGCAATGGACGAAAAATTCAACGCAGCAGCTCCGCCGCCACCCGCAGCAGCGCGCCATCGGGGCGGCGCAACGTCTCCAGGATGGTGAAATGATTGGCGGCCGGGACCGGCACCAGCGGGCCGGGCGCATGCGCCGCCGCGCGCATGGCGTGGAAGTCGCGGGATTGGCGGCAGAGTTCGGGCAGTTCGGCGCTGCCATAGGCGATGGCCATGGGTTTCTGCACCACCGGGCGGCGGATGGGCGAGAGGCTCATGATCTCCTCATCCTTCAGTGCGAGTTTTTCGTTGAGATAGGTGTCGCGGACCGGCCCCAGCTCGAAAATGCCGGAGATGGCCAGCCCCGCCACCACCGCCGGGTGCTCGGCCCCCATGGCGGTGAGGTGGCCGCCGGCCGACCAGCCGCTCAGCACGATGGGGCCGGTCATGCCGTGTTCGGCACCATGGGCGCTCAGCCAGTCGAGTGCCGCATGCACCTGCCAGGTGATCTGGGTGAGGCTGGCATCGGGGGCCAGGGCATAGCCGTTCAGCGCGAAGCCCCAGCCCATGGCCCGCGCTCCCTCGGCCATGTTCCAGAAATCCTGCCGGCGGTTGCGCTGCCAGTAGCCGCCATGGATGAAGACCAGGATGGGGGCGCCGGCTTCGCTGGCGGGCCAGAGGTCCCATTGCTCGCGCTCACTGGGGCCGAAGGCCATACCGGCCAGTGGCGGCGGCATCAACGCCGAGGCGGCGAGGCGCTCGGCGATCAGCGCCGGCGCGTCGGGCACGGCCGCGTTGTTGTTGTAGGCCAGGTCGCGCTGTTCCTGGCTGAGCGTGGACCAATCCATCACGTGATCACCCGAATGGGGGCGCCGGCCTGCCAGGCCTGGATGGCCTCGACCGCGCCGTGGAAATAGGCGGCGTAGTTTTCCTCGGAGACATAACCGAGATGGGGCAGCAGCATGGTGCGGGGTGCTGCCAGGATGGGGTGGTTGGCCGGCAATGGCTCCTGGTCGAAGACATCGATGCCGGCGCCGGCGATGCGGCCTTCGTGCAGCGCGGCCAGCAAAGCGGGCTGGTCGATCAGCGGCCCGCGCGAGGTGTTGACGATGATCGCGCTGGGTTTCATGGCCGCGATCTCGGCCGCGCCCACGATCCCGCGTGAGCGGTCGGAGAGGATGAGGTGCAGGCTGATCACATCGGCCTGGGCGAAAAGCTCGGCCTTCTCCACGCGGGTGGCGCCCACCGCCGCCGCCGCTTCCGGCGTCAGGTTCTGCGACCAGGCGATCACCTTCATCCCGAAGGCCTGCGCCACCTTCGCCACCCGGCCGCCCAGCTTGCCCAGGCCGACCACGCCGAGCGTCTTGCCTTCCACGGTACGGCCGAGATGGCCGGTGCTGAGCATCTGCTGCCATGTGCCGGCGCGCAGATTGTCCTGCTGCTCGGGCAGGCCGCGCATCAGGCCCAGGATCAGGCCCCAGGTGATGTCCACCGTCGGCGCGCCGAAGCTCGACGTGCCGCAAAAGGTGATGCCGCGCTCGGCGCAGGCGGTGGCGTCGATGCCGCGGTTGCGTTCGCCCGTCGTGACCAGCAGCTTGAGGTTGGGCAGGCGTTCGATCAGCGCGCGGTTGAAGGGGGTGCGCTCGCGCATCGCCAGGATGCCATCGAAGGGCAACAGCCGGGCGACCAGCGCGTCCTGATCGGTGATGGTGTCCTGGAAGACGGTCTTCTCGAGTCCCGGCAGCTTCTCCCATGGCCCTCGGCCCAATGTCGCCCCCTGATAATCATCGAGGATGGCGAGGCGGGAGAGGCTGGGCATGGGCATATCCTGTTGCTCAGGCAAAAAGGCGGGTAATTTCGGGCTTCGTCAATGGTCAGCCCCCGTGATCCCCGTTATCCACCGGCATCCGCACTATCGCCCTGGCTTCAGCACTCGTTAAGGTGGAAGTTTGAGGCACACGCAGAATTCGAGAGGGCCATAAGCGCCGCATGTCCGCCGCCGCAGAACCCAAGCCGATCACGGCCGCCGTGCACACCCTGCCGGGCGCCGATGCCTTCCGGCTGCGCGCGGGGAATTTCAACCTGCTCGTGCTGCGGCTGCTGGATGGGCGGCCCGAGGTGGTGCTGCCCGCTCTCGGCGACCAGTTTCGCCGCGCGCCGGGCTTCCTGCGATTCGCGCCCATCGCGATCAGCCTGGATGATTTGCAGCTCTCCCCGGCCGAGGTGGATTTCGCCGGGCTTGTCGCGGGGATGCGGGCCTTGGACATCATGCCCATCGGCGTCGTCGGCGGCTCGCCCGCCATGCGCCAGGCGGCGACCGCGGCGGGGCTTTCCACGTTGCGCCAGGCCGGGGGCGTGGAGACCGAACCCGCCTCCCCAGCGCCCGCGCCCGAACCTGCCCCAGTCGTGCAGCCCGATTTCCGTGGTTCCGGCCGCTCCGCCATGCTGGTCACGCAGCCCGTGCGGTCGGGCAGCCGGATCTATGCCGAGGGCGCCGATCTGATCATCACCGCGACCGTCAATCCGGGCGCCGAGGTGATCGCGGATGGCAATATCCATGTCTATGGCGCACTGCGCGGCCGGGCCGTGGCCGGCGCCAACGAGAACCCCGATGCGCGCGTCTTCGCGCTGAATTTCGACCCCGAGCTCATCGCCATCGCCGGCTTCTACGCCGTGCGCGAGGGCCTGACAGGCGCGCCGATCGGCAAGCCCGTGCAGGTGCGCCTCGATGGCGAGGCGCTGCGGTTCGAGAAATTATAGGAGCCCCCCCGTGGCACATGCATCCCAGGTCATCACCGTCACCTCGGGCAAGGGGGGCGTGGGCAAGACCACCTCCTCGGCCGCCATCGCCACCGGCCTGGCCCAGCGCGGCAAGCGCACGGTGGTGATCGATTTCGACGTCGGCCTGCGCAATCTAGACCTGATCATGGGGGTCGAGCGCCGGGTGGTGTTCGACATCGTCAACGTGATCAATGGCGAGGCCAAACTCAATCAGGCCCTGATCAAGGACAAGCGGGTGGAGGGGCTCTACATCCTCCCCGCCAGCCAGACACGGGACAAGGACGCGCTGAGCCGCGAAGGCGTCGGCACCATCATCGAGGAATTGATGAAGGAGTTCGACTGCGTGCTGTGCGACAGCCCCGCCGGCATCGAGAAGGGCGCGCTGCTGGCATTGTATTACGCCGACGAGGCGATCGTGGTGACCAACCCGGAAGTCAGCTCGGTGCGCGACAGCGACCGCATCCTGGGCGTGATCCAAAGCCGCTCCAAGCGGGCCGAGGAGAAGCGCGAGCCCGTGAAGGAGCATCTGCTGGTCACGCGCTATGATCCGGTGCGGGTGGAGCGCGGCGAAATGCTCAAGCTGGAGGATATCCGCGAGATCCTGGCCATCCCGCTGCTGGGCGTGATTCCGGAGAGCGAGAGCGTGCTCAAGGCGTCGAACACCGGAAACCCGGTGATCATGGATGTCGAGAGCCCGGCGGGCCAGGCCTATACCGACGCGGTCGGGCGCTTCCTGGGCGACAACCGGCCACACCGGTTCCTCGAAGTGGAGAAAAAGAAAACCGGGCTGTTCGGCAGGCTCTTCGGCGGGAGGGCCGCGTGATGTCCTGGCTGGATATCTTTCGCTCGCGCGAGAAACCCAAACCCGCCACGGCCGAGTTGGCCAAGGACCGGCTGCAGATCATCCTGGCGCATGAGCGCGTGGGCCGGGGGCGGGAGGATTTCCTGCCGAAGCTGCAACAGGAACTGATCGCCGTCGTCGCCCGCTATGTCGCTGTGGACCCGGACAAGGTGAGCGTGAACCTGGAGCGTGGCTCGGGCATGAGCACGCTGGCGATCGGGATCGAGCTGCCCAGCCCGGGCAATGCGGGGCGCAACGCGGCCTGAGTTTCGGGTTTTCGTCTGCCGGTGTAGCCTGCCGCCATGCCGAACCTGCAAGACGCGCTGGCCTTCATCGCCGCGCACGAATCCCCCTGGCCGCGTGACCTCAAAGCGCATCTGGAATCAGGCTTCTTCGAGCCGCCGCCGTTCAACAAGCTGCTGGGCCCGATGTATCCGCGCGGGCCGGTGAATGCGCTGGTGACGCAGCGCGGCGAGGTGGTCGGGCAGATCGGCGACACCACGCAGATCGACCAGACATTTTCGGTGGCCAAGAGCTACCTGGCCCTTCTGGCCGGCATCGCGGTGGGCGATGGGCTGATCCGCGACATCGACGCCCCGGTGCGCGAGCTGGTGGATGACGAGGGTTTCGATGGTGCCCAGAACGCCCCCATCACCTGGCGCCACCTGCTGACCAACACCTCGGAATGGGAAGGCACGCTGTTCGACAAGGCGGACAGCATCGACCGCGGCCGGCAACTCGCCACCGAGGGCGGGGCCATGAAGGGCGAACGCAAACTTCAGGCGCCCGGCACCTACTGGGAATACAACGACGTGCGCGTCAACCGGCTGTCGCTCTGTCTGATGCGCGTCTTCAACAAGCCGCTGCCGGACATCTTCGCCAACCGGGTGATGATCCCCATCGGCGCCTCCGATGACTGGCGTTGGGAGGGGTATTCCAACGCTTGGGTGGAGGTCTCCGGCCTGCCCATGCAGGCGGTGCCGGGCGGCAGCCATTGGGGTGGCGGCGTGTCCATCTCGGCCCAGGACATGGTGAAGGTGGGGCAGCTGGTGGCCCAGGGCGGGATGTGGGGCGGCCGCCAGCTTGTGCCGGCGGAATGGATCGCCGCCTGCACCACGCCGTGTGCGCTGAACCCGGCCTATGGCTTTCTGTTCTGGCTGAACACGAACGGGGAAAAATGGCCGGCGGCCAGCGCGCGGGCGTTTTGTTTTTCCGGCGCCGGCGGCAACACCACCTGGGTGGAGCCGGAGGAGGGCATCGTCGCCGTCTTCCGCTGGCTGGACCCGGCGTATCTCAACGAGGCGATGGGATTGATCAGGGGCGCCCTGGCGTGAGCTGGGCCGCGGTCAAACCCCACCGCGTGCGCTGGGCGGAATGCGACCTGCATGGGCATGTGAACCACACCGCCTATCTCGTGATGTTCGAGGATATGCGCGTGGCGCATTGGGAATCGCTGGGG
Organism: Acetobacteraceae bacterium; assembly: GCA_021732665.1. Lineage (GTDB taxonomy): Bacteria > Pseudomonadota > Alphaproteobacteria > Acetobacterales > Acetobacteraceae > Rhodovarius. The sequence goes on from JAKFUL010000014.1 coordinate 24,426, forward strand.
CAGAGTTTCCGGCCCAATTCGGTCGGCCCCGTGGTCGCGCAGCTCACAGTGAAATATCTGGCCCCGCTGGCCTTTGGCGATGAGATCGAACTCTGCATGAAGGTGCCCGGCCTGCGCCGCACCTCCTTCACGCATGAATATGTCGTGCTGAAGGACGGCCAGCGGGTCTTCGAATGCCAGGCCGTGCTGGTCTGCGTCGACAATGGCACGGGCCAACGCATCCCCATCCCGCCCGAGGCACGGGCCTTGATGATCGAGCGCGATGGCGCCGCGGCCGAGTAACGTGCTGATCACCGGCGCCTCCTCCGGATTGGGGGAGGCGCTGGCCCGCGCATGCGCGGCCGAGGGGGTGGTGCTGCATCTCTCCGGCCGCGATGCGGCCAGGCTGGAGGCCACGGCGCTGTCCTGCCGGCAACTCGGCGCGCGGGTGCTGCCGCGTGTCGTGGATGTGCGCGACACTTCGGGGATGGCGGAGTGGATCGCGGGCGCCGGGCGGCTTGACCTCGTCATCGCCAATGCCGGCATCGGCACCGGCACCGGCGATGCGACGGAACCCGCCGCCGCCGCGCGCGAGGTGTTCGAGACCAATGTGACGGGGGTGCTCAACACCGTGCTGCCGGCGCTGGAGGTGATGGCGGGGCAGGATGTGGCCGGCGATGGCTGGCGGGGACATGTGGCGGTGGTGGCGTCGATTGCCGCCTTCGTCGCCTCGCCGAGCGCGCCAGCCTATAGCGCCAGCAAATCGGCGGTGCAGCGCTGGGCGGAGGCGCGCGATGCCTCGGAGCGCAAGCGCGGGATACGGCTGCACAGCATCTGCCCGGGCTTTGTCACCACGCCGATGACCGCGAGCAATCCCTTCCCCATGCCCTGGATCATGAGCGCCGATGAGGCGGCGCGGCGGACGCTGGATGGCATCGCGGCGGGGCAGCTGCGGGTGGTGTATCCGCGCCGGCTTTATGCGCTGGCGCGGGTCGTGGGCGCGTTGCCGCCGGGGTGGCGGGCCTGGCTGATGGGACTGGCGCCGCCCAAGCCGGCGGGTTAGGTAAACACTCCGCTGCGCAGCGATGTCGGCGAATATTCCACCAGCTCCCAGCCCAGCGGCAGCGCCGCCTCCCGCCGCCAGGCCCTTTCGACATGCAGCACCCAGGCGCGCTCGGCGCGTTCGACCAGCCCGGCCGCGTCCCATAGCACCTCGACCCGGCCCGCCAGATGCAGGACCGTGCCGGTGTCGAAATCGGGCACCAGCACGGCGGCGCGCGGGTCCTCCAGGAAATTTCCCAGCGTGTTGAAGAAGCGGTTGCCTGGGAAATCCGGCACCAGGAGGCGGCCGTTCTCGTAGCGCAGGAAGCCGGGCCGGCCGCCGCGATGCGACATGTCCAAGCCCCCGGCGGCGCCGCCGGAGGAGGCGACGAAGAGCGTATCCGCCCGGGCCAGCAGGCCCTCATCCAGCCCTTCCCGCAGCCGGCCGGGGCGGGCTTGCAGCGCCACGGGCTGGCGGAGCTGGATGTATTGCGGGCAATTCCCGAAACTCTCCTGCACCGCGATGTCCAGCATGCCGGCCTGAACTCCACGCAGGACACCATTGGCGCGGTTGCGCCGGCGCGTGGTGAGGTCGATGCCGAGCATGCCCAGCTTCGCGCCGGGGCGCAGCAGCGCGGCCACGGGGTCATCGGCGGGCGGCAGGGCATCGACCAGCAGGCTGGTGCGGTCGGGGCTGGCGATGAAGCCGGGCGGGCCGGTCAGGAGGGTGGCGATGGGGGCACCTGCATCATCCAGCGTGGCCAGCGGCAGCATGGGCAGCAGGGCGAAGAAGGCGCGGTGCTGGTCGGGCATGAAGTCGCGGATCGGGGCGATGCCGGTGTCGAAGCCGGCGCGCGACTGGGCCGCGATCTCGCCGCGGTGGAAGGGGAGGAAGGACATGGCTGATGCTCCTTGGCTGGCGCCAGTATCTGCGCCCAAGGCGCCGGCGATGGAACTCGGCAAATGCGGGAGGCTATTTTTCAAAAAGTGGAAGGCCGGGCTTCGGCCCCAGCTTCCGCAGCAGATCGGGAATGCCGGCCTTGAAGGCGAAGAAGCCCTTGCGCGCCAGGGGCCAGGGCGGCCCGGGTGGGTGCGATGGCCATCAGCGCAGGCAGGCCGCGGCGAAGGCCTGGAAGGCGCGGGCGCGATGGCTGTGGCGTGCCTTCTCGCCCGAGGACATCTCGCCGAAGGTCAGGCTTTCACCCGCGGGAATGAACATCGGGTCATAGCCAAAGCCATCCGGCCCGCGCGGCGGGTGCACCCATTGGCCTTCCACCCTGCCCTCATGGAACTGCACATGGCCGTCAGGCCAGGCGAGGGCGAGGACGCTGACGAAGGCGCAGGAATGGTCGGGGTTGGCGCCGGCCTCGCGCGCCACACGGGCCATGGCGAGGGCGTAGTCGCGCCCGCCACCAGGCTGGATGGCCCAGTCGGCGGTGCGCACGCCCGGCGCGCCTGCCAGGGCGGCCACCTCCAGCCCGCTGTCATCGGCCAGGGCGGGCAGGCCGGTGGCCTGGGCCGCGGCGCTCGCCTTCAGTGCCGCATTGGCGTGGAAGCTGTCGCCACTCTCCTCAGGCTCGGGCAGCCCAAGCTCGCCGGCGCTGACCACCTCAAAGCCAAGCGGCTGCAGCATCGCCCGCAATTCGCGCAGCTTGCCGGCATTGTGGCTGGCCAGGACCAGCCTCCCCGGCGCCAGCCGGCGCGGCTCAGCCAAGCCCGACCGCCAGGCGCTGGGCGGCGAAGATATCCGCCGTGCCGGCGCGGGCGAGGCCCAGCAGCTCGATCAGCTGCGCTTCGGAGAAGGGCGCGCCCTCGGCCGTGCCCTGCACCTCCACCAGGCCGCCGGAGCCGGTGAGGACGAAATTGGCATCGGCCTCGGCGTTGCTGTCCTCGGCATAGTCCAGGTCCAGCACGCAGGTGTTCTGGAAGATGCCGCAGCTCACCGCCGCCACCTGGTCGGTCAGCGGGATCGCGCTCATGATGTTGTTGGCCACGCAATGCTTGAAGGCGAGATGCAGCGCCACCCAGGCGCCGGAAATGGAGGCGCAGCGCGTGCCGCCATCGGCGTTCAGCACGTCGCAATCGACTGTCACCGTCATTTCGCCCATCGCCTTGCGGTCGACGATGGCGCGCAAGCTGCGCCCGATCAGGCGCTGGATTTCCTGGGTGCGGCCGGATTGCTTGCCGCGCGCCGCCTCGCGGTCACCGCGGGTGTGGGTGGCGCGGGGCAGCATGCCGTATTCGCCGGTCACCCAGCCCTCGCCCTTGCCGCGCAGGAAGGGCGGCACGCGGCCTTCGACGGAGGCGGTGCAGAGCACCTCGGTGCCGCCCATGCGGATGAGGCAGGAGCCTTCCGCGTGATGCGAGAAGCCGGTCTCCATGGTGAGCTTGCGGAGGGCGGGGGCGGTGCGGCCCGAGGGGCGGACCAGGGGTGCGGAGAGGTTCATGCGCGGCCCATACGACGCCGCGCGCCCCGCCGCTACCCATGGCTGTGTTGGCGGACGGGCAGCCCGCCAGGAAACGGGCCATCACCGCAGCCCAGCTTCCTCCGGGGCATTGCGGCGCTTGACCCCGGCGCCATGCCGCGGCGATTATTCCGGCACATCAAGGAGACATCGATGACGCGTCGCCGCCTGCTGCACGCCCTGCCGCTTCTGGTCCTGGCCGCCACCCCCGCCCTGGCACATGAAACCCTGGCCATGGCCGAGGCCGGCCCGATCGGCGACGAGGTGCTGGCCTTCCGCGGCCGCTTCGCCACCGTGGTGGCGGCGCGCGATGCCGGCGCGCTGCGCGACATGTATACCCAGAGCTTCACCCACACCCATGGCTCGGGCCGGGTGGATGGGCGCGATGCAAGGGTCGGCCAATTGCTGGCGGGCGACCCGGTGATCGAGACCGCGCGGGTCAGCGACATGTCGGTGCGGGTGCTCAGCCGCGAGACGGTGATCCTCTCGGCCGTCAGCCCGATCCGCAGTGTGGCGGAGGGGCGGGATTATGATTTCCGCTGGATGCAGGTCTATGTCCGTCTCGGCGGGCAATGGCATCTGGCCGCCAGCCAGGCGACGCGGCTGCCGGCCACGACCTGATGTTCGCCAGCCGGCACGCGGCTTGAATACGGCCTGCCGCGGCCGATCAGGGCCGCGGCAGGGCCATAAAGGCAGAGCAATGAAGGCGGGAATTACCCCTCCTTGAATCCGTAATCCGGGATGCCCTGCTCATTGCCGTAATATTTGTACGGCAGGAATTTGCCACTCATGGAAATCTTCACCCGGTCGCCCTTCGGGTTGGGCTGGCGCTCGAATTCGAAATCGAAATCGATGGCGGACATGATGCCGTCGCCGAATTCCTCCTCGATCAGCGCCTTCCAGGCCGGGCCATTGACCATGACCATTTCGTAGAAGCGGTAGATCAGCGGGTCGGTCGGCGGCATCGCGGTGCCGCGATAGGGCACCTCGTTGAGCATGCGCTCCTCGGCCTCGCTCAGGCCGAACAGTTTTGCCGCTTTTGCCGCCAGCGGCTTGACGAGCTTCATCTGGCCCAGCAGGGCGCCGGTGACGAGGGTGGGGGACATGCCGCCGATCTCCTCGTTGATGTATTTCCAGGTCCAACCCTTCTCGCGCTTGATGTCGAGAATCTTTTCGGTCAGGTCCGAACGCTTCATTGTCGTGGTCTCCGTGTGTTAGCCGGCGGGCCGCACTTCGGGCGGGTTCCGCGGGTCGTAATCCCCGGGGGCCGTCCCCGCGAGGGTGCGGGAGCGGGTGATGAGGAAATCCATGATGTGGTCGCGCAGCTCGTGATAGCCGGGCTGGTGGTGCAGCGTGGCGCGCACGCGGGGTTTGGGCAGGGTGTTGATCACCACCTCGGCCACGCGGGCCATCGGCCCGTTGGTCATGAGAAGGATGCGGTCGGCGAGCAGGATCGCCTCGTCCACGTCATGGGTGATCATGAAGGCGGTCTGGCCGGATTCGGTGACGAGGCGGGAGACCTCCTCCTGCAGCGAGCCGCGGGTGAGGGCGTCGAGCGCGGAAAACGGCTCGTCCATCAGCATCATCTTGGGGTCGATGGCGAAGGCGCGGGCGATGCCCACGCGCTGCTTCATGCCGCCGGAGAGCTCCGATGGCTTCTTGCCCATCGCGGCGCCCAGCCCGACCTTTTCCAGCGCGCGGCGCGCGGCGTCACGCAGCCGCCCCGAATCCCAGTCCTTGTGCTTGCAGCCCAGCGCGAAGGCGACGTTCTGCTCGGCCGTCAGCCACGGCATCAGGGCATGGCCCTGGAAGATCACCGCGCGTTCCAGCGAGGGGCCGGCGATCTCCCGCCCATCGGCCAACACCACGCCCTCGCTGGGCGCATCGAGGCCGGCGAGGATGTTCAGGATGGTCGTCTTGCCGCAGCCGGAATGGCCGACGAGGCAGACAAACTCGCCCCGGTTCACCCCGAACCAGACATTGTCGAACACCGTGAGGCCGGGGAATTTGCGCGAGATCCCCTCGACGCTGACATAGGGCTTACTCATGCCAGGCCACCGCCCGCGCCAGCAGCCCCAGCAGCCGGTCCAGCGCCAGGCCGACCAGGCCGATCAGCAGGATCGCGATGCAGATATCGGCGATGGAAAGGTTGTTCCACTGATTCCAGACCCAGTAGCCGATGCCGGTGCCACCCACGAGCATTTCGGCCGCCACGATCACCAGCCAGGCGATGCCGATGGAGATGCGCATGCCGGTGAGAATGGTGGGCGCGGCGGCGGGAAGGATGACGCGAAAGGCGGTGCGCCAGGTCCCCGCTTCCAGCGTGCGCGCCACATTCAGCCATTCCCGCCGCACGGCGGAGACGCCGAAGGCCGTGTTGAGCAGCATCGGCCAGATCGAGCAGATGAAAATGACGAAGACAGCCGAGATCGACGAATCCTGGATGGTGAACAGCGCCAGCGGCATCCAGGCGAGCGGCGAGACCGGCCGCAGCACCTGGATGAAGGGGTTCAGCGCCGCGTTCAGCAGCGGGCTCATGCCAATGACAAAGCCGAGCGGGATCGCGATCAAGGCCGCGATACCAAAGCCCAGCAGCACGCGCCCCAGCGAATAGGCGACCTGGATGCCGATGCCCTGGTCATTGGGGCCGCGGATGTAGAAGGGGTCGCTGAGGAGCTGGAACAGGCGGGCGCCGATTTCGCTCGGCTTGGGCATCGGCGTCTGCCCGCCGGTGGCCGCGGCCTGACCCACCAACGCCGCGTATTCCGGGTCCACCGCCGGCCCACCGCCCTGGCCGGCGCCCTGCAAGGCCAATTCCCAGGCGCCCAGGAAGGCGCCGAGCAGCACAAGCGACAGCAGCGTGGCGCGCCACGCCGATACGGGGCGGTTCATCTCAGCGCCGGATGGCGAAGGAGTTCAGGTATGCATCGGGCTGCGCCGGGTCGAAGACCTTGCCCAGGATGGTTTCGGTGCGCATCGGGTTGGTTGGCACCACGAGGCCGATGTCGCGCATGGCGCGGCCGGCATCGAGGGTGAGGAAGACCTGCTGCGCCACGGCGGCGTAGTCCACCTCGCGCTGCAACTGGCCCCAGCGGCGCATCTGGGTGAGGATCCAGATGGCCATGGAATGATAGGGGAAGGGTTCGAAGCCGACACGCTCGGGCACCCGCTGCACCTGGCCCAGCCCGTTGGCGAAGGTGCCGGTCAGCACCTGTTCGATCACGGTCTGCGGCTGGTTGAGGTAGTTCGGGCCGGAAATGGCGGCCGCCACTTCGCGCCGGTTCGCCTGATTGTTGGAATAGGCCGTCGCTTCCACGATCGCGCGCATCAGGGCCGCGAAGGTGTTGGGCATTTCGCGCGGCATGCTGGCGGGCACGGCGAAGGCGCAGCAGGGGTGGCCGTCCCACATCTCGCGCGTCAGGATATGGATGAAGCCCACGCCATCGAACACCGCGCGCTGGTTGAACGGGTCGGGGCCGAGGAAGCCGTCAATGTTGTCGGCGCGCAGATTGGCCACCATTTCGGGCGGCGGCACGGCGCGGATCTGGATGTCGCGGTCGGGGTCCAGGCCGGCCTCGGCGATATAGGCCCGCAGCAGGTAGTTGTGGATGGAGAAGTCGAAGGGCACGGCGAAGCGGAATCCGCGCCAATCCTTCGGGTCGCGCTTGTCGCGGTGCTTGTTGGCCAGCGTGATGGCCTGGCCGTTGATGTTCTCGATGGCGGCCACAGACCAGGGCTGGGGGGACGCGACACCCACGCCGAGCGACATGGCGAGTGGCATCGGCGCCAGCATGTGGGCCGCGTCGAATTCACGGGCGATGGACCGGTCGCGGATCACCGCCCAGCCGGCGGTGCGGATGACCTCCACATTCAGCCCCTGGCGGCGGTAGAAACCCATCGGGTCGGCCATGATGATCGGCGTCGCGCAGGTGATGGCGATGAAGCCGATCTTCAGGTCGCGTTTCTCGGGCGCCGCGGGGGTCTGGGCGAAGGCCTCGCGCGCGATGCCGAGCGGCAGCTGGTCGCCGATCGCGGCCAGCAGCGTGGCGGCGCCGAAGGTCGTGAGCATGGCGCGGCGCGTCGCGGCATCGGGGAAGACAGCGCGGAGGATGGTCTCCTCCACGGCCTGACCCATGGCGCCGGTGCCGTCCGTCGGCAGGTCGCAGGCCATGCCGGCATGGGTGCGGCCGCACTCGCATGGATTTATGTCATTGCCGAAAATCCGCGCCATGTCCCTAAGCCTCCGTGATGGCTGCGGAGATGAAGGCTGGGGCACGGGGCGGCAAGCCTTGCAAACCAGATTGCGGCGAACTGGCCAGGTGCCAGTGCCGCGCGCGCGGGCAATCCCGCGCGCCGGCGCCTAACGACCGGGCATGGCTCCTATTCGACGACGATACCCTTCTCACGCACGAGCTGCGCCCATTGCACCCGCTCGGCGCGGGCGAATTCGGCGAGCTGCGCCGGGGTCGAGGGCTCCGGCGCGCCAGCCTGCTGGCGGAAGACGGCCAGCGTGGGCTCATGCGTCAGGCCCTGGCGCACCGCCTCGTTCAGCCGGGCGATGACGTTGGCCGGCGTGCGGGCGGGGGCGTAGAGCGCCAGCCACAAGCCGGTGGCCAGCGGCACGCCGAGCTCGGTCAGGGTGGGGATATTGGGGGTGAGCTCGATGCGGCTGGGGTGGGCCAGTGCGATGACGCGCGCACGGGCGTCGCGCGCCAGGCTCTCGGCGCCGCCGATCGGCAGCATCATCGAATCGACCTGGGCCGCGGCCACCGCCTGCATGCCCGGTGCCTGGGCGGCGAAGGGCACGTGCAGCTTCTGGAAATTCTGCGCCCTGGCGACGAATTCGAAAGCGAGATGCGAGGAGGAACCGACGCCCCAGGAGGCGTGGGTCAGGGCGCCCGATTCGCGCCGCGCCTCGCGCACGAAGCTGGCGAAATCTGTAATCTCGCGCCGGTGCATGCCAACCATCAGCGCGAAGGGCACGCGAGTGACCATGGAGATGGGGGCGAAGTCGTTCTCGTCGCTATAGGGCAGCGTGCGGAAGGTGGACCGGTTGATGGCGAAGGTATCGGTGATGCCCATGGTGATGGTGGTGCCGTCGGGGGCCGCGCGGGCGGCGGCCAGCGTGCCCACGGTGCCATTGGCGCCGGGCCGGTTCTCGATCACCACGCCCACGCCCAGCGCCTGCTGCAGGCCGAGCGCCATGCCGCGGCTGATCACATCGGTGATGCCGCCGGCGGCGTAGGGGACGATGATGCGGATCGCGCGGTCGGGCGTCCAGGCCTGGGCGCGTGCGGCGCCGATGGCAAAAACGGAAGCGGCGGCACCGAGCATGGCGCCGCGACGGGTGGTGTTGGACATGAGGAACTCCCTTGGTTGTGGACGGGAGTTAACTTTCTGTCCATATAATTGCAAGCCGGAAAATCAGCCGGCCAGCATTCGCCTGGCCACCACGTCCAGCTTCTGCATCAGGCCCGGGTCGCGTTTCTCCGGCGCGGTTATGATGGCGTATTCGAGTGCTGTGTCGCAGCCGGCCGGACACAGCCCGCGCGGCACGCCGATGGCGGGAATCAGGGCCTTGACCAGGGACCGCGCCTTGTCGGCGTTGGAGAAGAGCACCTTCACCACCTGGTCCACCGTCACCGCGTCATGCTCGGGGTGCCAGCAGTCGTAATCTGTCACCATGGCGACGGAGGCGTAGCAAAGCTCCGCCTCACGGGCGAGCTTGGCCTCGGGCATGTTGGTCATGCCGATCACGTCGCAGCCCCATTGCCGGTACAGTAGGCTCTCGGCTTTGGTGGAGAATTGCGGGCCTTCCATGACGAGGTAGGTGCCGCCGCGGGTCATCGGCAGGCCGAGGTCACGGCCGGCGATCTCAATGGCGTCGGAGAGCCGCGGGCAGGTTGGGTGCGCCACGCTGACATGGGCGACGCAGCCCGGGCCGAAGAAGCTCTTCTCGCGCGCGAAGGTGCGGTCGATGAACTGGTCGATGATGACGAAATGACCGGGCGGCAGCTCTTCCTTCAGCGAGCCCACGGCGGAGAGCGAGATGATCTCGGTGACGCCCGAGCGCTTGAGCGCATCGATATTGGCGCGAAAATTCAACGCCGAAGGCGGGTTGGGGTGGCCGCGGCCGTGGCGCGGCAGGAAGACGCATCGCACCCCGGCCAGGCGGCCGAAGAGCAACTGGTCCGAAGGCTCGCCCCAGGGGGTGGGGACGTGGCGCCACTCCCGGTCCTCCAGCCCATCGATGTCGTAGAGGCCCGAGCCGCCGATCAGGCCGATCACGGGTTCGAATTGGTCTTGCATGGCGAGGCTCCTGCTGCGCGGCGTTCGTGTATCCAAAAAAAAGGCCGCCCGAAGGCGGCCTTTTGTGACAGTTCGGCGTGGATCAGGCCGTCTTGGTCTTCAGCTCGGCCCAGATCTTGCGCTTCACGCCATAGGCCAGCAGGCCGGCGATGGCGAGGAAGATGAGGACGCGGATGCCCATGCGGCGCCGCGCCTCGGTCTCGGGCTCAGCGGCCCAGGCGAGGAAGGTCGTCACATCCCTGGCCATCTGCTCGGCCGAGGCGTTGGTGCCGTCGCTGTATTCGATCTGGTCGTCGTTCAGCACCTGTCCCATGGCGATCTGGCCGCCGGGGAAATACGGGTTGTAATTCAACCCGTCGCCGATCGTCACACCCTGAGGCGGCTCCTGGCCATAGCCGGTGAGCAGCGAGTAGAGGTAGTTCGCGCCGTCATGCCGCGCCTTGGTGATGACCGAGAGGTCGGGCGGCAGGGCACCGTTATTGGCCAGTCGCGCCGCGGCGTCATTGGCATGCGGGCGGCGGAAACGGTCGGACAGGCGGGCCGGGCGCTCGAACATCTCGCCCTCGTCATTCGGCCCGTCGGTGACGGTGAAGGTGGCGGCGATGGCGCGCACCTCAGCCTCGCTGAGGCCCAACTCCAGCAGATTGCGGTAGCTGAGCAGCCGCATGGAATGGCAGGCCGAGCAGACCTCCTTGTAGACCTGGAAGCCGCGCTGGGCCGAGGCCCGGTCGAAGGTGCCGAAGAGGCTGGCGAAGCCGAAGCCGGCGTCGCGCGGGTGGCGTGCCTCGCCCGCCGCCTGGCCGGAGGGCCCTGCGGCGAGGAGGACGATGCCCGCGAGTGCGGCGATCTTGAGGAAACGCTTCATGGTCTATGCCTTCTCCATCGGCTTGGCCGTGGCGGCGCCACCGGGCAGCGGCCCGGCGCCCATGGCCTTGATCCCCAGCACGGCGCGGGAAATGCTTTCGGGCAGCGGCATCGGTTTCTCGAACCGGCCGAGCAGCGGCAGCACCACCAGGAAATACGCGAAGTAGTAGGCGGTGGCGATGCGGCTGACCGTCACGTACGGCTCCTCGGCCGGCTTGCCGCCGCAGTACATCAGGACCACGAAGCTGACGCACCACAGGAAGAAGAACATCCGCGCCACCGGCCGGAAATTCATCGACCGCACCTTGGATGTGTCGAGCCAGGGCAGCGCGAACCAGACCAGGATGGAGCTGAACATCAGGATGACACCGCCCAGCTTGTCCGGCACCGCGCGAAGGATGGCGTAGTAGGGCAGGAAGTACCATTCCGGCACGATATGCGCCGGCGTGCTGAGCGGGTTGGCCGGGATGTAGTTGTCGGGGTGGCCGAGGTAATTCGGCGCGAAGAACACCAGGGCTGCGAAGACCATCAGGTACACCACAATGCCGACGGTGTCCTTGATGGTGTAGTAGGGGTGGAACGGGATGGTATCCTGTGGGCCCTTCGGCTCCACGCCCAGAGGGTTGTTGGAACCCGTGATGTGCAGCGCCGCCACATGCAGGAACACCACGCCCACGATCATGAAGGGCAGCAGGTAATGCAGCGCGAAGAAGCGGTTCAGCGTGGGGTTGTCCACCGAGAAGCCGCCCCATAGCAGGGTGACGATGAAATCGCCCACCACCGGGAAGGCCGAGAAGAGGTTGGTGATCACCACCGCGCCCCACAGCGACATCTGGCCCCAGGGCAGCACGTAGCCCATGAAGGCGGTCGCCATCATCAGCAGGAAGATGACCACGCCCAGCATCCACAGCAGCTCGCGCGGCGCCTTGTAGGAGCCGTAATACAGCCCGCGGAAGATGTGGATATACACCACGATGAAGAACATCGAGGCGCCGTTCATGTGGACGTAGCGGATCAGCCAGCCATAATTCACGTCGCGCATGATGCGTTCGACGCTCTCGAACGCCATCGCCGTGTTGGGCTGGTAATGCATCGCCAGGAAGATGCCGGTGGCGATCATGATCATCAGGTTGATCATGGCCAGCGCGCCGAAATTCCAGAAATAGTTGAAGTTCCGGGGAGTCGGGAAGGTCCCGTACTCCTTCTGGATCATGGTGATGACCGGCAAGCGCTGGTCAACCCAGCGCAGAACCGGGTTCTTCACCTGACTGTCGTGGAGGCCGATCGCCATGGTGCGATGTTCCTATGAAAAAAGCGTGGAAGAGCGTGGCGGGACCATACCCTGGGCTCAGCCGATGCGGATCTGGGTGGGGGACATGAAGGTATAGTCGGGCACGGGCAGGTTCAGCGGCGCGGGGCCCCTGCGGATGCGTGCCGCGCCATCGTAATGGCTGCCATGGCAGGGGCAGAACCAGCCATTGTAGTCGCCGCGCACATCGGTGGGGCGCTGGCCCAGCGGCACGCAGCCGAGATGGGTGCAGACGCCGACCACCACCAGCCAGGGATCGCGGCGGACGCGGGACTGGTCGGTCGCCGGGTCCTTCAGTTCGGACATCGGCACGGCGCGGGCGGCGGTGATCTCCTCGGCGGTGCGGTGGCGGACGAAGACCGGCTTGCCGCGCCACAGCACGGTGACGGCCATGCCCGCGGTGATGGGCGTGAGGTCCACCTCGGTGCTGGCCAGCGCCAGAACGTCGCGCGCCGGGTTCATCGAGGCGATGAAGGGCCAGACAATGGCGCCGACGCCGACCGCGGCGAAGGCTGTCGCCGTCAGCGTCAGGAAGTCCCGCTTTCCGGCGTCTATTGCCGCCGTGGGAACACTCGGTTTGGTCGCCGTGTCGGCCATGGAATTCCGTTCCTGCATCTACCTCGGTGGAGAAAGCCCGGCTTGGCTTACGGGAGAATGAACGGCCACTTGTCGCCGCCACTTCGCTCGCACATCCGGTCTCTCGCGCCGCACGGCGTATAAAGGCACAATCACCGAAGTGACAACCGGCAACGCCGGAAGCCAGCGGGAAGAAAATGAGCAAAGCGCCTGAAAATCCCTTCATAAACCCAGCGAAAGCCTGGTTCGAGAGCCTGCGTGACGCGATCTGCGCCAGCTTCGAGGCGATCGAGAATGAATTGGCCACCGGCCCGCATACGGCCCTGCCCGCCGGCCGCTTCGAGCGCACGGCCTGGGACCGGCCGGAAGGCGGCGGCGGGGTGATGAGCGTGATGCGTGGCCGGGTGTTCGAGAAGGTGGGGGTGAATGTCTCCACCGTCTGGGGCGAATTCAGCCCGGATTTCCGCAAGCAGATGTCGGGCGCCGAGGAGGATCCGCGCTTCCTCGCCACCGGCATCTCGCTGGTGGCGCATATGCGCAGCCCTCGTGTGCCGGCGGTGCACATGAACACGCGCTTCATCGTGACGACACGCGCCTGGTTCGGCGGCGGCGGCGACCTCACGCCCATGGACCACGACGCACCGCACAGCCTGGAGGATGGCGCGACTTTCCACGAAGGCTTCAAGGCGGCCTGCGACAGGCACGAGCCGACCTATTATCCGCGCTTCAAGCAGTGGTGCGACGAGTATTTCTTCCTGCCGCATCGCGGCGAGCCGCGCGGGTTGGGCGGCATCTTCTACGATTACCTCGGCGACAAGACGCCGGGGCGGGGGATCGAGAACGACTTCGCCTTCACCCGCGATGTCGGCCAGGCCTTCCTGGAAACCTATCCGAGGATCGTCAGGCGCCGGATGCACGAGCCCTGGACCGAAGCCGAGCGCGCGCATCAGCTGATGCGCCGCGGCCGCTATGTGGAGTTCAACCTGCTGCATGACCGCGGCACGATCTTCGGGCTGAAGACGGGCGGAAATGTGAATGCCATCCTGATGAGCCTGCCGCCCGAGGTGACCTGGTAGAGCGCGCTCAGCAGCTCTCGCGCCACGCCATCGGCACCAGGTCCAGCACGCCCAGCACGGCGAAGCCCTGCCCTTCCGGCCGCAGCACCAGCGCGGCACCCTCGGGGAAGGCGCGGCCTGCCAGGCCCTGGCCCAGGATCATGATGGCGGGTGTGCGATGGCCGACCAGAACGGCATTGCCGGCGCCGGGGCGCGGCGGGGTGGCGAAGAGCCGGCGATGCGCCGCCAGCACCCATTCCAACCGCCCGCCGGCATAGTCATCGGCCAGCAGCGCATCGGTCACCTCGACATCGGCGGCGCCGAAGGCCTCCTCGGCGGTGTCACGGGCGCGAAAGACCGGGCCGGCCAGGACCGGGCGCTGGACCGTGATGCCGAGTTCGATCAACCGCTCGCCAATGCGGCGCGCCTGGGCCCGGCCCTGCGCGGAGAGGTTGCGCTGGCCGGCGCGGTCACCGAGGCGAAAGCCGCGGTCGCACGGCATTCCGGCGGTGTCGGCATGGCGGAAGAACAGGACCAACCCGCCCTGCCGCAGCCATGCGACGAGTTGCCCGCCTTCTACGGATGAGGTGGTCACCGGATGCATCCGCGTGACCGGTTGCGGCGTATCGCCGGCAGTCACGTGATGTTGACGGGGCTGCGCGCTGGCGGCACCGCAGATCATCACCGTCACAAAATACACTAGGAACTTGAACATTGGCGGCGATTTATCCGTTGTGCATTGAATGCGAAAGAAGATTTGTGTTCACAACCCCGTCAGTCGAATCAAATCGGCTTGCGTCAGAGGGCGCCGGGCTGCCTTGTAACATCCTGGTTTGACATTTGGTCCAACCCAAAAATGCGCGTTAAAGTTGTGTTGATTGCAGATTCTTTCGTGCCTAGATTGTGCGGCGAGCTTCCCTCCAGGTGATCAACCTCCGATGCAACCATTGCGCGAAATTCAGGCCGTAAAGGCAGAGCCGAGCCCCCCGCTCCGGCTCCCGCTGCCTGCTGGCGCGCTGGCCGTCGCACCGCCGCGCAACCGCTTCATCGCCGTCTGGCCCGCCCTCGTCCTGTTGCCTCTGGCCATCTACGCCGTCGTTCTGCTGCTGCTCATCCGTTCGTTGCAGGTGGAGGACCAGACCGGCCGGGTGCGCGACAGCGCCCACGCCATCGCCCGCGCGGTGGATGGCGAACTCGAGGAAGGGCTCAACCTGCTCGAAGTGCTGGCAGGCTCGGCCGCGCTCGACCGCGGCGAGCTGGAGGCTTTCCGCACCGAGGCCGGGCGGCTGCTGCGCCAGCGCCCCAACTGGCTCACCATCACGCTCAGCGACCGCGAGCGCGATCTGATGAACCTGCGCCCCGGCGCCGATGACGTGCCGCCGCCGATCGCCGATGCCCTGACCTTCCAGCGCGTCGTCGCCACCGGCCGGCGCGCCGTCAGCCCGCTGCGTGGCGATGTCATCACACTGCGCGTGCCGATCCAGCGCGAGGGGCAGATCCGCGGCACCATCGCCGCCACCCTGCCGCTGCGCGCCTTCGCGCCGCTCATCGCCGACAGCCGCCTGCCTGCCGGCTGGCTCGCCACCGTCACCGACAGCCAGTTCACCGTCATCGCCCGCACCCACACCGGCACCCAGCGCCTGGGCGCGCCGGCCGGGCCGGAATATGTCCGCCTCGCCACCTCCAACCGCTTCGAGCTCGGCCGCATTCCGCTGCAGACCGGCGAGACGGCGATGACCGGCATCCTGCCGCTGGCCAGTTCGCAATGGACCGTCGCCGTCTCGGTGCCGCCCGATGTGGCGCAGGCGCCGCTCTGGCCGCTGCGCCTGGCGCTGGCATTGGGTGGCGTCTGGGCGCTGGCCACGGCACTTCTGCTGGGCGCCTGGATGCTGCGCCGCGCCAGGCGCGCGGCCGACGCCGAGGCGGAGCGGCTGACCGCCGAGGCCAATCGCGCGGCCGAGAATGACCGCCGCAAATCCGATTTCCTGACGACGATGAGCCATGAGCTGCGCACGCCGCTCACCGGCATCATCGGCTTCACGGACCTCCTGGCGGCCTCCTCGCTCAACCCGCAGCAGCGGCAATGGGTGGAGCAGCAACGCCGCGCCGGCTCGGCGCTGCTGTCGTTGGTGGGCGAGGTGCTGGATCTCAGCCGCATCGAAGAAGGTGCGGTCGAGCTGGAAAGCATCGCCTTCGACCTGCCGGCGCTGCTGCATGACAGCCTGAACCTGATGCGGCCAGTGGCCGAGCAGAAGTCGCTGGGGCTGCACGCGGTGATGCACCCGGCCCTGCCGATGCGCGTGCTGGGCGACCCGATGCGCATCCGCCAGATCGTCAACAACCTGCTCAACAACGCCATCCGCTTCACCCGCGTGGGCGAGGTGCGCCTGGAGGCGGCGGCCGAGCCGCTGGCCGATGGCCGCATCGCGCTGGTGGTGGCGGTGGCCGATACCGGCATCGGCATAGCCCCCGACAAGCTGAACCGCGTCTTCGAGCGCTTCCGTCAGGCGGAGGCCGCGACGGCGCGCGAACATGGCGGCTCGGGCCTGGGGCTGGCCATCTGCCAGCGGCTGGTCAATGCCATGGGCGGGCAAATCCGGGCCGAGAGCCATCCCGGCCAGGGCAGCCGCTTCACCTTCCGCATTCCGCTCTCGGTCGCCAGCCGCGGCGACAGCGTGCTGCCGGCAACCGCCCCCCGCCCCGCGGTGGTTCGCACCCGCGCGCTGCGTATCCTGGTGGCCGAGGATGTGGTGCCAAACCAGGCGCTGCTGCGCGCTGTGCTGGAGGGCGGCGGCCACAGGGTGGACATCGTGGCCGACGGCATGGAGGCGCTCGGCCTTGCCTCGCGCAATCATTACGACGTGGCGGTGCTGGATATCCGCATGCCGGTGATGGATGGTTTCGCCGCCGCCCGCGCCATCCGTGCCCTGCCTGCCCCGTTCTGCGAATTGCCGCTGATCGCGCTGACGGCGGATATCACCGCGGGGGTGCAGCACGCCGCCACCCAGGCCGGCTTCACCACCATGATGCCGAAGCCCTTCGAGGGCGCCCAACTGCTGGCGATGGTCGCGGCGCAGGCACGCGCGGCCGTGGTGGAGCCGCAATCGCTGGTGGTGCGCCCGGTGCGCACCACCCCCTCCGTGGTGCCCGCCGCCGCGCCTTCCGCCGCGCCGCCGTCATCACGCCCACCGATCGACCCGGCGGCGATGAACGCGTTGATGCCGCATCTGCGCGAGGCCGCGCTGCAATTGCTGCGCGTGTCCGAGCCCGCGGCGCTGGCCCGCCTCGCCGCGGCCCTCGCCAAGGCTGCCGACGCCGCGCGCTGCGAGCCGCTGGCGCAAAGCGCGCGCGGTCTGGCCATGGCCTGCGCCATGCCCAATGGCAACATCCAGGCCGCCCGCGCCCGGCTGCTGACGGCAGTGAGCGAGGCGCTGCCCGCGCCGCTGGCCGATTCCGAGCGGCCCAACTTCGCCGTTGCCGGGGAATAGCGCGGCGGCCGGCCAAGGCGGGCGCGGTCAGCGCGGCAGCGGCAGGCTGTCCACCTGGGCCATGACCCAACCGGCCTGGCTTGCCAGGTGAAGCGCTTCCCAGCCCCAGTGGATGACAACACCCACCACCAACAGCGCCTCCAGCGGGCGGATCAACTGCAAGGCAAGGGCGATGCTGAAGGCCATTCCCATGGCCAGCCAGCCCTCGGCCTCGATCCCCAGCCAGAGCCCGGCATATTGCAGCACCGGCACCAGCAACGCGGCCAGCACCAGCCACCAGACCGGCGCGGGCGCGCCCAGGATGGGGTCGTTCTCGCGGCCCAGCTTCATGGTGGCCTGGGTGAATGCCTCCAGCTCGGCGGCGGAGAGAGCATGGGCCGGGCGGCGGCCCTGCAGCCCCTGCGCATGGGCGCGTTGCGCGGCGGGGCTCATCACGACCGCGCCCCGCAGCGGGCGGCCATGACGCGGCATTGCGCGCCCTGGTCGCGGCCCCGGCATTCGGCCATCGCCTCGGCCTCGGCCACCGCCTGGGTGGGGCCGAAGCCGCCCGAGGTGACGGTGACGATGTAGGTCGAGGGGTCGGCCGTCATCACCAGCGCATGCGGGCTGCGGCGCACCGCCTGGACCACGGCGCCGCAGGCCGCCGGCGCTTCCATCAGCATGCGGCAGCCATTGCCCGTCACCCGGCACTGCTCATCGGCGATGCGGAAGGCGGCCAGGCGGTCGCGCTCCCCGGCCACCAGGCCGAAGCCCGGGGAAGGCGAGCGGCCGGCATAGATCACGCTGTGCGGGGCGCCGGAAGGCATGGGCATGGCGGCGGCCACCATCTGCACCGGCGCTCCCCTGCGGCCGCGCGGCGTGGCGGCCGCGGTGTCGAAGCGTGCGGCGGCAGCGCAGCGGGCGTTGCAGATCCGCTGGGCGTCGGCGGCGGCGCCGAAGCGCAGATTGGTGGCGGAAAGGCAATCGGCCATGCAGCCCTGCGCCATCGCGGCGATAGGCCGGGACATCCGGGCGGGCTGCGCCATTGCGGGCAGCGCCAGCATGGCCAGGGCGGAGGCGAGGAGGGCTCGGCGCATTTTTTGTGTCCCATAGGAGTTGCTGTGCCATGGGTTTTGCCGGGCTTGTGTTTCAGTTTCGCCTTGCCGCGACACGGGGCAAGGTTTCAATTGTTTCAACGGCTGTTTCAGCGGGCGTCGCGCCGAAATGAACATACAACGAACAAAACGCAATCGCTTTTCCACTGGACCGGCAACCAGCTTTCGGCAAGCGCCCGAAGGTCAAGTATCTGATTTATAACACAACCATGATTTTGGCCTGAGAGTCTGGTGGAGGAATTTCCCTTGAAGTGGGGCCAAACCCCATCTACAAATCCTCTCAGCCCGAATGAGGATGCAGCGCGCTCGGGGGGGGCGAGCGGTCCGCAGATGGGCTGGTAGGGCGAGCCGGTGGGGTCGGGGGGCCTCACCGGTCGCTTCCCTTCCGGTCGCTGCCGGAAGGGAGGCGACGCCTCCACGCCAGGCTGCCCTTCGGCACCCGGTGGCCCCGGGTTTTCACACAATGGGGGCGGGCAATTCAGGATGGCGGCGGCGGAACCAATTGCAGCAGGGCCGATGGCGGCAAGCGCGCAATTCCGCGGGCGCTACGTCAACAAGCTCGACGCCAAGAAGCGGGTCTCCATCCCCGCCGCCTTCCGTTCGGCGCTGGCGGGGCAACCCCTGGTGCTGCGCCGCTCCAAGCGGCTGAACTGCATCGAGGCCTGGCCGGCCAGCCTCTTCACCGCCTCGATCGCGCCGATCACGCCCTCCGACATCAACCTGGAGGAGGATGATGACAGCTTCTACGTCAATTACTCCGACACGCTGGACGCGGTGCCCGACAGTGAGGGTCGGCTGATCATGGACGGCAAGCTGATGGAATTCGCGGGAATCACCGACGCCATCGCCTTCCTGGGCAAGAACCAGATTTTCGAGCTGTGGGAGCCGCGCGCCGCCGACGAGATGATCGAGGCGGCACGCCTGCGCGAACAGGCCCGCGCCCTGGCCCGCAGGGGCGTGCAATGAGCCACGTCCCCGTGATGCTGGCCGAGGTCCTGCGCCACCTCGCGCCCGGCGAGGGCGAGGCGCATCTGGATGGCACCTTCGGCGGTGGCGGCTATGCCGCGGCCATCCTGGAGAGCGGCTGCACCCTGTACGCGCTGGATCGCGACCCGGAGGCCATCGCCCGCGGCGCCGCCCTGCTGGCGCGCTTCCCGGGACGGCTGCACCTGATCGAGGCGCGCTTCGGCGAGATGGTGGCGGTGCTGGCCGAACGCGGCGTGGCGCAGCTCGATGGCGTGGTGCTGGACCTCGGCGTCTCCTCCTTCCAGCTGGATCAAGCCGAGCGCGGCTTCTCCTTCCGCGCCGACGGCCCGCTCGACATGCGGATGGGCCATACCGGCCCCACCGCGGCGGATCTGGTGAACACCCTGCCCGAGGCCGAGCTGGCCGATGTGCTCTATCAGTTCGGCGAAGAGCGGCATTCGCGCCGCATCGCCCGCAATATCGTGGCGGGCCGGCCCTTCCGCACCACCCTCGCGCTGGCCGAGGTGATCCGCAAATCGGTCCCGCGCGACCCGTCGGGGATGGATGGCGCGACGCGCAGCTTCCAGGCGCTTCGTATCCGGGTGAATGACGAGCTGGGCGAGATCGAGCGTGGGCTGGCCGCGGCCCTTTCGCTGCTCGCCCCGGGCGGCCGGCTCGTGGTGGTCTCCTTCCATTCGCTGGAAGACCGCATCGTCAAGCGCGTGCTGACGGAAGCCGCCGGCCGCCAGGCCCGCGCCTCGCGCCATGACCCCGGCAGCTGGGCACAGCGCCCGCAAGCCTGCGATTTCCGGCTCCTCACGCGTGGCGCCGAGCGCCCGGGCGAGGCCGAGACCCGCACCAATCCCCGCGCCCGGTCCGCCCGGCTGCGCGCCATCGCCCGCCTCGACGACAGGGACGCAGCATGATCAAGCCCCTGACCCTCCTCTCCGGCCTCGCCATGGCCCTGGCCATCGGCCACACCTTCGAGGTCAAGCGCAGCGTGGCGGCGCAGGACCGCGACCTGCGCGACATCCGTCGCGCCACCGAGGAGGTGGAGGCGCGCACCCAGCTGCTCCAGGCGGAATGGGCGAGGCTGAACGACCAGGAGCGTCTCAGCGTCCTGGCCGAGCGCCATTTGCCGGGGATGGTGCCGATGCAGCCGAGCCAGTTCCAGCGCCTCGACGAGGCGGTCCGCCGGTTGCCGGTGGCGGTGGCCTGGGCCGGCCCGGCCTCGCCCTTCGCTCCGCGCGAGGAGGGCACGGCCATGGTGGCCGCGCCGGCCGCGCCCGAAGCCGCCGCGCCCCCGGCCACCGAACCCCCGGCACGCCCCGCGCC